>CAVVDY010000019.1:0-78157 GCA_963747055.1 uncultured Acidobacteriaceae bacterium | reverse complement strand
AGGTTCCTGCAAGGTTGTGGTTTTAAGCTGATGTAGCTCAGTTGGTAGAGCACTCCCTTGGTAAGGGAGAGGTCATCGGTTCAATCCCGATCATCAGCTCCAGGTTTTTGGCGGTGAACGGTGGGCTAAGAATCCATTTGGCGCCTGGAGCGTCAAATACTTACAGCCCCAAAACTTAAGGATTGGTTTGCTGCGGGCTCGCCCGCGCGGATGATTATTTCCGGCATGCAGTCGGAATCCAGACCGGCTTTGACAGGCCGGTATCAGTATCGAAAAGCTGGAAGAGTTTGCAAAAATCCAATCGGAAGTGCAACTGTTTACCGGCAGAACGGAGAGAGCTTCTTACGGCTGGTGTAGCGCAAGAAAGTTCCGATTCGCGACTTTGATCGGGTCCTCAACGAGCGGTTGATTGAGGCCGTGGATTCGGCCCTGGCCAAGGGTGGCAAACGGGCGAAGCAGCTTTATGACGAACTGAGCCTGAGCGACCGGGCACAGATTCGCGAGTTTTATTTGACCGCGCTGGAGGAGATCGATCTTCCCCTGCGCGAGAAGTTCAACAAACTTTATCGGTATTACTAGGCGGAGTTATGGCGAAAGAGAAATTTGATCGCAGCAAGCCGCACGTGAATGTGGGCACGATCGGGCACATCGATCATGGCAAGACCACGTTGACGGCGGCGATCACCAAGGTCCTGCAGAAGCACAACCCGAACATGAAGTTCCGTTCCTTCGACTCCATCGACAACGCGCCGGAAGAGCGCGAGCGCGGCATCACCATTGCCACTGCGCACGTCGAGTACGAGACCGCCAACCGGCACTACGCGCACGTCGACTGCCCCGGCCACGCCGACTACATCAAGAACATGATCACCGGCGCGGCGCAGATGGACGGCGCCATCCTGGTGGTGGCGGCCACCGACGGCCCGATGCCGCAGACCAAAGAGCACGTGCTGCTGGCCCGCCAGGTGGGCGTGCCCTACATCGTGGTGTTCCTGAACAAGTGCGATGCGGTGGAAGATCCCGAGCTGATCGACCTGGTGGAGATGGAAGTGCGCGAGTTGCTGACCAAGTACAACTTCCCGGGCGACGATCTGCCGGTGATTCGCGGCTCGGCGCTGGGCGCGCTGAACGGCGAGGCGGAGTGGGAAGCCAAGATTGACGAGCTGATGGAGGCGGTGGACAAGAACGTGCCACTGCCGGCGCGCGACATCGACAAGCCGTTCCTGATGCCCATCGAAGACATTTTCTCGATCCAGGGTCGCGGCACGGTGGTCACCGGGCGCATCGAGCGCGGCAAGGTGAAGGTGGGCGAGGAGTCGGAGATTGTGGGCTTCCGCGAGACCCGCAAGACGGTGGTCACGGGCGTGGAAATGTTCAAGAAGCAGCTGGACGAAGGTCTGGCGGGCGACAATGCCGGCCTGTTGCTGCGCGGCATTGCCAAAGAAGATGTGGAGCGCGGCATGGTTCTGGCCAAGCCGGGATCGATCACGCCGCACACCAAGTTCAAGGGCGAAGTGTACGTGCTGTCGAAAGACGAAGGCGGGCGGCACACGCCGTTCTTCAAGGGCTATCGGCCGCAGTTCTACTTCCGCACCACGGACGTGACCGGAGTGGCGACGCTGCCGGCGGGCACCGAGATGGTGATGCCGGGCGACAACGTGGCGCTGGAGATCGAGCTGATTACTCCGGTGGCGATGGAGAAGGGCCTGCGCTTCGCGATTCGCGAAGGCGGACGCACCGTCGGCGCCGGCACCATCAGCGAGATCATCGCTTAGAGTTTTGGAATCCCACATATGCCAAAAGATGGCATATGTGGGCCACCCGACGAAACATCCGAAGTTTCTCGGCGGCATGAGAGCCGCTGATTTCCGAGCTTGGACTCGGACAAGGCTTCGAAGTCCAAAGCGGAGAGGCAACCGAAATGGAGAAGGCAAATGCCCCGCGAGATTGTTACGTTGCAGTGCAGTGATTGCAAAAACCGCAATTACTCCACCACCAAGAACAAGAAGACCACGACAGGCCGGCTGGAGTTCAATAAGTTTTGCCGGACGTGCCGGAAGCACACGTCGCATAAAGAAGTCAAATAGTATTGGCTCTTGGCTTTTGGCAGGGAGTCTCAAGTCGCTTTTGGCTGGCCAAAAGCCACCGCCAAGGCTAATGGCTCAACAGGGGCGTAAGCTCAACGGCTAAACTGCCGGTCTCCAAAACCGGACTTGGGGGTTCGAATCCCTCCGCCCCTGCCAGGATTAAGGCGCCCTGAACGGGGCAAAGTGGGTTAGTGAAACTGGCGCGCCCATGGCGCGGGAAACAGGTATCGATGGCAAAGGCAACAGCAGCGGAACCCGCGCGCGGCGACAAGTTGGCGGTGATCAAGGCATGGCCGCATCAGGCAAAGAGCTTCTACAACGATGTGCGCACCGAGATGAAGAAGGTGACCACGCCCAATCGCAAGGAAGTCCAGGGCACGACGACGGTAGTCATCATCACAGTGTTCCTGTTTGCGGCCTACTTCTGGATTATCGACACGATCCTCCAGAAGACCATGGACCACGCCCTGCGGAGCCTGGCGCATCGCTAGTTGTCAGAGATGGCAGAAGCAGTAATGGCAGACGAAGAGACAAAACCCGAGACCAACAGCGCAGAGGCACAGTCCTCCAGCGAAGCGGCGGCCGAGGCAACAACCACGGCCGTGGCGGAGGAGACTCCGCGCAATCCGAATATGAAGTGGTACATCATCCACACCTATTCGGGCTTCGAGCGCAAGGTAAAAGAGTCGCTGGAATCGCGGGTCCGCGCCTATCCCGAGCTCGAGCATCGCATCGGCCAGGTGCTGATTCCGACCGAGTCGGTAACCGAGGTTCGCGGTGGCAAGAAGTACACCAGCGAGCGCATGTTCTATCCGGCTATGTGCTGGTGGAGATGGACATGGATGACAACGTGTGGCATGTGGTGAAGTCCACGCCGCGGGTTACCGGATTTGTGGGCACCGGCCAGCAGCCGACGCCGCTGTCGGATGAAGAAGTACAGCAGATCGTCTATCGCGTTGCCGACAGCAAGGAAAAACCGAAGCTGAAGGTCAAGTTCGAGAAGAACGAGTCGGTACGCATTACCGAGGGCCCGTTCGCCAGCTTTACCGGCGTGGTGGACGAAGTCAACGAGGACCGCGAGACGTTGAAAGTGATGGTGACGATCTTCGGCCGCTCGACTCCGGTGGAACTGGAGTTTGGGCAGGTGGAGAAGGTCATAACCTAGCAGCCAAGAGCGCAAAAGAACGGAATTCATTTAGGAACGAGCAATGGCAAAGAAGATTACTGGTTCGGTGAAGTTGCAGATTGCGGCGGGCAAGGCCACGCCGGCGCCCCCGGTGGGCCCCGCGCTGGGACAGGCGCAGATCAACATCATGGAGTTCTGCAAGCAGTTCAACGCTCGCACCAGCGCCAAGGAAATGGATGGGCTGATCATTCCGGTGGTGGTCACGGTTTACAGCGACCGCTCGTTCACGTTCATCACCAAAACACCGCCGGCGGCCATTCTGCTGAAGCGGGCCGCGGGTGTGGCCAAGGGATCGGGAACGCCGAACAAAGACAAGGTCGGCACGGTCACCGAGAAGCAGGTGATGGAAATCGCCAAGCAGAAGATGCCCGACCTGAATGCCGCCTCGATTGAAGCGGCGGTGAACAGCGTGAAAGGTACCGCACGCTCGATGGGCATCGACGTCACGGCGTAAGAGTTTTGTCCCACATCGTGGGACAGTCGCACATACCACGGCGGTTCAGAACAGCGGGCGGCGGTGGGAGACAAGGAATGCAATGAAGAAATCCGGGAAAAACATCGAGAAGGCACGGAAAGAGATTGAAGCGCGCCACTACACGCTTCAGGACGCCGTGCCATTGCTGCAGAAGGTGAAGTTCGCCAAGTTCGATGAGACGGTGGACCTCACCATGCGCCTGGGAGTCGATCCCAAGCACGCCGACCAGATGGTGCGCGGCACCGTGGTTCTGCCGCATGGACTGGGCAAGACGAAGAAGGTGCTGGTCATCGCGACCGGTGAAAAGGTGCGCGAAGCCGAGGCCGCGGGGGCTGACTTCGTCGGCGGCGAGGACATGGTGGAGAAGATCCAGAAGGAAAGCTGGACCGACTACGACGCGGTCATCGCCACCCCCGACATGATGAAGTCGGTGGGCCGGCTGGGCAAGGTGCTGGGTCCGCGCGGACTGATGCCGAACCCCAAGACGGGAACGGTGACCTTCGATGTCGCGTCCGCCGTCAAGGAGACCAAGGCCGGCAAAGTTGAGTTCCGTACTGACAAGACGGCGCTGGTACACGTGCCGGTGGGCAAGATTTCATTTACGCCCGACAAATTGGTGGAAAACGCGGCGACGGTAATCACCAGCGTGATCAGGGCAAAGCCCTCGGTCGCCAAGGGAAAGTACATCAAGGGCTGCTATCTGAGCTCCACCATGGGCCCGGGCGTCGCGATTGACACTGCGCCGGTGGAAGCGGCAGCGAAGGCATAACGGATCGCGCCTTCTGAGCGCGGCGAAGAGGATCGGACATGGCGGTTACCAGAGCGAAAAAGATCGAGCAGATTGAAAAACTTAGCGAAGAACTGCAACAGGCCAGCCACGCCATTGTTGGCACGTTTGCCAAGCTGACGGTGGAGAAGGACTTCGAGCTCCGCAAGGCGGTACGCGGCGCAGGCGCGAAATATCGCGTGGTGAAGAACACGCTGGTGGAGCGCGCTGCCAAGGGCAGCCCGGTGGAAGAGGCGCTGAAGGAACTGACCGGGGTTACGTCGGTGGCCTACACCAGCGGCGATCCGGTGGCGCTGGCCAAAGCGCTCAGCAAGTACGCCAAGGAACACCCGGAATACACCTTCAAGGCAGGCATCGTCGAAGGCCGCGTCATTCAGATTAAGGACATCGACGCGCTGGCGAGCATGCCGTCGAAGGAAGAAATCTATGCCAGTCTGCTGATGCTGATGAATGCTCCAGCGCAGCGCCTGGTCACGGTAATGAACGCCGTGGGCCGCGACCTGGCTGTGGTGATCGGCCAGGGCGTCGAGCAGAACAAGTTTGCCGGGGGCGAAGCTCCCAGCGCGTAAAAAAGCAGTCCCTCGCGGTTGAGCCTCGGGATGACAAAAGGTTTGCGGTGTGCGGGCTGGACGGCCAGCACTACCCAAAGGGTTTGGAGGCGCGCGAGCGCTTCCGCAGGGATTGAGTTATCCGTTGTGAGGCGTGCTTCCTGCGTGATGTCTGGCATGCGGTGGGCACACTGGAAGCCTCAGGGCGATAACGAAATCAAACACAACGAATAACGAGTATTGGAGAAACACATGGCGGATCTGCAGCAGTTGGAAGATTCAATCGTAGGCCTGTCGCTTCTGGATGCGGCAGCCCTGGTGAAGAAGTTGGAAGAGCGCCTCGGCGTCTCGGCGGCGGCTGCGGCCCCGGTCGTGATGGCGGGCGTGGCCGGTGCGGGCGCGGCGGCTGCGGCCCCGGCGGAAGAGAAGACGGAATTCACCGTCGTCCTGACCGCTGCCGGCGCGAACAAGATCAACGTGATCAAGGCTGTCCGTGAAGTCACCAGTCTCGGTCTGAAGGAAGCCAAGGACCTGGTCGATGGCGCTCCCAAGGCCGTCAAGGAAGGCGTCACCAAGGAAGAAGCCGAGACCATCAAGAAGAAGTTCACTGACGCGGGCGCAACTGTCGAGGTGAAGTAAGGTTTTGTCCCGCCCGTTCGCGCGCAACGGTTGGATTCAGCCGTTGTCTCGCAGCAACGGACGGGACGCTTGACTCCGGAGAGCTGGCCGGAGTGCTTAGGCTGCTGCCGCTGCGGGCGACCGGGTGGTAGCTAACGTACTTCTCCACGTGGGAGCGGCCGTGGAGAGGCGCGATGAAGCCGTGGAAGCTGAACGATGCTTAACAGCGGGCATCGTGGAATTCCCGGGCATCGTGGAAGCCGATGTTTCATCTAATCGGCAAACACAGCAGGTGAGTGGCAGGCGGCAAGCTGAACCTCAAGGCATCAGCTCAGGTGCATGAGGCAGGTAAGCCGAGGACAAGACCTGAAGATACTGGCACGGGAAGAAATTCATATTTCGGCAGGAAGAAATTGGCCGAATTCCCGGACTGTTTGGTTACGGGATTGCTCAACGCCTCAAGCGGCGCTTGCGGGGACGTTTGTCTCTGCGAGCGCGCTCGTCTTTTTGCGCGATTCCCTGACCCGGCTTTTCTCAGATTCAGACTGCTACACCGCGGCGGCAATGTTCTCCGCCGCCAACCAACGTCCAGGTGCGACCTTCGCCCCGGCGAGCGCGACATCAGTGCTCACTGCGGGCCCCGCCAAGCCTGGCCGGAACTGATTTAGGAGCTTTATACATGGCGCAACAGAAAACTGCCAACAGAAATCGGTTCGACTTTTCCAAGATCCCGGCGACCATTCAGATTCCCAACCTCATCGAGGTGCAGAAGCGTTCCTACGACCGCTTTCTGCAGATGGATGCCCTGCCGAGCGAACGAGATGACGCCGGTTTGCAGGCGGTATTTCAGTCCGTGTTTCCGATCACGGACTTTCGCAACGTGTCGCAGCTGGATTTCGTCGAGTACGCGATCGGCAACTGGGAATGCAAGTGCGGCCACCTCAAGGGGCTGAACCACCTGCGCACTACCTGCCGTAACTGCGGCGCGACGGTCAAGACCGATCCGTTCCACCTGGGCGATGTGCTATGCACCAAGTGCGGCACGTACAACGCCAACACACCCGACTTTTGTAACAAGTGCGGCGATCCTGTCGGATTGCAACTGAAGTACGACGTGGCCGAGTGCGAAGAGCGCGGCATGACTTATTCCGCGCCGCTGAAGGTCACGATGCGTTTGACCATCTACGACAAGGACCCCGAGACCGGCAGCCGCTCCATCCGCGACATGAAGGAGCAGGAAGTCTTCTTCGGCGACATTCCGCTGATGACCACTAACGGCACCTTCATCATCAACGGGACCGAGCGCGTCATCGTCAGCCAGTTGCACCGTTCGCCGGGCGTGTTCTTCGAAACCGCCAACAACCGCACCTACTTCCTGGGCAAGATCATTCCCTATCGCGGTTCGTGGGTGGAGTTCGAGTACGACCAGAAGAACATCCTGTATGTGCGCATCGACCGCAAGCGCAAGTTCCTGGGCAGCATCTTCCTGCGCGCCCTGGGCCTGCGCTCGGACGAGGACATCCTGCGCACGTTCTACACCGTCGACCGGCTGGCGCTGCGTGACAACAAGATTTACTGGACGCTGGAGCCGGGAGTCGATCACCCCACCAACCTGCTGGGCATGAAGCTGGCGCATCGCATCGCCACCAAGAGTGGTGAGGAGATCGCGCACTCCGGGCGCAAAGTCACGCACGCGGTAATGAAGGAGATCCAGAAGCACAAGATCTCCGAAATCGAAGTCGATCTCAGCGATCTGGAAGGTGCATTCGTTGCGGCCGACGTGGTCGACACCAACACGGGCGACGTTCTGCTGGAAGCCAACTCCGAGCTGACGGCTGACAAGCTTTCGAAAATGCTGGAAGCCGGCATCGCCGAACTGCACGTATTCTTCCCCGAGCGCGACGATGTGGGCACGGTCATCAGCACCACCCTGCGCCGCGATTCGGTCAAGACGCCGCAGGAAGCGCTGATCGAGATCTACCGCAAGCTGCGTCCCGGCGATCCGCCGACGCTGGACACCGCGACCTCGCTCTTCCACGGAATGTTTTTCGATCCGCGGAAGTACGACTTCTCGCGCGTGGGCCGGTTGAAGTTCAACATCAAGCTGTTCGAGAAGGAAGACGCCACCAACCTCGAGAACCGCACGCTGGAGCCCGAGGACTTCTACGGGACCATTCGCTACCTGCTGAAGCTGCGCAAGAATATCGGCTCGGTGGACGACATCGATCACCTGGGCAACCGCCGCGTACGCGCGGTGGGCGAACTGCTGGAGAACCAGTTCCGCATCGGGCTGGTGCGCATGGAGCGCGCCATCAAGGAAAAGATGAGCGTCTACCAGGAGATGTCGACGGCCATGCCGCACGACCTGGTGAACGCCAAGCCGGTCATGGCTGCCATCCGCGAGTTCTTCGGATCGTCGCAGTTGTCGCAGTTCATGGACCAGACGAACCCGCTGTCGGAAATCACCCACAAGCGCCGTCTGTCGGCCCTGGGGCCGGGCGGCCTGTCGCGTGAGCGCGCGGGATTCGAAGTCCGCGACGTGCACCCGACGCACTACGGCCGTATCTGTCCGATTGAGACGCCGGAAGGTCCCAACATCGGACTGATCTCGTCGTTGAGCTGCTATGCGCGCATCAACGACTACGGTTTCATCGAGTCGCCCTACCGCAAGGTGAAGTCGGGGCGCGTGCTCGACTACGTCAGCGTGGTCAACGCCGGCGACAGCGAGTACCGCGTCGGCGATCACCTGGAAAAGAGCGAAGTCCAGAAGGCCAATGCGGAGCTGAAAGAGCGCCGCAAGAAGATGATCGACTTCGAGCCGTACTCCTTCTACCTGTCGGCATGGGAAGAGGACCGGCACGTCATCGCGCAGGCCAACGCGGAAATCGATGACAAGGACCGCATCGTCAACGAACTGGTCAACGCCCGCAAGTCGGGCAACTTTGTACTGGTCAACCGCGACGAAGTCGACTACATCGACGTCAGCCCGAAGCAGTTGGTTTCGGTGGCGGCTTCGCTGGTGCCGTTCCTGGAGCACGACGACGCGAACCGCGCTCTGATGGGCGCGAACATGCAGCGCCAGTCGGTTCCTCTGCTTCGTGCGCAGGCGCCGCTGGTCGGCACCGGCATGGAGGGCGTCACTGCCCGCGACTCCGGGGCCGTGGTGCTGGCGCGGCGCAGCGGCATCGTGGACTCGGTCGACTCCGAGCGCATCATCGTGCGCGTGGAAGGCGAACATCATCCCATGCAGCTTTCACGCGAGGTGGGCAGCGATATTTATCAGCTCACCAAGTTCAAGCGCTCGAACCAGAACACCTGTATCAACCAGCGGCCCATCGTGAAGAAGGGGCAGCGGGTTGCCAAGGGCTATGTGATTGCCGACGGTCCCTGCACCGACATGGGTGAGCTGGCGCTCGGCCGCAACGTGCTGGTGGCCTTCATGCCGTGGCGCGGCTACAACTTCGAGGACGCAATCCTGGTCTCGGAAAAGATGGTGAAGGAGGACTATTACACCTCCGTCCACATCGAGGAGTTCGAGATCGAATCGCGCGATACCAAGCTGGGGCCGGAAGAGGTTACGCGGGACATTCCCAACGTCAGCGAGTCGGCGCTGCGCGATCTCGACGAGAGCGGCGTGATCCGCATCGGCGCGACCGTGAAGGCCGGCGACATCCTGGTAGGCAAGGTCACGCCCAAGGGCGAGACCCAGCTCACTCCGGAAGAGAAGCTGCTGCGCGCCATCTTCGGCGAGAAGGCCGGCGACGTACGCGACGCTTCCCTCACCTGCCCTCCGGGGATCGAGGGCACGGTGGTCGACGTAAAGATCTTCTCCCGCAAGGGTCAGGAGAAGGATGAGCGCGCCAAGTTCATCGAAGCGCAGCAGATCGAGCGTTTGCACAAGAACTTGTCGGACGAGATTCGAATCCTCACCGACGAGCGCCTGAAGCGCCTGGAAGCCCTGCTGGGCAACAAGGAAGTCCTGGCCGACCTGCACGACGAGCGCACCAACAAGCGCCTGCTGACCAAGGGCGTGATTCTTGACCGCGATGCCATCGAGCGCATCTCGACGCGCAACCTCAAGCGCATCAAGTTCGCCGACAAGGACCCGCGGATCAACGAGCAGATCGACGAGATTGAAGAGATGACGTCGCGCCAGATCGACGTGCTCAAAAAGATCGTCAAGGAGAAGGAAGAAAAGCTGCAGAAGGGCGATGAGCTGCCGCCGGGCGTCATCAAGCTGGTGAAGGTGTACATCGCCATGAAGCGCAAGCTGAGCGTCGGCGACAAGATGGCCGGCCGCCACGGAAACAAGGGCGTCATCGCGCGCATCCTGCCGGAAGAGGACATGCCGTACCTCGAGGACGGAACCCCAGTGGAAATCGTCCTGAACCCGCTGGGCGTGCCCAGCCGTATGAATGTGGGCCAGATCCTCGAAACCCACCTTGGCTGGGCGGGACATGCGCTGGGGCAAAAGGTCTCCCAGTTGTTGCAGGAGAACTCGAAGGCGGAGCAGTTGCGCCGCTCCTTCAAGGAGATGTTCAAAGGTACGCCGTTCGTGCAGGACCTGGTCGACCTGGATGACGAGACCCTGGAACACGTGGCCGACGGCATGAAAGACGGCGTCTTCTTCGCGTCGCCGGTCTTCGACGGCTCGAAGGAGAGTGAGATCAAGTCGCTGCTGACGGAAGGTGAGCTGCCCTCCTCGGGCAAGACCTCGCTTTACGACGGCATGACGGGTGAGAAGTTCGAGCAGCCGGTAACGGTTGGCTATATCTACATGCTCAAACTTTCGCACCTGGTCGACGACAAGATCCACGCGCGCTCGATTGGTCCGTACTCGCTGATCACGCAGCAGCCGCTGGGCGGCAAGGCCCAGTTCGGCGGACAGCGTTTCGGCGAAATGGAAGTGTGGGCGCTGGAAGCGTACGGCGCAGCGTACATCCTGCAGGAACTGCTGACCGCGAAGTCCGATGACGTGTATGGCCGCACCAAGATCTACGAGGCCATCGTCAAAGGCGAAGCGGCCATCGAGCCGGGTGTGCCGGAATCGTTCAACGTGCTGATTCGCGAATTGCAGTCGCTGTGTCTCGACGTTGAGCTCATCAAGACCCACGAGCGCAAGGAGATCGTGGCTCCGGAGCCCATCGCCGCCGACTAGGAGAACGTGATGACGATAGACGAAAGGCTGGAGAAACTGGTCGAACGCCACGAGTCCCTGACGCAAACGGTCGAACTGATGGCGCGCGAAATGCAGGAACTGAAGTCCGGCATTGAGGGAGTTAAGAACTACACCAATGAAATCGCCGAGGCGACTGCTCGTCTGTTGCACATCGCGGAGATTCATGAGCACAGAATTACGCGGCTCGAAGGCGGACCGTAGTCAACGAGCCTACAGGGAACAAATAGAAAGCTGCTGAGTGGCAGCGCGTAACAACCTATAACAGGTCAGACGAACTGAGAGCTGACGACTGAGGACTGAATATATGTACCGCTCGAGTCCATTCGATCTGGGAAACGCTATCGCCGATTTCGATGCGATCCGCATCAGCCTGGCCTCGCCGGAGAAGATTCGCAGCTGGTCTCACGGCGAAGTCACCAAGCCGGAGACGATCAACTACCGGACCTTCAAGCCGGAACGCGATGGCTTGTTCTGCGCCCGCATCTTCGGGCCGGTCACTGACTGGGAGTGCCTTTGCGGCAAGTACAAGCGCATGAAGCACCGCGGCGTGATCTGCGACAAGTGCGGCGTGGAAGTGACGCTGTCGAAGGTCCGCCGCGAGCGCCTGGGCCACATCGAGCTGGCTTCGCCCTGCTCCCACGTGTGGTTCTTCAAGGGACTGCCCAGCCGTATCGGGCACATCCTCGACATCTCGCTGCGCGAGCTTGAGTCCGTGCTCTACTTCGAAGCCTACGTGGTCATCGAACCCGGCGAGGCTCCGGTGAAAGAGCGCGAGGTCATCAAGGACGAAGCCAAGTTCCGCGAACTGGATCAGCAGTTCCGGGCCAGCGGCTTCAAGGCCATGATGGGCGCCGAGGCGATCAAGGAATTGCTGAAGCGGGTTGAGGTTGAGTCGATGTCCACCGAGCTGCGCGAGAAGATGCGCACCGAGACTTCGGTGCAGAAGCGTCTGAAGTACGCCAAGCGCCTGAAGGTGGTGGAGGCCTTCCGCAAGAGCGGCAACAAGCCGCAGTGGATGATCCTCGACGTGATCCCGGTCATTCCGCCGGAGTTGCGTCCCCTGGTTCCCCTCGATGGCGGCCGCTTCGCTACCTCGGACCTGAACGACCTGTACCGTCGCGTGATCAACCGCAACAACCGGTTAAAGAAGCTGATGGACCTGCACGCGCCGGAAGTCATCGTGCGCAACGAAAAACGCATGCTGCAGGAAGCCGTGGACGCCCTGTTCGACAACGGACGCCGTGGCCGCGTGCTGCGTGGCGCCAACAACCGGCCGCTGAAGTCGCTCAGCGATACGCTGAAGGGCAAGCAGGGCCGATTCCGTCAGAACCTGCTGGGCAAGCGCGTGGACTACTCCGGCCGTTCGGTAATCGTGGTCGGTCCCGAGCTCAAGCTGCAGCAGTGCGGGTTGCCCAAAAAGATGGCGCTGGAGCTGTTCAAGCCGTTCATCTATCACCGGCTGGAGCAGACCGGCCACTGCACCACCATCAAGCAGGCGAAAGAAATGGTGGAGCAACAAGAGCCCATCGTATGGGACATCCTGGAAGAGGTGATCAAAGATCACCCGGTGCTGCTGAACCGCGCTCCTACCCTGCACCGCCTGGGCATTCAGGCATTTGAGCCGGTGCTGGTGGAAGGCAAGGCCATCAAGATTCACCCCCTGGTGTGCACTGCCTTCAACGCGGACTTCGACGGCGACCAGATGGCGGTACATATTCCGTTGTCGCCGGAAGCGCAGGTTGAAGCCAGCGTGCTGATGCTTTCGTCGCACAACATCCTGTCGCCTGCCTCGGGACAGCCGATTACGGTTCCGACGCAGGACATGGTGCTGGGCATCTATTACCTGACCAAGGCCAAGCCGGGCGCGAAGGGTGAAGGCCGCGCCTTCGCCAACATCGAGGAAGTGCTGCTGGCGAAAGAGACAGGCGAGGTGGAAACGCTCACCCCGATCCGTCTGCGCTATACCGGAGAGGTCATCGACCTGACCACCGCGTATGACGATCAGGACGTGACCCATACCGAGCCGACGCAGTTCGATCGCCAGTTCATTTCGACGACTGTGGGCCGCGCCATCATGAACGATCACCTGAAGCGCGGCGCCGCCGACATGCCCTACATCAACGGCCTGCTCAAGAAGAAGGGCATCGGCCAGTTGGTGAACTACTGCTACCTGCGCTTTGGGCTGGAAACCACGGTGAAGATGCTCGACGGCGTCAAGCAGCTTGGCTTCCACTACGCCACGCGCGCGGGCCTGTCGATCGGCATCGACGACATGGTCATCCCGCAGAGCAAGCCGGGTCTGGTGCGCAACGCCGAGCAGGCTGCGGTCGCCGTGCAGCAGCAGTATCTGGATGGCGCCATCACCAATGGCGAGCGCTACAACAAGGTGGTCGAGATCTGGTCGAAGGTTACCGAAGAGGTGGCCGACGAGATGTTCGGCGCCATGCAGCAGCGGGATAAGACGGGCGAGATCAATCCGATTTACGTCATGGCTGACTCCGGCGCTCGTGGTTCGAAACAGCAGATTCGCCAGCTTTCGGGCATGCGCGGACTGATGGCCAAGCCTTCGGGCGAGATCATCGAGACGCCGATCACGGCGAACTTCCGCGAAGGTCTCACCGTGCTGGAATACTTCATCTCCACCCACGGCGCGCGTAAGGGTCTGGCCGACACCGCTCTGAAGACCGCGGACTCGGGCTACCTCACTCGCCGCCTGGTCGACGTGGCGCAGGACGTGATCATCAGCGAATACGATTGCGGCACGGTCGATGGCATCTACGTCACCTCCATCGTGGAATCGGGCGAGATCATCGAGCCGCTGCGTGACCGTATCGTTGGCCGCGTTTCGCTGGAGAAGATCAAGGACTACGAAGGCAACGTCATCGTTGACATCAACCAGGAAGTCACGGAAGACCTGGCGGGCGCGGTGCAGGCTGCCGGTATCGAGCGGGTGAAGATTCGCTCGGTGCTGACCTGCGAGTCGAAGCGCGGCGTGTGCGTCATGTGCTACGGGCGCAACCTGGCTTCGGGCCGGCTGGTCGAGCTGGGTGAGGCCACGGGCGTCATCGCGGCACAGTCCATCGGCGAGCCGGGAACTCAGCTCACCATGCGTACCTTCCACATCGGCGGCACGGCTTCGCGAGTCAGCGAGCAGTCGCGCCTCGATGCCAAGAACAACGGTACGGTGCGCTTTGTGAACATGGTGACGGTTCGCTCCAAGGAAGGCTTCCTGGTGGTGATGAACCGCAACGGCTCGATCACTGTGGTTGATGAGAAGGGCCGCGAAAAGGAACGCTACGCCGTCGTGTACGGCGCACGCGTCAAGGTCGAAGACGGCCAGCAGGTCGCGCTCGGCGATGTACTGGTCGAGTGGGACCCGTACACCTTCGCGATCCTGACCGAAATCGGCGGAGCGGTGCAGTTCAAGGACCTGCAGGAGGGCCTGACGCTGCACGAAGAAGTCGACGAGGTCACGGGCCTGTCGCGGCACGTGGTCATGGATTCGCCGGACGAGAAGCGTCAGCCGGCCATCAGCATCAAGGGCGGCAAGAGCACCAAGCGTTACCTGATGCCTTCGCGCGCTCACCTGATGGTGCAGGACGGCGACGAGGTCACGCCGGGCGATGTGCTCGCGAAGATTCCCCGCGAGACCACCAAGACCAAGGACATCACGGGCGGTCTGCCGCGCGTGGTTGAACTGTTCGAAGCCCGCAAGCCGCGCGAGACCGCGGTCATCAGCGAGATCGACGGTGTGGTGAAGTTCGGCGACGTCAGCAAGGGCCAGCGCAAGATCTACGTCGTGGCCGACAACGGTACGGAGAAGGAATACTCGGTGCCGCGCGGCGTTCACATCAACGTGCAGGAAGGCGAGCGCATTCGCGCCGGCGAGCCGCTGATGGATGGCCCGCTCAACCCGCACGACATTCTCGCCGTGCTGGGTGAGAAAGAGCTGCAGGCTTACCTGGTGAACGAAATCCAGGAAGTCTACCGCTTACAGGGCGTGAACATCAGCGACAAGCACATCGAAGTCATCGTCCGCCAGATGATGCGCTGGGTGAAGGTGGAAGACGTGGGCGATACGCCGTTCCTGCTGGAACAGCAGGTCGACAAGTTCCGCTTCCGCGAAGAGAACGAGAAGGCGATTGCCAACGGCGGCAAGCCGGCCACCGGCCGTCCGCTGCTGCTGGGCATCACCAAGGCCTCGCTCTCGACCGATTCCTTTATCTCGGCGGCCTCCTTCCAGGAGACCACGCGCGTGCTGACCGAAGCGTCGATTCAGGGCGCCGTCGATCACCTGCGCGGACTCAAGGAGAACGTCATCGTGGGCCGTCTCATCCCCGCGGGAACCGGCATGGAGTATTACCGCAATGTCCGGCTCTCGGAGGAGATGGAGCAGGCCGCAGCCAAGGTGCAGGAGGAGGTCACGGCCGCGTACGAAGAAGCCGAACGCGCGCTGGAACTGCTCCGCAACGAAGGCGAGAACGAAGGCGAAGAGATGCTGGCCGAGTAAACCCCAGGAGCAAAACCTCAAACTACAATGCGTCCTCTGCCGAAGCGGAGGGCGCATTTTTTTGCGCGTCTATGACAAGGGGCCTCAATGGAAAGAGCAATTCGATCAATATGTGGTTGATGTTCGGCGAAGGATGCCGGAGACGACAATAGTCGCTCGTCGAAGTAAAGGTCGTAAATGATCCGGCAGTTTCCGACGCGTCTGCGCCAGGCGGTCGGCTGCCCTTTCAGGCGCTGGATATTGCCCGTAAATGGATCTGTCTGCATCGAAAGCAGGGCAGCTTTAATGCGCCGCTGCTCGCCTTTTGGAAGCTTTCGAAACTCCCTTTGCGCCGGTCCGGCGATTTGCAGATTCCAGGTCATGCAGAAACTCGCTTAAGGATAGCGAATCACCTCGCTTTACTGCAGTCCGGCCGCGGCGAAGGGCCGCCAGTTCGGCTCTGGTGGGCGGCACTTCAGGATATCGTTGCTCGAAATAAACGCGGAGGGCCTCCCGTACGAGCTCGGAACGGGTGCGCGATTCGCGCTTTCTTACCTGTTCGAATTGCTTCAGCAACTCGGGAGGCAAAGATATGGTCATGATCTCGGTAGTTCTCATAAAAATCACTAAGTGTTACTATTTAATACTCGCGCTGATTACTGCGCCCTGTCAAGATGCGCGGCGAAATTCGGGTATGCTACAGGTTGAGGCGCACAGGCAACTTGATACGAAAAGCGCGCAAGCCGACGAATCGGGAAAAGAAGCGCAAGGTTGCTGACGAACCTGTCGACTCCTGTCCCGCGACTGAAAAACGCAAGGGAATACTGCGTTACTACGGCAGCGGTATCTGTGAGGGCGATCTCAAGGACTCTCGCAGGAAGCGTGTCTGACCCAACTGCATCAGTTGTGCAGTCACTGACAACGGGCCACTGACAACTGTTTCCTGTCGCCCCTTTCCCTTTGCCTGTGTAAACTTCTCCTTCGGCACTGATGCGCCATTTCTTCCAACACTTGCGGCTGGCGGCCTGGAGGGCATTTGAGCACGACGCCTTTTCCATCGCCAAAGCTGCTGCCTTTTCGGCCATTCTCACCCTATTTCCCGCGGTTCTGGTGGTGGCCTCGGTCCTCTCTACGTCGAACACCACGGAAACCTTTCTGCGCGAGGTCTACCGTTCACTGGGCCGCATCTTGCCGGAAGGCACCAGCAGCGCCGTGCTGCAATTCTTCTCCGGAACCAAACCGGTAAAGCTGAATCTGCTGCTGACGACCACGATCTTCGCGCTATGGACCGGATCCGGCGTGATGATCTCGTGGATGGAAGGCTTTCGCAAGGCTTACCAGATGCCGAAGACCTGGGGCCTGGTCAAGGAGCGTCTGATTGCGCTATTGCTGGTGGTGCTGGCCGGGCTGCCTATGGCATTTGCGTCGTTTCTGGTGGCCTTCGGGAACCAGATTGAACGCTGGACGATCTTCCACACCGGCCACGAGCTTGGGCCGTACATCCTTGGGCTTTGGACTGCGGTGCGCTGGATCATCGCTGCCCTGACCGGCGTTGCCGTAATCGGACTCGTGTACCATCACGGTGTTCCCCGGACTCAGCCCTGGCATCGCGTCTTGCCTGGGTCGGCGCTGGCGACGGTGTTGTGGTTTGTTTCCACCGCGCTGTTCGGCGTTTATCTCCGCCGCTTCGCTCATTACGACGTGATCTATGGCTCGGTGGGCACAGCCATTGCGCTGTTGATCTGGTTGTACATCGTGTCCATGGTGGTGCTGATCGGAGCAGAGTTTAATTCGCTGCGCTTTCCGCGCTTCCTGTTCGGGGCGCATTCGGAGATCGACTCAGAGAAGCGCAAGAACCGGGCCTAAGATCAGTTGCCGGTTGTCAGCTATCAGTAGTCAACTTTGAACATGGTCCCCGACCCTCATCCCGCTTTGGATCCTTTGCGCGCTTCCCTTCCGCATCGCCGGCGGGCGAAGATCGTTTGCACCATTGGCCCCGCAAGCGAGTCGGAAGCGGCTGTGCGCGACCTGATGCTGGGCGGAATGGATGTGGCGAGGCTCAACTTCTCTCACGGAGCCCATGACGACCACCTCCAACGCATTCACAGGCTGCGCGCTGTAGCGCGCGACCTTGACCGGCCGATCTGCATCCTTCAGGACCTGCAGGGTCCGAAGATCCGCACCGGCAAGCTCAAGAACCACGCGCCGGTTGCGCTTGAGACCGGGCAGACCGTGACCATCGCAGCCGACGACGTGCCGGGCACGCCGGAGGTCATCGCGACCACGTACAAAGCCCTGGCGAAAGATGTGCAGCCGGGCGAGCGAATTCTCCTGTCAGACGGAAAGATTGAGCTTGCGGTTCGCCAGATCCGCGGCGGAAACGTGATCTGCGAGGTATTGAACGGCGGCATGCTTGCCGAAAACCAGGGCATCAACCTGCCGGGAACCAACATCAGCCTTCCCTCCCTTACCGAGAAAGACCTTGCTGATCTTGAATTTGGCATGAAGAATGGCGTCGACATCGTGGCAGTTTCGTTTGTGCGATCGGCGGCAGACGTGGTGCGCGCCAAAGAAGCCATCGCGCGCTATCGCGACGATGTCGGCGTGATCGCCAAACTGGAGAAGCCGCAGGCCATCGAAGATCTGGACGCAATCCTCAAAGAAGCCCATGGCGTCATGGTGGCACGCGGCGATCTCGGCGTGGAAGTGGCGCCGGAGAAGGTGCCGCCGATACAGAAGTACGTTATCCGCCGCGCCCTCGATTTTCGCCGCCCGGTGATTACCGCCACCCAGATGCTGGAGTCGATGATCGGCAATCCGCGCCCGACTCGCGCCGAAGCCAGCGATGTTGCCAACGCGGTCTTCGATGGCACAGACGGAGTTATGCTCTCCGGCGAAACCGCAGTCGGGAAGTATCCGCGTGAAGCGGTTCAGATGATGGCGCGGATTGTGATGGAAGCTGAGGCCGCCAACCTGCATCCCTTGACGCCGGAGCACCAGAAAGGGCAGCATCTCTCGATACCGGAAACGATTTGCGAAGCCATGGCGCATGCCGCGCGTGACCTCAACATCCGCGCCATTGCCGTCTTCACGGAAACGGCAAAGACGGCGCGCATCTTGTCAAAGTACCGGCCCGCCGCCGATATTTATGGTTTCAGCTTCTGCGAAGCGGTGCACAATCGCATGAACGCGCTGTGGGGGGTGATGCCGATTCGATGTCCGAGGGAGCTGAGCGTCGAGCGCATGGCTGAGTTCGCCGAAGGTCAACTGCGGCATCTGGGCGTGCTGGCTCCGGGAGACGTGTTCGGATTGGTTGCCGGCACGCAGCGCGTGATCGGCGCGACGAACTTCATGCGGCTAATTGCAGTGGAATCCGGGACCAAACCTGAGGGGAGGTGAACATTGGCTGACGAAATCGTATCTTTGGCGGTACTCGAGGCCCTGCCTGGCAGAGAAGAAGAACTGCTTAGTATGTTGCAGGAGTTCTATACCCTGATGCACACCAAGGGATACAGCCGCGATTCGCTGCATCGTGACACCATCCGGCCCAACCGGTTCGTACACCTCCGCTATTGGAAGTCGGATGAGACGCGCACCGAAGCGCAAGGCGATCCTGAAGTGCATCGCTATTGGCAGCAACTGCCGGAACTGTGCACAATTCCCGTGGTATACGAGGAGCTGGAAACGGTGTTCGAAACCTGACGGCGTCAGTTCACCCAGCCGGAGTGCCCCTCCCCATTCTTCTTCCCACTGCGCGCGCTGGGGTCCTTGAAGTTCCCGTCCTCGTCGAAATACTCGTCGTGCTTGTAGCCGCCGCCGTCATGTTTGCGCATATAGACCTCAAACTTGCGGGCGGTGCGGCGGCGCTTCCAGCGGTAGTAGGCATTACGCACGCCGTAGTAGCGCTCCGAAGTTGCGAAGGCAAATCCCCGCCGTGGCACAAACTTCAGGAAGAGGTAGCCGAACACCAGTCCGCCGAGGTGGGCCATGTAGGCGGTGGACTGTCCCAGTGAATGCGCCGACGACAACGCTCCGTAGAGCGCCAGGCCGATGATGCCAATCACGAAGTATTTGGCCTTGATGAGAAACGGCAGCGGAAAGAGCATGATTTCCGAGTCGCCGTGCAATATGCCGAAGGCCAGCAACAGGCCGTAAATGCCTCCGGAAGCGCCCACGGTCAGCGTCCTGGGGCTTACTCCCAATATCCCGGTAAAGGAAACCAGCACCGTGGTGATCGCGGCCCCGATCACGCAGAAGAAGTAGAACTGCATGAAGACGCTGTAGCCCCAGTCAATTTCCAGCTGCGCGCCGAACATCCAAAGCGCCAGCATATTGAAAAGGATGTGGAGCAGCCCATAGTGCAGGAAGGCATAGGTCACCAACTGCCAGATTTCGCCATGTACGACGGCGTAACCTTCCAGTCCCAGATGAGCATAGAGCCAGGCGGCCATCTGCGCAGTGCTGTCGATGGCGTTGAACAGGGCAAACAGCAGGAAGATAGCAAAGTTGGCGATCAGCAGCTGCTTCACTGCGGGAGTGAAGGGGGGAAAGCTCAACCCCATACTGCCCATGGTGGAAGTACGTCGCATCTGAGTCCATTCTAACTGCAATTGTCAGCTTCACCACAGAGGCACCGCGACACTGAGAAGCTCAGGCCGTTCTCTGCTCAGTGTCTCTGTGGTTCGTCCTGTCTTGCTTTACCGTTCCGGCAGCGGCGCCACCGCCAGGCTGCGTTGGCCTTTCGCGCCCACCGCCTGTACAGCAAAGATCACGTTGTCTTTGGATAGCGGCAGGGTCGCCCTGGTCACATTGCCAACGTCCTTGGCGTGCTCCCATTCGCCAGCATCGGTATCACGCCACAAAACTTCGTACGAAGTCGCTAGGCCGCCGGGCGAGGCGTCCCATACCAAAGTTGAATCGTTTTGCAACCCCTTGGTCAGGATGCGAACGTTGCCGGGAGGGGCGGGCGCCGAGGCCAGCGACGCCAGAACGGCTGCGTTGAGTCGAGCCACGTTGGCGGTGAAAGCGTAATCAACAAACTTCGGCAGGTCGCCGTATTCCACGCCATTTTCCGTCCGGATGTTCTGGTGCTGATGATTGTAGTTCTCGCGAAACTCGGTGAAGCGCACGGCCGCGTAGCCCTGCTGGTTGAACGAAGTCTGGTCGCCTCCACGCAGGAACCGGTCAGGCCGAAAGACGAGGAGCGGATGAAACGAAGAGGCCGGCAGATACTCCTGCGAGGTCGCCGCGATGTAGCGGGCGAGTTGGCGCGATTGGCTGTCGTTCTCGCCGCCGGTGGCGCGAATCATCCGGATCTGCTTTTCATCGGCGTTGATCGGAATGCCCTCGGAGAAGACACGCACGACGTGCGGGTTCTGCAGGGTATCGCCGGGAGTGCGGTCGCCGCCAACGATGTCGTTGTTCAACACCGCCTCCAGGTCCCAGCCCTGCGCCTTCGCCATCTTGGCAAAGTGCGCGCTGCCGTAGAGTCCCTGCTCTTCGCCGGCAACCGTCAGAAAGACAATCGTGGCGGGAAACTTGTGTTTACTCAGCACCCGGGCACACTCCATGCTGACGGCCGTCCCGCTGGCATCGTCGTTGGCGCCGGGCGCCTGGCCGGTGGCATCATTCGTCTCGCTGTTGCGGGAGTCGTAGTGTCCGGTGACCAGCACGATGCGGCCCGCGTTAGCAGGATCGGAGCCCCGCAGAACGGCGTAGACGTTGGTGATCTTTGTCGGCTGGGGGACGCGGGGGCCGGGCTCCTGAGTAAATTCGTCGGTTTTCACCTCCAGGCAGCCGCCACATTCCTTGGAGTAGCTCTCGAACTCACCCTTGATCCATTCAGCCGCTGCATTGGCTCCCTTCCCTGTCGATGCCGGCATGTCGGAAGAGAGCGTCTGGCGGGTATAGAAGCTGACCAGCTTCACAATGGTTTGCTCGATGCGGTCCGCAGAAACGTCGCGCAACGCGGCCGCAATCTGCGGGTCGGAAGAAGAAGGCGGTAGCGGATTCGAGTTGGCGGCACTTTGAGACGCAGCCAGCGGAACCAGCAACAACAAAACCGCAGTCCCTGACAAGAGTTTTTTTGGCTTCGACATGGAAAACTGACACCTCGAGATTTCTTCAGCGTCTATCACTTGACGCTACTAGCAAGAGATTCTAAATATAAAAAGGCGGATGGCGCTGTGATCTTGCAACGGCGCAAATCGATCAGGAACGGAGGGCATCATCATGGTTATCTGTCCCGAGTGCGAAAGCGATCTCGATATTGAGGAGGATGAGGTCGACGAAGGCGAAGTTGTGTCCTGCCCCGAGTGCGGCACGGACTTCGAAGTGGTCGCCGTCGATCCTCTCGAACTGAGCCGGGTTGAGGGAGAGGAAGACGAAGACGAGGACGAAGAAAAATCGGAGGAGGAGGGCGAATATTGAACGGTGTCCCATCCGGCGTCCGAAAGGCAGTGTTTCCGCTCTCCGTCCTGCTTTCGATTTTGCTGACAGGTGGTGCGCTCTATTCCGCACCCCTGAACTCCTCTCAATCCGTCGCCACCAAGGACTACGCTTTGATTTTCGGCACAGTGTGGGGTCCTGATTCGAGTCCCATTGCCGGCGTGCCCGTCAGGATTCGCCGGGCGTCGGAGAAGAAGTTCCGTTGGGAACTGGTCTCCAATCGCACCGGAGAGTTCGCCCAACGGGTCCCGGTAGGCGCTCAGGACTATGTTATCCAGGCAGACATCAAGACGCCCAAAGGCGTGCCCAAACCGGAGATCACCGTACACATCGACGACAACGAGCGGAAGGACGTCGGTATCCATCTGACGGAACAACAACTCCCTCGCCGCCCGGAGTAAACTGGAGAATGATGAAAAAGCAGTTAGGCCTTCTCTTTGTATTTCTGGTTATCGCGGCATGCGCCGTGGCACAAATACAGATTCCACTCTCGCACCCAGGCGACAATTCCGGAAGAGTAACTGCCAACCCGAACCAACGCGTTCTCACCGGGGTTGTGATGGACAAGAGCGATCAACCGATCCCGAACGCCGTGGTTTACCTGAAGAATGAGAAGACGCTAAGCGTGAGGACGTTCTTCGCGCAGAAGGACGGAACCTACCGGTTTCCGCAGCTGGAACGCAATGTCGACTACGAGATCTATGCCGAGATCAACGGCAAGCGCAGTGATACCAAGACCGTGAGCCAGTTCGATGACCGCACCGCGCCACACGTCAATCTGCGAATCAATCTGAACAAATAGCAGGCCGACAAATCGCGAGAATTTCGTTCTGGCAGGCACACATCGCCCGTCCACCGTTCTTGGTACCAAGAGCTCTGCTTACCGATCTGACACTCATGAAGGCCGAGGTTGCCGGCGCTTCATGAGTGCCACACGTTTACTGTCTAGCGAGCGCCCGCTGAATCCCGGCTGACGAGCGCCTCCAGCCGCGAGAGACGCTGCTGCAGGTCGTCAATCTGCTTCTGCTGGGTCACGATCTGCGTCTTCTGAGTTTGCATCTCCTGTTGCTGCGCGTTGGCCTGCTGTTGTTGTGCCTCGATCACCTTCTGCTGGGCTTGCAACAGCTTCTGCTGCTTCTGCACTTCGTTCAGCAGCATGGGCGTCAAGAACTGGTAGCGGATGGCCTGCGGCTGGCCATCGGAGCCATAGACGATCAGGCCGGGATAGACCTTCGCTACCTCCTCGGCAATCAGGCCGTACTGCAGGATGTGCGAGCCGTCGTCGTACTGCGGCTTGTAGAAGAAGGTCACCGGCCGCAACTGGAACAGCTTGCTGCTGGCGTCTCCCATGTTGAGGATGTTGTCTTTGAATCGGCGGGAAGAGGTCGAGGTCCCCAACTGGCCGTTGCTATCAACGTACACTGGAGAGCCACCACTCACCGTTACCCCGCTGATGCCGGCGATGAACGCCCGGTTTTGCTGGCCGTCACCACTGCCCTGGGTGCCGATACGAATGGTGTTGCTCTCGACGGAAACGCCGATGTTTGCAATAAGAATGTCGCTGCTACCGCCAGTCACCTCGGATCCCGCCGAGCCGCCTATGAATGTGTTGTTGCTGCCAAGGAGGTTGTGGAAGCCGGCGCTGAAGCCAACATACGTGTTGCTGCTGCCAGCGGTCACCACGGCGCCCGCCGCGTTGCC
Source organism: uncultured Acidobacteriaceae bacterium (assembly GCA_963747055.1). Classification (GTDB taxonomy): domain Bacteria; phylum Acidobacteriota; class Terriglobia; order Terriglobales; family Acidobacteriaceae; genus CAVVDY01. Next base: position 54,640 of record CAVVDY010000019.1, on the reverse strand, counting down.
TACAAAGGTGTTGTCGATGCCATTGTTCTGCGAGCCGGCAGCGTTGCCAACATACGTGTTTTCGTTGCCGTTGGTATTTGCACTACCCGCATCATTACCCACAAATACATTGTGTGTGCCCGTGGTGTTGTTCGTGCCGGCAATGGTCCCAAGCATCACATCCGCGTTACCGCTGGTGTTGCTCGAGCCCGCCTTACTACCGACAAACAGATTCAGGATGCCGCCGCTGCCGGTGTCGCCTGCAAAGAAGTTACCGTGGGATTGGTCAGAGCGGAGCACCGGAACGCCGCCGATCTGGTAGTTTCCGTCGGTATTGACGGCGGTGGTGCCGGTCATTATCCCGGCCGCCGTGCCGTTGCCGTCGATGTTGAAATTCGAACTGGCTTGCTGCGACGAGGTGTTCTGAATGAACCCACTCGAAGACGAACCGCCCAAGGTAGCAGCGTTGACATTGGTCAGCCCCGCGCCATTGCCGGTGAAGCTGTTGCCGGCGCTGGATAGTGTGACCGCGCTGCTATAGGTCCCGCTCAACTGCGCGCTTCCCAACATCCCGCTCAGCAGTGAGAAGCTGTAGTCATTCGCGGCCGGAACTACATCACCGGTACGGCCATTGAAGGACGTTACCCCGCCACCGCCGCCGGTCCCGACGCCCAGCATCCCGTTGGCATCGATCCATACCGGATTGCCGGTGGAAATGGTTTGGCTGGTGATGCCAGCGATAAATGCCCGGTTTTGTTGGCCGTTACCCGTGCCTTGGGTGCCGATGCGAATGGTGTTGTTCTCGTTGGCAGCGCCCTGGTTTGAAATAAGGATGTCACTGCTACCACCGCCGCTCATTTGGATTCCCGCCGAGGTACCTAAAATGGTGTTGTAGCTGCCATCGTTGCTCCCGCCGGTGGCGTAGCCAACATACGTGTTGTCGGTGCCCGTTGAACCATTTTGACCCGCACCAAAACCCATATATGCATTGTCACGGCCCGTGGTGTTTGATTGGCCGGCGAAGGTTCCCAGGAACACATTCGTGGTACCGTTGGTGTTGTCCAAGCCCGCCGCCGTTCCTAAGAAGACATTGCCATTGCCGCCGCTGCCGGTATCCCTGCCTACGAAGAGGTCATCATCTCCCACGCCGAGCACCCGGAAGCCGCCGATCTGGTAGGTTCCCCCGGTATTGACGGCGGTGGTGCCCTTCAGTGTCCCGGCCGTACCGTTGCCGTCGATGTTGAAGCTGGCGCCGGTTTGCGGTCCGGCTCCGTTCTGGATGTAGTTCGGGGACCCCGGACTCACCGGAACATTGGTCAGTCCCGCGCCGTTGCCGGTGAAGATACCGGCAATGAGATTGCCGCTGTTGGAGAGCGTCAGCCCGCCACTGTAGGTCCCGCTCAGTTGGCCGTCTGCCAGCGTCCCGCTCAGCAGCGAGAAGCTGTAGTCGCCCGCCTGCGGCGCCACCGCGCCCGTGCGTCCATTCCACGACGTCACTCCACCGCCGCCAGTGCCGATGCCCAGCATTCCGTTGGCATCCACATACACCGGGCTGCCGCCAGAAATGCTTTGGCTGGTGATCCCGGCGATGTAGGTGGTATCCTGCTGGCCTACATCAGTGCCCTGGGTGCCGATACGGATGGTGTGGCTCTCGTTGGCAGCGCCGTCGCTTGCAATAAAAATGTTGCTGCTACCAGTTGTCACCGACGTTCCCGCCTCGTGACCTAAAAAGGTGTTGTAGCTGCCATCGTTCTGCGAGCCGGCAAGGAACCCAACATACGTGTTCTCGCGGCTGGTGGTATTGTGCACACCCGCAGCATAGCCCACAAATACATTGTTTGCGCCCGTGGTGTTGTTCGTGCCGGCAACGGTTCCAAGCATCACATCCGCGTTACCGGTGGTGTTGCCCAAGCCCGCCCGCGATCCTGCGAAGAGATTGGCAGAGCCGCCGCTGCCGGTGTCGCCTACAAAGAAGTTTCCGTGCGGTTGGTCAATGCGGAGCACCGCAACGCCGCCGATCTGATAGGTTCCGTTGGTATTGAAGCCGGCGGCCGCTGTGCCGTTGCCGTCGATGTTGAAGCTGGCACTGGTTTGCTGCCCGGTTCCGTTCTGGATGTAGTTCGGAGAGTCCGGACTCACCGGAACATTGGTCAGTCCCGCGCCGTTGCCGGTGAAGATACCGGCAATGAGATTGCCGCTGTTGGAGAGCGTCAGACCGCCACTGTAGGTCCCGCTCAACTGGTTGTCAGCCAGAGTTCCACTGAGCAGGGAGAAGTCATAATCGCCCGACGCCGGCACCACCGCCCCGGTGCGGCCGTTGAACGAAGTGACGCCCGACGCAACTCCGCCCCCCGTGCCTAGCTTGCCCGTCGAATCGACATACACGGGTAGCCCGGAGGAAACCGTTTCCCCGCTGATCCCGGCGATGAATGCGCTAGTTTGCGAGCTGCCGATACGAATGGTCTGGTCTTCGTTGCCAGCGCCGGGGCTTGCAATGAGAATGTCGTTGCTACCAGCGGTCACCGAGGATCCCGCATTGGCACCTAAAAAGGTGTTGGAGCTACCGTCGCTGTTCGCGCCGCCGACATTGGCGCCAACGTAGGTGTTGCTGCTGCCGGTCTTATTTAGCTCACCCGCCGCTTGACCCACAAATACATTGTTAGTGCCTGTGCTGTTGTTAAGGCCAGATCCGGTTCCCAGCATGGTATTCTGCGCACCGGTGGTGTTGAAGCGGCCCGCCGTAGCACCAACGAAGACATTAGAACTGCCGCCGGTGCTGGTTCCGTTGCTTATTAACAGGTTAAGCGAGACGTCGTCGAAGGCGAGCACCGGGATGCTGCCGATCTGGTAGTTTCCGTCGGTATTGACGGCGGTGGTGCCCTTCAGTGTCCCGGCTGCCGTTCCGTTGCCGTCGATGTTGAAATTGGCGCCCGTCTGCTGGTCGGTTCCATTGTGAATGTAGTACGGCGAACCGGGATTGAGATTGCCGGGCTCGCCTTGCGGTCCCTGCGGACCCTGTGGACCCTCAGGCCCTTGCGGTCCCGGAGGGCCCTGTTCGCCCGCAGGACCAGCCATGGCCACCTCCAACTCCGGCTGATGGCTGGTGTAGATACTCTCCTTGCTGTCGAAGGCCACGGCTCCGTTGCTGGTGGTGAGCGCCAGCGCCAAACCGTTGTTAGGGATGGTGCCGTCGACCCAGCCCTGCACCAGCGCGGTGATATCGATCACTACGAACTGGTTCAAGCTGGAGGCGGTAAACGCCACCGGCTGATTGCCCGTCGCTGAGGTGCCCAGCGCCGGCGCGTTATTGTAGGTCAGGGTGTTCTCGTTCCAACTGTTGTTGAGTTGGAAGATATCGAAGCTGCCCGGCGCAGCTACCTGATCGATATAGAGCCGCAGCGTAGCTTTACTTACGCTCACGCCCGTGGGCAGCGTCCCCAAGTCGAACTTGAGGTAGCTGGCAGAGGTGACGGAACCCTTCTGCACAAACAGGGCGGTGTAGGAACCATAGTTCACGTTCGGGTGATTGCTGTAGCTCAGCACATCATCCGTGGGCACCGAGGACTGTGCCGAGGCAAGGGTTGGGGCGATTGCATACGCCAAAAGGCAAATCGTAAGCAGAGCGAAACGGATATACATACTGCTGCGCATAGCAGACTCCTTGCTCGCGGCAGCGCAGGCGCTTGCAGCCCCATACCCGGAGACACTCAGTCCGCCCACCGCAGGATGCGTTGCTGAAATTGTCGATCAGCAGCCATGACCAGCGCGGCAGCTAGAGAGACATCCCTCTGCCTCGACGGTCATCGTTGCCAACTGTTCTGTGCTTTCTGCACCCCGGATTCGAAAAGAAGAGAAGCGTTGTAACGCGCGCGATGAATCAACGACGACCAAGCGTCACAGTTATTAGGTTGTTCCGTGGGAAAGCTGACCGGGCTTCGCTGCTCCGCTCACTTTCTGCGAATCGCATGCGAAAGCTCCTCGCCCATTTGTCTCGGCACCGTAAACGGCAAGAACTTAGCCCCACGCAGCTCATAACCGCCCTTTGTGCCAGAAAATTTGCCAACAAAGGTGCCAAGTAGTCCTGCCATATTGTCGCCACTTAAGTTGTCTGTCAAGGATAAAAAAGGTAGCACTTATCGTGTATTTGCGAATATCTTCAGGCTTGTCCAAAAAAGAAAGGCCACCCATAACGGGCGGCCACGTGAGGTTTGTCTTTGAAGATGCTTAGCTGTTTTCGTTGCTGGCGCGCTTCCAGTTCATGAACTCGCCGATCGTGGAACCTGCACCCGACGTGCTGGTCGCCGGCGCCTTATAAGCTTCGACGTCAGCCCGACTGGCCTCTTCGCCAACCGCGCGAATGCTGAGTCCAACCTTCTTTTCTGCCGGGTTCATCTTGATGATCTTGAACTCGAACTCCTGTTCAGGTTCGAGCTTGATCGGTGCGCCCTGCGAATCCACCGCCTCGGAGTTGTGGCACAGTCCCTCGACTCCATCAGCGATCTCCACGAAAGCCCCGAAGCTCGCCAGCCGCAGAACTTTGCCATGGATCACATCGCCCACACGATGCTGGGCGAAGAAGGTCTCCCAGACGTCAGGCTGAAGCTGCTTCACGCCCAGCGACAGGCGGCGCTGATCGGGCTCGATAGCGAGCACAATGGCCCGCACCTTGTCGCCCTTCTTCAGGACCTCCGACGGGTGCTTCACCCGCTTGGTCCAGCTCAGGTTGCTGACATGCACCAAGCCATCGATGCCTTCCTCGATCTCAATGAATGCTCCGAAGTCGGTGAGGTTGCGTACCTTGCCTTCCACCACCGTCCCAACCGGAAACTTCTCGTGCAGGGTCTCCCAGGGATTCGATTCGAGCTGCTTCAGGCCAAGGCTGATACGCCGCTCAGTCGGATTGACGTTGAGCACGACCGCTTCTACCTGGTCGCCGATGTTCACCAGCTTCGAGGGGTGCTTCATGCGCTTGGACCACGTCATCTCGCTGACGTGCACCAGGCCCTCGATTCCCTGCTCCAGCTCAATAAACGCGCCATAGTCGGTGACGCTGATCACGCGCCCGCGAACATGCGCGCCGATGGGATAGCGCTCAGCGGCATCCAGCCAGGGATCGGGAGTGAGCTGCTTGAAACCAAGAGAAACGCGCTGCTTGTCCTTGTCGAACTTCAGGACTTTCACCTGAATCTGATCGGCGACCTGCACCAGATCATGAGGATGCGTCAGCCGCCCCCACGACATGTCGGTGATATGCAACAGGCCATCAATGCCGCCCAAATCGACGAAGGCGCCGTAGTCGGTAAGGTTCTTGACCGTGCCGGTCAGGATCACACCCTCTTCCAGATGGTCGAGTGTCTTGGACCGCTTGTCGGCCTGCTCCTCTTCCAGCAGTTGCTTGCGCGAGACGACGATATTGCCGCGCTTCTTGTTCAGCTTGATGATGCGAACTTCGATTTCGTGACCCTTCAGGCCATCCAGGTTGCGCAACGGCCTGAGGTCGGCTTGTGAACCCGGCAGGAAAGCGCGGGCTCCGAGGATGTCCACGGTAAGACCGCCCTTGATGCGGTCGATCACCCGGACCTTCACCGATGCCTTGTCGTTGTAGGCCTTCTCAATCTCGTCCCAGGCACGCAAGCGCTGTGCCTTCTGGTGGGAGAGGTTGATGTAACCCTCCTCCGTGTGCCCCGGCTCGCGCATGACCGCGATCTCGTCGCCGGGTTGAACCGTGACGTTACCTTCGTGGTCGGTGAACTCGGCCACCGGAACCACGCCCTCGGACTTGTAGCCGATGTCGACCACAATGTACTGCGGGGTGACCTTAAGCACGTGGCCGGAGACAATCTGCTCGTCGTTGAGTGCAGCTTCGGTCTGCGCCTGCTCCTGCTCGAAAGACTCCAGCGCACTGGCGAAGTCTTCCATGGTGGATTCTTTCTCCACCTTCCTGGTGGGCGGAGCAGTATCGGTTGCAGCCTCGCCGGCAGCGGCTTGAGGTAGTGCGGTTGCATTCGAAGCGTGATTGTCGTGAGCTTGTTCCGCTTGCGAATCAGCATCAACGTCGGCAGATGCCGGGGCGCTTAACCCCTGCTCTGAAGGACGCTCGTCATGGGCCGGTTCGGAAGGATGACCTTCGTGGGCTTGCTGGTTTGGCTGGTGTTCCGCAGCAGGGTCTTGGGTTTGGCTGATGGGAGTTTCGGTTTGGGTGTCGTCGAAAGGCATTGGTTGCGCACATGGCTACCGCTATTTGGATAGCGATAGGGGCCTGTCATAAAACGGACTGCTGGCTTGAGTCTTCTAGAATGATTTCCCGCTCTAACTGCGGGCTTGGAACAACCCAGCGGCCGGATCCTGTGGAGCGGGTCCCGCGTGCCAAGGACAGTTTTGACTATAGCAACCACCCCTAGCAGTGTCAAACCCGTAACCCCAACAGAGAAGAGCCTTTTTGGCGGTGGCTGTGTATTTTTATGCATCTTTAGCCGGCACCCGCTTGCCGTGCGTTTCCGCAGCTGTCCGGATGGGAATTGGAGCTGTCTGTTGGCTTACTTCAGCGGGCAAGATAACTTCTGATACCCTGCGAGCGTGGACTACCTTTGGACGCCCTGGCGCTATGCTTACGTCAGCTCGGTAGGCAAGACATCGGGTTGCATCTTTTGTGAACTTCCGCGCCTCGGCGATGACAGGCGCGCACTCATCATCCACCGCGGCCAGCACAATTACATCATCCTCAACTCGTTCCCCTATACCTGCGGACACTCGATGGTCGTGCCTTACGAGCATGTCGACCGTTTGAGCAAGCTGGCATCAGAGACGCTCGCAGAGATGACCGAGCTGAGCCAGAAGCTGGAGGCCATCCTGTACGAGGTCTACAGTCCGGACGGTGTGAATCTCGGAATGAACATTGGAAAAGCCGCCGGTGCAGGCGTTGCCGGCCACCTTCACATGCACATTCTGCCGCGCTGGGTGGCCGATGCCAACTTCATGACGGTAGTGGGCGAGACACGTGTGTTGCCCGAACTGCTGGCTGAAACTTACGCTCGCCTGAAAGAGAAATTCTAACGAATGACGAGAGTCCGACCCGAAGAGAGTGGGGGCGACCAGGCGAAATTTTAAGCCTGCATCATGGAGGCTTCAGGAAAGCGCAGCTTGCACTTGGAGAGCGCCCGGTTCAGCAGGTTCTCCACATCCGTCTCCTCGCAGTTGCGCGCCATCGCCAGCTCGCTGACCAGCAAATACCGGGCCCGCTCGAGCATCTTCTTCTCCCGAAAGCTTAGAGGCTTGGCCCGAGCCAGGAGCAGGAGACCCTTGAGGACGATGGCCACATCGAGCAGTGAGCCGGTGCGCATTTTGTCGGAGTTTTCTTTGAACCGGTACTTCCAGTCAGCACTGTTTTCAATCTCGCCGTCGGTCAGAAAGTCGAGCACTTTCTGCACCTCCCCGTTGCGAACCACCCGGCGGAGGCCCACACTTCCCACATTGTGGAAAGGAACCATGACCTTCAGGCTGCTGGCTTTGATTTTGAGGAGGTAGAAGCGTTCAATCTGGGCGCCGATCGTCCGGCTGCTGATTTGTTCAATAACGCCAACCCCGTGATTGGGGTAGACAACCTTATCTCCGATATTGAAGCTCTGGTTATTCATGAGGGCAGCCGCCGGGGCGGTCGAACCAGATCGTATGAAGGGCTTACAGGCTTATGAAGTCAGTATAGCTCCGTTATTTGCAGGCGGTCAACCGCATGCCGGGCCTGGAGTGCGGCATGGCGTGGCTAAATTGAACTGTAGCCCCGGCAGTTTGTAATTCTGCAACACGGGTGCTACTATCCGACTTTCGTAGCGTTTTAACGCAGGAGGCAATCGTGGCTGATAACGAAGGCAGTGGTTTCTTGTGGTTCCTTGCGGGACTGGGTATTGGCGCAGCGGTAGGCATTCTCTACGCGCCGAAAACAGGAGACGAAACCCGACAGAAGATTCGCGATGCCGCCGAGCAGGGCCGTGATGTGGTAAAGGACCGTGCCCGCCAGGCTCGTGAGCAGGCGGGGAACTGGGTCGATCGCGGGCGAGACTACATCTCCCAGCAGAAGGAACAGTTCCGTTCCGCAGTTGATGCAGGCAAGCAGGCCTATCATGAAGCGACGGCAGAGGAGACCGGTACTGCTCCCAATCAGTAGCGGGCAAAGCAGTCGGTGTTCGCCGGCCACGGAGCATCCATGGACGACAAGCTGACCATCTTCATCGCCGTGACCGCAGCTGCGGTCGTGCTGCAAATGCTGATTCTTGTGGCCATGTTCTTCACCCTGCGCAAGTTCAGCGCCTACGCTCGCGAGCTATCGGAAGACCTTTACTCCCGCATAGGGCCCTTGCTGACCGAAAGCAAGAAGGTCACGGCCGATCTGAATAGTCTGCTGGAGGCATCTCGTCCAAAGGTGGATGCGATCCTCGACAGTGCCTCGATCATGAGCACGACGGCCCGCAAGCAGACAGAGAAGCTGGACGCTGCGGTGACGTCTTTCGTCGATGGCGCACGGCTGCAGGCAATACGGGTTGACGAGTTACTCACTCGAACCTTCAATCGCGTCGAGGACACCAGTTCGCGAGTCCAGCACACGGTGCTGTCGCCCTTCAAGCACCTTAACGGCGTGCTACAGGGCGTTGGGGTTGGGCTGGAAACTCTTTTCCAGAGGTCAAAGGCGCCAAAGGACGGCAGGCAGAGCGACGAAATGTTTATTTGAGGGCGTCTCTCCGGACTATTTCGGCGCAGCCTTGTCTTGTTGAATCAATAACTTACGGCTGGCCTTGCAGCTATCAATCTAGCAATGCAGCTTGTTATCTTGGTAACAAGATAACTTTTGATGTTGATAACAACCTAGCTCTCGCTCATCCGATCCAGGCTCCGTGTCGTTAGCACATGATATGTCCGGTTGAGATAGCAAGGGATGTGTCCGCTTTGCGGGCGGCGAGAGTAGGCGACCATGGCAAGCATGGAGTTCTACTCGAAGGCCGCGATGGAGCGGGCGATGAAGGTACAGGAAGTGATACTGCGGGCGGTGGCCAGGAAGATCACCTGGTGGCAAGCAGCGGAGATCATCGGCATCAGCGACCGGCAGATGCGGCGCTGGCGGGAGCGCTACGAGGCGTTTGGCTTTGACGGGCTGCTGGATCGGCGGCGTTGCCGGCCGAGCGAGAAGCGGGTGCCGCTAGCCACGGTAGAGCAGGTATTGGGGCTGTATCGTGATCGCTATTTCGATCTCAATGTGCGGCACTTTCACGAGAAGCTAAGCGCGGAGCACGGTATCGGCCTGAGCTACAGCTGGGTGAAGGCGGCGTTGCAAGGGGCTGGGTTAGTGGTGCGCGGTCGCAAGCGCGGAGTGCATCGCAAGCGGCGAGCGCGGCGGCCACTACCGGGCATGCTGCTGCATATCGATGGCAGCCGGCATCGCTGGTTTCAGGACGAGCGTTGGTATGACCTGATCGTGATTCTGGATGACGCCAGCAGCGAGATCTACTACGCGCAGCTGGTGGAAGAGGAATCGACGACGACGGTGCTGGCAGCGCTGCGCGAGGTGGTGGAGCGCAAAGGCGTGTTCTGCGCGCTGTACAGCGATCGGGGAAGCCATTTTTGGCTGACGCCGCAGGCCGGCGGTAAGGTCGATCGGCATCGGCTGACCCAAGTGGGACGCGCCTTACGCGAGCTGGGAGTGCAGATGATCCCGGCCTATTCGCCGCAGGCGCGTGGCCGCTCGGAGCGCAACTTTGGCACCTGGCAGGGACGCTTGCCGCAGGAGCTGCGGCTGCACGGCATCACCACGGTGGAGGCGGCCAATGGGTTTCTGCGCGAGCATTACCTTGGCGAGTTCAACCGCCGCTTCCAAGTGCCGGCAGCCCAGCGGGGCAGCGCATTTCTACCGCCGCCACGGCGCGAGCTGGAGCGCATCTTCTCGCTGCAATGGGAGCGCACGGTGAACCGCGACAACACGGTGAGCTTTCAGAACCTGCGCTTGCAGATCGAGCCAGTAAGCTGGCGCGGCACGCTGGCAGGCTGCTCGGTGCTGGTGCACCAACACCTCAACGGCGAACTCAGTCTCAGCTATGGACCGCACAGCCTGGGCCGCTATACCGCCCAGGGCGAAGCAATTACGGCGCCGGCCAGGCGGACGGTGGAAAAGACGGCGGCTGCGCCGCCTTGGAAAACGCTGCGCGTTTCCCACTTTCCCACCGCTGCGACGGCTACTGGCATGAACTAAAAACAGGACATTTCACTTGCTACAAAAAGCGGACATTTTGAGTTGCTACGAACAATCCGATCCAGGCTCCGCCGACAACCACGTCACCGTCGTAGAAGACCACCGCCTGGCCAGGCGTGATGGCGCGCTGCGGGTCATCAAACGTCACCTGGACGTCGCCATCGGCACGCCTCTCGACAACGGCGTCGGAGGGCTCGTGGCGATGGCGAATCTTGGCCTGCACCCGCAGTGGCTCGCGAATATCCTCGATGGCGATCCAATTGGCCCGCTTGCCCAGCAGCGTCCGTGAGTAGAGTTCGTCGCCGCCACCCACAACCACCTGACGGCGGTCGCCGCGAATCTCCAGAACATAAACGGGAGATCCGGTGGCCACGCCCAGTCCCTTACGCTGTCCGACCGTGAAGTTGTGGATGCCGGTATGCGTGCCGATGACTTCGCCGGTGGTGGTAACAAGTTCCCCTGAGGTGTCGGGAATTTCGTCGCCCTGCTCGGCAAGGTAGGCATCGAGAAATCGCTTGTAGTCGCCGCCGGGGACGAAGCAGATCTCCTGCGAATCCTGCTTCTCGAAGACGCGCAGGCCGACGCGCTTCGCCTCCTCACGCACCTCGGGCTTGCGCAGCTCGCCGAGGGGAAAGAGCGTGCGGCTCAGCTGCCCCTGCGTGAGGCCGAAGAGAAAGTAGGTTTGGTCCTTGCTGAGATCGGCCGGACGCTTCAGCAGCCAGCGGCCGGTGCGCTCGTCGAATTCATTGCGAGCGTAATGTCCGGTGGCGAGCATCTCGGCGCCAATCTGGCGAGCGGTGATCAGAAGCTGGTCGAACTTGAGGTGGTTGTTGCACAGGCTGCAGGGAATCGGCGTGCGCCCCGAGAGATAGTCCTGCACAAACGGACGCACGACGTCTTCCTCGAAGCGCGACTCCTGGTTGACGACGTAGTAGGGGATGCCGAGCGTCTCGGCCACGCGACGCGCATCGTAGACGTCGTCGAGTGAGCAGCAGCGGCCCTGCACAACCTCGGGCATGCCGTCGCGGCCGGCCAGACGGCGCTGGTTCCAGAGCTGAAGCGTAAGCCCAACGACGTTGTATCCCTGCTCGCACAGCAATGCCGCGACGGTGGAGGAGTCCACACCGCCCGACATGGCAACGGCGATGGTTGTGTCGTTCTGCATTGAGTAACAATTACGGACGCGGGGCCCCCGGCCTTTCAGCGATCCGATGGGCCCAGATTTACCCCATTGGGCCCAACGCTCAAGACAGTATCATCGGGCATGAAAAACAGCCAGTAGTTGTCTCTTTCGTCGGGGTTTTCGAGATAATCCGCGGGGGAAACAACCAGGCGAAAGTCTCCAAAAATGAACTCTGTCACCGACTTCTCAGGATCGAATTTGACGTGCGTCAATGCGCAGCTTTCGAGCCGTTGAATTGCGAGTGCAATCGCCTGTCGCACCGAGTCTGAATCAGCAACTGTGCGATCACCGTGGAGGAGAATCCAATTGGCCTGAAAGATCCAAAGATGCCATTCGCCGCGAAAATGGTGGTCCTCCTTGACGCGAGCACCAAAATCAAACAATAGAAAACTCCCCACGCCCAAGTGCGCACGCCATGGACGCTGCCCTGTTATCGGCCTAAAGTATTCGCGGATGTCTACGGCAACTGTTTTCATAAAACTCATCCGAACATTCCAAGCGCAATTTCGACGATATCCTTCAGCGAGTAGCGCTCTTTGCTTATCTCGCTATGTAGCCGGTCCCATTCGGCGTCCGATATCTTGCGCCCAAGAAGCTGTTCAATCTGCCTTACCGCCTCCTTGAATTCACGGTTTTGCTCCTTGTTTCCCAATGCTGGATTCTACCGCCACCACTCTCTCGGAGATGGCAAGGAGGAGCCGCCTCAGCCGAGAGCTGACGGCTGCGAGCTGGCAGCTTTCTTATACACCGGGCTCAGATCCCGCAAACGCGCGACGACCTCCGGCACCAGCCCCAGCGCGAAGTCGATGTCTTCTGCCGTGTTCTGCTTGCCCAGACTGAAGCGGATACTGGCACGCGCTCGATCGGGTGACAGTCCCATGGCGGTCAGCACGTGCGAAGGCTCGATGGCGCCGGATGAGCACGCCGCGCCCGTCGAAACCGACAGTCCCTTGAGATCCAGCGCGATCACCAGGGCCTCGCCTTCGATGCAGTCGAAGCGGATGTTGGTGGTGTTGGGCACGCGCGGAGCGTTGCCGCTGTTTACGCCCACCTGATCGACTCGCGTCTGAATCTCGCGCTGCAGCCGATCGCGGAGGCCGGCCATCTTCATCACACTGCCATCCGCAAATCCCGCACGCGCAATCTCGGCCGCCTTGCCCAGACCGACAATCCCCGGCAGGTTCTCGGTGCCGGCGCGGCGTGAGCGCTCGTGACGCCCACCGTAAAACAGCGGCTGCAGCAGAGTTCCCTTCCTTACGTAGAGAGCGCCTGCTCCTTGCGGGCCGTGCATCTTATGGCCGGTGATGGTGAGCAGGTCACACTGGATTTCCTTCACGTCCAGCGGAACCTTGCCCGCAGCCTGAACCGCATCGGTGTGAAAGTAGACGTCGGCTTCGGCAGCGATGGTTCCGATCTCGTTCACTGGCTGTAAGACGCCCGTCTCGTTATTCGCCAGGATGATGCTGATGAGCTTCGTCTCAGGCCGAATGGCGCGGCGAACGTCGCCAGGATCAACCAAAGCCTGGCCGTCGACCGGCAAATAGGTCACGACGCAGCCCATGTCCTCCAGACGCTTACAGGTGTTGAGCACGGCATGATGCTCGACCGCGGAGGTGATGATGTGATCACCCGGCCTTACCATGCCGAAGAGCGCCAGATTGTCACCCTCAGTTCCGCCGCTGGTGAAGACGATCTCGGCGGCACGACAGTTCAGCAAGTCTGCAACTTGCTCGCGTGCGCACTCCACCGCTGCTCGGGCCTGCTGTCCTTGCTGATGGATGGACGAAGCGTTCCCAAACTGCTGGAAGAAGTACGGGCGCATCGCCTCGAACACTTCCGGCAGAAGCGGGCTGGTGGCGTTATTGTCGAGGTATACCCGGCGCATCCTGATACCACTATTCTAAGCGGCTTTCCTGTTAGATATACGCCGGAAGAGAAGAGATTCGCAGCCATTGCCACGAGGAGCACTTTGATCGAGCCGAGACGCCTCACGACAGTTGCCCCGGCGATGGCGAAAATTTATAGTCATCGGTTCTGGAGTCTGGCCCTCGGATTACGGGCCTGGCCTATTCAAACAGGTTTTCACGCGACTGGAGCCATCATGAAAAAAGCTGTCATCCTCCTCTGCTCTCTTTTATTTACCCTTTCGGCCTTTGCCGATGAAGGCATGTGGTTGTTCAATGAATTCCCCAAAGATAAGGTCCAAGCCAAGTACGGCTTCTCGCCTTCGCAGGAGTGGCTCGACCACGTACGGCTATCCTCGGCGCGCGCGCCGAATGGCTCTTCTTCGTTCGTCAGCGCCGATGGACTTATTTTCACCAACCATCACATCGCGCAGGGCTGCATTCATGACCTTTCCACCAACGGCAAGGACTACATGAAGACCGGGTTCTATGCGCCGACACGGGCGGAGGAGCCGAAGTGTCCCGGCGTGGAGTTTCTGGTGCTGGAGGACATTCAAGACGTGACGGCGCAGGTCAACGCGGCTGCCAAGCCGGGCATGTCGGATGCCGAAGCGGGCAAGGCGCAGCGTGAGGAGATGTCGTCGATCGAGAAAGAATGCTCGGTAAACGGTTTGCGCTGCGATGTCGTCACTTTGTACTCCGGCGCCCTGTATCACCTCTACAAGTACAAGAAGTATGACGATGTGCGCCTGGTCTTTGCGCCCGAGTTCGACATGGCCTTCTTTGGCGGCGATCCGGACAACTTCGAATACCCGCGATATGACCTGGACATCTCGTTTTTCCGCGCGTATGAGAACGGCGAACCGGCCAAGATCAAGGACTATTTGAAGTGGTCGAAGGACGGGGTGAAGGATGGAGAACTGGTGTTTGTTTCCGGCCATCCGGGAAAGACCGGCCGGCTGCTTACGGTCGATCAGTTGGAGTTTCTGCGCGATTATCAATTTCCGATGATGCTCGCCTCGTATCAGCAACGTCTCGCTCCTCTCCAGAAATATGCCGGGCAATCGGAGGAGAACTCCCGCCAGGCCGAACACGACATCTTCGGCATCCAGAACTCGTTCAAAGCAGTTACCGGTTATGAGGGCGGATTGAAGAATCCGCAGATCATGGGCAAGAAGGCCAGCGATGAGAAAGACCTGAAGGCCTATGTCAGCTCCAACGCTGAGCGGGAGAAGCAGTACGGAGATCCCTGGGCTGAAATCACCAAGGCTGTGGACGTACAAAAGGAGATCTACAAGCAGCTTTACTACGTAGATAATCTCGCCGGCTTCCGTGGCGATCTGGCGGATTACGCGCGCGACATCGTGCGCTCCGCATATCAGAAGGAGAAGCCCAGCAACGAGCGAATTCGCGGCTATCAGGATTCGGCTCTTCCAACCCTGGAGCAGCAGCTGTTCTCGACGGCCCCGGTGTATAAGGGCCTGGAAAAGGTGTTGCTGGCGGAGAGTCTGGCCGAAATGCAGGGGGTCCTTGGTGCCGACAATGAAACGGTCAAGAAGGCGCTGGATGGCAAATCGCCGGAAGAGCGGGCTACAGAGGTTATCGACGGCACCAAACTGGATGACGTCGCGGTTCGCAAGGAACTCTACGAAGGTGGACAGAAGGCAGTCGATGCGAGCACGGATCCAATGATCGTATTGATGCGCACCATCGAGCCCGACGCCGTTGCCGCACACAAAAGGAACGAAGATGAAGTGGACTCGGTGCTGCGCAAGAACGCGGGAACCATCGCCAAGATGCACTTCGCGCAGGGCGGCTTCAGCGTTCCACCGGACGCCACGTTTACGTTGCGGCTAAGCTACGGCGCGGTGAAAGGGTATGAGCAGGACGGCAAGCACATTCCATGGTTCACCACGATGGGCGGCGCGTTTGAGCACGCCGCAGCCCATGGCGACAAGCCTCCTTACGAGTTGCCGAACAGTTGGATGAAGGCAAAGTCCTCGCTGAAGCTGAAGACTGTGCTGGATACCGCTTCCACGCCCGACATCATTGGGGGCAACTCCGGAAGCCCGGTGATCAACAAGGACGCGGAAGTGGTGGGAATCATCTTTGACGGCAATATTCAGTCGCTGTCATGGAATTTCGCCTATGACGACGTGCAGGGGCGCTCGATTGCTACCGACTCACGGGCCATCATCGAATCGCTGCGAAAGATTTACCACGCGGACGCACTGGCTGACGAATTGGTTGGATCCAAGGGCAAAACGGCGGGAGGAGACTCAAAGGCCCGGAAGCCGAAGAACAAGCAGAAGTGAAATGAGCGGCAAGCGCATTCGGCAGTTTTCAGGGTTGGTGTAGTCCTGGTAAAGCCGGCCTTCAGGCCGGCGTCAAGAGAGCATTCCACTAAGACTGGGGCGAGGATGGTCATTTTGCAACTGACCATCCCCGCCCCAAGGTTCACGTGTCCACGCGGACGCGGCGCTGAAGCGCCGCTCTACCCGTCCTCCGATCCGCTAAGCCGCGTTGGCGCTGGACTTGGGTTGCTGGGTCTCACCCTTTCCGTCGACCGGCACTGCAAGGTGAATACCAGCATCACTGCGCATTTCGCGGAACTTCTTGGGAGTGATTCCCACCAGGCGCCGAAAGACGCTGGTGAAATGGCTCTGGGTTTCAAAACCGACATGCGTGGCGACTTCGACGAGAGCGGCGTTGCCGTCGCGCAAAAGCTCTTGGGCGCGCTCGACTCGCTGGCGCATGACGTATTGGTGAGGGGTCGTCCCAGTGCTCATTTTGAAGAGCTTGGAGAAATAGTACTGGCTCATGCCGACCACTTGCGCCATCTCTGCTACGCTGAGGTCCTTTTCAATGTTCTCCTTCACATACTCCAGGACCCGCTGCAAGCGGCGCGGAGGCAGTCCTCCAACGACCTCAATCGGCGCGAGGGTAGCGCCCACGTAGGCGTCGACGATTTCCCGGGCGCGGTCCGCGTCGAGCGATTGCACCGCCAAAACAACGACGTTCATGCCTTCCGACTTCGCACCTGAATAGGCCGAAAAGGAATCGTTACACAGGGCAGCCCGAATGCCTGGGACGCGATTAGCGGCCACAGATGCTCCGACGCCGCGACCGGTAACGATGATGCCTCTTTCAGCATCACGGCGCAGAACCGCCAAGGCCACCTGCTCGGCATAATCGCCGCGCACATGGGCCTCGACATTGGAAGTTGGATCTACCACCTCATGTCCTGTCGAGGCCAGGGTTGCTGTCAACTGCTCTTTCAAGGCTTCGCCAGCTTCGTCAGAACCGATTGCGATTCGCACTCTATTCCTCCTCTATTTGCTGAATTTCCTGGGTGTCGTTAGCGTGTTGAGGACGGCAGGAGGCCTGAAGCGGTTCCATACCTCCGCCTACCATCCTTTCCACCAAGTATTCGTTCATGACATCTCCGCGACGCAGAGTAGCGCCGCGCTGATAGAGCTTCTGCAGGCTCAACTTGCCGGCCTCATCCATCCCCGTGAGGCCGAAAAGGTCTACGATGACCGACCGCTCCCCTGCTGTGTTACGCTGCTGATCAAAGGCCCGCTCGAGCTCTGGAACCAGGGGTTGTTCCAGCCTGCCTTCGAGCATTAGAAGCACCTCTGTCCCGCGTTCCTCGACTGTGATTCTCAGCAACCTTTGTGCTCCCCGGGGCGCCCGTTATCTGGAATCTGGAAGCTGCATTTGCAGGCGCAGCTAGGCCAGGTAACCGCTTTGCATATGAAAACATGTGCATTGCGGTTGCCAAAGGCCTCGGCAGCGACCGAAACGACGATGTATGCGAATTTCGGCACTCTGGCGAATTAGCGACAGATTTTTGCCGAAAACGGAGTCAGTTTATTGGCAACATTTCGACACTAAGTGTCAGGTTTCTGACTTCACTGACACTTGCTCGCGGGAGATGCCGAGCTTTTCCATTCGATACAGGAGAGTTGTACGCTTGAGTCCCAGCCGTACAGCGGCTCCCCTGGGTCCCCCGATGACCCAGTCGGACTGCTGTAGTGCCTCAAGGATATGGTCCTTCTCCATTTCGCGCAGCGTCCCATGTCCGTTAGAAACGACGGCCGAGGGGATAGAAGGAGCGGTGGTGTGGAGTTCCGACAGGGGGGCAGTCAACTCCTCACCATGAGTCAGGATCACGGCCCGCTCGATAAAGTTCTGTAACTCACGCACATTGCCAGGCCACGGGTAGTCTGTCATGGCGGCGATGGTTTGGGCCGGTATGCGCTCGATTCGCTTGTTCATGCGGCGGGCATATTTGCTGGCAAAGTATCGCACCAGTAGAGGAATGTCTTCGGTACGCTCCCGCAAAGGCGGGACCAGGATGGGAAAGACATTCAGGCGATAGAAGAGATCGCCGCGAAACTTTCCGTCGGCAACCATCTGCGACAGATGGTGATTGGTGGCGGCGATCATGCGCACATCGACGCGCTGGGTATGCGAGCTGCCCAGACGCTCGAACTCCTGCTCCTGCACGACGCGCAAGAGCTTGGGCTGCAGCTCAGGAGGGATATCGCCTACTTCGTCAAGGAAGAGGCTGCCCTGGTGTGCCAATTCAAAGCGGCCGATCTTGCGGGTGATGGCGCCAGTGAAGGCGCCCTTCTCGTGCCCAAACAGCTCGCTTTCCAGCAACCCAAGGGGAATGGCCGCGCAATTCATTTTTATGAAGGTGCGGTTGTGGCGAGCGCTGCGCTCGTGGATAGCACGAGCGATCAGTTCCTTACCGGTGCCGGTTTCTCCGCAAATGAGTACGGTGGAATCGGTAGGCGCGACGGTTTCAACCCGTTCGAGCACCGCCCGCAGCGCAGCACTTCCGCCGATGATGTCTTCGAAATCCTGTTCGGAGCGAATCTCCTCTTCAAGATAGGATTTCTGCTCCGAGATCTGAGCTTTGCTTTCCGAAAGCGCGTGGTGCTGGAGAGCATTGCTTATAGCAATGGCCACCTGGCAACCGATCTGAGTGGCGAAATCCAGATCGCTGTTGGAGAAGGCCCTCTCCCGTCGGCTGCCCAGAGATAGAACCCCAACCGGACCGCCACTGCTCTGCAAGGGAACCAGCAGGAGGGACTGCAGTCCCTCTCCGGTACGAACGCGGAAGACATCCTTGTCCTGGCTATGTGGGAGGCTGCCTACTCCAACCAACCGGCCTTGCGCCATTCGAAAAGCAGCGCCTGCGTTGGTTCCGTCAATGCTGATTAGCATGCCCTGCTGCAGGTAGCCGCGGCCGTCGGGAAAGTCAAGAGCATGCAGGCGCAGCTTATCGGTGCCTTCAGGAAGAAAGAGGCTGGCGGAATCGTATTCCATGACTCGTCGCAGATTCGATGAAAGGGCGCGGAACAAGGCCCGCAACTCCAAGTTCGAAACGACGGCATTGTTCAGCTCAAGAACCAATCGCAGGCGATCGCGCTCGCGGAGCAGTTCACGCTGAAGACCATCGGAGCGCGCATAGTAAAGCGCGTTCTCCAGGGCGATGGCTACCTGGGCGGCGATCAACTTTGCGAACTCGATCTCTTCCTCATGGAAGCTGCCAGCTTCGCTACGCCCGATGGTCAGGGCCCCTAAAGGACCTGCTGGAGCGGTCAGAGGCAATACACAAAGGGAACGCACGTGATGCTCGCGCAGCAAGATTCCCACCTTGTGAAAGCGGTCCTCTTGCTGAAGGTCTTCGCAGACAAAGACTTCCTGCGATTGCCAGACAAGGCCCGATGGCGAGTCCGCGATCTCAAAGTTCTGCCCAATCCAGTTCTGCGTGGGCTCGGAGGAATGCAGCACGTGCAGCCGCATGGCCCCTCGCTGCTCGTCGTGAAGCACTACGCTGACGTAGTGGGAAGGCAGTAACTGGCGGACGTGGGGAGAGAGGGCGGTGAACACCTTGGACAGGTCCCGGTGAGATGCAATGGCATGGCACATCTCTCCCAAGGCCTTCAACTTGAGCGCCGTTTTTTCCTGCTCAATCATGTACTGTCAAAAGCCGCCCACGAACATCGTTGGCCTTAGGCGGCGAGGATTCGCGGTTCAGGGAGGAACGGCATTGTCATTCATCATAGCGGATAATTGGCCTTGCGGGTTGCTGCCATCCGCAGCGAAAAACTGCTGTGTGGCGCAAGGTCATGAGTTGTAATGCGGCTGCATGGGCCCGTGAGGGATCGAATTCCGACGGGTGTTGTAAGCTCTCAGAATCCTGCTTCGCCAGAGGTGTGCCTTTGCAGAAGAACAATCCAGCACCCGGGGGCCCTGGGATTACTCCCAAGTGGACCTTCGGAGGCAAAGACGCAGTTGGAACTGCCTACTCCGTTTCCAGCCGTTTGTGGTACACGATGGCGAACGGGGTCCTGACTGAGGTGTACTACCCGACCATCGACACACCGCAAATTCGTGACACGCAGTACCTGGTCTCCGATGGTGAAACCTTCTTCCACGACGAGCGCCGTCACATGACAACAAAGCTGGATTGTCTGGGCAGCGCGGCGCTGGGATTCAAGGTGACGAACACGGATCCCGACGGCAAATACTCGATCGAAAAGACGGTGATAGGAGACCCTCACCTTCCCTGTCTGCTGGTTCGCACCCGTTTCAATGTTGCTGAAGAGTGGCGGGGGCGTCTGCATCTGTATGTTTTGTGCGCTCCCCATCTGCAGATTGGAGGCTGGCACAACAACGCTGCCGTGATCGACGCGCGTAACCACCGCTTTCTGATGGCCCACCGCGATGATGTGTATCTCGCCGTCATGGCCACGGTCCCGATGGCGAAGCTGTCGGTGGGCTACGTGGGCGTCAACGATGGCTGGACCGACCTGTCGCAGAACTTCCAGATGGATTGGGAGTACACGTCGGCGCTCGACGGCAACGTCGCGATGACGGCAGAGATCGATCTCAGCCAGACTAATGAATTCACCCTGGCGCTCGCCTTTGGCCATACAGCGCACAACGCGGCCTCCACGTTGGCCCAATCGTTGGCGATCCCGTTTGATCACTCACTGCAGACTTTCGACGAACAGTGGCAGAGGACGCGCAAACGCATGTCGCTGATGGACCAACTAACCTCCTTCGACTCGTTCCTCTTCGCCCGGACGGTGAATCTGCTGCTGGCCAATGAAGACAAACTGTATCCCGGAGCAATGATCGCCAGCTTGAGCATTCCCTGGGGCGAGGACAAGAGCGACGACGACCTGGGCGGTTATCACCTGGTGTGGACCCGGGACATGGTGAACTGCGCCTCCGCCCTGCTGGCGGTAGGCGATACGGTCACGCCACTGCGCGCACTCATTTACCTGGCGATTACGCAACGCGAGGACGGCGGGTTTTACCAGAACTTCTGGATTGACGGTTCTCCGTACTGGACGGGGGTACAGCTCGATGAAGTTTCGTTTCCCATCATCCTCGCCTGGAGACTGTGGAAGGCGAACGGGCTGGCGAATTTCGACCCTTACCATATCGTGCGGCGAGCGTGCGGCTACCTGATTCGCGAAGGGCCGGCCACGAAACAGGAGCGCTGGGAGGAGGCCGGCGGCTATTCGCCGTCGACCCTGGCGGTCAACATTGGAGCGCTGATTTGCGCGGCCGAGTTTCTCGAGTCCCGGGGCGATTCGCATACCGCAGAGTTCGTTCGCTGCTACGCTGATTTTCTGGAATCCCACATCGAGAAGTGGACGGTTACAGAAAAAGGCAGCCTGGTTCCGGGAATCGCACGGCACTATATTCGCATCAACCCCGCTGTCAGTTCCGAGGGCTCAACCGGGGACGAAGATCCCGACAAAGGTGAGCTGGTGCTGGCGAATCAAAAACCGGGAGACCGTTACAAGTATCCCGCCAATCAAATCGTAGATGGCGGCTTTCTCGAATTCGTGCGCGTCGGCATCAGAGCGGCAGATGATCCTTTGATCGTGGACACGTTGAAGGTGGTCGATGCCCTGCTGAAGGTCGATACGCCGGCCGGGCCGTGCTGGAAACGATATAACCATGACGGCTATGGGCAGCGCGATGACGGCAGCGCCTTCGATCAATGGGGTGTCGGCAGACCGTGGCCGTTGCTTACCCTGGAACGGGCCATGTACGAGCTGGCAGCCGGCCGGGACGTGACAGAGTACGTCCGCACCATTGAGAAATTCACGTCAGGGATCGGCTTGATTCCTGAACAGATCTGGGATGCGCCGGACATTCCCGAGCAGCACATGTATTTTGGCAAGTCGACAGGGTCGGCGATTCCGCTGATGTGGGCCCATGCGGATTTCGTCAAGCTTCTGCGCTCCGTGGTCGACGGCAAGGTGTTTGATCGGATCGATTCGGTAGCGGAACGTTATAGCAAGCGGACTGAAAATGGCAGGAGTGACAAGATTGAGGTCTGGAAGATGAACCGCCAGGTGCGCAGCGTCGAGGCGGGAACTCTGCTACGGGTTCAGGCGTCCTCGCCCTTCCTCCTGCACTGGAGCGATGACGAGTGGAAGACGGCGCAGGACACAAACTCGACACCGACTTCTCTGGGCATCCAGTACGCTGATATCAAGGTGGGTTTAACCCAGAATTCACCGTTACGGTTTACCTTTTTCTGGCCGCAAGACAATCAGTGGCAAGGCACAACTTTCGCAGTCGAAATTCAGCCGGAGCCGGAATCTGCTTCGCACACATGAAAGGTGGCAAACGTGAGCACTCAAGTTGAGGTGAACCCTGCGCAGGCGGCGCAGGAGCAACAGAAGCTGGAGCAATTGTGCATTAACACCATCCGCACGCTGGCCATGGACGCGGTGCAGAAGGCCAACAGCGGGCACCCGGGAACGCCGATGGCGCTGGCCCCCTTGGCCTTTACGCTGTTCGACCGGTATCTCCGGTTCAACCCGCGGAATCCGCAGTGGCCGGGGCGCGATCGCTTCGTTCTGTCCAATGGGCACGCCTCCATGCTGCTCTATTCCATGTTGCACCTGACGGGCTACGACCTTGCGCTGGACGACTTGAAGCAGTTCCGGCAGTGGAAGTCCAAGACCCCTGGCCATCCTGAGTACGGGCTCACCCCCGGCGTGGAAACCACGACTGGTCCGCTTGGACAGGGGTGCGGCAACTCGGTGGGAATGGCGATTGCGCAACGCTGGCTGGCTGCGCGCTTCGGTAAAGACCTCTTCGACTACCGCATTTATACCGTCTGCGGCGACGGCTGCCTGATGGAGGGGGTCAGCAATGAAGCGGCATCCCTCGCCGGCCACTTAGGGCTGAATAACCTGATCTGGTTCTACGACAATAACCACATCACCATTGAAGGCAGTACGTCGCTGGCCTTTAGCGACGACGTGGCGACGCGGTTCATGGGCTGGCATTGGAACGTGCTGCACGTCACCGATGTCAATGATCTGGAGTCGCTGGACGTGGCCATCCAGGCGGCACAGCGCGAGGTCGCGCGGCCCACGCTGGTCATTGTCAATTCGCACATCGGGTGGGGCTCTCCGCACCGCCAAGATACCAAGGAAGCGCACGGCGAAGCGCTGGGCGAAGACGAGGTTCGCCTGACCAAGGAGGTCTACGGCTGGCCGCCGGATGCGCATTTCCTGGTTCCTGACGAAGTCAAGGAATACATGGGCAAGGCGGTGGAGCGCGGCGGCGCGTGGGAGAAAGACTGGAACGCGCGCTACCGTGCCTGGTCGAAGGACCACCCCGATCTGGACAAGATGTGGCAACACATGCAGAACGGCACGCTTCCTGAAGGCTGGGACAAGGACATCCCGACCTTCCCGGCCGACGCCAAGGGCATAGCAACGAGGAAGTCAGACTCCCAGGTGCTCAATGCGGTGGCAAAAAATGTGCCGTGGCTGCTGGGCGGTTCGGCTGATCTTTATCCCTCGACCTTCACGCTGATCAGCGGCGAAGCCGATTTTGAGCGCGGCAGCTACGAAGGGCGCAACTTCCACTTTGGGATTCGCGAGCACGCCATGGGCGCGGTCCTGAACGGCATGGCACTGTCGAAGCTCCGGCCCTATGGTTCGTCCTTCCTCATCTTCACCGACTACATGCGGCCACCAATTCGTCTGGCCGCGCTGATGGACATCCCTGTCATTTTCATCTACACCCACGACTCCGTCGGTCTGGGCGAAGACGGACCAACGCACCAGCCCATCGAGCAACTGATCTCGCTGCGGGCGATTCCGCGGCTACTGGTGTTCCGTCCGGCCGACGCCAACGAAGTGGCCGAGACGTGGCGAGTGATCATGCCGATCCAACACCAACCGGTGCTCATGGCGTTCACCCGGCAAGGGGTGCCGACGTTTGACCGCACGAAGTATGCCTCAGCAGCCGGAGTCGCCAAGGGCGCCTACATCATGGGCGACGCGAAAGGCGGGAAGCCGGAGCTTATCCTGATGGGAACCGGCTCGGAAGTGCAGCTCTGCGTGGCGGCTTATGAGCAACTCACGGCGGAAGGTGTGAAAGCTCGGGTGGTTTCGATGCCTTGCTGGGAGCTGTTCGAAAAGCAGTCGCAGGAATATAAGAACCAGGTACTGCCGCCGGAGGTTCGCGCGCGCGTTTCTGTGGAAGCAGGTACGAGCGTAGGTTGGAGCAAGTATGTCGGCAACGACGGAATTGTTGTCTCCCACGACGACTTCGGCGCATCTGCTCCTATCAAGGATGTGATGAAGGGCTTTGGCTTTACGGTAGAAAACGTTGTGGCTAAAGCCAAGGAAGCCCTGGCGAAGACGAAGGGATAAAGTCGAAAGGGCCCTGGCTGTACCGTCCAGCGGCCGCGAGTGTGGGGCTCGCGGTCGGGAATCATCAATCCGCCTTCGGGACATCTATTGGCATACATGGAGCCGTCAGTGACGACACTCGTTCATCCCACGGTTGAAAAGCTGGAGCCGCCGCGGCTACCGCAGGCCGACTCTGCACTGTTGATTCTGTTTGGAGCGACCGGCGATCTATCCCGCCGCAAGTTGATGCCGGCCCTCTATGACCTGGCTTGCATCGGCTGCACGCACCGCAATTTCGAAGTTCTGGGGGTAGGCCGGACCGAGCTGACGGATGAAAAGTTTCGCGAGCGCATGCACGATGGCGCGGCAGAGTCCTCGGACGCGCGCGGCTTCAACGAAGACGGCTGGAAAGGCTTCGCGTCGCGGCTTCACTTTCTGGTGGGCGATGCCAATGAGCCCGAGTTCTACCCGGAGCTGAAGAAGAAGATTGCGGAAATGCAGAAGCAGGGTGCGAGCAAGAACATCCTGTTCTACGTCTCGACCCCCGCTTCGCTGGCGCCGCCGATTGTGCAAGGTCTCGGTCGGGCCGGACTGGCCCGGAACGAAGAAGGCTGGACCCGCATCGTGCTGGAGAAGCCTTTCGGGCGTGACCTCGAAAGCGCGAAGGAACTGAACGAAATCGTCGCGCAAGTGTTCGATGAGGAGTCGGTCTATCGCATCGATCATTATCTGGGCAAAGAAACGGTGCAGAACATCATGGTGTTCCGCTTCGGCAACCTGATGTTCGAGCCCATCTGGAACCGCAACTACATCGACTATGTTGAAATCACCGCGGCCGAGAAGCTCGGGGTGGAGAGCCGCGCCGCGTTCTACGAAGAGACCGGCGCGTTGCGCGACATGGTCGCCAACCATATGCTTCAGTTGCTGACCCTGACCGCCATGGAGCCTCCGGTGGCGTTCGATGCGCATTCGGTGCGCGAGCAGAAGGTGCAGGTGCTGCGCGCCATCCGTCCCATGAGCGTCGAGGAAGTGGCGCAGCGAACGATTCGCGGCCAGTATGGACCGGGGACCATCGATGGCAAACCGGTCCCGGGCTATCGCCAGGAGAAGGGCGTCAATCCGGAATCGCTCACTGAAACCTACGCGGCGGTTGAATTCCAGGTGGACAATTGGCGCTGGGCAGGAGTTCCCTTCTACGTGCGCGCCGGCAAGCGGCTCTCGAACCAACTCACGGAGATTGCAGTGCACTTCAAACGCACACCGCAGGCGCTGTTCGCCAGCCGTCCGGGAGACGTACACCATAACGTCATCACCATGCGCATCCAGCCGAATGAAGGCATCGCCATTAATTTCGGCGCCAAGGTTCCCGGGAACACAGATGCGGGCCACGCGGGTGAACATGGACTTTTCGTACCGCGACGCATTCGGATCGGACACCCCTGCCGCCTACGAGACGCTGTTGCTGGATGCGATGCGTGGTGATGCGACGCTGTTCACCCGGCGCGATGAAGTGGAAGCCGAATGGCGGATCATCACGCCGATCGAGGAGGCGTGGGCGCAGTTACCACCGCCGAAATTTCCCGAATTACGCCGCCGGCAGCGACGGCCCCGACAACGCCGATGCCATGATCAAGTACGATCGCAATCGTTGGCGTCCGCTGAAACGCGACAACGGATGGAACCTGTAGAGCCATCCGCCGTCCAGAGTAGCGGTCCCAAGTTAGTGTCCTAACGGAGGACGCGAACCCTTCGACCGGCTCGGGGCAGGCTCTGGGACACACTGCGGTTAACCAATCGATAAAATTCCCGGTAATGGTCGATGAGCGGTAACTCGAGGCGAAAGTCGGGGTACCCCCCTCCCCCGGTATACCTCTAAAATCTTGAGGGCATTGGGCAATTTGAAAAGAATCCCTGCAAAATCTTGAGCGCGTGGGAGTTACAGGCAAAGTATTGCGGAATAAGGACTTAGGTGCGATTTTCTCGGAATGGAAGAGTTGGATGAGTTTTGAAGTAGTTAACAGCGGCCAACAGGCGCTATGACGATGCTTGCGCGTCACGCCTCTCCATCAAAGAGCAAGGTTGCGAGGGACACAACTCCCTAACGTCCTCATGGCAGCCATTGTAGCCAAGTGGGCGGTATCGACCAAGCGAGTTGGTCACAGGTGTGTGTGAGGTGCGACCGAGTTTGATTCCGCACATTCGAAGAACGCGAATGTGTGGCGCACCCGGCTAACTACGCAGTCGCTGCCCAGCTCAGTCTCCGAATCCCGGGTTAGCCCAACCGATGGGCGAACCCGGGGCACCGGGCGACCTAGGCACCTCGGAAAGGCGTGCCCCACATTATGCCGAGACTTCAGCCAGCCCGGCCCAGGCTCTAGCCCCGGCCTCCGTGACCAAGACGGCATTCCTCTTGCCCGTAGAATCAGCAGATTGCTGGGCAATCTCGCGCACCTGAACCGCGCTCAGATTGCCTGAGCCGTTGTATTCAGCCCATGGAAGATGGTAGGTGCGCCCATTGTCGCCCGCGATCAAGCGAGAAAACCCGGCACGTTCCATAGCCGAGTGAAGCGCTTCGTAATCTTTGTAAACGGCATCATGCAACTCAATGCGAACTGTAAACTGCGACATCCTTCAGAATCCTTTCCGAGCGCAACCGCGCTTGTTCATATAGTACTATATACAGTACTACAAATGACTGTCAACCCCCCCGAAGCTGGCAGTCATCTCAAAATTGTTGACATTTGGTACTAAATGCAGTATCAAGCGTCTAACGTTCGGGAGGCGTCAGATGCCACGAGCGCACTACCGTGGACCGGCTTCGTCAGGAACTGCGTCAGCTTCGGGAGCAAAAACGTGTCGTGTTCCACGACTTGGACCGCCTCATTCAAAAGGCGGTTCGGGACCATGCGCAGCTTTTCCCAAATTTTCGGATTAACTCAAAGGGTTCACGGGTCGTGTACCACTTCGGCGTCCCTGGGGTAGATCCTCTTGTCTTGGAGCGGGAGCATCGAGGTCGCGATTGTGTGTTGCCGAAGTTTGCCAAGATAGCGTTGAACCATATCGAAGACCTTCTGGTCTTCATCGAAAGCAATTTATGAAAACGCTTGCACAGTACATGTCATTGCCATATCCAATGGAGATCATTCCCGACGAAGGCGGGTTTGTCGCGCTCATTCCAGACCTGCCCGGTTGCATGAGTTCTGGTGAGACTGTCGAAGAGGCGCTGAAAGGACTTGAGGATTCGAAGGAACTTTGGATCGGGGCCAAAATCGATGCAAAGGACCCAATTCCTGAGCCGAGTTCAATTGAAGACTACAGCGGGAAATTTGTGCTGAGGATACCTAAGACACTACATCGCTCGTTGGATCACGAGGCCAAAAAGCAAGGCGTCAGTTTGAATCAACATATCGTGCATCTCCTGTCTGAAAGACACCAACTGGCGGGCATTCGGAGATCGATCGATGCGTTGACCCAGAGAGTCGGCATTGCTCGGATCCAGCATCATCATCACGGTGCATGGTCTTCTTGGGAAGAGACAGTGGTTAGGACCGGTGCGCAGTTCGTCATAGTTTCACCTGGCGAAGGGGATCCGTTAGAAAATCTGCCTTTCTTGGCTAGACCAGCAACAAAGTATACGTTCAACCTCCAGGATGTAATGCGCTCACGTGACATCCGTGAGTTCCCTCCTGTCGATATAAGCAGAGAAAAATGATGCGCACCGCGAAGAAGCGAACGATCAAAACCAAGCATGCGGATGAATATAGGGAGTTTCTGCGTTCACTCCAGCTAGTCGGGATAGCGCTAATTGAGTGCCGCTTCAGGATTGACCGCGAGCGGTTTATGACATCGGAAGATCATCTGTTCTTGGAGCTCGACTTAGAGGTAACTGGGACGGAGAAGGATGCATTCGATATAAGAGCAGCTTTCTCGGCGCATGCGTCGAAGGAAAGAGCTGAGAATGGGTCGCTTCGTCTTGATGCTGTGTTCGAGCTACATTTCCATTTTCAGGGATCGGGGAATGGTAAAACCCTGGCTACCCGATTCGCCGATTCCGATGCTCGCGTTGTGGTGTGGCCGTACCTTAGAGAACTCGTCAGCGATATTAGCTCCCGAGCGAGCGTGCCTCCGATCACGCTTCCCCTCGTTGGGCAGCAAGAGAGGCGCTCAGTCTGGTAGTCGCGTGAGCGTTTCGATGTAATTCTTAATGAACAATCCGGGGTGGGCTGGTGCCCACCCCGTCCGTAATAGTCCATCCAGATTGGGGAACGGTCCCGGTTAGACCATGCCCTGGTCCAGCATGGCGTTGGCAACTTTTCACGAAGCCGCCGATGTTGGCGCCGGGTGGCCCCGGGTTCAGCCTTCAGTTGGTCTAACCTGGGCATCAATTCCTCGGTTCATTTGGCCATGCACATGAGCGACGAAACTGAACGCCCAACCACAAAGGATGAATCCGACAAAGAAACCCAAGACGTACTGGATTCCATTTTTCTCGACTCGGATACTGGGCCACTCATAGGCCGAGGACGAGAAGCTCAACATTTCCGTCCCGATCAGACGCCCAACGCAAAAACCTGGCTCGAGGTTCTGACGGTTGCCCTGCTCGCTGGTTACACAACTTATGCTGGCATGCAGTGGAGCACCATGAATCGCACTTATGGAGAAATTAGGCAACAAACTGCTGCTGCCCAATGTGCTGCCGAGGCTGCTTCGGAAGGTGCTCAAGCGGCAAGAGATAGCGTGCGTCAGTCTCGTGAAAGTGAACAGATCGACCAGCGAGCATGGGTCTCGATCCGCAGCGTCAAGCTCACCACAGCCTATTCTGCCGCCCAATGGGGACAGGTGGATGTGGAGGTCGTCAATACCGGCAAAACCCCGGCGCTTGATGCCGGAATAGCGTTGGCTGGAATTGGGGAAACCGAGAAGAGCATCATCATGAAGCCTGCTGCCGAAAACTTCCGGAAGGCCATAGCTCCGGGTGCGAGCACGCCGGACTTCTATTACATAGGTCTACCGCCAAATACCGCCAGCAGGATCTATATTCGTTTCATAATCGAATACCGAGACATCTTCCAAACACCCAGGGACGCACCGCACACCACGGAGTTCTGTGGGTACTATCCCGCGACTCGCCCACCCTTCTTTTTTAATTGTCCCCACGGCGGAAACATGAAGTAGCCGGATGCCCCCACGATCACGTCCCTCGTCCGGACGTGATCGTGGGTGGATCAGCGGCTCTCGTTATGCGGCTTTCGTGTATTAGCAGCAACAGACCGACAACAAACGAGAATAGAACTAAGAATACGTCCTTAACGAAAAATCGCAGATCATCTTTGCTCCTTAGTATCCATGCGCGCAGATCGCCGATCGTACCAGCGATGCGCCAGTCCTCTTTCGGGACATCTTGTCCCGGCCACCTCCGATAGAGCACGGCGAAGGGCGTGGAAGGCGCTGTCCACTCAGAGAAAACCTGGCCCTCCGGGCCTGTTTGTTTACCAGAGAGCGTGGCCGAGAATCTTGCTACAGTTCGCGGTTCTTTGTTCTTCGGAAAATCAACGTTGGAATATTGGTAGATCAGGTGAATGAGAGGTTTCCATTCCGGGTCTCCTACAGAAACGGGACGGCTTGCGTCCGGTGAATAAGATTGCTCGAACCGAGTTGCGACCGCTTCAACTTTGTCTAGGCCTCGCATCCGAGACCAAACACCGTATCGATCTGCTATGAGAAACGTGAGGTATAGCAAAGGTAGTGCGAGCGCAGCAGAACGGAGGCACAACTTCGTCATACTCATGACATCCATAGATAACACAGCGTGGCCGGCGGGCTGGTCCACACTCGCCGGGCCGGGGTGCGCCCACTCACTCCATCGTTTGGAATGAGTGGGATATCGCACGGTCGAGCCTGCGAAGTCACAGACATTATGTCACGCATCAGTTTAGTCTCGTGGTGTGACGGCAGGTCTCAAGCGCTACTACCTCGAAGGTTCAATGCACTTCATCACCCTACAGGCTGCTGGAAACGGTCAAGAACGGATCCCTCGTCGGTCTAACAGGCCGCTGAAAAAGTCGAAAAAGTAGATTCCTCGCGGGCTGAAGCCCGCTCGGGATGACAGGAACAAGGGACTTGGACGCGGGCCTAAAGGCCCGCTCTACCCGAAGATCGCGCCGGGTGTCCCAGACACTCCTTCGTTTGGAATGTGTGGGATTGAAGCCTCACCCAGCCTTGAAAGGCTGGGCTCTCTTCTGTCGTCCCTGTCGGGACTCAGGGCATTTTTGCTACCTTTCCCAGCGCTGAAGCGCTGGGCTAAGATCTGCTGCGCCCACGGCGCGGGGTTTTTGCGCCTCGGTCGGCGTCGCAACTGGTGGGTTTACAGCGCGGTTTGTGGAGCTGCGATTGCACATTTCTCAACGCAGGGGGAACGTGTGAGGGCGCGATGCCTGCCGCTAGGTTTGTGCCGCCGCTGAAGGGGCTCCGGAGAATGTTGAAAAGACGCTCACCCAGGACTTCCGTCCTGAGCTGTAAATCAAGCTCGACTGGAAGAAGATTCTGTAGGGGCCACTGACCGATTCGGCTATCGGCCCACGCTGCGAAGCCAAAGTGATTTGGTAAGATTCTGCCTTCATGGTTACCTTCGTCGTGCTGCGCCTGGTGGCGGTCGTGCTGATCGTCGCGGCCAATGCGTTTTTCGTCTCCGCCGAATTTGCCATGGTCAGCCTGCGCGAGACCCAAATTCGGCAACTGGTGGCAGCACACCGGGTTGGCTCACGGACCGTTTTAAAGCTCCATCAGCACCTCGATCAATTCATTAATGCGGTGCAGTTCGGGGTAACGATCTCCAGCCTGCTGCTGGGCTGGATCGGCGAAGCAGCGATGGCGCGAATATTGGAGCCTCTATTCATTAACCTCCCACACGCGCACCTGTACGCCCACGCGGTTGCCGTGATCCTCGCGTTCACGCTGATCACCTACATAACTGTCATTCTTGGCGAGGTGGTGCCCAAGTCTATCGCCTTGCAGAGGACGGAGCGGGTGGCGCTGGCCATAGCCGGGCCGATGGATTTCTTCATGCGCCTGACGGCTCCGCTGCTGGCCTTGATGACCTCGTCATCGCGAGCTGTGCTGAAGGTCTTCGGTATGCGGCCGGTGCGCGAAGCCGGTGTCCATTCGACCGAGGAGTTGAAGCTGATCGTCACCGCCAGCCGCAACCTCGGTCTGCTGGAAGCTCCACAGGAAGACATGATCCATCGTGCGCTGGACCTGGAAAGCGTCGTGGCGCGCGAAGTGATGGTGCCACGTCCTGACATCTTTTCTGTTCCCGGCGACATGACTCTTTATGAGGCGTTGACACGGGTAGTGGACGAGCAGCACTCGCGCGTCCCAGTCTACGATCCGCAGAGCGGCCCGGAGCACATCATCGGCGTGCTTTACATGCGTGATCTGATGCGCTGGATGCGTTACCGCCTGTCAACCACGCCTACGGGCAGAATCATCACTCGTGAAACCAACCTACGTGTGCGCCACATCATGCGTGAGGTGCTGGTAGTTCCAGAGACTAAGACCCTTCCCGACCTGCTGATCGAATTCAAGCAGCGCAAGCGTCACCTGGCAGTGGTAGTGGATGAGTTTGGTTCGACAGCAGGTGTGATCACTGTGGAAGACGTGCTGGCGCAACTGGTGGGACCAATGGAGGATGAGTTCGAAGGGCGCGAGCCGATACCATTACCGGGTGCGACGCAAATGGAACTGGACGCGTCACTCAACATTCGTGACCTGGAGCTGGAGTACCAGATCCAGCTTCCCCGCGATGAGGGTTTCGAAACGCTCGCCGGATTTGTGCTGGCGCGGTTGCAGCGTATTCCCACGGTGGGCGACAACTTTGAGTATCAAGGCCGGCGCTACACGGTCACGATAATGGACGGGCTGCGAGTGGATCGCGTACGCATCGAGTCATTGCAGACCCAGGCCGAACCGGAGACCCATAACGCTACTCCGGCGGCAAGCTGATGCTGCGCTACATCCTTTCGCGCCTGCTGTTCATGCTGCCAGTGGTGTGGCTGGTGGTGT
This sequence comes from uncultured Acidobacteriaceae bacterium, assembly GCA_963747055.1. GTDB lineage: Bacteria > Acidobacteriota > Terriglobia > Terriglobales > Acidobacteriaceae > CAVVDY01. Next base: position 22,579 of record CAVVDY010000019.1, on the reverse strand, counting down.
CGGTGGTTTTCCTGTTCATCCACCTGGTGCCGGGTGATCCCATCCAGCAGATGCTTGGCGAAGGAGCCGCCGCAACCGATATTGTTGCTGCGCGTCACGCTTATGGGCTCGACGTACCTCTCGGCCAGCAGTATGCGAACTACTGGCGGGGCCTGTTGCACGGCGACATGGGACGCTCGCTGCGCTTCAATCAGAATGTCGGACACATCATCGCGCAAGCCTATCCGTATACCTTGGAGCTGACCCTAGCGGCGCTGGCGGTGGCGCTGTTTCTGGCCATTCCCGCGGGGGTCCGCTCAGCGCTCCGTCGCAACCGCTGGGACGACCGCGCGCTCAGCTTTGTGTCTCTGTTGGGACTCTCATTTCCTAATTTTGCGCTGGGACCGATTCTGATTTTGCTATTTGCCATCGACCTGGGATGGCTGCCGGTTTCGGGAGCGGGGTCTCCAGCACATCTCATTTTGCCGGCAATCACCATGGGCGGAGCGTTAGCGGCCATCCTCACGCGCATGGTGAGGACTTCCATGCTGGAGGAACTCTCGCAGGATTACGTCCGCACCGCACGTGCCAAAGGGCTACCGGAGCGAACGGTGGTTTACCGGCACGCACTGCGCAATGCCATGATTCCAATTCTTACCGTTGTGGGATTGCAGTTCGGCGCAATGCTGGCCGGCGCGATTGTCACTGAGACGATCTTCTCCTGGCCCGGCATCGGGCGGCTCACGATCCAGGCGATTTCAAACCGCGACTACTACTTGGTCCAGGGGTGCATCCTGGTGATTGGCCTGACCTACGTGGTGGTGAATTTTCTGACCGACCTGATGTATTCCCTTTTTAATCCGCGCATCCGGGCATGAATCGATTTTTTCTCGCCAGTGGTATCTAAAGGGATTACACTTGCATCTTCATAGTCACACGAGGAGGATCAGCATGCGGGTTGATCATGCGCGCAACAGCAGTGGCTCTGATCCAGCCGGCGGCCTTAACCGAGCCAAAGCAGGCATCCACGAGCTTGAGGCCAAGATACGGCACCAGGTGAGCGCCGCGACCAAGCGGATTTCGTCCTCATTTCACCACGAGGAAGGGGAAGAGCTCCCAGCTCCGAAAGAGCGCCGCGGAATCGTTTCCATCAATGGCGAAGACGTGGAGACTATCCGCTGCAGCGGCGGCAAGCGCCCCAGCTAAATCTCGCCACCTACCGGCCCTACGAATACCGCTCGGCCATGAAGTCGCTGATCTTCTGGTAAGCGGCCTCCAATACATTCTCCGGCGGCAGGAACACGATTCTCATGTGCTTGGTTCCGGGCTTCTGTCCGAAGCCTGAACCGTGCACCACGAGTACATGCTTCTCCTTCAAAAGAGCGGTTACGAACGTCAGGTCGTCCTCTGGAATATCGAGCGTGGGGTGAGCGTAGAAGGCTCCCTTAGGGGCGACGAGGCTGACGCGCGGCGTGCGCGCGGCCCAGTCTGCCGTCAATTGCGCGCGGCGCCGCAACTTGTTGCACATGAGTTCAATGTGCTCCTGGGGACCTTCGAGAGCAGGCTTGATGGCGTGCTGAAACGGATGTGGGGCCGACAGGCGAGCCCGCAATAGCCGATGTACAGCTTCGAGGTAAGAATGCAAGACCTCGTGAGGACCTGTCGCGACGGCCCATCCAATCCGCCAGCCCGGAACCAGATATGCCTTCGATAGACCGTTGAAGGTCACCATCGGTACATCCTGGGCAAGCGTCGCAATGGAGGTATGGTGAACGCCTGGAGCGTAGATCAGCTTGTCGTAGATCTCGTCAGCGAAGATCAGCAGATTGTTCTGCCTGGCCAGATCGATAATCTGCTCCAGCGTGTGCCCGGACATGACCGAGCCGGTGGGATTGCTGGGATTGATCAGGAGGATGGCTTTGGTGCGCGAATTGATGCGGCGCTTGAGATCTGCAAGGTCAGGCTCCCAGCCGTTGGCTTCGTCCAGATCATAGGCGTTAGGCTCCGCACTTAACTTGGCCAGCACGGCGCTGTAGAGCGGATACTCCGGGCTTGGCGTCAGGATATTGTCGCCGGGATTGACCAGCGCGGTCAGACAGCTATCAATGACTTCCCCGCTGCCGTAGCCGACGAATACGCTCTGAATTTCCTTGAAGCCCCGCCGTTCGGCATCGTGCCCAATCGCCATTACCGCGGGGCGAATGCCCAACGAATCTCCATAGCTGTTATGGCCGTCGAGCATGGCCTTGTATACCGCCTCAATCATGTGCGGCGGCGTGGGGAAGTCGAATTTGCAAGGGTCGCCGATATTGAGGAAGAGAATCTCGTGCCCTTCGCGGGCAACCTCATCAGCGACCACCGCCAGATCGCGGATGGCATAGCGGACGTTGGCCATGCGCGCGGCCGGCGTGACTTGAACGGCTTGCTGGACAGGCATAGGACACCTTATGGAATGCGGTTTGATTTTTGAAGCCTCTATGATTATGAACCAGCGGGCGGCGGGAGAACAGGGGTTAGGAAAGAGCGACCCGGGGCCAGCCGGATCGCCCTCGAAATCGGATTACCTTTTCTATTACTGGGGGAGCAAGCCAAAGACGGCAATGCCCGAGGGCGTGGCGACATAGACCTTGCCGTGGGCAATCATAGGCGTTATGAATTTGCCGCCGACGAACTGATCGCGTCCGTTGGATTGACCGCTGTTGTAGAGTTCCTTACTAAGGTCGGTGGCATCGTAGGCGTGGAGCACGCCGGGGTGTACGCCATCTACAGTGGCACCCCTTTCTACCGTCCAGACAATTCCGTTCGAGTTCCCATCCGCCGATACGCTCGGCGTCGTTCCTGGATAGCCGTAGGTAGTCGAACTTTGCGACGTCGGCTGCGGAAGAAGCTTGGCGTCGGATATTGTGAATGCCTTTAGGTAGTCATTTGCGCCGCCATAGTAAACCGTGTTATTGAAGTAGGCTGGCATGCCGTAGGACCCATAAGACAAGACGTTGTCAATCTCCTGGTAGATGGCGTTGTTGTTGTCAGGATTAAACTTGCCCATCGAGTCGCGGTTTACCACGTAAATGTTTGCGTCTTTTCCTGCACCGACCGCAAGCTGCCATGTTTTTCCTGCACCGTCCTGCAGATCGGGCAAGAGCAGTACTCCGCCGGCTCCGAGGTCAAGATCTATCATGGATTCTGCAACCGTGTTGTACACACTGAAGTAATCAGCTACGCTCATAGTGTCCCCGTCGGTCGAGACCTTTAGAAATGCATTCCCGTAGTCCCCGCCGATCGGAAAGCCATTGGCGTCGAGCGTCGTATCGAAGGCGCCATTGGCCGTGACGAAATAGATGGCACCTGACTCGTCAGCGGCTGGTCCGGCACCCGACATCCAGATTGAATCCGCATATCCGTTGGGAGCGGTGTTGAAAACGCTCACCTGCTGCAGGCTGGACTCGCTGTAACCCATAACCCACCCGTAATAGGCCGAGTAGTCGCAGTGCGAGGTCCATGCCACATAAATGGTACCGTCAAGTAGCAACAAGGCCGAGCGCTGAAGGTGAGACGTCGGATCGAATGTCACAGGGCCGGCGTTGCTGGGGACCGTCGCCTGAATCGTAGTGGGGCCTCCGCCCTGTTCGGCTCCCGTGGCGAGGTCAAGAGCATGCAGACGCTGATAATACTTCCCGTTCTCATCCATCGACGCGGCGACGAGGAAGATCGTCCCGTGCGGACCCGTTTTGAGATCGATCACCGGGGTTGAGGTGATGCCAATCTCAGGCGAAACGGCATGGCAGTCGCGGTCATCGCTTGGCTTCTCATCCGGACCGAGGACTGAGACCTGCCAGAGTTGAACGAAAGTATCCGCATCAAAGGCATACACCAGGTCATGCTCGGTCACCACAAATACGACGTTGCGAACCGCCCCTAATATGTTCATGTTGGGAACGTAGAGAGGCTCAGCAAACACCATGCCGGTCACCGGCAAGAAACCGACTTTCCCGAAGAGGGAGGTGTTGACATTGAGCGGGGTGAGAATCGCCTCGTTCAAATCCTGACCCGTTCGCGCATTGTCGTTGTGATATGTAAGGACCGATTCCCTGGAAGGTGGTGGAATCGGATTCACTGTCAGCGTCGCATTGTCACTTGCAGTTGAACCACCAGTATCGGTCACTATTACCCGGAACACGGAACCACTATCAGCAATCTCAGTCGCTGGCGTCGTATAGTCTGCGGCAATAGCGCCAGAAATATCCGCTCCATTCTTTTGCCATTGATAACTCAGCGGAGGAATGCCCGATGCGGTCACCGTAAAAGCTGCGGTTTGTCCTTCGGTTACCGTTGCGTCAGCAGGCTGGGTCACGATGGACGGGCCCGTCCTGGAGTTCTGCTCGTCAGATCGAGAGGTTGCGCCGCCACCACATCCGCTTTCCAACATCGATAATGCACATAATGCAACCAGTACGCTGATCAAGCGCGTCCGCAATGGCAGTTTCCTCCCTCTCGCAGTTAATACTGCTTATTTTCGAGTAAGCGCAAAATTATACACTCCTGCCGCGCGGATTGGAGGTCGGACGTTGTTGACCGAGAAGGTAAGTCCGAGATTGATTCCGGCGCAAGTCCAAACGGTTACGAGCAGCAGGTATAAAAACCTAGCGTCACCTCGACAGGTTGCGTTCTGTGGACAGTCCAGCAGAATGCGAGAGCGGGTGTCAACCGAGATAGCGCGCACAAGCGCGTGTCCCTCAAGTACTTATGAGGTAAGAATTACGGCCATAGTCTTACGCAATGGTGTAATCCCGGCCAGACTATTTTCGATAAGGTGCGTAAATTACAGAAACCCTCCAGCCGGTTTTTATATGACTCAGCGGCCGCTAGCTTACCGGGTGCAAATTCCAGTCAGAAATTAAAACTACTACCTCGCTTGGTGCTGGGAAAGGCTGAGGATATTCCCATCCGGATCCTTGAACCACGCCACGCGTGTACCATCGGGCGCAGTCCAGATTCCCAGATCATCCTGCTTCATGAAGTCATGGTAACGCTCGAAGGTTACTCCCGCATCACGAAGGGGTTGGATAACAGCAACAATATCTGCAACCTCCCAGCCCATGACGGTAAAGGGCTGAGGTTTTACTTCGCTTATCCTGGTTAGCCGGAGCATGTTGCCGTTGGCATCCAGCACAATGGCAAAACCATCGTCGCTCATGAACTTGAGCCCAAGCTTGTCGACATAGAAGGCCCTTGCCCGATCAGGATCGGAGATGGGCACCATTCCGATGATCTTTTGGGAGCCAAGCACGGTGAGTTTTCTCAACCCTTACTGCGAATCGACATACATGAAAAGCCTGCTGGCAAATGGCCGCTCGCCCGTCGCACCGGTGATTAACACTCGTGCCTACTTCCCCATCACCAATTTGGCGATAGTCATCAATTGCATGTTCGAAGTGCCCTCGTAGATCTTGCCAATCTTGGAATCGCGGAAATATTTCTCAACCGGATAGTCCTTGGTGAATCCGTATCCGCCGTAGATCTCGACGCACAAGGATGCCACTCGCTCGGCCACCTGGGAGCAGTAGAGCTTGGTCATGGCGGCTTCCTTGACGAAGTTCATGCCGGCGTCCTTCATACGTGCGCAGTTGTAGAGCAGCATGCGGGCGGCCTCAATTTCGGTCGCCATCTGCGCGATCTGGAATTGAATGCCCTGAAACTCGGCGATCGGCTTGCCGAACTGTTTGCGTTCTTGCGCATACTTGACCGCGTGCTCCCAGGCCCCCCGCGCCAGGCCGATCATCTGGGCACCGATACCGATGCGGCCCTCGTTGAGCGTCTCAATAGCGATCTTGTAGCCTTTGCCGACTTCACCAAGGACGTTGGCCTGGGGTACGCGGCAATCTTCCATGATCAGCTCGCAGGTGCTGGAAGCGCGAATGCCTAATTTGTCTTCTTTCTTGCCGACGGTGAAACCAGGGAATTGCTTCTCGACGATGAACGCCGTGATGCCCTTGTATCCGGCCGAAGGATCCACGGTCGCCAGCAAGATGAAGACGCCGGCTTCCTTGCCGTTGGTGATCCACAGCTTCTGTCCATTGAGGATGTACTCGTCGCCTTTCAGTTCGGCACGGCATTGCAAAGCGAAGGCGTCAGAACCCGAGCCTGCTTCGCTTAAGGCATAGGCTCCCACGGTATCGGAGCACATGCGCGGCAGATAGCGTTTCTTTTGTTCGTCAGTGGTCCAGCGCAGAAGGGCGTTGTTAACCAAGGTGTTCTGGACGTCGACCACGACACCTGCCGACGCGTCGACTGCGGAAAGTTCTTCGACCGCAAGAATCGCTTCAAAGAAAGTGCCGCTTCCCCCGCCGTATTGCTCAGGGACTTCGATGCCCATCAAGCCAAGCTCGAAGAATTGACGGATGAGCGCGGGTTCGAATACGCCCTTTTCGTCCATCTCCTTTACATGCGGTTGGATGGATTCCTGGGCGAACTGGCGAACGGTATCACGAAACAGAACTTCATCTTCAGTGAGCGCCACGAGAGGAGCAGGAGCAGAGTGCTGGGTTGCAACGGATGACATGAGAACAATCCTTGAAGCTGGATTAGGAAACCAACGATTTTACACCGCAGCCAGTGTTCGCCGGCGCGGATTAACATGGCGGGCCGCCATTGTGGGACTTCAGCTCTGGCGCTTGTAGACCAGTTTGAGCCTGTCGGCTTCGAGGATACGGGCAATCTGCTTGCGAGCATGTGTAGACCACGGGCCGCTGCGATCGAATTTGACGTAGGCGGTCCAGTGCCGCAGGGCCAGACGAGGCTCACGCATTCGCTCGTAGGCCAGCGCCAGGTTGTAATGGGCGTCGGCGTAGGTGGGAGCCAACCGAATCGCCGTCTTGTAGGCAGTGATCGCGTCTTTGAAGCGGCCGGTTTCATCCAGCACATTGCCAAGATCGAAATAGGCAAGGGCGTAACGGGGATCGGCCTCTACCGCAGCCCGATAGTGCCTTTCGGCGGCACCGAATTCCTGGCGGTTGTAGTACAGGGTGCCCAGGTTGATGTGAGCGGCCGGGTGTTCTGGTTCGAGTTCCAGGACCTGCTGATAAACCCGGATGGCCTCATCATGGTTGCCGGGATTTTCCTCCAGCGACACCCCGCGCGCGAACAATTCGTGGACGGAATCGGGCCTCGCAGCAGGCTTTATCTTTGCAGAACCAGGCGCTGCGCTGACCAGCGATCCGGAGGTCTCAAACTCCATCACGTACTGTCCGTCTACCGGCTCCAAGGCGCGACCGTTGTGCCTGAACGCCACACGCTTGCCCACGCTGAAGGCGCTGGCCTCGCGGAATGGGTTCTCCATCCCGGCGACCTGCTTCTGCATGGCCTCCAGCGACTCGCGAATCACCGCAGGGGGCACCCGCTCCGCCCGTAGATCACGGATCTGTTTGATTTGCAGGAGGTCGGCGAAGGAGAACTCCTCGCAGATGGGAACGAGCCCCGCCCTTTGCCAGCCAGCCAGTTGCCTGGCGCTGACATGCAGAATTCGCAGAACGTCCGCTCGACCGTATCTCATCATTCAGGGTCGGAAGCGCAAGAGCCTAGCTAAATTATCCAGCGGACAACGAGCGCTCCGCAAGTGTAAATCTGGCTACAGCGGTGGAAAACCGGGGGGTTACACCACGTTCTTGCAACGTGAATCAGTCGCTTCCTAATCACCTGCCCCTAAGTTTTCCTGCCAAAACGACTCACCTTCCACTGAAATATGGGTCAGCGAGATTCAACGGAATGGCGCCAATTAACAAAAGCCTGCGCTCTACCGTTTCAACGAAAAACACCGGCGCCGCTACGAGCAAAACCTGTTGCTTTCCTGAGGGCCCGGGAGGAAAATGGCGGAACCCGGAAAAGAACGGCAATCTCTATCGTCAGGAGGAGAGCAGTATGAAGAAATGTCTGCTTGCGATTGCGCTTCTTGCCATGGTGTTGTCCTTCAACAACGCTTATGCGGACACCATCCTCGCGGAAAACCCCGGTGGGCACGTAGCATTCAACGTGATACCCTTTGGATCAAACTCAGGGAACGGACGATATCAGGAGGTCTATTCGTCGTCCTTGTTCAGCGGACCGGTAGAGATCACGTCGCTGGCATTCTCGCCCCAGGATAGCCTTCTGTACTCCGCCAACGTTGATCTTCGAATGACCACGACCATGGTGGGCGTCGGGAACTTGTCTTCGGACCTGGACTCGAATTTCATCATCCCACTCACGGACGTCTACTCCGACCCGAATTTCTCCGAGAACCTCACCGGCGGGCAGGACACCTTCAGCATGGTGTTTAACTTCACCACTCCCTTCATCTACGATCCGGCACAGGGTAATTTGCTCTTTGACCTGGTGATCAGCAATCAGAACGCCGCAGAGGCGTTTTCTCGTTCCGGTTCGGGTGACATTCTCTCCAGGGCGTATAACACTGCTGGCTTCGGCGATGGCGCCGACGGTGTCGGACTGCGCACCCTGATTGGGTATCAGGCGGTTCCAGAGCCAGGAACGTTGGTGCTGCTGGGAAGCGGATTGATTGGCTTGGCCGGCACCGTGCGTCGCAAGTTGATGTGAGGTTTGGGTGCAGCAAACTAAGGATCGTCTGAGGCTGGTGCCCACGGGTACCGGCCTCGTTTTTGCCGCTGAAGATTCTCCTTCAGGCGGTTGGGCTGAAACCGCCGAATCAAAAAGCCGTCCAACATTTTCTCGACTCGCAGCTCGAACCCGAGAATAGTGGGTTGGCGGACCATGCAGCAAGGTGCTGCTGCCGGCTGCCACAAACGGACTGAACTGATTTAGAATCAGAGGCAAGGCCGACGTAGCTCAGTTGGTAGAGCAGTCGATTCGTAATCGACAGGTCATCGGTTCAAGTCCGATCGTCGGCTCCAGCCTGACCTTCCCACCGCTCCCGCTCTGCCGCGAAATGTCTTACTCATACGGAAAACAATCTGCGCAAAGGCCGGGAACCACTAGGTTTGCCGCCGGATACTCCGCGTAAGATCAAGTACGAATCTGGAGAATAGAGCCTGCGCATGCGCCGCTTGCCCAAACCGGTGCTGTACGCCTTGGCTGTGGTCTTCGCCATAGCCGCACTACTCTACGCAGTCCTGTGGACCTTCTACGGAAGCCGCGGTGCCCCGGTCGAGCTTGGATTCCAGGAGCAATTCCTACGAGGGGAACGCACCGAGCTGGTGGAGAGCGTTCAGCCCGGAAGTCCGGCCGAGCGCGCAGGACTGAAGCCCGGCGATCGAATCATCGCAGCCGATGGCCAGCCAATGGTTGCGCCAGACACGATCACTCGAATCTGGTCACGCCACCGTCCCGGAGACGAGATCGACCTGCTTGTCCTGAGGGGAAGCAATTCACCTCCGATTGCGCTGCGCGGTGTATTCCGGGCGAGCCGGTTTGGCACCGAGGAAGCCAGCGTTGTGCGCAGCCTAGGCGCCAGGGTCTTCAGCCTATACCCGTTCGCATTTCTGACGGTGGGCTTGGCCGTGCTGTTTCTGCGGGTTGAGGACCCTAATGCCTGGTTGCTGGCCCTAATGTTTTGTGGATTCATCGCGATCCCGGGATTTGCGGATAATTTCCTCAACGCGCCGGCGGGGTTCCGCCCGTTTGCCATGGTGTACCGTGCGATTTTTCAAAGCATGGTGCCGGGATTGTTTTTCTTCTTCTTTTCGGTGTTCCCCGTCCGCTCGCCCATTGACCGTCGCTTGCCGGCACTGAAATGGATTGGTCTGGCCCTCATGGCAGTCATAGCGGTGCTGATGCTACCCAAGAACATGGACACCCGGTTTGTCTACCCCTCGTGGCTGGCGACCCATGGCACCCGCTTTATCTTCCTGGGGATTAGCTATTCACTCGTCGTCCTCGGCGTCATTTCACTTATCTTGAACGACCTGGGGGCTACGTCTTCCGACGCCAAACGGAAAATTCGCGTCATCATGTGGGGAACGCTGGTTGGAGTTGTGCCGGCGACGATAGCGCTGGCGGCTCAGGACTTCTCGGGTTTCTCCATGAGCCTGCTGCTGGGTTCGGCGCTGGCCACTCTACTTTGGCTCTTTCCCTTATCGATCGCCTACGCAGTGGTCAAACATCGGGTGCTCGAGATTCCAGCCCTGCTGCGCCGCAGCGCGCGCTATCTGCTGGTGCAGCGGGGGTTCGTGATTCTGCTGATTGCGGTCAGCGTGGGAGCCACGATCGCCTTTGCGATGGCCTTCTCCCGCTATATGCATACCTTGACCACGGCGGCGCTTCCCGGAGCAATCGCTCTTGGATCGGTCTTCGGCTGTGTCCTGCTCTGGACCGGTGTCCAGGTACACAAAGACGTTGGCCGTCGCATCGACCGGGCGTTCTTCCGCAGCGCCTATGACGCACGAGTCGTCATGGAACAACTGCTGGCAAAGACCCGCACGGCTACAACTCGCGATGAGCTGGCGGCTTTGCTCGAATACCACTTGCGGGAGGCGTTACATCCCAGCTCCGGCGCGGTGTATCTGGAGTCTCGAGACGGGCAATTGGCTGCTGTGGCCGGAAACCTGCCGCCGGAATGCGCGAAATACTCTCCGGCTGAGCCTGCGTTTCGAGAACTTGCCAGGTATGGCAGACCCTGGGATGTCTCCGGCACTACGCTGAATGGAGAACCTCTGCCGAGATCGTTGCTTGCCACCTCACCGGAGTGCCTGGTGCCCATCCCCGGCCGCGACGGCCGATTAGCAGGCCTCATCGTTCTAGGCCCGCGACTCTCTGAGGAACCTTACTCGGGCGAAGACAAGCGGCTGCTGCTGCTGATCGCCAACCAGGTAGGGGTGGCGCTGGACAGTATTTCGCTGGCTGAGAATATTGCCGAGCGGATTGAAGCAGAACGCCGCTCCACACAGGAGTTGGAGTTCGCGCGTCAGGTGCAGGCCCGGCTTCTTCCTCAAAAGCTGCCGGCGATGAAGACCCTGGAATACATTGGGGGCTGTGTGTCCGCGCGGACGGTCGGGGGCGACTACTACGATTTCCTCGAACTTCGCCCTGGGCGACTGGGCATGGTACTGGCCGACATCGCCGGAAAGGGCATCGCCGGAGCACTGCTTATGGCTAACCTGCAAGCCAACTTGCGCAGCCAGTACGCCATGGCGGTGGAGGATTTGCCTAGACTGCTTGCCTCGGTTAACCGCCTCTTCTTTCAGAGTACCGACCAGAACAGCTACGCCACGCTCTTCTTCGCTGATTACGATGATGCGACCCGCCGTCTGCGCTATGCGAACTGTGGGCACCTCCCCGGCCTGCTGCTTCACCCAAGCGGCGATTCCAGAGAGCCCCCTGCTCCGACGTGGTTGGATTCCACCTGCACGGTGTTGGGCCTCTTCGAGGAGTTGTCTATCCAGGTCGAGGAGATCAGCCTCGCACCGGGGGACATCCTGGCCCTTTACACGGACGGGGTCACCGAGGCGGTAGACGAGCATGGAGAGGAATTCGGCGAGGACCGGCTGGTCGAGGCATTATGCGGGAACAATGACCGGTCCGCGCAGCAGTTATTGCAGGCAGTGTTCGACGCCGTCGGGCGCTTCAGCCCCGGAGAACAGCAGGATGACATTACACTGGTGATCGCGCGCTGCGTAGGCTAGTGGATCGGCACGAGGTTGCGCTTCGATTCGGGGGCCTCCACGCTCGGAACTCCCACACCGTGGTACTCGAATCCCAAGCTTCTCATTTGGTCTCGATCAAGAAGATTTCGGCCATCGAGGACAAGCGGACGTTGCATGAGGCTGGCAATTCTCGACCAGTCCAGATGCCTGAAGCTCTCCCACTCGGTGACGATCATCAGAGCTTCCGCCCCATCGGCCAGAACATACGGATCGGAACAATAACGGATGGAAGGAAAGACCTTGCTGGTCTTCGCCATGGCCTGCGGGTCGTAGGCGCGAACCTGGGCTTTCTCTTCCAGCAGCCTTCGGATGAGCTCCATCGCTGGTGCAAAGCGAATGTCGTCGGTATCGGGTTTGAAGGCCAGCCCGAGCACGCCAATGCATTTGTCCTTCAAGGTCCAAAGCGATTGCGCAGCCTTCGCCAGAAACCGGTCGATGCGCCGCTTGTTGATCAGTTCAGCGTCCCGTAGCAGTGAGACATCAACTCCTGCTTTCTCCCCCAGGCGGATGAAAGCCTGAATGTCTTTGGGCAAGCAGAAGCCACCGAATCCCAAGCCGGGACGAAGGAATGCCGGGCCGATGCGCGGATCCAGGCCCATTCCCCGCGCCACTTCGCTCAGCGTCAGCGCCCATACTTTCGCAGATGTCGGCGATGAGGTTTGCGTAGGAGATCTTCAGGGCCAAAAACGAATTACTGGCATGCTTGATCAGTTCGGCGCTGTTGATGCTGGTGACCAGAAGCTCCGGCTCAAGCTTCTGCGGACACTTTCCTTCGTGCACCGGGCACCGGGCCAACTGCTGCGACAGAATCGGCCGGTAGATTTCGCGAAGCTGCGCTTCCGCACTTTCGTCGCTTACACCGATCACCACCCGGTCGGGATGGAGGAAATCGAGCACGGCCGAGCCTTCGCGCAAGAATTCCGGATTGGACGCGACCGCGAAGCTCCACTTTGAGTTACGGCCGTAGATTCCGAGCGCACGCGAGAGCTGTTGCCCGGTCTGCATCGGCACAGTGCTCTTCTCGACTATCAGCTTCGAACTGCGCGCCTGCGATGCAATCAAGCGAGCAGCGCCGTCAATGGCGCTGAGGTCCGCGTCGCCATCCTGCAGCGGAGGCGTACCGACGCAAATGAAGATGACATCGCCGAAACGAACCGCCTGGGCAAGATCGGCGGTAAAAGTGAGTCTCCGCGCTGCAACATTGTCTACGACGAGATCCTGCAGATGGGGCTCGTAGATGGGCAAACCGCCCCGGCAGAGGGTTTCGATCTTGTCCTGATCATTGTCGGTGCAAAGAACCGTGTTGCCGATTTCGGCCAGACATGTTCCCGTCACCAGACCGACATAGCCGCAACCTAAGACTGTGATGTGCAAGCGAATTCCCTTCCCCAGCACCGCAAATCATGGCAAGGGGTATTGCCTTCTGGCCGTGACCCTACCCATTTCAACATTGAAGCAGAGGAGGGCCGGCCCAGCGCAAGGCGGATAGGTCACACATGCTTGTGATATCGCTCCCTGCAATCACTTTGCCCGGAAACTAGAATGAGGCTGCCATCCTATGCAGACCCAGACGATCATCGAGCCGTTCCGCATCAAGAGCGTTGAACCGATCAGTTGGACTACCCGCGAGCAGCGGGCAGAATTCCTGCGCGCCGCACACTACAACCTGTTCCTGCTCCCGGCCGACGATGTGCTCATCGACTTACTGACCGACTCGGGTACGGGCGCAATGTCGACCCATCAGTGGGCGGCGATAATGGAGGGCGACGAGAGCTACGCCGGCAGCAGAAGTTTTGATCGTTTCCGCGACTCGGTTCAGGAAATTTTCGGCTATCGCCACGTCATCCCCACACATCAGGGCCGCGCCGCGGAGCGCATTTTGTTCAGCGTGATGTGCAAAAAGGGAGATGTTGTGCCCAACAACACGCACTTCGACACCACGCGCGCGAATGTCGAGTTTGTGGGTGCTGAGGCCGTCGACCTGCCTTGTGCTGACGCACGCAATCCGCAGGAACGTCATCCCTTCAAAGGCAACATGGATGTCGATGGGCTGGAGGCCCTGATCGCGAAAGTGGGCCGCGAGCGCATTCCGCTTGTGATGCTGACGGTGACCAACAACTCCGGCGGCGGCCAGCCGGTCTCGATGAGCAACGCCCGTGCTGTCAGCGCCGTTTGCCGGAGACACGGGATTCCTCTCTACTTCGACGCCTGCCGCTTTGCCGAGAACGCGTACTTCATCAAGCTGCGCGAAGAAGGCTATGCCTTCAAGACTCCGAAGCAGATTGCGCAGGAGATGTTCGCCCTCGGCGACGGCTGCACCATGTCGGCCAAGAAGGACGGCATGGCCAATATCGGCGGCTTCCTTTGCACCAACGACGATTTTCTCGCGCGCCAGGAGCAGGACCTGCTCATTCTCACGGAAGGCTATCCCACCTACGGTGGCCTGGCCGGACGCGACCTTGAAGCCATTGCTGTGGGTATTCAGGAATCGCTGCACGAGGACTACCTGCGCTATCGCATTGCCTCGACAGCCTATCTCGGCAACCACATCTCGGACCACGGCGTGCCGATCGTGCAGCCGCCCGGCGGGCACGCAATCTATCTGGACGCCAAAGCGTTTCTGCCGCACATTCCCATTGAACAATTTCCCGGGGTTGCGTTGGCAACCGAGCTGTATCTGGAAGGTGGAATCCGCTCGGTTGAGATCGGCAGTTTGATGTTCGCCGGCGCCGCCAAGATGGAACTCGTCCGGCTGGCGATTCCACGCCGCGTGTATACGCAAAGCCACATCGACTATGTCGTGGAGATCATCCTGAAAGTATATGAACGGCGCGACGAGATTCGCGGCATGCGGCTGACTCACGAGGCGCCATTCCTGCGCCACTTCACCGCGCACCTGGAGCCGGTCGAGGTGCCGGTCAGCGTTTAGCCGGGAATCGTTATCCTCCGACTAGGATACTGAGGGTGCGCATGCATGTATGCGCCGGAATCGAGCGCCTCTACGACGATTGAAACCTTCGCAGCGATGCTCCCCACCACGCCATCGAGAGCAGCAGCAACACCGCGATTATCCCTTGCGAGGTGACGCAGTATAAGCACCAAACTTCCAATGTCCGCACCTCAATGTTGGTGAGATACAGCGAGAAGCCCATGCCGACCAGCGTAGCCAGGAGAAGCCATCCGCGGCGGCGCAACAGCGCAAGAATCCCGATCAGGAAGTAACCTGCAATCCCGATTGCCGCCACCGGTATTCCGTACATCACCGCATACTGACTGTGGTTGACGATGCCGCAGTCCCACTTCGCATTGATGCTGCATGGTGCCGTCTCATTACTATAGTGGACGCGCAAGGCCAGCCAGGACACCGCAAGCCCCGCCATTGCTAAGAGGAAGAGTATGTAACGCATCTGTAAATTTCCGGTCTAATGGAATCCCCATCGGCAGTATACGATTCAAACCTGGGTTATGCTTAGACATCACAGGACCCTGTGATGTAGTACAATCGCGGTTCTTTATGCGAAAGGGCCTTTCCAGCCTGGTGGTGGCGGCGATGCTATTGATGGTCGTCGCGCCGCTGCTCGCCTTGGCGCCGCAGACATTGCCCGCTTGCTGCCGCGCCGGCGGCAAGCACCACTGCGCCGCCATGGTGCATCTGGGCGGGGACGGCTTCCGGGCACAGGTACCGACTTGCCCTTACCGGCACGGTGCCGCCGTGGCTCCAGCGCACTCGGCACTGCAGGTTTCCCGGCTTACTTTGGCGATTACCGCCAGTTGCAGTGAGCTGTACATTCCCGCAATCCAGACGGTTACTGTCGCCTCCGCATACAGCGTTCCCAAGCGCGGCCCTCCACTCGCCTAACTCTTAAATCTCCCTCAGCCTTCTTGAGTAAGTAGCAGGACATGCACAGTCCAGCACTGCTGCTGTACCTGCCTAGCGAGTTGAAACGGAGAGAGTTTGTGCGAAGGAATACCCTGCTTTACGCGCGGCGCGCGAGTGCGCTGTTGCCGCTGGTCTTGCTGGCGGCACTGCTTCCCTGCTCCGCCACTATCCTTGGCAATGTTCGGGGAGTTGTCCATGATCCCGAGCATCGTCCGATCAGCGGCGCCCGCGTTGTAGTGGAATCCACCAACTCGGCCTACAAGCTTACGGGCAAGACCGACGCGGATGGTGGCTTTCAATTTTCTGCCGTCCCTGTAGGCGAATATCGCATCACAGTCGATGCTCCGGGGTTTGCCAGTGACGCGCAGGTGCTGGTGCTGGGGGCGGCCAGCGCACCAGTGCTACATTACCTGCTTGCGTTGGCCGGGGCCCATGAAAGCGTGAACGTCGAGGCATCGCCGGCGGACTTGAATCCTGAGTCGCCGCGTCGCGACATTTTCATCGACCAGCAACAGATCAAAACGTTCGCCGGCGCCGACTCCAGCAACAGTTTCAAGATCATCACCGATTTCGTGCCCGGCTCGTACATGGTGCACGACCAGCTACACGTGCGCGGCGGCCACCAGGTCACCTGGGCCATCGACGGTGTGGCCGTGCCCAACACCAACATCGCCTCCAACGTGGGGCCGCAGTTCAATCCCAAGGACGTTGACTACCTTGAAGCCCAAACCGGTAGCTATGGCGCAGAGTGGGGCGACCGCACCTATGGTGTATTCAACCTGGCGATGCACAATGGCTTCGAGCGCGACCGGGAGGCGGAGCTCATTACGAGTTACGGGAATTACAACCAGACCGACGACCTGCTCAGCTTTGGCGATCACACCGAGAAGTTTGCCTACTACGCCAGCATCAGCGGCAACAGCACGGAGTACGGCCTGGAGCCGCCAACCGTAGACAACCTGCACAACCAGGCCCACGGCGGAGGTGGATTCACATCCCTCATCTACAATCCGAATCCCAACGATCAGCTTCGCTTCAGCGGAGCGTTGCGGCTCGATTACTACCAGGTCCCCAACGACCCTGATATGCAGGAGGCGGGCGTCAACGACCGCGAGCGCGAGCAGGACATCTTCGGAACGTTGACCTGGGCACACACCTACTCACCCAGCATGATGCTGTCGGTTTCGCCTTTCTATCATTTCAATCGCGCTGCGTATGAAGGCGGCGCCACCGACGTCCCTGCAGCTACCGACAATCGTGCCTCCAATTACGAAGGCGGGCAGTCATCCCTGTCTTTGGTGAAAGGCAAACACAATGCGCGTTTCGGCGTATACGCCTTCGCGCAGCAGGACAATACCTATTTCTCGGTCGTGGCCAATGACGGCTCCGGACAGCAGTTCAACCAGACCGTGACTCCCGGCGGCAACATGGAAGCCCTATATGCCGAGGACCAATACCGAGCAACATCATGGCTCACCTTTAGCGGCGGTCTGCGCTATACGCATTTCGCGGGCAATGTCACGGAGAATCCCGTCGACCCGCGTCTGGGTGTCGCCATCCGCATTCCCAAGATCGGCTGGATCGTGCGTGGCGCGTACTCCTGGTTCTATCAGCCGCCTCCGCTGGATACCGTATCCGGTTCGCTTCTCGACTTCACCATGGCCCAGGGTCTGGACTTCCTGCCGTTGGACGGCGAGCGTGACCAGCAGCAGGAGTACGGCGTGACGATTCCATTTCGGGGGTGGGCTGCCGACCTGACGTATTTCAATACGCTGGCAAAGAACTTCTTCGACCACGACGCCATCGGCAACTCCAACATCTTCCTGCCGCTGACCATCCAATATGGCCGCATCAAGGGCTTCGAGGTAGCGCTGCGCTCGCCGTTGATTGCGCACCGATACTCGGCACACGTGGTCTATTCCAACCAGACGGCGCAGGGTGCAGGAGCGGTCACCGGCGGTCTGACCGATTTCTCGCCGCCGGAAGACGGCTACTTCTTTCTTGACCACGATCAACGGAACACGCTGTCGGCCGGCGTTGAAGGCAGCCTGCCGTACCGGATGTTTGCGTCGCTGGAGTTCAACTACGGCTCCGGCTTCCTGGACGGCGATGGGCCGGGGCACCTTCCTCCCAATCACACGTTTGACTTTTCCGTCGGCAAGAACTTCGGCGAGACATTTACAGTCCGTTTCATCAGCACCAATATCGGCAACCAGCGCTATCTGCTGGACAGCAGCAACACCTTCGGCGGAACCCACTACGCCGATCCGCGCATGATGTCGGTGCAGGTGAAGTACCGGTTCAAGTATTAGGGGTAGAGCGGGCCTTCAGGCCTGCGTTTGGGGAAAGACCTCCGATTTCTCGATTCTTGGCAACGCCAGCCTGAAGGCCAGCCTCTGCTTAATGCTTGTGTTCGTGATCGGCGTGTGAGTGCCGGTGGGGATGAGAGTGCGTAATGCCTCCGTGCGAATGCCGGTGCGCGTGCACGAGATTGGCCCGCAACAGCAGATCGAAGTCCGCGAGGACCTCGCGCACCGCACCCGACGCGATCGCTGTTCCCTCCTCCATCACGAACACGCGTTGGGCAATGTCTTCGACGATCTCAATCTGATGCGTCGTGGCGATGATAGTCTTCGACGTGCTCTTCCAGTTCTGGATCAGGTCAATCACCTCGCTCTGGCTGCGCGGGTCGAGTGAGGATGTTGGCTCGTCCAATAGCAACACGTCAGGATCGAGCACGATCACCGATGCCAGGGCCACCCGCTTCTTCTCCCCGCCGGAGAGGCGATACGGTGGTCGGTCGCGCAGGTGCTCGATGCGCATGAGTCTCAATGCGTCATCGACTCGATCGACCATCTCCTGTTTCGGCCACTGCAACTGCGCAGGCCCGAAGGCCACCTCATCGAAGACTGTGGGATTGAAAAGCTGCACATCAGGATTCTGGAAGACCAGAGCGACGCGACGGCGAAACGAAATAGCGAACTCGTCAGATTGCAGCCGATCAGCGGTTAGGGTGCTTCCGCAAAACATCACCGATCCGCGCGAGGGAAAGCACAGCCCGTCGAGCAGTCGCAACAGCGTGGACTTTCCGGAGCCATTCGCGCCCATGATCGCGACCGACTCACCAGCGCCGATCTCCAGTGACAAGCCGCGCAGAGCGGGAATCTGTTCGTATTCGAAAAACACCTCGTGACATTGGAATAGAGCGCTCAATTCAGGCTACCGTCCCCACCATGTTGCAAGAACGGCAACAGTCACAAAGACGCAAAGGGCCAGACTGTCACGCCAGGTTATTCTCGTTTCCTCAAGGATCTGTATCTCCCCCCGATAGCCGCGCGACTGCATGGCGAGAAAGACGTCCTGGCCCAGGTCGATGCTCTTGCTCATCAGCACCCCGGCGGTTTGCGCAACCAGGCGTCTCTTGTCCCGCCCCCGCAACACGCCGACTCGACGACTTTCGCGCGATTCGAACATCTGGGTCGCGTTCTCGGACAGTAGAAAGATGTAGCGATGCGCCATCATCAGCATCATCACCACTTCTTTGGGAACATACAGCGAGCGCAATGCCTTGAGTACCTGCTGCCACGGCGTCGTCAGAACCAGCGTGGTGGTCAGCGTAACAGCGGCTTCAACCCGCGCTACCAGCATCAGCGCTGTATACAGTCCCTGGCGTGTGATAGGTGACGCGGTTGAAAGCGGATCGCCCGGCGTCAGAAATAACGCCGGCAACGCGATGACCCCCGTGAACCCAAGTACGATCAGCCACACTCGCAACACGAGAATTCGCAAGGAAACTGCAGACAGAAGAGCCAGCACGACAGCGCCGGCAAAGAGAGCGAGGACGACCGTGATCTTTTGTGCAAGCGCGACAGCGATCACAAGAGCGAGAACGCCGCCCAGGCGTACGCGTGGGTCGAGTGATTGCATTGCACCCGGCTGCCGGGCCGTCTGCTCGCTCATCAGGGCGCGGCCCAGTGCCCGGCTCAGACTTTTCAGTGTCGAACCCAAAAAATCTGAGCGGCTCACGTGATCTCCTTGCGAAGCCGGTTCCGCGAGCGCCCCTGCGCGAGCAACGTGATCAGCAGGCAAACTCCCACCCCAAACATCGCAGACAGCAGATACCCCAAAGCCCGGCTCCTCACGAAGGCTGGGGCATAGGCGGGGAACGGCGATGTCCAAAGACTCGCCATGCGCTGCAGGCCAGATGGCGTTGTTGCCGGCGGTGCCTGGCCATGCGAGGCTGCAGCGATCTCCGCGCGCGATTCGACCTTCGCGAAGTCTTTAGGCGCCCATTCGCCCCATGCCTTGCCTGTCGCCAGGATGCCCAACGGGGTAAGAATCAGAAGCAGAGCCACGGTCGCCCACAACCTTCGTAGCGATGCCCGTGAACGCATGCCGCCAGCCACCACGGATCCCTCTACACCGGAGGTCGCCATGAGCAGCCCTGGGTCAGCACTCTGCAGATACGCCACCAACCCTGCAGAGATGACAGCCTCGGCCACACCAGCAAAGGTCAGGTGTCCCAACATCATCGCAGGAATCGCGATCTTCAACGGATAGGGCGCATAGAGTGGCACGCCGCCGGCGTCATGAAACAGCATAGGCTGGATGCCGAGTTCGACGGCCGCAAACAGCGCGGAAGCGTTGGCAGCGATATACCCCGCAATTCCGGCGGCCACGATGCGCCGCCGGGAACCAATCGGCGACCGCGCAGCGAACAACCGGTAGCAGGCATACGCCACCAGCGCGCCAATCACCGCCATATTGAAGCAATTGGCGCCAAACGTGGTGATGCCGCCATCTCCGAACAGGAGCGCCTGCAACGCCAACGCCAGCGATATGGAGAGCACCGCGCCCGCGGGACCCAGCACGATCGCAGCAATGGTCACGCCCAGCGCATGTCCGGTGGTTCCGCCGGGCAGCGGAAGATTGAACATCATCACCACGAAGGCAAATGCTGCGAAGACCGAGATCAAGGGAACGACACGACTGAACAGGACGCGCTTCAGCCGCTTCAGGCAGACATACCAGGCGGCAATCGTCCCACCGTAGAGCACGGCGCAGGTCGACGGGCTAAGGTATCCGTCCGGGATATGCATGGTGGCGGGCTGTCCGAGTTGATTCTACAGGGCAATTCGGCGCAGCCGCGCGGGCGGCTAGCGTCGATAGGTGCCCATGTATTCTGCCTCAGCCAGAACGTGTCCCCTCAATGCCGAATCAAGCTCGGAGCGAGTGGCGCCGGCCGGCAAATCGAGTTTCCTGTCGACAGCATAGAGGCGAAAGAAATAACGATGCGTCTTCCCCGGAGGTGGGCAGGGTCCGTTGTAGCCGATCTTGCCGAAGTCGTTACGGCCCTGTCGCGTGCCGTCGGGTCGCTCGGCCTGCCGCGGAAAGCTTTCTGCAAGTCCGTGCGCGCTGGCGGGGATATTCCACGCAGTCCAATGGACCCATGTCCCCGAGGGTGCGTCCGGATCATCCACGATCAGCGCAAAGGTCACCGTACCTGCTGGAAGCGTGCCATGCCAAGACGGGTTTCCCCAATGCAGCTCTGGCGACTGGTCTGCCCCGCTACAGGTGTATTGCGGCGGAATGGCACTACCGGGTGCAAACGCGGAAGTGGCCAACTGGAGTTCTTTCTGCATGGAAGCTCCTTGCACCTTCAGGCTTAGGGGGGCCAGCGCAACCACCGGGATGATCATCGCAGATACCACGAGATTCGCAAGTCGCATAGTTCCTCCAGGCTAGTTGGCAACACTAGCCCGCTGGACTTTATCATCCCAGATTTTGCGGGGATTAGACGGAAAAGAAAATTGGGGCGACCGGCGATAGCCGGCTGCCCCTGAGCGAGAGTTACGGCAGGTAATAACGGAATGAGGTGAATACCATGTTGTTGATGGCTTCAGGCGTGCCACCAATACCTCTCCAGGCATCGCGAGTGATGTAGGAGTACTGCATACCCATCTGAAGGCGGCCCTTAGGACCGTTGTACGGTTTGTACCAGAAGCCAGCCGTGCCCTCGATGACGGCGCGCGTCTGGCCGCTGCAGTTCTTCAGAGACCCTGGGCTGAAGCCGTTAGCCCCGCTCGGCAGCGTTTCGGTACCGCAACCGGAGTTATCGAAGAACGGCGAACCATAGCCCACGGGCTTGCCGTTGTCGTCGAGCCAGTAGTTGCCGACGTATTCGCCGCCGCCATCAAAGTAGAAGTCCCACTTGGGCAGGTGAACGTCGAACTCGGCCAACCCCTGGTAAGCGGTCAGGGGGACGAGATAACCGTTCGGCTGCACCGTCAAGTCAGGCAGGCCCGAGCTGCCGTAGCGGCCAACGCCCTGCCCGCCGAGGAAGTGAAGGGCAAACTCGTACTTCTTCTTGGCGAAGAGCCAGCGAGCATTGGCGCCGCCACCAATGCCGGTGGCGGTGTCATTGAATGCACCGGCTGCCGATGGATCTGCGCTGGTCGCGTTCGGGTAGATGCGATTGCGGAAGATGCTGGCCAGCACGAACACTTCGTAGTGCTGCCCGGAAGTCGGCTCAAATGCCAGCTTGCCAACATAGTCTGGAGACAGGTTGGACGAGTAGTTCGCCAAGGGGTTATAGAGGCCGCCGCCGTTGCCGGGACCGCCGACCAGGAAGTTCGCAGGGTTGCCGCTCGCCGAGACGATGGCCTCGTTGTTCTCGATTGAGAAGCCAGCCCAAATCTTGTTGTGGAAGTTCTTGACCACGCGGAAGCCGTACTGCCGTGCCCAGCTATAGCCGGCAACATACTGCGGATCGATCTGCATCGGGTTCGCTTCGGTACGGTTGTCCAGGCCCTTGCGGGTTTCCGCCACCAGGCTCCACATCTGGCCGGCGGTAAGGGTCCACCCACTTTGGAAGGCTGCCTGCGCCCATACTTGGCGCTGCCGCATGGTGTAGCTGTTGCTCTGATTGTCGTTGGAAGTTGTGCCGGCGGACAGGAAGTCCATTTCGTAGTAACCGGTCAGATTCACGTTTGCCATCTTGCCCTGAACCAGCAACGACAGACGGGACTGCCGGCCGCTACCGTAAAATTCCGACTGCCTGGCCTGCCCGGCA
>CAVVDY010000018.1:0-381066 GCA_963747055.1 uncultured Acidobacteriaceae bacterium | reverse complement strand
ACGGGACTCGTGTTTCTCGAACTCCCTACCCAGGACTCACGTCCTGGGCTAAGATATGCCGTCCTGCGGACTGGCTGCTCGGATATCGGAGAAGCTTCGTCGTCATGGCATGCTTGCCTTTGTATCTCGGTGTACCCGGTGCCTCGGTGGTGAAACTCTTAAACACCCGCGACGAAACTCCTGTAAGGTAATCTCCGATGGGCCGCATTCACCTTCTTTCGGAAAATGTAGCCAACAAGATCGCCGCCGGTGAAGTGGTCGAGCGCCCTGCCTCGGTGGTGAAGGAGCTACTGGAGAACTCGCTGGACGCCGGTGCGCGACGCATTCGCGTGAACATCGAAGCCGGCGGGAAGAAGCTCATTCAGGTCATCGACGATGGCTACGGCATGGTCCGCGACGATGCCATGCTGGCCTTCGAGCGCCACGCTACTTCCAAGATTCGCAATGCCGATGATCTGGTCAGCATCGCGACTCTGGGATTTCGCGGAGAGGCGCTGCCGTCGATCGCATCCGTCAGCCGCCTGCGCCTGGAGACCCGCGCCGAAGAGGAAGCGGCCGGGACGGTCATCGAAATTGCCGGAGGCAAGCTGTTGACCGTGGAGGAAGCCGGGCTGCCGCTGGGGACCTCCATTACGGTTCGCGACCTGTTCTTCAACATCCCGGCGCGGCGCAAGTTTCTCCGCGCCGAGTCGACTGAGCTGTCGCACATCGCATCCTTAGTTACGCACTACGCGCTGGCCCATCCCGAGATGCATTGGGAGCTACACTCGGCGACGAATGCCATGCTGATCGCGCCGCCGGTGGCTGACCACTCGCAGCGTATCTATCAGGTCTTTGGCCGCGACACGCTCGACCAGCTTCTACCTATCAGCGCGCGACTGCCGCTGGAGCGCATCGGCCTGCCGCAGCCCCCGCCGTGGCGGCGCCCCGAGCCCAGCGAAGATGAGCCTGCTGAGCCCGTCAAAGGCGACCTTAAGCTGCATGGCTTTGTCTCGCGCCCGGAGATCCAGAAGCTCAACCGCAATTCCATCTTCATCTTCGTCAACGGCCGCCTAATTCGCGACCGCCTGGTGCAACACGCGCTGACCGAGGCCTACCGCAACATCATTCCGCCGACGGTCTACCCGGTGGTACTGCTGTTTCTGGAGATGCCGTTCACCGAAGTTGACGTGAACGTGCATCCGTCGAAGGTCGAGGTGCGTTTCCGCCAGTCGACCGTATTGCATGATTTCGTACGCGATTCGGTTCGCGCGGCATTGATGCAGGCGCGCCCGGTGCCGGCATTCGTCACGGAAATGCACGCCCAGCCGACAGCTTCCGCCTCGCTCAGTCCGCGCGGCGGTGCCCCAACCACTGACGTGGGAGACCTCGGTGTCTCCGCAGCCGACGCTGATTTCGCACTGCACGCGCCGGACCTTCCGCCCTTCAGCTCGCGCTTGCAGTTCGAGGGCGGCGGCATCGCCGTGGACGCAAACGCGGCCATCCCCGTGGCGCGCTTCGGCCCGCAGACTTTTGGCGGAGCCGTGCCAACCGCGCCTTCGGCCATCGCTCCGCCCACGAACGGTTGCTCGGTATCGCTGCCTGACGATGATGCTTCCGTCGGCCTGGAATCGCTGGCCACGCTCAAGCCGCTGGGGCAGATTCGCGACTCGTTCATCCTTGCGGTCAATCCGCAGGGGCTATGGATTATTGACCAGCACGTGGCGCACGAGCGTGTGCTGTTCGAGAAGATCTGCAAGCAGCGTCTGGCGGCCTCGCCCGAAAAGCAGCAACTGCTGATGCCGCTGATTCTCGAGCTGGCGCCCAGCCAGATGGCGGTCTTCGCCGAAATCTCCGATGAACTGCTGCTCAACGGTTTTGAGGCTGAGCCCTTCGGCACGCGCACCATCGCGGTGAAGACCACCGCTGCCGGCGTCAATCCCGGTGACGTGGAGCACATGTTGCACGAGATCCTCGACCAGTTTGAGCGCGAGGAGCAGTCGCTCAATCTGGAGAAGATTCGCACCGGCATTGCTGCCACCATCGCCTGTCATGCCGCGATCAAGATCAATATGCCGCTGGATCAGCCGAAAATGGAGTGGCTGCTGGCGGAATTGGCAAAAACCGACTGTCCCATGAGCTGCCCTCACGGCCGGCCCGTGGTCTTGCGTTATTCTGTAAGAGACATTCAGCGGGCCTTCAAGCGCATCTGAGTCCGGCCCAATCACCTTCAACATGCAGGAACAGCAACTCCAGGAACTTCGCCGCGAGAAGTGGCATCTGAACGGGCGCGCGGTCCGCACCCTCGATGATGCGCGAGAGTTCATCGACTCGGTGGGCTTCTGCCTGCTGTATCCGCAACGGCCGGCGGTGCTGGCGCCCACGTTTGTCGGCGCATTCGTTGGTGCTGAAGAAAAGCTGCCCACGTGGCAGACGGCGTTTGCCGATCCCCGCGCCCGCGAAGCCAGGCACCTGATGGTTCGCCTGCTGCGGGAGAAGGCGGCCTACGAGGCGAACGTCTTCAACGAAAACAACTTTCTCGTCTCCGCCTCGGTCTTCCCCTACTTCTACGGTCTGGTAGGCGACCGCAATCCCAAGCTGGCGCCGAAGGCTACCACCCGCTCCGGCTATTCGCCGCTGGCGGCCGATACCTTCCAGCTCATCAACAAGCATGGCCCCATTCCCAAGCAGCGCCTGCGCGAGATGCTGGGCAAGGAAATTTCGGAGTCTGCGCTCGATCGCTCACTCGACGAGCTGTGGGCCAAGCTGCGCATCACGCGCGTGGACTACAACCAGGAGGAGGGCGTCTTCTGGGATGTGCTGTTCCGCTGGTCGCCGGATGCGGTAAAGGAAGGCATGCACGTGTCGGTGGCCGAGGCGTTGACCGCGCTGGTTTCGAAATATCTTGACGGAGTTTTAGCGGCGCAGCAGGAGGAGATCGAAAACTTCTTCTCGCCGCTGATTGGCCGGGCGCGGGTGCGTGAAGCGGTGAACGCCTTGCAAGCGGCGCGCGAGCTCAGCTTCGTCCACGTCGGCGGGCGCGTCCTGATGCAGATCTCGTCGCTGCAGGCGACGCAGGTCCAGCCGTTCGCGGCACCGGAGCGGGGCAGAAATTCCGTGCCGAAACCGTCGCCGTCTAATCTCCGGCAAATGCCTTTGGTGCAGCGTTCCCGGCGCGGAACACCCGCCAAGAGCACGAAACCGAAGGCGAACAGCGAGGAGTGATGAGCGCCCGCAAGCTGGTGATTGCCATCGACGGACCGGCTGGTTCCGGGAAAAGCACCATCGCCTCCCTGCTGGCGAAGAAGCTCGGCTACATCAATCTGGAAAGCGGAGCGATGTATCGCGCGCTGGCGCTCAAGGCGCTAGAGGGCTCAACTGACCTGGACAACGAAGAAGGGCTGCGCCAATTGGCAGAGCAAACGGTGATCGAGTTGATCCCCAGCGGTGAGAGTAATCGCGTTCTACTCGATGGCCGTGACGTCTCGCAACGCATTCGCGAGGCGGATGTTACGGCCGCGGCGTCACGGGTCTCGGTTCATCCCGCAGTACGGCAGATCCTGGTTGCTCGCCAACGAGTCATGGGTGAGCCAGGTGGCGTGGTCATGGAAGGACGCGACATCGGCTCGGTGGTCTTCCCCAATGCCGAGGTGAAGATATTCCTCGATGCCGACCCCCAGATTCGGGCTGAGCGCCGCTTCCTGCAAAGCAGTGCCGCTGCCGCAGATTCCAACAACGCCCAACAGGTCATGGAGGAACTGGCGGCCCGCGACCGCCGCGATCAGACCCGCGCCGCCTCGCCACTGATCGCCGCACCGGACGCGGTACATATTGACTCGACGCATAAGTCGATCGACGAGGTGGTGGAGGCGATCGAAGCGATCATGCGAGCGAGGAGCTAGCGAAGGCGATTCGCCTGCTCCAGCCCCTTCTTCACAACCCGTTCGATCGACTCCCGTAGGTTTAATCCGCCTAGTTCCGTTTCCGTTACCCACCGGACTTCGCTGACATCACTGCCCGCCTGGGCTTCGCCTTCGATGACTCGGCACAAGTAGTCGATGAGGACGTAGTGATACTGGGTGCGCCCGTCGCGGTCGCGGAAGATGCTGTCAAACACCTCAAGTACTTCTTGAGGTTCAACCTGTAAGCTGGTCTCTTCCAGGGTCTCGCGTCGTACTCCGTCATGCAGCTTTTCGCCCAGCTCCAGCACGCCGCCGGGAACCGACCACTCTCCTTTGAGCGGCTCGGTATTGCGCCGCACCAGCAGCGCGCGTCCCTGGCTCACGATGACGGCTCCGACGCCGATGATGGGGCGATCGGGATAGTCGCGTTTCATCGGTAGGTCACTGGGCAAAGAAGTCTTTGGGACTGAACGCCGAAATCCGCCAGCCCTTGGCCGTCTGCCTGAGTTGCAAACGAAGCTGGCGGCTGCGACGCATCGGCACCTGGCCAGGGTCGCGCGGTGTGGCATCGAGATCGGCCTCACAGGTCACCGTGGCACTATTGTGGTCAGAGTTGGCTTGCAGGATCTTGTAGCGAAACTGCAACACGGCATAGGAGTCCAGAAAAGCCCTCACCTGATCTCGCAGTTGGGGAAAGTCGGGAACCGACTCCGCATCGAAGACGGCGAGCACTTCGCTGGGGTTTTGCGTCTGGATACCGTCACGCAGCGGCTCCAGCACATCACGCGCAATCAGGTCCTCGAGATCAAGGGCTTGCTGCCCGGCCGCCTGGCTGGGCTGCGCGACAGCCTGGTTCGGAGAGCCAGAGCTGGTCTGCTGGGCCAGGGCAGGCACAGCGGTCATCAGAAAAGCTATGAGCAACGTCCAGGCCAAAAGGTGGTCATTCTTCGCCAACCGAGTCCCTCCAGGTGCATAATACTGACTTGCGATGCCGCCGCGAAGCGGAATGGTGTAAATGAGTCAGGGCAGGCGGCCACGGCTTCAGAAGGAGCGGGAAACGCCTTCGGAGCCGAACTGGGCACGGGCCTCAGGCGGGCTCAAAACCACACAACTTTCTGTAGCCAACAGGGTTACACCCGATGTGGGCAGCATCGCCATAGATCGTATTGTTCCAGGGGCGGGATCCGCAAAGGCCTTGCCGGCCAATGCGAATCAAGGACTATTGACCGATCCAGGCATGCTTGGGATGCTGAGCGACGCCGAAGTCATGCTGCGCGTGGCTGCGGGCGATGACTCGGCTTTTGACTATCTGGTGGAGAAATACCGCCGGCCGATGATCAGCTTCATGTATCGCATGACGCGCAATCAATCGGTGGCGGAAGAACTGGCGCAGGAAGTATTTTTGCGGGTGTACCGTTCGCGCCAGACCTATGCAGCCAGCGCCAAGTTCACCACGTGGTTGTATCGCATTGCAACCAATTTGGCGGTCAATCACGCGCGCGACACCAAGCATGAGCGCCCGGAGAACACGGTCTGTATCGACGAGCCCGACAGCGAAACCGGCATGACGGTGGACGTGCCCGACACCGGCTTGAACGCGGAGCAGGCGATCCTGCGGCGCGAGCGGCTGGAGGCGATTCGCAAGCATGTGGAAGCACTGCCGGAGCGGCAGCGCCTGGCAGTCGTCATGCACAAGTATCAAGGACTGGATTACAAACAGATTGCCGCGGTGCTCAAGCTGAGCGAGTCGGCGACAAAGTCATTATTGTTTCGCGCGTATGAAACGCTGCGCGAAACCTTGAAGTCTTTCATCTAGCAGCAATGCGGGAAGTAGGTTGGTTATGAACTGCGAAAAGATTCGCTCACAATTGATGGAAGCGGTGCTGAGCGGACCGGAAGCCGTTAGCGGCGAGGTGCATCAGCACTTGCAGAGCTGCGAGGCGTGCTCCGGGGAGCTGGCCTCGTTTCAGCGGACCATGACCCTGCTCGACGAGTGGCAAGCTCCCGAGCCATCACCCTATTTCTCTTCCCGCCTGCGCGCCAGAGTGCGGGAAGCGGCGGCTACGGAGCGCTTTTCATGGTTTGGATGGGCCCGCCGTCCCATGGTGGCTACCGCGGCGGCGGCCCTCATCGCCCTGGGAGCCGGGTTGCTGGAAGTCGGCCACTGGAACCAGGAACGGGTTACCATGGCGGGCAATGACGGCATTGTTCGCACCAATGTGAGCGTGACCCCAGTTGGCGACTTGCAATATCTGGATAACAATGCTGATCTGTTTACGGAGTTTGTGGCTCTTGACGGACACTCGCAGACGGAGTAAGGAAGAGTCGTGCGCACCCCTAAATCCATTCTGGTTGCCCTGATAATGACATCAGGCGCGCTGTCGTGCTTCGCCTTTTCGGGCGGCGGCTGGCAGCAGCACCGGAATAATTCCTCGCCGCCTAATGGGCGCCCGAATTCCCAATTTCACGTCAACGGGCCCGGCCCTCATCGCGGCGATTGGCTCCGCAAGTACGGAAACCTACCGACCCAGCAGCAGGAGCAGCAACTCCGGCAGGACCCCAAGTTCCGCAACCTTGCCCCGGAACAGCAGCAACATCTGCTCGATACCTTGCGCAGCTTTGACAACCTGCCTCCCGATCGCAAGGCCACCGTGCTCAACCGCATGGAGACCTACGAGCACCTTACGCCCCAGCAGCAACAGCAGGCGCGTGGACTGTTCCAGCGTTACAAGGAATTGCCGCAGAACCGGCGCAGCAAGCTGTCACAGGCCTATCATGAATTGGAGGGGCTGCCGCCCGATCAGAGAAGCCAGATCCTCAATTCAGAGCAGTACCGCAACACTTTCAGCGACGACGAGCGCCAATTGCTGAAAGGTATGACCGATCTTACCCCCCAGAACCAGTGACCGGAAGAGTCGTTGCTTACCCCGCAACGCCGGGTAATCATTTAACATTTGAATTGCGGCCATTTTGCCGGTAGCAACAGCCTGCCCTGGCCGCACTCAATTTATGATCCAGTTGATACGTGACACAGTCCGTTATCGCGAACTTATCTGGGCGCTTGCCCTTAAAGAACTCAAGGTCCGTTATAAACGCTCGGTGCTGGGTTTCCTGTGGGCGCTGTTGAATCCTGCGCTGCTGATGCTGGTGCTCACCGCGGTCTTCAGCAGCATCATGAAGTTTCCCATTCCGCACTACGCCGTATTCCTGCTCTGCGTCTTGCTACCCTGGACGTTCTTCTCGCAGGCACTGGCGTATGGTGCAGAGTCGATCGTGGGGAACGCTGACCTCATCAAGAAAGTCGCGCTGCCACAGTCTGTCTTTCCCCTTGCAGCGTTGGTGTCGAACCTGATCAATCTCCTGCTGTCGATGATCCCCCTGGCGCTTCTGGTTCCCGCCTTGCGCCACCCGTTCTATATCACCTGGCTTTATCTGCCGGTTCCTATGCTGGCGCTGGCTATCTTCACGCTGGGGACGATTTTTTTCTTCGCCGCCGCCAACGTTTATTACCGGGACGTTTCCCACATACTGCAGATTGTGCTGTCGGCCTGGTTTTACATCACCCCCATCATCTTCCCGCTGGACATGATTCCGGAACAGTACCGCTGGGTTTTCAAACTCAATCCGCTGATTTATGTCATCAATGGCTTTCGACTGGCGGTGTACTACGGGCAGTTGCCGCATTTCCGCTCGATTGCGGCGTCGTTTATCTGTGCATTCGCGATGTTGTTTATCGGCTACTATCTCTTTCGCAGGCACCAGAATGATTTTGTCTTCTACGTCTAAGTCGCAGCGACGGGAGCAGACCGCCGCCATCCGCCTGGAGAACGTGACGCAGCGCTTTCGCGTCATTCACGAGCGGCCCGATACACTCCGCGAGCTGTTCGCCAGATTTCTGCGCACCAACGCCAGCTTTCATGACTTCGATGCGGTAAAGGATGCCTCCTTCGAGATCCCGAAGGGGCAGATGGTCGGCCTGATTGGGCGCAACGGCTCGGGCAAGAGCACAATGCTGAAGATCATCGCCGGCGTTTACCGTCCAACCTCGGGCAGCGTAAGGGTCACCGGTACGCTGGCACCGCTGATCGAGCTGGGGGCCGGTTTCCATCCCGAACTCACGGGCCGTGAAAACATCCTGATCAACGGTTTGTTGATGGGCTATTCCAAGCAGGAGATGCAGCGGCGCGAGGCAAGCATCATCGAGTTTGCCGAGATCGGGGAGTTCATCGATGCACCGGTGAAGCAGTATTCCTCAGGCATGTATGCACGTCTGGCCTTCGCCGTGGCGACGGAAGTGGACCCTGACATCCTGCTGCTGGACGAGATCCTCGCAGTGGGCGATGCTCCCTTCAAGCAGAAGTGTTTTGACCGCATTGAATCCTTTCGCAAGCGGGGCAAGACGATGGTCTTCGTCACCCACGATATGCAGCAGGTACGAAACTCCTGCGACCGCGCGATCTTTCTGGACCAAGGCAAAATCATGGCCGATGCCGAGCCCGATGTAGCCATCCACGCCTATATGACGATCTGGTCACCGGAAGCGATCGCCGCGGCCACACCTGCCCCTGCCTTGACTACTGTCCCGTCCTGATGCATGCCGTCTTCGTGTTACCGCGCTTCTTTCCCTACCGCGGCGGCTACGAGAACTCCATGCTCTCCATTGCCCGTTGCCTGGTAGACCGCGGTCACCGGGTAACGGTCCTCACTACCACTGCGCAGGACCTGGAGTCGCTGTGGCTTCCCGGCTTCAGGACATTTCCTGCCGGTGAGTCCACCGTCGACGGGGTCGTCATTCGGCGCTTTCCGGTTTCCTATGACAAATGGGCGCGGCGTGCGACGCGAGTGCTTGGCCTGTCACCCTATTGGCGTTGGAAGTCACAGTTCTGGCGGCCGGCATTTCATGTCCCTGGACTGAGGGCGGCCCTGCACGGCATTGACGCCGACATCTTCCACGTTGGTCCACTGCCTTACAACAGCCTGATCTACGCTGGAATCGAAGCAGCCGAGCATCGCCGCGTACCGGTCATGGCAACGCCATGCACGCATCTGGGAAACGAAACCAACACCGAAGTCGCCAAACATTACGTGCAGCCTCATCAGATCAGGTTGCTGCAGCAGTGCGAACGGGTGCTCTGCATGACGGAAGCGGAGAAGTCCAGGCTGGCAAGGTTGGGCGTAGTAGCAGGAGAAGCTGGCTGTCTTTCCCCTGGGCTTTGACATGAAGCTCTCGGTTGGCGGCGACCGCGAGCACGTCCTCGCAAAGTACGGAATCACACCGCCGGTCGTCTTGCACCTCGGCATGAAGGCCTACGAGAAGGGGTCGATCACGCTGCTCGAAGCCATGAAACAGCTTTGGGACGGGGGTTTAAAGGCCTCGTTGGTAATGGCCGGCCCCAGCTTGCGGGCGTTTGATGAGTATGTCGCGGCGAACGCAACTCCCGGCAGGTTTGTGAACATTCCGGCGTTTGCCGACGAATTGAAGCGCGATCTGCTGGCCGCGGCCGATATCGTGGTGCAGCCGTCACGCGTGGAATCGCTGGGTCTGGTATTGCTCGAAGCCTGGGCGAATGCCAAGCCGGTCATCGCTGCCGACATCGAGGTGTCACGCGAATTGGTGGAAAGCTGCGGCGGCGGAGTGCTGGTTCCTTTCGGCGACACGCGCGCCTTGACGCAAGAGATCGCGCGCCTGCTGGCCGACGGAGTCCAGTGTCAGCGCATGGGCCAGCGGGGACAAGTCTTCGCCCGTTCCTATGACGGCGACCTACGCTGGCCAAGATATGCGGAAGAGTTCGAGAAGCTAGTGTTCCCCTAATCCGACTCGTTGTTATAGGCGGCGTGCGCCATCGGATCTTCCATGCCGCCCGCCGCTCCGAAGGCCGCTTCGTCGGCGATGGTCTGCAGCTCCTGCTCGAACTCCTGGCTGCGCCAGCGCACTACCAGCAGTTCCTTGTGCTCAACTCCGTGACCATGGCAAAGGGGACAAATCACGACGTTCTGGTCCGACGAATGACTCACGATGAACCCTCCTGTAGCGCAACTTTTCTCATCTCCATTCAAGCGCCGCTCTGCGCTTGTCGCTGTGAGCGGGGTCACGGGCGAATGTGAGACTGGGTGGGTTCTGTGCCGTCTAATTCCGGTACCGGTTTGCCGATGCGCGTATGGAACGCTACGATGAAACTCATGCCCCGGTTTTATGCCCTTGTTTTGCTTTGCGGCCTAGCTTCCATGGCGCCCTTCTGTCTTGCCCAGCAGGCGACGCCCCGCGCTACGCAGTCCAACGTGGGGGCGAAGAACGAAGCCCTGATCGACGCGCTTCGCAGCTATCCCTTCGGCGAGGTCTACTCGGACGACATCATGAATGCGAACAGCATCACTCACTTTGGGAAAAAGCTCTCGGAAAGCGATGCGGGCGTGGTGCCCGTGCCCGCGGTGCGGGCGATTGCGAATCTTGGCCAGGCGGGTATTCCCCTGCTGATTAGCCACCTGACTGACCAGCGGCCCACGCAGGCCGAATATCGTCATGAGCCGGTGCCGGTGGCCTATCTAGCGCTGGACTTGCTTTTGCACATGACCGATATGAACGATGAAAGAGTAATTGTGCCGGGATGCGACCAGCATGGATTGGGTGACTGCATGCAGCCGGAGTTCTACTTCACGCCCGACACGACCGATCCCAATACCTTGGCCTCGGTGCAGAAGGACTGGATGGACGAGAACAAGAAGCAGCCCATCAAGTTCATCTATCCGATGTGGTGGCGGCCGGAACCGAACCCACGCCCCACAGCCCCGGGACGCTAGGACTGCTTAGCCTTTGGGGGCGGGGAGACTGGTGTTTTATCCGAGTGCATCGGTCACTATGCGGACAAGCCATTCAGGTCGAGATAGATTGGTGAGTCTGTCAACCGGAAAACTGTACCTTCCATCCAGTTCCCGCTGGAGCAATCCCATCCCCGGTGGGTTTCAGGATCGAGTACCCAGATGCCGGCAATGCCCATTTGGCGGTAATCCGTAATCCGCTGGTGATAGCGGTCAATGCGGTCCTCGGGAGAGAGAACTTCGATCACCAGCAGTGGGGTCGAGGTGACAATCTTGCGATCAGGACTGGCGGCAGCAGAGACGCAGATGTCAGGGACGCGAAAGCGGGTAGGAGAGACCTGCACACGGACGTCCGGTAAAGCTTCTATTCGCCACTCCATCTCGTGCTGAAGAAACCATTTCAGCACCGCCTTGATCATCCGAGCATGTTCGATCTCACCCACGTTTCGCTCCTGTATCTCACCGTCAATGTACTCAACATCGGGTCGATAGGAGGTGTGGAGATACTCCTCAATCGGGACTTTGGTTGTGGTCGCCATTAGACCCTTCCGCCTTCAATTCTACGTCTACCCGGCGATGCGATTACATAATCGCGGTCGGCGGGGCCGGCTCATCCGGGCTTCCAGCATTCGATAGCGGCACGCGGATCATCACGAAAATAAGCACTGCGAGCGCCACCAGCGCTGCCACGTATGGCGGCGTCCACTTGATCAGGGTGACGTCGCGCCCAGAGCCGACCAGTCCGGCGATCACCAACCCACACAAGGCTTCGCCGGCGATCAGGCCTGATGCCGTCAGCACCCCTGCGTTATCGACGCGCGCCTTCTGAGCATCGTTGTAGCCGCGGCGGTCGCGCAGTTTGTCGGTAATCCAGCGCACCAGGCCCCCGACAAAGATCGCAAACGTGGTGCCCAGCGGCAGATACATTCCCACCGCGAACAGCATGACGCTCTTCACTTCGATCATGATCATGGCGAAGCCCATGAGGATGCCGACGATCACCAGCGGCCAGGCCATGTCGCCACCGACGATGCCCTTGGCCAGCATGGCCATCAGTCCAGCCTGCGGCGCAGGCAGGGCCGAGCTGCCGAAGTGGTATGCCTTATCCAGAATTGCCAGCGGGAAGAACAGCACCAGCGACGCCACCACGATACCCAGCAGATCGCCGATTTCCATCTTCGCCGGCGTGCCGCCGAGGATGTATCCCACCTTAAGATCCTGGAGCATCTCGCCCGCCACTGCCGACGACACGCAGACCACCGCTGCCACGCCCAGCACAGCCGCCACACCGCCGCTCCCGGCGACGCCCAGCGCCACCATCAGCAGGGCCGCGACCACCAGGGTGCAAAGCGTCAATCCGGAGACAGGATTGTTCGACGATCCGATCAGGCCCACGAGGTTTCCGGAGACGGCGGCAAAGAAGAAGCCCAAAATCAGCATCACGCCGGCGGCGACGAGCGCGCCAGCGATCACTTTGGAGCTCGACAAGTTCCCGGCAGTAGAGATGAAGTAGTAGTACAGGGCGATCATCGCCACAAAGACGACGCCGATGCCGGCAAATACGATCTTGGCCGGAAGGTCGCGCTCGGTGCGGCTGCTGCTGGCATGCGCTTCGGCTGACTTCTTCAGATCGGAAACCGCACGGCCCATCCCGAGCATCAACTGTTTGCGCATCTTGAACAGGGTGTACGAAGCGCCCACCAGCATGCCGCCCACCGCAATGGGCCGCACGATGGAGTAGTAGATGGAGTTGGCCAGCAGATCCCACGACAGCGTCTGCCCTCCAGGTTGCTGCGACTGCAGGTACGGTCCAATGGTGTAGGTAAGGAGTGGAACCAACAGCCCCCACGCCAGCACGCCGCCGGCAAAGTTCAGTGCCGCCAGTCGCGGCCCGATGATGAATCCCACGCCCAGGTAAGCTGGACTCACATCGGGAGGCGTCAGAATGGTCGCGCCTCCGGTCAGCGTGGTGACTACGCTGGGATTGGTGCTGGTGCGCAGATTGAGCCGTTTGCCCAGCGTCGCGATGTTCACCAGGAAGGTATTGCTAGCGGAGAAGACGTTAATCGCACCCAGCAGGTACAACAGGCCGCCAAAGCCCATGTTGCTGAACAGGATCTTCGCCGCCTTCGAGCCTTGCTGGCCGGCTTTGTGAATCTCCGAGGCCGCCACCGATTCCGGATACGGGAGCTCGGGGTCTTCCACCATTACACGCCGCAGCAGGGTGACGAGCAGGATGCCCAGTGTTCCACCGATCACCATCAGCACGACGGTGTTCCAGTAGTACTCCCGCGTCAGCCCTGACCACAGGCCCGCCATGATGAAGGCTGGAATGGTAAACACGGCGCCGGCGGCAACCGATTCGCCGATCGAGCCGATGGTACGGGCAATGTTTTCCTCCAGCAGGCTGCCCTTCATGAGCCGCAGCAGCGCCATGCCGATGACGGCGGCAGGATAGGTGGCTGCGATGGTCATGCCGGCCTTCAGGCCGAGGTAGGCATTGGCCGCGCCCAGGATACCGGTCAGGACCAGCCCGATCAACACGGCACGGAAGGTAAACTCCTTCATTTCCATGTTGGCGGGAACGTAGGGACGATGGACCCGGCTCTCTTGCCGGGCGTTATTAATGGTTGGAGTGCTCATTAGGAACCTCGAAGGTGGCCGCGCACGCGCGGATACAGCAAGCGCGCAAGGTATCATGCCGGAAGCGCCGGATACAAGTGGCTGCACGCATTCGCTGCGCGCTAGTGGCCTTAGTTAATGCTTTGCCGGCCGCCGGGTGAGGCGCCCGCGGGAGCGCCCCCGCCTTTGCCGACGGCAGTAGGGTGGCGCGGCTCGTAGATCCGCAGCCGGTCGTCGCCCGGAATCCGGATGGCGGCCAGCAGCCCCCAAGGCTGCTCAGTGATGGGCTCGGCCTGCTCCACCCCCCTAGCCCGGAGCTCCGCCAGAGTGGCGATAATGTCGTCACAGATAAGGTAGAGCTCGTGGGAGCCGTCCTCGCGAGTGGGATGAATTCCCAGCTCGGCGGGCGGAAGCGCGAAGATAAGCCAATCATGCCCGGCGTCGACAAACGGAAAACCGAGCGCATCGCGGAAGAAGTCTCGCAATTTTTCAGCCTGTTTGCTGTAGATAATTGCGTGCACACCGGTGATCATACAAGCCCCCTTGCCACATCCGTGGCATCCTAAAAGGTCTTGCGGCGGAAGGCAAGACACAGCATATGCTCAGGTGAAAAGATAATGAACTCTTTCCGCGAACCACCGGCGACATTGCGGGCCTGCCTTAAAGTCCATATACTTGAATGGTCGGTTCTGACAACCATCCCCATCGAGCGGCGGTCAACTGGGCGGCTACTTGAACGTGGAGGCGGGTCTTCAGCAGTTGTGAAACCGTAACGAGAAAACGACGATTCAAGCGCGTCGAGCCGCGTGCCGGTGTCGTGGCGCCCTTCAAAACGGTTATCAGTGGCCTGTCTGCGGTTTTCTTTCCTTCCGATTGCCGGTTGTGTGATACCCCTCTTGTATCTGTCTCACGTCTGCCAGTTTGTCCCGAGTGCTTGAATTCGCTGGAGCCGATTCGCGCCCCGCAGTGCGTTCTCTGTGGTGAGCGCCTGGCCCCGGCGCAATTGCTCACCGGCGACGCCCTCTGCCAGGCTTGTCGTGACTATCCTCCCGAGTTCGAGAGAGCGGTTTCCTTTGGCGAGTATGCTGCCGGACTTCGCGACCTGATCCACCTGCTGAAATACGGCGGAGTCTTGCCTGCCGCGCGACCCCTGGGCGGGTTGCTGGCGCGCAGTATCGAGGACCTTTGCATAACGTCCGGTGATTCGGCCCCGGTGTTGGTTCCCGTGCCCCTGCACGCTTCCAAGCGCCGGGAGCGGCGCTTCAACCAGTCGGAGCTGATTGCGCGGGCGGCGTTGCGGCACCTGCCGCGGTTCGATCTGGATTGCGGCGTTCTGGAACGCCGGCGACCCACACGTTCGCAAGTCGGCCTCGACCGCGAAGCACGCATCCGGAACATGAGCGGGGCTTTCCGGGTCGTAGCTCCGCAACGGGTTGAGGGCCGCACGCTGATCGTGGTCGACGACGTCATGACCACGGGCACCACGGTCTCCGAATGCGCGCGTGTCCTAAAGTGTGCGGGCGCAGCGAAGGTTTTTGCCGCCACCGTAGCGCGTACGCTCAAGGCGGCCGGCACACCGGGTTTCCGTAACAAGTCACAGGGGGAGGAAGTCGAGGCGGGGCAATTCGCCTCGGTGTAAAACAAGCTATGTCTACCGCCCAGAGCACAGCTTCGCGATATGGCAAGTCGTTAGCCGGATACATGCACCACGCACGGGTCGCGCCTGAAGACCGCGTTCAGCGCTCGCCGATGCACGCTCCCGTGCTGGTGCTGAACGCCTCCTACGAGCCCATCAACGTCTGCGCCGCCCGCCGCGCCATCATCCTGGTGCTCAAAGGTGTCGCCATGATGGAAGAGGAAAACGGCCACCGCATGCACGCCGCCCGGCTCGCGATGAACGTTCCCTCCGTCATCCGTCTGCTCGAATACCGCCGCATTCCCCACCAGACGCGCGCCCTGTCGCGCAAGAACATCCTGCTGCGCGACCGCAACACCTGCCAGTACTGCGGCAAGATTCTTGCTGCGGGCGAGCTCACCCTTGACCACGTAGTTCCGCGCTCCCGTGGTGGCGCTTCGACCTGGGAGAACCTGGTCGCCTGCTGCCACTCCTGCAATCGCCGCAAGGGCAACATGCTGCCCCAGGAAGCCAACATGAAGCTGATGCGCGAGCCGCGTGCCTTCAATCTGCATACCAGCCGCCACATCATGCGCATGATGGGCCGCTCCGACTCCAAGTGGCAGAAGTATCTGTTCTACTGAAAAAAGCTACGATTGGCGGTTCGCTCTCCGTGCTGTCGTCCTGAGTCCGCCGTGATTGACAAAGCAGTTGCTGTTCCCTGCTACCTTGCGGGCATCCCCTCGAAAGTCCAAATCGAAACTTCTTCCCTCAGCCAACCGAACCTCCTTTTTCCGCAACTCACTATCAGGGGTTCGACTACAAGGCGCGTTTCCCGCGAAAGGGTGTGCATGGCCGACACGGTTCTCGATCAGATCGTTGATAGCTTGCGAACTTCTGCAACCGATTTATTTCCCCAACACTCGCAATTGAGGTCTGTCCGGGTCGTGGGCCATTCCCCGAAAGCGGGTCATTGCATCTACGAAATCGTTCTGGATTTTGCCGACGCGCGGGAGCGCGTCAACGCGAAAATCTATCGCTCCGGCAAAGCCGGCGCATCCTCATCTCAGGAGCGGGCAGGCCGCGAGGCGGCAAACCTGCAACATGTCTGGGAAGCGGCGACGCGTCATCACCTGGCGGGGGTCCCGCGACCCATCGGATGCTTTGCCCCGCTAGGTGCTGTGGTCAGCGACAGACTCAATGGCCTGCCTTTGCAAAGCGTACTGATGAAGGTTGCGCTCCTGCCGGCCTTCACAGACAGCGGCGGACTCGACCTGGCTGCTCGCCGCACCGGCGAATGGCTCCGCCGATTTCACGACGCCACCGCCGGCAAGCCGCAACCCCTTGATCACAAGGCCCTGCTCTCCGAAATCGAGGAGCTCTGCGTGCAGGGCCAACACGATGGGCTCGCGAAGGCCTCAGTGCAATCCATTCTGGAGTACGTCGGCGTGGCGTTGACTGGGGTAAACAAGCTGATGCCCTGCTCCGCGCTTCTGAATGAATTCGTTCCCGTCAACGTATTGATTTCCGACCGGGGCGTCGCCTTTGGTGAGTTTGCCAACCTCAGCCCTCAGGGGCCATCGATGCACGACGTTGCCAGCTTTCTTGCTGCCGTCGAAGCCTTGGAGAAGTATCCCTTTTGCGATCGCAGCCTGACCTCGCGCGTGCATGACTGTTTCCTGCCTGCTTACGGCATGGACGCCCAGGAGCAGCCGTTGCTGACGGTATTCAAGCTGCGCGAATTATTGCGGATGTTTGTTCAGGGACGGGCAGCGAAGGACGGCGCGCTGCGCAAGAAAATCATGTGGTCAAACGTGATGAAGCGCTTCATTCAAAACGCCGCTGAACGCTCCATGGCTCCGGCAGCGTAGAAAGGCCGCCTTTGGCTATTGGCTCTTGGCTATTGGCTCTTGACTATTTGCTCTTGACGTAGCGCCGCAGATTCCGGCTGGAGTTGATGCGAAGATACCGAGGGGAACGGGGCTTCAGCCCCCTGAGGTCCATCAACCCGTCGCCGACCAGCGAAGGGCGAAGAGCGGTCTCTCTAGTACGGCGAGAAGCTCAGCGTCTTGTCCTTCTTCTCCACCCAGATGTGGGCTTTGTCCCCGATGCGCTCATTCACGGTTACGACGACCACAACGCCGCTGGGACTGACGAAGGCGCCGGCGTTGCCGCCTTTGGGTACGGCCACGCCGTCAATGCTGTGGCTTTTGATAATGCCCCATTCCCCACCCGGTCCCCAGTCCTGCATGAAGTCGGAAAACGGATAGCGGGAATACTCCCCGGGGTGCTGCTTCCAGTCCGGATCATTCATCCAGATCCCATACGCCTGCTCGAATTTCTGCTGCTGCAATGCGTTGAAGAACTTGTCGACCTGGCGCTCTTCCCGGAAATAGCGGTAGTGCCAGGCAAGCGAGGCGAGCACTATCACTGCAATGGAAATCGCGATGATGCGAATGCGGCGGCGGCGCGTACGCGCCGGATCGTAGGGTTGAGCCCCAAACAGCGTCATAGTTTCCTAGTCTACTCGCGTCCCCAACGTATGTTACGAGAAGAAATCCCTCCCCTGCTTCCGGTCCGAGTACATCCGGGGTACCTCCGCGGCTCGATATCTTCGCCGGGCCCGGCGGTTTGCAAAATCGCTCTCGCCCCCTACAATCGCCACAGGAGATTCAACAACCATGCGCACTCTTTGCATCCTGGCGCTGGCTGCCTGCCTGAGCGGCACCGCGCTGGCCGCCCAGAAAGAAACCGGCACCACCAAGCTAATCAATGTAGAGCCGGCGGGCACCACCGAAAAGCACCACAAGCACCAGCAGTACGACTTCACCTTCGACGCGCAGGCCCATGAATACACCTGCCGCTCCAAGGAAGGCGACAAGATCAACGCCACCGATTTTGTAGTCGGCAGCAACATCGACTATCAGGTGAAGGGCAACAAAGGCAAGGTGAAGAGCTCTAGCGGCAAGCAGGTGAGCTGCACCATCGTGCGGGTCGCCCAGTTGCCGTTGACGCCGACAGCCGGGCCATCAAACTAGCCGCTGGGTACGGTACAGCAACTTTCCGCCTGGATTCGGGTCTAGAGCAGTGAACGCTTTCCTCATGCAAAAGCTTCGCTTCTGTCGCGCCGGAACGCTGGGCGCATTTTGCGCACGCGCGTTGGCGGTCAGTCTGATCACAGCCTTGCTGTGTACTGCGCCGCTTTCCGCGCAAAGCCCGCAGTCCGCCGGCGGCGACTCCGGTGACACTCCCACATTCACCAAAGACGTGAACGTGGTGAACGTCTTCGCTACCGTGCGCGACAAGCATGGGCAGATCGTGCCCACACTGTCCAAGGACGACTTCTTGCTCCAGGTTGATGGACACCCGCAGCCCATCCGGTATTTCGCGCGCGAAACCGACCTGCCTCTCACCCTGGGGCTTCTGGTCGATACCAGCCTCAGCCAGATGCGCGTCCTGGAAGAGGAGCGCACCGCCAGCTACGACTTCCTCGCTGACGTCATGCGCGAGGACCGCGACAATGCCTTCGTCATCAACTTCGACTCCGAAAGCGTTCTGCTACAGGACCTGACGAACTCCAAGCAGAAACTGCAGACCGCACTCGATCGCGTTCATGTGGCCGAGCCTGAGCAGAGCGGTGGCTATGGCCGCGGAGGCGGCGGTGGCTATCCGGGTGGCGGAGGCTACCCTGGCGGACAAGGTGGCGGCTATCCCGGAGGTGGGGGGCATGGCGGATGGCACCGTCCAGCAGGTACCACATTGTATGACGCTGTGTTTCTTGCCTCCGATGAGCTGATGAGCAGGCAGCGGGGGCGCAAGGCGCTCATCCTGTTGACCGACGGGGTCGATCAGGGCAGCAAATACACGCTCAACCGCGCTATCGAGGCGGCACAGCGTTCCGACACCATGGTCTATTCCATCCTGTTTGCCGACCCTTACGCCTATAACCGCGGCATGGGCGGCGGCCGTCACGGCGGGTGGAACGGCCCGTGGGGCGGACCTGCCGGGCCTCCCATCGGCGGCCCCCAGTATCCTCCACTAGAGTCGCACCCGGACGGCAGAAGAGTTTTGCAGCGCCTCTCGCGAGGAGACAGGCGGGCACTTCTTCGAGGTGACCAAGAAAGAATCGGTGGCTGAGATCTACAAGCAGGTCCAGGAGGAGCTGCGTAATCTGTACAGCCTGGGTTTCAGTCCTGACAAAGGCGAGGAAAACGGGGGATACCACAAGATCCAGTTGGCCACCAAGCCGAAGAACCTCGTCGTCCAGACTCGCCAAGGCTATTACGAGACGGCGCAACCCCGTTAGGCAGCTTGAGTATTTCCATTGACGCGAGCGCCCAGGCGGGGCAGGAAGATGCTGAACACAGTCCCGCGCGCAGGGCCTTCTACCCGGCTGCGTACCCGAATCGAGCCTCCGTGCTGGGTCACGATGCCATAGGAAACCCACAGGCCCAGTCCGGTTCCCTCATTCTTCTTGGTGGAGAAGAACGGCTGAAACAGCCGCTTCAGGTGTTGCGGCTTGATGCCGACGCCGCTGTCGCTGACCATGATGCGCACCCCTTCTGCGCCACTAGCGAAATGGTGCGCGTCGGCAATTCGGACGGTAATCCTTCCCTTGCTCCCTGCCGGAATGGCGTCGATGGCATTGCTGATGACATTCGCTAGTACCTGACGCAGCGGCCCAGGATAGCCGACCAGCACGCCCGGGGCGTCAAATCGCCGCACCACTTCTATACCCTTCGCTTCCAAGCTCTGCCGACGCAGCGCCAGAACCTCGTCTGCGATAGCGGCCAGGCTCACGCGTGCGGCAGCGTCGCCGGGTCGGGCAAACGACAGTGTGCGGCTGCAAATCTCGCCCATGTGTGTGAACTGTTGGTCGAGCAGCTCCAGCAAATCGCGGGTTGAAGGCTCGTGATTCTCACCCTGCCGGAGCAGATAGGTGATGTTCTTGGCCGCATCCAGCGGGTTGCGGATTTCGTGCGCAATCGAAGCCGCCATGCGCCCCATGGCAACCAGCTTCTCCGATGCGCGCAGAGCCTCCTCTGCCAGCCGTCGCGAGGTTATGTCACGCG
This sequence comes from uncultured Acidobacteriaceae bacterium, assembly GCA_963747055.1. Lineage (GTDB taxonomy): Bacteria > Acidobacteriota > Terriglobia > Terriglobales > Acidobacteriaceae > CAVVDY01. The sequence continues at coordinate 361,060 of CAVVDY010000018.1, read as the reverse complement.
CAATGGTCGAAGCACCCACAACATCCCCGTGCCGGTTCCGAATGGGCGAGATGGTGATCGCCACATAAAGCAGGGTGCCGTCCTTGTGCTTGCGAACGGTCTCGTAGTGGTCCACGCTTTCGCCGGCGCGAATCCGCTTCATGATGGAAGGTATCTCGTCGGGCATGTCGGCCGGGACGAGCACTGACACAGGCTGCCCGATGATCTCTTCCGCCGTGTAACCATAGATGCGCTCGGCGCCGCGGTTCCAGCTGGTAATGATCGCTTCCAGGGTTTTGCTGAAGATTGCGTCATCGCTTCCTGCGATGATGGCAGCGAGCAGGGCTGTATCTTCTTCGGTTTTGGACATCGGTGCCCGGAAGTGATGCGGATCAAAGAAGCGCGCCGAGAGTCGCCGCTTCATCGCCGCACTCTCGTCGCTTGAATGCCGTGGAAGTATACCAACATGTCGCCCCATCCGTAAGATGCCGAAAAGGCACGGACGGGATACAACCATCTGCCATTTTTCGTGCGGCGAACCAAACTGACACAAGTCGCCATAGCCAGTCGTGACGCCTCCTCGGGTTTGCGCCACTTCGCCTGCTCACGTAATCTCTGAGAGAGTCTCATCGCAGTCATAACCAGAATAAACAAAGGAATTGGTGCCAATGATCGAACGCATGAAAGAAAGTGGCGGCTGGGCATACGGTTTCAAAGTTGCTGGACAGATTACCGAAGCCGACGTGAAGGCCTTCGAGCCGCAGATACAGATCGCCATCCGGGAACGTGGCAAGCGTCCGCTGGGGATTGTCGTGGACGCCACCGAACTGAAGGGCGTGGAGTGGAACGCGCGCTGGGAAGAGCTGCGCTTCCTGCACAAGTATTCCGATCACATCGCGCGTGTGGCGCTGGTCGGCGGCTCGAAGTGGGAAGAAATCAAGACCATGGTGCTGGGCGCAACCGTGCTGGCCGAGGCCGATGTCCGCTACTTTGAAGCCAACGAGATGCAGCAGGCCTGGATGTGGGCCAAGGGCGCCAAGCACGCCGAGGATGTTCCGGTGCGGCAGATCTATCGCGGGGGCATCTGGCGGGATTATCAGGAAGAGTTCAATCTGTAAGGAAGCTTGCCGCCGGGCACAGATTTTTGCGGGTAATCTCTTACCCACGGGAAGTTCCTATGCCCGTTCACGATTACGTCTGCAAAGATTTCGCCAGGTCATTCGAACTCTTCCTCACTCGTTCGGAACAGGACAACAATATCAAGTGTCCTAAATGCGACAGCAAGAACGTGCAACAGGAGTCGGCAACGTTCTTTGCAGTTACGTCAAGTTGCTAGTTGCTTTTCACTCCCACATCTTCGTCACGCCCTCTTCCATGACGCACAACTGCTTCTCGACGCCCCGCCGCCGCGCATCCTGTATCAGGCGTACTAACGGTTCATCGATTGGCTCATGGCCCAGGCGAAACGAACCATAGTGCATCGGCACCATCCATCGTGCCCTGAGGTCCTGGAAAGCCTGCACCGCGTCTTCGGGGCTGGTGTGTACATTGCGAAACGATGCGGGATAATAGGCGCCAATCGGCAACAGCGCGATGTGCGGTTTAAGCCGCTCGCCAATCTCTGCGAATCCGTCAAAGTAGGCGGTGTCGCCCGAGTGATAGAGCGTATGCTTACCCGCCCGCACGACAAAGCCGCCGTAGCCGCGGTGCATATCGCGAATCACCCGCGCTCCCCAGTGCTTCGCCGGAGTATGGGTGACCTCGACCGCTCCCAGCGACAAGGTCTCCCACCAATCCATTTCGATGACCCGCGAATACCCGAGATCGCTGACCAGGTCGCGAACGTTCTGCGGAACGATGATGAAGGGCCGCTTGCCGGACTTGCGCCGGGTAAGGCGTGCAATGGCGCGCAGCGAGGGACGGTGCAGATGATCGAAGTGGGCGTGCGACACCAGCACTGCGTCAATTGACGGCAGGTCGCGCAGGCTCAGACCGGGACGGCGCAGGCGCTTCAGCACGAAAATCCAGCGCGCAAAGTTGGGATCGATCAGCAGGTTCTTGCCGCCAACCTGCACGAAGAAGCTGGAGTGTCCGATGAACGTCACACCCAGTTCACTGCGCTTTGCCAGTACTGGTTTATGAGTCAGGCCGGTCCGCGGAGTGATGGCAGAGTGGTGCGCCAGCTTTGCAAACTGGCCTGCCTTGCGACGGATGGCGGTACTAATCATGAGTGCTACTTATCTTAGATGCGAAGGCGGATCGAGCCGCTACAAAGCCCCTTCTATCGGGTCCAGCACCAGTTCCGTCAAGTTCGCCCTGGGCGACAACAGGGCTGCTTGGAGCACGAGCGCCGCGACGCTGTGCGCTTCCATCATCTTGTCGCGCGGGGCGTCGGGCATTATCTGCTCCCAGATATCCGTATCGATCGCTCCCGGCAGCAGCGCTGTAACCCGAATCCCTCGCTTCACCAACTCGTTCCGCAGCGTCCGGGTAAAACTCAGCGCGCCCGCCTTCGACGCGTTATAGGGCGCATAGCCGGCAAAAGACTCCCGCGCTGCCACCGAGATGATGTTCACAATCGTTCCGCTGCGTTTCAGCAGCGGCAATGCAGCACGCGTGCAGAGGAACGTGCCTGTCAGGTTGGTGTCGATGATATCGCGCCAAAGGTCAACGTCGGTCTGCTCGATCGGGGCCGCCGACTGGGAAATCCCGGCATTATTCACCAGAATGTCGAGTCGCCCGAACTCTTTCGTAATGGCGGCAAACATTCCCTCGACCGATTCGAGATCACGGATGTCGCAGACGACAGGCAAGATTCGCGCGCCAGCGGAACCCTTTTGGCGCAGTTTTGCGGCAGCCTGCTCGAGCTTTTCCTGATCGCGGCCACTAATAACAACACTACAACTTTCAGATGCCAATGCCCCGGCAATGGCGAAACCGATGCCTCGGTTGCCGCCGGTGACAACCGCGACCTTGCCGGACAAGCGTGTACGCGGCCTGACGACGGTTTCTCCGAATCGGCCGCCATGGCTTAGGAACCGTTGCCGTTCTTGTGATGGATAAGGGAGAGGAACTCCTGCCGTGTCTGCTGTGCGCGAAACGCGCCCGAGCATCGACGAGGTCACGGTTGCCGAGTGCTGCTTCTCGACGCCGCGCATCATCATGCACAGGTGCCGCGCCTCGATGACGACGCCCACTCCCATGGGCTGGATCGCCTGCTGGATGGTTTCGGCGATCTGCACCGTCATCCGCTCCTGCACCTGCAACCGGCGCGCAAAAATCTCCACCAGCCGCGGCAGCTTGCTGATCCCGATTACCTTGCCCTTCGGGATGTAAGCGATATGGACCTTGCCGAAGAAGGGCAGCATGTGATGTTCGCAGAGGCTGAACATCTCGATGTCTTTGACGATGACCATCTCGTCGTAATCGACGCTGAACAGCGCATTGCGCAGCACCTGCTCCGGATCTTCGTTGTATCCCTTTGTCAGATACTTGAATGCCTTCTCGAAGCGTTCGGGTGTGCGCAACAGGCCTTCCCGGTTGGGGTCCTCACCCAGGCGCACAAGCAGCTCGCGGGCCAGTTCTTCGAAGCTGGCGCTGGTGAGGGTCGGTGTTTCGATCGTGTTCTTCATGGTTCTCCCAGTTGTATCGGGGGAAACTCTTTCAGGATAGTTGGGCTTCGCCGAGATATTCGAAACTGTTGTTCTGTGTCTCTTCGATTCTTATCTTTTCTAGATGAGCGGCGCGGAACTGCCGTTTCAAAATGTGGAAGATCACGGCCGCGAAGTTCTCGGTCGTCGGAGGCGCATCGACAAATTCTGACAGCGTATTCAGATTCTGATGGTCAAACCGCTCCATGATCTCGCGCCGGAAGCAGTCGTCAAGATCAACCAAATTGCAAACCATACCCGTCTCGCGGTCAACCTGCCCGCTAACCGTCACCTCCACCGCATAGTTATGGCCGTGACCGTAAGGGTTGTTGCACTTACCGTAAACTTCACGGTTCTGCGCCTCCGACAACTTGTCGTTGTGCAAGCGGTGCGATGCGGCAATGGCATAACGCCGAGTCAGATGGGCCTTCATTCTTCCCCGTAATAGTCGACAAACAGGTCCGGCATCTCGTAAACCCGTACTCTATGCAGCCGGGCCACCTTCAGCTTGGGCGCCAGCCTCTCCCAGATGGCAATGGCCAGGTTCTCGGTCGTAGGAATGCGCGTAGCAAACTCCGGAACTTCTTTGTTCAGGTGGCGATGGTCCATGGCCTCCACGACTTCGTCGTTCAGAATGTCCTTGAGCTGTTTAAGATCGACAACGAATCCTGTAGTCGGGTTGACATCGCCCCTTACCGTTACTTCCAGCGTGTAGTTATGTCCGTGGCCATTGAGATTGGCGCACTTACCGAACATGCGCTGGTTCTCTTCCGGCGTAAAGTCGGGATTGTGGTAGTAATGCGAGGCCGAGAATTCGCACTTGCGCGTTAGATAGATCATGTTTTAGCGACTAGCAATTAGTAACCAGCAACTAGCAATTGGCAATTGGCACTTAGCCGCAAGGGCCAAATGCTAAATGCTAAAAGCGCGTCGCTAATTGCTCGTTGCTAAATTCCTTCCCTTCCACTGCACGAAGCCGCGCTTATGACAGATGTACGAGCGGAGCAAAAGAACCGCGAAAAGCGGCAGCCCGAACACGGCACATGCGTCTGAAAGCCAGTCAAAATGTGCGCGCTGTATACGATGATAGAAGAAAATCAGCAATCCAAAAGCGATCGCTCCGTTCACCAGAACGGCCGCCGAATCGCGTGCGATCAGCGCGGTCGCCAAGGCAATTACGCTCGCCGCGATCAGGGCGAACTCGACGCTCCGCCGCAGCGCCAGCCCGCGCGGGTTGGGAAACAACAGGGTCAGGTTCTTTGTCCACCCCTCCCACATTTGCGGAAAGCTGCGATACATTCGCGTGCTCACTACGTCCGACAGCCGAAACTGCAGGCGATAGCCAGCGCTCTTCAGCTTTCGCGCCAGTTCCACGTCTTCCAGAACCGCGTTGGCCACAACTGCATGACCGCCCACGGCGTCATAAGCATCGCGACGAATCAGCAGGTATTGTCCATTCGCCGCCGCGGCGGGCGAAGCTGGATCGCTCACCTCTTTCGGCCGATAGGTCACCGCCAGCTCGGCAAAGATGAGCGGCATCAGAGCGCGCTCGGCAAAGCTGTGTACCTCCTGCTGCGGCGAGTACGACAGCAACTCAGCGCTCTGCTGCTCGGCCTCGCGGAGACCCGCCGAGATCGAAGTCGGCGTGTGCTGCGTGTCGGCGTCGGTGAACAGCAACCACTTCCCTTTCGCCGTGCGCGCGCCCGTCCAGCAAGCATTGCATTTGCCGCTCCAGCCGTCGGGCAGCGGGTCGGCCTCGATCACCCGCACCGGAAAGCTGGCAGCAATCTCGCGGGTACGGTCCGTCGAATGGTCGTCGACCACGACAACTTCGTAGCGCAAGCCCGATTGCCTCACCAGCGACCGCAAGCAATCGGCGAGACTTGCCTCCTCGTTCCGCGCGGGAACGATGACCGAAACCTCGACTGCAGCTTTCGTGGCATCCATGCCTGTGGGGCTCTTGTTTATTATAGAGTTGTGAAGCGTCTGGTATCGGCTGCCCTCCTTGTCGGCGTATTTCTGCTGGCTGGCTGCAACAACAACCGTCCGCCCAAAATCGGCGAGCGGGCCCCCGAGTTCATGCTGCGGGAGCCGGAGCGCACCGTCGAACTCTCGCAATTTCGCGGCAAAACCGTGCTGCTGAACTTCTGGGCGAGCTGGTGTCCCCCATGCGTTGACGAGATGCCCTCCCTGGTGCAACTGCAGAAAGAACTCGGCGACCAGGTCGTGGTGCTTGCCATCAGTGAAGACTCGGACGACAACGCCTACCGGCAATTCATTCGCGATCACAACATAGACCTATTCACCGTTCGCGATCCCACGCAGAAGGTCAGCACCCGCTACGGCACCTTCAAGTTTCCCGAAACCTACGTCATTGACAAGGACGGCGTGATTCGCCGCAAGTTCATCGGCGAGGCGGACTGGACCAGCCCGGAGATCGTCGAGTACCTGAAGAAGTTGCAGGCTTCGTAACATCGACGGCCGCTGCGAACGGCCCCACGCCGCCACGACAGACCCGTCCACCGGCTCCGTCCTCGCCTCAGACCTGCGTGACCATTCATCTACTTCGTCAAAATAAGGCCTTGCTGACGTCCCTGTGAGTGATACAGTGTCAGCGCTCGAAATGGGCCCGCTTATCGGCCTCTGTCGTTCGCCGAGCAAGTACCCATAATCTGCGCATCAGGAGGAAACAGTGAAGGACTCCAAGGACAACGAATTCTCTCGCCGCGATCTCTTACGCACCGGCATTGGCGCTACAGCCGCCGTTCTCGCCGGAGGACTGCAACTCGCCGTACCATCGACAGCGTATGCTCAGTCGCACGCTTAGCCCGGAAGCCGCTGTTCACGAGTTGATGGAGGGGAACAAGCGCTACACCTCCGGAAAACTGAAGTCCTTCGACGAAGACCTGGCGATCATTCGCCAGCACACCGAAGGAAAGCAGGAGCCCTTTGCAGCTGTGCTTTCCTGCGCCGACTCGCGCGTGCCGGCTGAGATTGTCTTCGACCAGAACATCGGACGCATCTTCGTTTGCCGCGTCGCCGGAAACATCATCACGCCGGAAATTATCGGCAGCCTGGAGTACGGCGCTGCTGTCCTCGGAACCAAGGCGATTCTGGTGCTGGGCCACTCTGGCTGCGGCGCGGTGAAAGCCACTATTCAGGGAAAGGACGTGCCGGGACAGATCAGCTCGCTGTTCCCGCATATTCGTCCCGCTGTCGACAAGGCCGGATCGAATCTGGAAGCCGCCATCAAGGCCAACGCCAAAATTCAGGCCACGCTGCTGGGACAGGCCTCAACGGTGATTTCAGGGATGGTGACTGCCGGCGCAGTCAAGGTGGTAGCCGGTTACTACGATCTGGCCTCGGGCGCTGTAAGTCTGCTGGACTAGCCCGCACAAAAAGAATTTCACCACGGAGACACGGAGGTCACGGAGGAGACCTTCTCTTAGTCGTTCCTCTCGATATTCTTTGTGTCTCTGTGGTGAATGTGTACCGCCTCACAGCCCTGCCTCAATGCGCGAGCGTGGGTCCAGGTAATCGCGCAGTCCATCTCCCATAAAGTTGAACGAGAGCACTGCCAGCATCACCGCGCCTGCGGGAAACAGCACCAGGTGCGGCGAGTCGAACAGGTGCGAGCGCGCGTCGTTGAGCATCGCTCCCCAACTCGCGGTTGGAGGCGGCACGCCCAGTCCCAAGAAGCTCATGGTGGCTTCCGCCAGAATCGCGCCCGCCATGCCGATCGCTGCCTGCACCAGCACGGGCTGAATGATGTTGGGCAGGATGTGCCGCACGATGATGCGCACATCGCTGGCGCCCAGAGCGCGCGCCGCCTCCACGAACTCACGCTCACGCACTGCCAGCACCTGCGCGCGCACCAGGCGCGCATAGCCCACCCAGCCGCCGATCGACAGCGCGAAGATCAGGTTGAAGATGCCTGGCCCGAGAAAGGCAACAAACGCGATAGCCAGCAGAATTCCAGGAAACGACATGAACGCGTTCATCACCACGACGTTCAACACGCGATCGGTCAGCCCGCCGTAAAATCCCGCGATCGAACCGAAGATCAGCCCCAAGGTGAGTGACGCCGCAACCACGCAACTGCCCACCAGCATCGAGATGCGCGCGCCGAAGATCACCCGCGACAGGATGTCGCGCCCCAACTCATCAGTCCCAAACCAGTGCGCCGCCGAGGGCGGCATAAGCCGCGCCGGCAGGTCGATGTTGGCCGGATCGTAGGGTGCGAGCCACGGCGCGAACAGTGCGCAGGCAACGAAGACAACGATCATCACCGCGCCCGCGGTGGAGAGCACATTATGGGTGGCAACGCGCCGCCAAGTACCGGTCTGGGCCGCAGAAGTCATGAATGCGTCATCTTAACCGACGCGAGCGGCAATGCGGCGGAGTACAATCGCCTGTTTGGCGTTCGCGGCCATGCTTCCTTTCAAACTGGTCTACAGCGAAAAGTATTTCCTTCCCATCGGCGAGCACGTGTTTCGTGCCGACAAATACCGGCTCATCGTTGAACGGTTATTGGAGAATGGCTGGGCCGATCTGTCCGACTTCATCGAACCGTCTCCTGCTTCCGAGAGCGACGTCCTGCTGGTGCATTCGCCGCATTACGTAAACAAATTGATGGAAGGCAGCCTATCCGCGCGCGAAGAATTGCAGATGGAGATTCCTTACTCGCCGCAAGCTGTGGACACCTTCCTGCTGCACGCCGGTGGGTCCATCCTGGCGGCCGAGCGGGCACTGCAGGATGGCGTCTGCTTCAGCATTGGCGGTGGATTTCATCACGCGTTCCCCGATCACGGCGAGGGTTTCTGCATGATCAATGACATCGCCATCGCCATTCGCAGCCTGCAAAAGCGCGGGCTCCTCCAGCGCGCCATGACGGTCGACGTCGATGTGCACCAAGGCAATGGCACAGCAGCGATCTTCAGCAAGCCGGCACCGAACTCGCCGACGCTGCCCTCAGCCACGCCGCAAACCATTCCCAGCGGGCGCGGAGCCATGTTGCAGGGCAGTTCCAGGGACGTCTTCACCATTTCGCTGCACCAGGAAAACAACTATCCCTTTGTAAAGCCGCCGTCATCCATCGATGTCAATCTCCCTGACGGATGCAGCGACGACGAGTATCTGGCGTGGCTGGACAACGCTCTCAGCTCGGGACTACGGCAGTTCGAGCCGCAGCTTATTTGCTACGTCGCGGGCGCCGATCCCTTCCGCGAAGATCAACTCGGCGGGTTAAGTCTGACGGTAGATGGGTTGAAGCGGCGCGACGAGTTGCTCTTCCGCGTGGCCCGAGCGCGGGGAATCCCCGTGATGGTCATGTATGCGGGCGGGTATGCTGTCCGCGTGGAAGACACCGTCACCATTCATTGCAACACCGTGCTGGCCGCCGCTGACGTGTGTCGAGCCGCGCGAATGGTATCCTGACTTTTCGGCGGTATACGCCTACCTGATTGGCAATGATGTCATCGAAAATCCCAGTCGGAATTCTGGGCGCGACCGGCGTGGTCGGTCAGCGCTTTATTCAACTGCTCGAGGCCCATCCCTGGTTTGAGGTCGCGTGGCTGGCGGCTTCCGATCGTTCGGAGGGCAAGGCTTACGGCGAAGCCACTCGCTGGCGCCTGAAGACCCCGATGCCCGCGCACGTGCGCGACATGGTGATCTCGCCCGCATCGCCCAAGGGCGCGCCCAAGGTGATCTTCGCCGCGCTCGATGCCGCCATCGCGCGCGAGTTGGAGCCGCAGTTTGCCGCAGCAGGGTGCGCGGTCGTTAGCAACTCCAGCGCGTTTCGCATGGACCCGAACGTGCCGCTGGTGATTCCAGAAGTCAATCCCGACCACCTCGCATTGCTGGAGCAGCAGTGCTGGCGTAAACAGTCGGGAGGATACATCGTTACCAATCCCAACTGCTCGGCGATCGGGCTGGTGGTCGCGCTCGCGCCCCTACACCAACGGTTCGGCATCGATTCCATCTTCGTCACCACCATGCAGGCGGTCAGCGGAGCCGGCTATCCCGGCGTTGCCTCGCTCGACATCCTGGGCAATGTGATTCCTTACATCGCCAAAGAGGAAGAAAAGATGGAGGAGGAGACTCGCAAGCTGCTGGGCAAGCTGAACGACGGAAGCGTTGTGGATGCCGGGTTCCGCATGACGGCGCACTGCAACCGTGTCGCGGTGGAAGACGGCCACACAGAATCAGTTTCGATAAAGCTAAACCAACCGGCGGACCGCGATGCCATGCTTGCTGCGCTGACCGGCTTCAAATCGGTACCGCATGAGTTGGGCTGCCCATCGGCGCCGGAGCGGGCCATCGCCTACGATTCGACGCCCGACCGTCCGCAGCCACGTTTCGACGTTGATCGCGGCAACGGCATGACGGTAAGCGTGGGACGGCTGCGTCCCTGTGGCGTGCTGGACTGGAAGTTCACCGTGCTGTCGCACAATACGATTCGCGGAGCGGCGGGCGCAGCGCTGCTCAACGCCGAACTTCTCAAAGTGCAAGGCTATCTGTCGTGATCGAACTGCCAGCGGCGGTGCTTCCGTGATCGTCATGAAGTTTGGCGGCACCTCGGTGGAGGACGCGGCGGCCATCGACCGCGTCGCCTCCATCGTCAAAGAACGCACAAGCGAACGCCCGTTCGTGATCGTCAGCGCCATGGCCAAGGTCACCGACCAGCTTCTCGCCATGGCAAATGCCGCAGGTGGGGGCGATCTCGAGAAGTCGCTTGAACTTTGCCTCAAGCTGCGCGAGCGCCATTACAACGCCGCCGGCGAGCTGCTCGGCACTGGGCTGCACACTGAGCTTCATTCCGAACTGGCAACCATTTTCGATTCTCTGGAACAGCTGCTGCGCGGCATCTGCGCGGTGGGCGAGCTGACGCCGCGCACCTCGGACCACGTTGCTTCCTTTCGGCGAGCGGCTGTCGAGCATGATCATTACGCCCGCGTTCGTAGCTCGCGGCATGAAGGCTGCGCTGCTGGACGCCCGCCAGGTCATCGTCACCGATGCGCAGCACATGCGCGCTGTGCCGCAGGTCGACGAGATCAACCATCGCCTGCAGGTAAAGGTGAAACCGCTAGTGGAGAGCGGCCAGATTCCAGTCATGGGCGGATTCATCGGGGCCACACGCGAGGGCCACACCACAACCATCGGACGCGGCGGCTCCGATTTCTCCGCAGCGCTGGTCGGCGCCGGCCTTAATGCGGACCGCATCGAGATCTGGACCGACGTCGATGGCATGAAGACCACCGATCCGCGCATTTGCGCCGATGCGCACCGCATCAAGGTAATCAGCTTTGAAGAGGCCGCTGAGCTGGCGTACTTTGGCGCCAAAGTCCTGCATCCGGCGACGGTATTGCCAGCGGTGGAAAAGAACATCCCGGTGCTGGTGCTGAACTCGCGCAACCCTGCGAACGAAGGCACGCGCATCCTGTCGCATACTGCGCCGTCGAAGTCGCTGTTCAAGGCGATCGCGGTGAAGAGCCGCATCACCATCATCGACATCGTCTCCGCGCGCATGCTGATGGCGCATGGCTTCCTGTCGAAGGTGTTCGAAGTCTTCGCGCGCCATCGCTGCGCGGTCGATGTGGTTTCGACCTCGGAGGTCAGCGTCTCGCTCACAGTCGACTCAAATGAGGCGATCCCACAGATCGCTGCCGACCTCGAAGACCTTGGCCAGGTGAAGTATTCGGGGCGGCAGGCGATTGTTTGCCTGGTGGGGGAGAACATTCGTGAACGATGTGGCGTAGCGGCGCAGGTGTTCGACGCGATTCGCGACATCAACGTGCGCATGATTTCCCAGGGCGCATCGGAGATCAACCTGACGTTTGTGATCGACGAGAGCCAGGTGCCCGAAGTAGTACAGCGGTTACATGCGCGGTTCTTCGCTGATGTTGATCGCGGAGGTCTTTGATTGAGCGCGCACTCCGTTGCAAATCGTGGTTCTTGGGCGAGGTAAGACCGGAGCGCTGGTCGCTGAGGTTGCACGCGAGCGCAGGCATCAGGTGCAATCCATCGCCGGCGGCGAGAACAAGGACGCTGCCTGGCTGACCTCGAATAACCTTCGCGCAACCGACGTTGTCATCGACTTCACCACGCCTCATGCGGTAGTGGCGAATGTCTCGGCGGTCGTGCACTCGGGCAAACCGATGGTGGTCGGCACGACGGGATGGTACGGCGAGATGCAACGCGTCAAGATGCTAGTCGAGGCGGCGCGAACTGGCTTCGTCTTCGGTGCGAACTTCTCCTACGGCGTGAACCTGTTCTTTCAGATTTTGAAAGCCGCTGCGCCGGCGCTGACGCACGGATACGCCGGCCACATCACCGAGCGCCACCACATCCAGAAGAAGGACGCGCCCTCGGGTACGGCCGTAGCGATGCAAAGGATTTTGCAGAGCGACCAGGTCGGCATCACCTCGGAGCGTGAAGGCGACGTGACGGGAACTCACACACTGGAGTTGAACTCGGCGGGCGATCGCATGGTGCTCACCCATGAAGCTAAATCGCGGCGGACATTTGCAGAGGGAGCGGTGCTGGCTGCAGAGTGGATCATCGGCAAGCACGGCTTCTACGACTTCAAGGACATCTTCGGCGAGATCTGAGTTTTGAAGGGGCACGGCTTCAGCGGCTGCTGAGAAACTCAAAACAGCAGCTCTCCTCGACGACTGAAGTCGCCTCGGGGTACTAATAAAGAACTTATCGGCACGACCAAGGTCGTGCCCTGACGCGAATCACTCCTCCACACGAGTTTTTCAGCCCCCTCTTCAGCCGTGGCGGTAACTCGCAAGAAAATTTGCGGCTTCAGCCCCTGCCTTCTCACGCAACATGCGTAGGGTGGCAACCCTTCGACTTCGTTCTGCGCCGCCGACGGATCACACCTCTCAGGAGGACAACTGAGAACTGACTACAGAAAACTGACAACTGCCTCGCATCACACCAAAGTCGCAACATGTCAACATTGTTTTGCCGCATTTGCTGTGGTAGGGTTAAGCCAACGTACTACCCAGACGTTCGGATCACTGCGCCGCAAACTCTGCCAGCCGACCGGGTCACCTATTCAGCATTTTCACGGCTCGCCGGTGCGGAGCATTAGGAGCAACCCCCATGAAAGATTCATCCGACTCTCCTGCCATGGGCCGTACCTTGGACCCGGAGCTGTTTGCCAACCGCAAGTTGATCCGCCCCAGCTTTGGGCGTAACGAACAACGCGCCGCGGACAATGGCGACGGACGTGAACGCCGTGAGCGGACAGAACGTCCGGAACGCGGCGAGCGTTCTGAGCGCAGCGGCGGCAACGGCAAGAAGGTGCTACCTCCGGAGCAGACCCACGCGGAGAATTTCTACTATCAGAAGCAAATGCAGGGCAAGACGCCGATGGTCGTAGTACTACAGGATGGCGAGGAGATTCACGGCGTGATCGAGTGGTACGACAAATACTGCCTCAAGCTGAACCGCCTCGGCGCAGCCAACCTGCTCATCTACAAGCCCAGCATCAAGTACATGTACAAAGAGAGCGAGATCGGCGGGCAGAAGTAGGCAGCAAACGCCGTGTTGCAGGCCGTGACCTGGCCGATCAAACGGGGATGAGCTTCATCAATGTGCGCGATCAGAATCTGGAAGTAACGCTACTGCAGCCCGAGCAGTGATGCTCTTCAGCAAAACAGGACAGGAAATCAGTAAGCGCTGTTTGGGAAATAAAGAAGCTGCTAGCTCACACGCATAGCTGCCAACACAACAACTCCGATTAAAGGGGGCGGTGGGCGCCCGTTTGGGGTTGCTGTCGGGGTTGCGGCGCCCACCTTGGATTTGGGTTACTAGTATAGACGCAAATCACACGAAAAAGTCGTCGAAATCGGCCTCAGGAACATTCTTTTTTACGATTCTTCACAAGAACGGGAGTGAACCCCACGTTTCGGCCATAGGCCATCGGCTCTCTGAAACGAGACAATCCTCAAGACCGCGCTCCCCAAGATCCCGCACCTTGCGTGGCCACCAAAGGCCAAAGCCTCTGGCTCTCTTTGCCGGGGGGCGCCCCGTCTAAACTCCGGCACCAAGCCATAACGAGAGCGCTACACCATGCCATTGAAGGGGCCCTTCGCAATCTCTCTTATCGTATTCACCGGCTATTTCGCCTTCGGACAAGCGGCCGCCAGGGTCTCGGCCAAGGACGTCGCAGCCAGCGGTGTACTCCAGATCACGAAAACCGTGCCCTCGAAGGACATCGCCACCACGTTCGAGTCACCCGTGCAATGCGATGACGACGGCAACGTGTACTCCAAGACCGATAGCGACGGATTTCCCGCCATCCACAAGCTCAGCCCCAAAGGGGAGCGCACAGCATCTTTCGTTCCCAGTTCTTGCTCCGATATCAAGGTGCAGCGGGCCGGCCAGTTCTTCGTCGCGCCGGATGGACGGGTCTACCAAGTCGCATTCCCCCTTGGCGACAAGCCACATGTCTTGGTCTTCGATGATGATGGCGCCTGCGACTCCAAAATCAAGCTGGGTACGCCGTTCGCATTCATGCCTTATCAGCTGGTGACCTTTCCTTCCGGCAACATGATGATCTCGGGAGCCCGCTGGAAGGCGCAGTTGAAAAGGTCAGTGCGTTACACCGCGCTGTTCTCGTCCGATGGAACCATCCTGAAGGAAGTCGATTTCGATCGCGAACCGACAGCGCCGACAGATGGCAACGGCACCGGCTCGGTGAAGGAGACCGAACAGGAGCAGAATCATTCCCTGGCCCGTGGCGCGATGCTGCTGGCAGCCGACAACAACGCCTATCTCATGCGAAGCGGCCCGGTGGCGACCATATACGCCATCTCTGAAGGAGGATCGGTGGTTCGGAGCTTCCGCGTGGATTCCGAAGAGCCGGATGTGGTGGCGCAGGGGATGCATATCGCCGGCAATCGGATCGCAGTACTTTTCGGCGCCCCCCACGGCAGCCATGTTTTGATCAAAGTCGTGGACCTGGAGGGTAAGCCCCTGGCCCAATACGAAGCCCCAACCCAGTATGGCAGGTCAACGCTAGGCGCCGTCTTCGCTTGCTATTCCTACCCGCCCGAAGATTTCACGTTCCTAAGCACGACAGCGGACGAGAAGGTCGTATTAAAGACCATAGAGCCGCGCTGAAGCCAACAAAAAGCCGGCCCCGCAGGACCGGCCATTCTGAATGTGAGATGAACCTTAGTACGTCGGCAGCGCGGTACCGGTGTCGCCGAAGCTGTACGAGCCCAGCATCTTCAGGTAATTGCCCCGCAGGAATGCCGTCGGATCTTCCACGTTGACCAGGCTCATGCTGCCGCGCATCTGCTTGATGGACGCGTACTCGTGCTCGTCCATCCAGGCTTCCATGCCGGAGAGCACGACGCCGATGTGTTCGATGCCGTACTTCAACAGCGCCGAAGTCATCATGGCAACGTTGGCGCCGGCCATCATGCACTTCAGCACGTCGGTCGCATCGTGCACGCCGCCGGTGATGGCGACGTAGGTCTCGACCTGGTGATACAGGATGGCGGCCCAGTGCAACCGCAGCCGCAACTCGTGCGGGCTGCTCAATACCAGGTTGGGCGTGACCTCCAGCTCTTCCAGGTTGAAGTCCGGCTGATAGAAGCGATTGAAGATCACGATGCCGTCGGCACCTGCTTCACTGATCCGACGGGCGAAGTTGGCCAGCGAGGTGAAATAGGCCCCGACCTTCACCGCAATGGGTATCCTGATCTGCTTGCGAATGGCGCGCACCAGCTCGACATAGCTGTCTTCCAGTTGCGCCGCCGAGACCGAAGGGTCGGTCGGGATGTTAAAGATGTTCAGCTCCAGCGCATCGGCCCCTGCCTCTTCCATATACTGCGCGTACTGCGACCAGCCGCCGCGCGACTTGCCGTTGAGGCTGGCGATCACCGGAATGTCCACCGACTTCTTCGCCTTCTGCAACAAGTCGAGATAGCGGTCGGGCCCGATGTGATACTTCGGCATATCGGGCAGATAGCTGGTCGACTCGGCATAGCTGTTGGCGCCGTACTCCAGCGCCGAGTCAATGTTCTCGCTCTCCGCCTCGATCTGCTCTTCAAACAGCGAGTACATCACGATGGCGGCGGCGCCGGCATCGCGCATACGGGGAAAGTTCTCCAGCTTCTCGCTGAGGGGCGAGGCCGAGACCACGATGGGATTCTTGAGCCGCAGCCCCAGATAATTGGTTGAAAGGTCGATCATCGTCTTCTCTCCTCGCTATTTTTCGAAATTCATCGACGCCATGTGTTGATACAGCTTCCAGCGCTCGTTGACGTTCTCCTGCGCTTCGTGCAACAGCTTCTTGGCTTCGTCAGGATCGCTATTCACCAGCATGGTGTAGCGAGTTTCGTTGTAAATGTACTTCTCCAGCGGAATGCTGGGCGCACGCGAATCGAGCTGGAAGGGGTTCTTCGCTTCCGCCGCGAGCGCTGGATTGTAGCGGAACAGCGGCCAGTGTCCGGAGTTGACAGCGTTCTTCTGCTGCTCGATGCCGTACACCATGTCATAGCCGTGAGCGATGCAGTGGCTATAGGCAATGATGAGTGACGGGCCATCGTGGGCTTCGGCCTCGAGAAACGCTTTCATCGTCTGGCTGTCGCTGCCGCCCATGGCGACGTGCGCCACGTAAGCGCGGCCATAGTTGATAGCCGCCATGGCAATGTCTTTCTTCGGAGTGCGCTTGCCGCTGGCGGCGAATTTCGCTACCGCGCCGAGTGGCGTCGCCTTCGACATCTGGCCGCCGGTGTTGGAGTAGACTTCGGTGTCGAGCAGCAGGATGTTCACGTTCGCGGTTGAAGCGAGCACGTGGTCCAAGCCGCCGAAGCCGATGTCGTAGCCCCAGCCATCGCCGCCGACGATCCAGACGCTCTTTTTGACCAGCGCATCGGCCACGACGAGCAGATCGCGTGTGGCAGACGATTTCGCGTTCGCCAACTTCTTCTTGAGCTCGGCGACCCGCTCGCGTTGGGCGAAAATGCCGGGCTCTGTCGACTGGTCGGCATCGAGGAGGGCGACAGCCAAGTCGTCGCCGATCTCCGACGCCAGGCGGCGCACCAGGACTTTCGCGTAGTCGTTCTGTTTGTCGATGGCCAGCCGCATGCCCATGCCAAACTCGGCGTTGTCTTCAAACAACGAGTTCGACCACGCGGGTCCGCGGCCCTCGGCATTCACTGTGTAGGGCGTGGTTGGAAGGTTGCCGCCGTAAATCGATGAGCAGCCGGTAGCATTGGCGATGAGTGCGCGGTCGCCAAACAATTGCGTCATCACCTTGATGTAGGGCGTCTCGCCGCAACCAGCGCAGGCGCCAGAGAACTCGAACAGCGGCTCAAGCAGTTGCGAATCCTTGACCTGGCCATGCGAAATCTGGTCGCGGCCAATCTCAGGAATCGACAGGAAGTAATCCCAATACTCGTTGTACTTTTCGCGCAGCGGAGGCTGCGGCTCCATATTGATGGCCTTGTGCTTGGCTTCGCTCTTGCTCTTGGCCGGGCAGACCGCCACGCACAGACCGCAACCCGTGCAATCCTCAGGTGCTACTTGCAGTGTGTACTTCAAGTTGCTGAACTCGCGCCACTTCGGCACAGCCATCTGGAAGCCGTCCGGGGCGTGATTGACGGCGCTCGGATCGTATACCTTGGCGCGGATAACGGCGTGCGGGCAAACCATCACGCACTTGCCGCACTGGATGCAAAGCTGCTCATCCCACACCGGGATTTCCAGCGCAATGTTGCGCTTCTCCCACCTTGTGGTACCTGTTGGGAAGGTGCCGTCGACCGGCATGGCGCTCACGGGCAGCAAGTCGCCGTCGCCGGAGATCATTGGCCCTTCCACGCGCTTCACGAAGTCGGGTGCACCGGCCGGAACGGAAGGACGCAACTCGAAGTGCGAGGTGATCGCGTCCGGAACCTTCACTTCATGCAAGTGCTCGAGCGCCGAATCGACGGCGGCAAAGTTTTTACGCACGATGGTCTCGCCGCGCTTGCCGTACGTCTTTTCGATCGAATGCTTGATGCTGGCAATGGCTTCATCGCGCGGCAGCACGCCGCTGATGGCGAAGAAGCAGGTCTGCATGACGGTGTTGATGCGGCCACCCATGCCGGCAGCACGCGCGACTTCCACCGCGTCAATGACGTAGAACTTCAGCTTCTTGTCGACGATGGCCTTCTGCGCCGAGCGTGGCAGGTTGTTCCAAACCTCGTCTGGCCCAAAGGGGCTGTTCAGCAGGAAGACCGCACCGGGCTCTGCACACTTCAGCACGTCGAGCCGCTCCATAAAGCTGAACTGGTGACAGGCTACGAAGTTGGCCCGCGAGATGAGATACGTTGAGCGAATCGGCTTCTTGCTGAAGCGCAGGTGTGAAGTGGTCAGGGCGCCCGACTTCTTCGAGTCGTAGACGAAGTAACCCTGCACGGCGAAATCAGTGTCCTCGCCGATGATCTTGATGGTGTTCTTGTTTGCGCCCACGGTGCCATCGGCGCCCAGGCCGAAGAACATGGCGCGCGTGGTGGCCGGATCTTCACTGGAGAAGTCGGGATCGAAGTCCAGCGAAGTCTGGGTTACGTCGTCGCGAATGCCGATGGTGAAGTGATTGAGCGGAGCCGGCTTGGTCAGCTCCTGGAAGATGCGCGCGACCATTGCGGGCGTGAATTCCTTCGAGGAAAGCCCGTAGCGGCCGCCGATCACTTTGGGGAAGCCGGCCAGCGGAGCGGTTCCAGCCGTGAAGCCTTCGGTGAGCGCGGCGATCACGTCGAGGTAGAGCGGCTCGCCGATGGCGCCGGGCTCCTTGGTGCGATCAAGCACGGCAATGCTCTTCACCGTCGGCGGCAGCGCCTTGAGGAAGTGCTCGACGGAGAACGGCCGATAGAGACGGACCTTCAGCAGGCCAACCTTCTTGCCTTGCGCGGCCAGGTACTCGACTGCTTCATGCGCGGCCTCCGCGCCCGAACCCATCATGATGATGACGTACTCGGCGTCGGGTGCGCCGACGTAGTCGAACAGGTTGTAACGGCGGCCGACAACCTGCGCGAACTTGTCCATCGCGCTCTGCACGATGGTGGGGCAGGCTCGATAGTAGGGATTGACGGCTTCCCTGCCCTGGAAATAAACATCCGGATTTTGTGCGGAGCCGCGCAGCACCGGATGATCGGGCGACAGCGCGCGCTTGCGATGCGCGCGGACGAGTTCGTCATCGATCATGGCGCGCATATCATCGAGCGACAGCTGCTCGATCTTGGAAACTTCGTGCGAGGTGCGGAAGCCGTCGAAGAAATGCAGGAAGGGCACGCGCGACTCAAGCGTAGCAGCGTGTGCGATCAGCGCTAGGTCCATCGCCTCCTGCACCGAGTTCGATGACAACAGAGCGAAACCGGTCTGGCGCGTGGCCATGGCGTCCTGATGATCGCCGAAGATTGACAGCGCCTGCGCAGCGATCGAGCGTGCCGCCACGTGGATTACCGTGGGCGTCAACTCGCCCGCAATCTTGTACATGTTGGGGATCATCAGGAGCAGGCCCTGCGAAGAGGTAAAGGTGGTGCCCAGCGCTCCGGCTTGCAACGCACCATGCAGCGCACCGGCGGCGCCACCTTCGCTCTGCATCTCGATAACTTTGGGCACTGCGCCCCAGATGTTCTTGTCGCCGATTGCGGCCCATGCGTCCGACGATTCCCCCATAGGAGAGGAGGGCGTGATCGGGTAAATGGCAGCGACCTCGCTCACGTGATAGGCAACATAGGCAACCGCCTCGTTGCCGTCGAGGGTAACTTTTTGTCTTTGTTCCAGCATCTTGCCTCCGGCGCGTTCCTCCATCTCAGGCGAAGGGCGCAGCGATTGGCTGTTACCGTCCGCCGATATGGTTTCCGTAGCGGGCGGGGCAGCAGAATATTCCGTGGCTTTCACTTCGTTTATTCCCCCAAAAGTCGATTCGCGCGGTTGCGTGCTGCGTGCGGAAGAACCTTTAAGTGCAAAGATATCGGGTGGATGGCACGAGGGGCTGTGACGCTGGAAGCTACAGGTCTGTGACGAGCGTCACATACACATGGTTGGGGGACAAACGCTATTCGCAGTTCGCTCTTCGCCGCTTCGCGATTCGCCAGCAATTTCTCAAAACAGGGGGCACTTCCCTCTCTTCCTTGACATGCATTTGAACCGCGCCTACAGTCCTGAACAACGTGGGCTTCCTGCCTCGTCTTTCCACCCCTACGGGCTAAGCCCACCTTTCAGGTAAGCCAATAACTTTGAGGAGAGCTCTGCAATGACCAGGCGTGTCTTCGCCCCATTTCTCGCAATAGCCATTGTCATGAGTGCCGGGCTGACGTCGCCGGCGCAGACTTCGAGTTGGGCGGGCAAGATCGCGCCGCGAGTTCTTGCGGAAACCCACAACGGCAACACGACAGAGGCCCTGGTTGTGCTCAGTGAGCAGGCCGACCTCCGTCCTGCGTATTCCCTGCCGACGAAAGAAGAGAAAGGCGAGTTCGTGGTGAACACGCTGCGCGCAGTCGCCAACCGGACGCAGGGTCCCATCCTGCGGATGCTGGATTCGCTCGGCGTCTCCTACCAGCCCTTCTACATCGTCAACATGATCGAGCTCACCGGCGGGCGCGCGCTCATGGAACAATTAGCAGCGCGAAGCGACGTTGCCCATATTGACGCCAATCCTCATGTCCGCACCGCACTTCCTCACTTCATCAAGCTCGAAGGTAAGAACTACGTTCCCACCATCGAGTGGAACATCCTAGCGGTGAAGGCTCCGGATGTTTGGAACCTGGGATTTCGCGGTGAAGGCTACGTTGTAGCCAGTGCCGACAGCGGTGTGCAGTGGGACCACACTGCACTCAAGAGCCACTATCGCGGCTGGGATGGCCAGAACGTCAACCACGATTACAACTGGCAGGACCTCGTCGAACACTCGCCAACCCCGATCGATCCCAGCAGCCACGGGACTTTCACGACCAGTGAAATGGTTGGTGACGACGGCCAGGGTAATCAGATTGGCGTTGCTCCCGGCGCCAAGTACATTGCCTGCCGCAATATGGACGCGAACGGTACGGGTTCGCCGGCGACCTATGCAGGATGCTTCCAGTTCTTGCTGGCACCTTATCCTGTCAACGGAGACCCGAATCAAGGCGATCCGACGAAGGCGCCCGACGCCATCAACAACTCCTGGCTCTGCCCACCCAGTGAAGGCTGCTCGGTAAACACACTGCAGGCGATTGTGGAAGCGGTGCGCGCGGCTGGAATCTTCCCCGTCATGGCGGCGGGCAATAGCGGCCCAGGATGCTCCACGGTTGACACTCCTCCTGCGATCTACGCTGCGGCAGTGACGGTGGGAGCAAGCACTTCCGAAGACAACATTGCGACCTTCAGCAGCCGCGGTCCGGTGACGGCCGACAACAGCAATCGCATCAAACCAAACCTCTCCGCTCCAGGAGAACGCGTTCGAGCCGCAGTGCCTGAAAACCAATATTCGACTGCCTCTGGCACCTCGGTAGCAGCTCCGCATGTGGCGGCAGCCGTTGCGCTGTTGTGGCAGGCGAAGCCGTCGCTAAGAGGCGACATCAACCGGACGCAGCAGGTGCTGCAGCTCAACACCCTACCGGGCCAATATCCGACGATCGTGAGTTGCGGACGCACGCCGTCAAACCGGCCGAACAACAACTTTGGCTGGGGGATTCTGAATATCCTCAATGCGGTCCAGGCGCCGTAGGGGTGTGAGCCAAGTAGAAGAATGCGGATTGTCGATGCCATCAGGTGCGACGGCGGGCGAGCGTGCGTGCCAGTGTCGAACTACGACATGTCGCTTGAATCTGGATGAGAACAACTGACATCTGATTGCTGATTACTGCCGTTCTAAAGCGTCCGCTTGAACAGCGCTGTCGCAATGGTGATCATCCCTACCGCCGCAATCGTCAAGTACAGCAGGTCCATGCGGATGGCAACGAAGCCGGCGTCCCTTAGCAGAACCGCCTTGAAACCGTCGACGGCATAGGTAAAGGGATCGAAGTAAGCGATGGTCTGCAACCACTTGGGAAATGCCTTGATGGGATAGATCGCTCCGCTGGGGAAGAAGAGTAGCGTATTCAAAATGCCGAAGGTGGCGCGCGGCACCAATGGGTCTTCGACGCGCACCATCATGAGAAACATCATGGTGTTGAAGGCAACCGAGGTGGTAACGATCAGCAGCATGACAAGCACAATGTTCCTGGGCTGAAAGGGCGTGCCCAGTCCGGCGAGCAGTGAGCCCAGAACGGTGATCACCACGCCGGCCAGAATGGCTTTGATCGCGCCAGCCACGTTCAGCCCGGCCACCAGTTCGAACTTAGTGATCGGCGTGACCAGGTAGCCTTCGTGAACGCCGCGCGCCTTGTCGTCGATGTACAACATGCCACCGCCGATCATCACTGACACAAACATCGCCAGCACGATGGAGCCGGGCAGCAGATACTTCATGTACTCGATGTAGGGATACAGCTCGACCGTATCGAGCGTGATCTGTTGCAGGATGCGCGACGGTTCGACGTCGGGATTGTTCAGCGCCTTGGTCAAGTCGCTGAAGAGCTGCTCCAGGGTGGAGCTCATGAAGTTGTCGGTGTTGTCGACAATGAGCGCGATCCGCGGGTGGTTCTGTTCGTAGACGCGGCGGGAATACTCCGGCGGAATGATGATGGCGCCGTCAAGGCGGCCGTTGCGCACGTCCTGCATGGCCTGCTGATCGCTGTCGTAAGGGATGGGGCGAAAGGTGTGCGCGTTGGCCTGCACCGCGTTCAGGGCTTCGAGGACCTTCACTGCCTGGGTGCCGCCGTCCTGGTCGACCACGCCAAGACGGGCGTCCTTGATCTTTCCGCCGAAGGCGTTGCCCAGGATAATGAGCTGCACCAGCGGAAACACCATCGACACCAGCATCAGGGTGGGCGAGCGAAAGAACTTACGCAGCTCGCGCTCGACGATGGCCATCATGCGATTCATGGGCGCATCCCCGGACGGTCCGGCATGACAAAGGAGTAGGCCTTTACCTGCTCGTCGCGCAGTTGGCGGCCGGTGTAGTGAACAAAGACATCGTCCAGCGTGGTGTTCTGTACGGAGAGCGACTTGACCTCGACGTTGGATCGGACCGCCATCCCCACTAGCTCGGTCGTGGTCTTGGAGCCGTTGCTGCTCAGGATGCGATACGCCTCGCTGGCCTGTGACTGCACCGACTTGACGTCTTCCAAGCTCTCCAGCTTCTGCTGCCAATCAGGAGGCGCGCCCTTGAACTGCACCTCGATCACGTTCGATCCGGGAACGCTGGCCTTGAGCGCAAATGGAGAATCAAGCGCCACCAGCTTTCCGTGATCGACGATGGCGATGCGGTCGCAGAGGCGGTCGGCTTCGTCCATGTAGTGCGTGGTGATAAGGACGGTGAGCCCGTGCTTGTCCTTGATGGTGGTCAGCATCTCCCAAACGGCGACGCGCGAAACCGGGTCAAGGCCGGTGGTGGGCTCGTCGAGGAAAAAGATTCTGGGACTGTGCACCAGACCGCGCGCGATTTCCAGGCGGCGGCGCATTCCGCCGGAGAGCGTCTTGGTCTGAGCGTCACGCCATTTGGTGAGGTCCACCGTCTCCAGCAGCTCGTCGATGTTGCGCTTGCGCTTCTCGGCGGGAACGCCGTAGAGCTTGGCGTAGATGCTCAGGTTTTCCTCGACCGTCAGGTCGATGTCGCTGGTCAAGGCTTGGGGAATCACGCCCATACAGTTGCGGGCCTCGTCAGGATGTTGTGCAACGTCGAAACCATTGATCAGGGCGCGGCCCCTGGTGATGGGCAACAACGTGGTCATCATGCGGATGAGCGTGGATTTGCCCGCGCCGTTGGGACCGAGCAGCCCGAAGATCTCGCCCTGCTTCACGGCAAACGACACGTCATCGACCGCGGTGAAGTCGCCATACTTCTTGGTGATGTGATCGACGACGATGGCATCGCCAGTGCCGGAAACCTGCGCGTCGGCCTTAGCTTTGGGATGAGTCCAGCTCATCGCGAACTCCGCGTGAGGTCTTTGGGCAGGAGCACCTGGGCCGTCATGCCCGGAACAAGCTCATCCTTGGGGTTGTCGACCTTCAGCTTCAGGCCGATGGTCTTGATGTCACGCTTGCGGCGGCTGACATCGCGCTGGGTAGCGTAGTCGCCTTCCACAGCCTTGAAGATGACGGTGCCTTCGATGGGCTTGCCCTGGGGTAGGCGCACCTGAAACTTATCGCCCACGGCGATGAAGCGGGCTTCGGTCTCCGGAGCCGCAGCGCGCACCCAGGTATCACCGAAATCGATGATGGTGACAATCGGTTCTCCGGGATTGACCACTTCTCCCTGACGAGCCGCGCGGACGGAGACGGTGCCGCTAACCGGGGCATAGATTTTTGTGTAGCCGAGGCGGGTTTCAGCTTCCGCCAGTTGGGCGCGGGCGTTGGCGACCTGCGCTTCATTGGCAGCAACGTTGCTGGCGGCAGCGCTTTGTTGGTGGGTGCGTGCCTTCGCCATGTTGAGGCTGGCTTGCGCAGCATCGACGTTCTGTTGCGCAGTGTTGACCGTTGCCTGCTGCGCCTTCAATTGTTCTTGCGCACGCACCCGGTCCTGGTCCGAGGCAACGCCCTGGTCCGCCAGCTTCATGGTGCGCTCCGAGTCGCTCTGAATGCGCGCCAGATCTGCCTTGGCTTGCGCCAACGTTGACCTGGCCGCTGCGAGCAGGGCCTGCGCGTTGACCACACCACTGTCGGTCTCTCCCAAGGTCTGTGCCTCAGTGGCCTTCAATGACGCGACTTGCATGTCATAAGCCTTGATGGTCGCTTCGGCGGCGTTCTTCTGCGCTTCAAGTTCCGCGGAGTCGATCTCGGCGATCAGGTCTCCTGCTTTCACCTTCGAGCCCTCATCCACGTAGAGCTTCTCGATACGGCCGGCAATCTTGGAGCTGACCATGACCTGATTGGCATCGACGATGCCGATGAGTACTGTGGCGCCCGTGCGGTCGGTGGAATAGAAGTAGTAGCCCATAGCCAGCAACACCAGCAGCAGGAGAAATATGAAGAACTTTCCTTTTTTCATTCTTGCCTCCCGCGCCGATTGGTGTGCAGCACGACCGTTGATTCGACAGAGGCATCTGTGTCCGCTGGCCGCGTGGCGATGTCGGCAGCCAGCTTCAGGCCGGCGCTACGGTCGAGGAACAATGCGGCCGCAATGAAGTCGAGTACTGCAGCGCGGCGTTGCTGAATGGCTTGGGGCGAATATGGATCGCCCGGACGAAGGAGGCGCACAACGGGCGAGACGACGAAGTACCAGACGACGGTCGCCGCCATGGTAGGCGCAAACTGAGCCGGATCGACGGCACGGAATTCACCGGCTTTAATACCCTGCTGCAGCACCTCGAACACTCGCAGCGAGATCGGCCTGATGTACTGGTTCACAATGTGTGACAGACGGGACGAGCCTTCGCGGCCCGCACTCATCATCTCGCCTTGAAAGAGACGGGCGTAGTACAGCGATTCGGAGACCGAGTCGAAGTGCGCCCGGGCGTAAAGCAGAATGCGCTCGCTGGCGCTGGCATCGGAGTCGAGGGCGCGGCCGACGCGAGCCTGCAGGCGTTGGAAGAACTGCTCCAGCACGGCGCTGTAGAGGGCGTCTTTGCTGCGAAAGTAGTAATAAAGCAGCGCCTTGTTCACGCCGGCGGCGACGGCGATGGCATCCATGCGCGCCCCGGCCAAGCCTTGGGCGGCAAACTCAGCTAAAGCAGCAGCCAGAATGGTGCAGCGGCTGGCATCCGGGCTCCTACGGCTGCCACGTCCAGTAAGTGACTTGTTTACAGCATTATCCATTTAACCAACTAGTTAGTTATATAGCATCACAACGGCTCTGGCAAGGGGAGTGGGCAAACAAACCGGCAAAGAAAAGCAGGTCGGGGTGACCTGCTAGATGGGAAAACCTAAATGTACTTTTAACTAGTTGTTGGGACGCACTTTACTTGATAAGAGTCTCCCTGAGGGCGGGAGGCAAGCACAAACCACGAAAGTTGTAGCTGAGCTGGAAAGTTACATTATTTGGATATGCAGAGCTAGAAAAAAACAATTTTGAGTGCGCCGCCGAGATATTACCTGGGCAGGAAGCTGGGCACACGTGCGCGATATTCACGAAAGGCATCGCCGAAGCGCTGCTCCAGTTCTTCGTCTTCCTTGTGGATCATGATGGCTCCGGTGAGCAGCGAGAAGACAAGCAAGCCGGCGAGCGCCAGCGAGCCACTGCCGAGCATCCATCCAAAGAGCTCACAGAAGTGGCCCAGATAAAAGGGGTGGCGTACCCTGGCGCGAATGCCGGTGGTGATCAATTCCTGAGGGTGGTTGGAGGGCTCGAGCTCAGCAAGACCGCTGATCTTGACGCGCCCGAAGCTTTGCCCTGCCCCCTGATAGACGACAAAGCCCATCAGGATAAAGAGGATGGCGGGAACCCATGACATCCAGCTGATGTACAGGTGGACATGGCGAAAGCGCCAGCCGATGACGAAGGCGATCAGAGCATAGGCGAACCATAGCGGGAGCAAGGCGACATAGGCACGGCGGCCAACGGAGCGCCAGCGGGCGATCAGCGGATGCACGGTCAGCCAAAACAGCGGGATGGTGGCATAGACTGAGCAGATCGCAAGCCCGGCGAAATCGAGGGAGGCGTGCAGGTTCATGGATGACGGCATTGTAGTGGATCGTGGATGGCGGATCGGGGATCGTGATTAGTAGCGCAGCTAAAGCGGCACCGCTCCAGGCATGACGGCCCGTGATTTCTTCAGGTGCACCATGTATGGTATTGGCGTCGGGCGAGTCTTCGAGCAAATCTAGCCTGGACGGACATGTCCTTCGACATTCTCAAAAAGCTCTTCGAGCGTCATTTTGCGGCGCCAGCGACCCAGGTGCAGCAGCTTCAGGGAGAACTGGGCGGGTCGGGGCGCAAAATTGTGCGGCTCATCGGCGATGGACACCGCTGCATCGGCATTTTGTATGACGTGCGCGAGGAGAATATCGCGTTCCTGAAATTCTCCCGGCACTTTCGCCGGCATGGGCTTCCGGTTCCGGAGATTTACGAAGAGGACGTTCGTCATGAGGCTTATTTAGAGGAAGACCTCGGGGACACAACGCTCTTTCAATTCCTCGCGCAGAACCGTGAAGGCGAGAAGATTGCTCCGGAGGTGCTCGAGGTTTATCGCAAGGCGATCGCGATATTGCCGCGATTCCAAGTGGAGGCCGGGCGGACGCTGAACTACAAGGCCGCATATCCGCGCGCCAGCTTCGATGGACAGGCCATCGCCTGGGACCTGAATTATTTCAAGTATTATTTTCTGCGGCTGGCGGGAATAGCATTCAACGAGCAGGCGCTGGAGAGGGACTTTAGGCGGCTCACACGTTTTCTGCTCACGGCCGATCGGAACTACTTCCTGTATCGCGATTTTCAATCACGCAACATCATGCTGCGGGACGGTGAGCCGTGGTTTCTGGACTATCAGGGCGGGCGCAAAGGAGCATTGCAATACGACATCGCTTCCCTGCTCTACGATGCCAAGGCCGACCTGCCCTCCGACCTTCGCCGGCAATTGCTGGAACACTACCTCAACGTCCTGGGAGGCTTCATTGAGCTCGATCGCGAAGTCTTTCTGCGCCACTACTACGCGTATGTCTACACGCGTATCATGCAGGCCCTGGGGGCGTACGGGTTTCGCGGCTTCTACGAGCGCAAGCCGCTTTTTCTGCAAAGTATTCCTTATGCGTTGAAGAACCTGCGCTGGTTGATGAAGAACGTTGAGCTACCCATTGCACTGCCGGCGTTGATGTCAGCGTTTCGTGCGATGACGAAGTTGGAAAAGCTGCAAGGTCCTCGCATCCGTGAAGGAAACGAACTGCTGGTGCGTGTCTTCAGCTTTTCGTTTCATCGCGGGGGCCCTCCGGCGGACGAGAGTGGCAACGGCGGCGGCTTCGTCTTTGACGCTCGGAGCCTGCCGAATCCCGGACGCGAAGAGCGCTTCAAGGCGCTCACCGGCTATGACGCTCCCGTCATCGAGTACCTCAATCAGCAAGGTAGCGTTCACCAGTATCTGGCGAATGTGCTCGCTCTGGTCGACGCCAGCGTGGAGAACTATCGCAGCCGCGGCTTCCGCAACCTGATGGTGTGCTTTGGATGCACCGGCGGACAACATCGCTCAGTCTATCTCGCCAACCAAGTGGGCGAACACCTGCAAGCCAACGCGGGGATTCAGGTCGCAGTGCGGCATCTCGAGTTGGAGAAGATGGCGCGATGAGAGCGATGGTGCTCGCCGCCGGTCTGGGCACGCGCCTCCGTCCGCTCACCAACGACCGGCCCAAGGCGCTGGTGGAAGTCGGCGGGCGAACGATGTTGGAGATCACGCTCTCGCGGTTGCGGCAGTTTGGCATTCAGGACGTGATTATCAACGCCCACCACTGCGCCGACAGGCTGATCGATTACCTTCAGGCGACCAGTTGTTTTGGAATGAACCTCGAAGTCTCGCGCGAGGATGCCCTGTTGGATACGGGAGGCGGGCTTAAAAAGGCAGCGCATTTCTTTGCGGGCTCGAGCGAACCATTCTTGCTGCACAATGTCGACGTCCTGAGCAACATTGATTTTGCGGCCATTGTGCAGGTCCATCGGGAGCGTGGGGCACTGGCCACGCTTGCAGTGCAGGCCCGGCCTAACGCGCGGCAGTTGCTGTTCGACGGGGAGCTATATCTCTGTGGGCGAAGAATCGCCGGTGCTGCGGCTGATGAGATCGTCCACCCTTCTACCCGTTTGGCGCCCTTCGCGTTCACCGGCATTCATGTCATCTCGCCCACGATTTTCTCCGCCATGACCGAAGAGGGCGCCTTCGCGATCATCGACGCTTATTTACGGCTGGCAGGAGAGGGAGCGAACATCGGCGGCTTCCGCGCCGACGGATACTACTGGCGCGACGTGGGAACGGCAGATAACCTTGGCCAGGCGGAGCGCGACTGGGCAGATGGGTTGATCGAGTTCTAGGGGATTAGCGTTTGTTCTTTGGACGGACAAATTTGAGCGCGGTGTGGGTTTCGGAAAACTTCACCACCTTCACATCCACAAGTCCCGCCGCTTTCCCAGCGGCAAACACCTGCGCCTGCGTGATCTCCTGATTGCTTTTGGGGTAGACAATCCACAGCGCGCCCGCACTCGCGAGCGACGGGACGAGTTCGGAAACACCGCCCAGATCTGACGCCTCAGATGCGCCGAAGAAGATCAGATCGGAATCTTCAAGCAGCGTGGAACTGGAGAATGTCTTTGCCTTCACACGAAGATCGCGGAGGAAAGCCGGGTCGCGAATCGCCTGGACCGAGATCGTCATTCCCGGCTTGATCCCAAGCTTTTCCGCGGTGCTTTTGGGATGAAGGATCTTGTCAGCCCACCGGGCAGCGCAATCGCCAAGCTCGAAGATGGCGGAGCCTTTATTCCACGTGAGATGGAGTTCCCCGTCCTTGACGGCCGTCGATTGCAAAGAAGCGAACGGAATCTTCAAACGGAAGTCGCCGCGAAAGATGATCTCAGTGGTCTCCAGCAGGGCCTTACCGCGCGATGTCCTGCCACCGCTGCGAACCGTACAAAGCTGCTCCGATCCCATGTGCGCTCCAGGGGGTGGTGTAATCGCGCAGCGATAGTAATGGGGTTCCGGGTTCGCCGTCCACCGGATTGTTGCGGGCTTTCGGGCCCGCCGCATACGTAGTTGCCGGCATCGGGTGTGCCGCCGCCTGAAGCCGGCTACAACGCCCTAGTGACGATTATCCCGGCGGTGCTCCTGGGTGCGCTGCTGCCACCGCGCGGGAACAAAGACCTCAGCGAGGATTACTCCGCGCTGAGATAAAGCGTCAAGGTCGAGATCAGGGCCAGACTCAACCCTTCACAATGCGCAAATTGTTTGTCACGCTGAAAGCTCCAGGCACCGTTTTGGCGGCGATACCGGCCATATTCTTGTCGGCTTCGTTCATGACAAAGCCGTCGAGGGTGACGCGTCCGTTCTGCACGATGATGTGAATACTCGGCGCCGCTTCCCAGAAATACCGGGAGAGGCCGGCGGTGCGAACCAGGGCGTCGTAGGTGCGCTTGCGAATACGGTCATCCATGGGTGAAGGCGGCAGAACGTTGATGTCGTTCACAACGTGCTCTACTCCTTCAATGCGTTTCACGGCGCCCTCCGCATCTCGTTTGGTGACGGCATTCTGGCTGGTGAGGGTGCCGGTGAGGGTCACGGTGCGGCCCTGCACGGTATAGCCAAGATTGTCGAAGAGCGAGTAGTAAGGCAGCATCAGCAGCTCATGCCGCACTTCTTTGGCAATACTCTGCTCGGCAGCAGTGCCGGTGGTGAAGTCCTCGTGATAATCGGCGACCACAGGCCCGGGAACTGTGATCGCGGCCTCAGCGGTTGCAGCCTGGGCACTCTTCGCCGGGCTCGCCTGCTGGCCAAACATGGCCAAAGTGAAGCTGAACAACAACCCGCTTAGCATCAGAGTTCGCATAGATTCCTCCTATCTTCTTAGACGCATCCTGCCTATGGCCAGCTTTGTCCCGTAGCAGTTCTTTACAAACGCGCGCCTGCAGATCCCCGGGCCCTGCCGGCAAAGGCAGCTAACTTATCGGATGCCGGGAAGCGTCCAATATGATAAGCGGCCTCTTGCGGGGTTGCACGCACAAGTATTCCGATGTAGAAATGCCGAGTAAGCCGATCCGGTCAAATCAGGGCCGAAAGTTGCCCGCGATCTGGATGGAGGGTGCCATGTTCAGGATCATCGCGGTCGAGCGGGAGTACGGAGCCGGGGGAAGCCTGGTAGCAGCCGAGCTAGCCCATCGCAAGGGATGGCAACTGCTCGATCAGCAGCTTACCGGCGAGATTGCGCGGATGGCGGCGGTCGACCGCAAGGTGGTGGCGCGATGCGATGAAAAGGTCGACCCCCTGATGCATCGGCTGGCGAAAGTCTTCTGGCGTGGAAGCTACGAGCGGGCCTTGCCGATCGCGGACCACCATATCTTCGATGCCGACATGATGGTGGACCTGGCCCATCGGCTGATTGAAGAGAAGGCGCGCGAAGGCAACTGCGTGATCGTAGGGCGCGGCTCACCTTATATCCTGCGTGGTCGTCCCGACACATTTCGCGTATTTGTGTACGGCTCGCGAGAAGAGAAGCTGAGACGCCTGCTGCGACTCAAGATGAGCGAGAAAGAAGCGATCGAGATGGTGGACACCATCGATCAGGAGCGGGCCGCGTTCGTGCGCAAATATTTCAATGCGGAGTGGCCTTGCCGCAGGCTTTACCACATGATGCTCAACTCCGACCTGGGCCTGGAATTCGTGGCCGACAGCATCACGAAGGTCATGGACGAACTCGAGCGTCGACATAGCAGCCACGGTCATTCAGCTGTCGGAGCCCACCACGCACATCATGCCTAGTGACAGGCGCGGCTGACGCGGACGAAGTAACATTTTCCCTTTGTAATCGTTGTCTCCAGCGCAGTGAACTCGTCACATGAGTGCTGTGATGGGCGGACTTGTGCGGTTCGAAGCAGGGCCTAGACTTAGGTCTGACAGGCTGCAGCGAGCCGCGAGCAAGTGGCCCGACCGTGCCACCAAGCTGAGACGGATGTGCCTTGCCAAGAGCTGCTGCGGCCGACACCATGGGAGGTCGACATGCCGCTCAATCAGCTTCGGGCTTTCCTCGATCAAAACCACATTCGCTACGTCGTTATCTCGCACTCAAAGGCCTTCACCGCGCAGGGGATTGCAGCGGTGGCGCACATTTCCGGAAAGGAGCTGGCCAAGACGGTGATCGTCACTCTCGACGGAGCGTTGGGCATGGTCGTGTTGCCCGCTTCCTATCAGGTCGATATGACCGCCTTGAAGAAGGCCACTGGGGTTCGGACCGCCGAACTGGCCAACGAGCAAGAGTTCAAGAAGCACTTTCCCGACTGCGAAACCGGCGCCATGCCTCCCTTTGGCAATCTCTATGGCTTCCCGGTGTATGTGGACGCAACTCTGAAGGAAGACAAAGAAATCGCCTTCAATGCCGGATCGCACTATGAGCTGATCCGGCTGGCATACGACGACTTCGAGAGATTAGTAAAACCGCTGGTGCTGAAGTTCTCATCCCGACGAACCCAACCGGAGTACGAGCACGTAATGGCGTACTAGCGCCAAGATAGGCTCGATAGGTTAGGTTCTTAGCGACGGAGAGTCTCTATCCAGCCGCCGACGGTGGCTGCGAGGAGGAATATGGTTTATTGCGGTAGTGCGCGCTAGCCATGCGGCGGCGCGATGTTCAAAACCTGCTTCACCGACGATAGCCTTTTGATAGCCTGCTACTAGTCTCATAGTGGTTGTGTTTGGGGAATTTGTCGAGTTGTAATTGACATCCCTGCGCGGAGTGAGAGAAGATGCTGGCACCTTTGTCAGTGCTTTTCTCGCAGACCAGAAATTCACTCCTGAAAAGTTTGGCGACAAGACGTCCACGTCTGATCGCGCGCGACCGGTTCGCGCCGTCAAAAGCATGGTTCAGCGAAACTTAAATGCAGTTTGGAGAGGACAATCGTGAAGAGAAGATTTTTGCTAACCCTAACGGCGTTGGCGCTGGCCACCTCAGCAACAGTAAACGCCCAGACCCTTGTTAACTTGACCCATCCCGCCCCAGATGGCGCTGAAACGGTGTTGCTGCTTACCGATGGCAGGGCACTGGTACAGGGCAACGGCGACTCAGACTGGTGGACGCTTACCCCGGACATCAATGGCAGCTACGTCAACGGTACCTGGACGCAGGTTGCCAGCCTGCCTGCCGGGTATGCTCCCTATGCGCAGGCCCAGGCTGTTAACATCGACGGCCGCGTGATCATCGAAGGCGGCGAATATAACTTCGGTTCTTTCGCGTTTACCAACCAGGGCGCCGTCTATGACCCAGTCGCCAACACATGGACGATGCAGCCTCCTCCCCCCGGATTCGATTTCATTGGCGATTCGCCATCTGTTGTCCTGACGAATGGCAAATTCGTGCTCGGCCAAAAGATGACTATGGCGATGGCCGAACTTGATCCCCGTACTCTGACCTGGACCTCGCTTGCCTCCACCGGCAAGAGCGACTGGAATGCCGAAGAAGGCTGGACGCTGCTGCCCAACGGCACATTCCTGACAGCCGACGTGCTGAACTCTCCCAACTCGGAGCATTACGACCGTACTACGCAGACCTGGATTCAGGACGGCAGCACCATCGCGAATCTGATGGGCCCGCCGGAAGTTGGCTGCATTAACGGCCAGTGGGGAAGCTACTGCCCTCCGGGCGAAATCGGTCCTGCGGTATTGCGTCCTGACGGCACGGTGTTCGCTACCGGTGCGCTACATCGCGGTGACCAGACCGGTCACACTGCAATCTATACGCCAGGCGCTCCGGACCAACCAGGCACCTGGGTAGCGGGTCCGGATTTCCCGAACGGCGATTATTGCGATGACAACTTCGCGGCCCTGCTGACGAACGGCAACGTGCTGGTGAGCAGCGCCTTTGGCAACCTGTATGAGTTCAATGGCACGACCATGACCAGGACGGCATCCGGGGGCGGAAGCCTGCTCGTTCTTCCAACCGGGGAGGTTATGGTCGACGGACGGAGAGTGTACCGCTCTACGGGTACTTACCAGCAGTTCTGGGCGCCGATGCTTTTCCCGCTACCAGTTGTGGCGGTGAAACGAGGCTCGACTTACATAGCGTACGGTTCCAACTTCAACGGCATGTCGGAAGCTCACGGGTTTGGCGACGAATTCCAGACGGCGACGAATTACCCACTGGTACGGCTGACCAACATGGCGACCAATCACGTGTTCTATGCTCGCACGCACGATCATAGCTCCATGGGCGTGCGTCACTTGGGCTCGATTGCATGGACTCACTTCGATGTGCCGATGTCTGCAGAGGCCGGTACGACGAAGATGGAAGTCGTTACCAACGGCATTCCCTCGAACCCGATCAGCATCATGGTGTACTAGTTGGGGTAAATTCGGCTTCCTGCGCAAGCGGGTGGCGATTGCAAGGGCGGAGGAAACTCCGCCCCTTTTTATTTTGCGCTTGCGGGCGAGGACTAATGCTGTTCGAAATTCAGTTAATGTGGGGATCGGCGAGGCGAAGGAGAAGACCGTCAAGCCGCTCTTTGATTTGCAGAGTGTTGGGGTGTTCCGTGCCGAGGGACTTGGCAGATTTGGCGACTGCGTTCTGATAGAGGAGCTTGGCGCCGGTGTAGTCGCCGGTCTGCTCCAGCAGGCGTGCCAATGCACCAATAGAGATTGCGGAGCGAGCTGCGTCGTTGGCGGGGTCCTGATCGTAAATGGAGATGGCCCGGCGATACGAGGCTTCGGCTTCGGGAAGTTTGCCGACCTCTTGGAGAACATTGCCCAAGTCGAAACATGCCGCGGCAGCTTCCCGCGACAGCACGCCGAAGCCCTTTTCCATGATGAACAGAATGCGGCGTAACAACTGTTCGCATTCGCCGAAGGAATTCCTGGTATGCAGAAGCAGGGCCAGGGAACGGAGCAGCGGGGTTATCTCAACATTGCCAGACCCAAATATCTTCTCATCAATTTCGATGGCGTGGCGATACAGGGCCTCGGCTCCGGCAGCGTCTCCTTTTTCCGCGCGAATGCGGGCCAGCGCGTCGAGAGTTACGGCGAGGCGCGGATGATGAGGGCCTAGTACCTTCTCTTCAATATTCAGGGCGCGCCACAACAGCGGCTCGGCGGAGGGATCGCCGGTCCGCTTCAGCACATACGCCAGGTTGTACAAGGCGAGCGCCATTTCGGCGTTCTGCGCATCCGGTTTCTGTTCCCAGATGGCTAAGGCGCGGCGCAGCAGGGGCTCCGCCTCGGCGAGCATCTCCTGGAAAATCAGGGTAGTGGCGAGCTGGTTGAGGTTGACCGCCAGACCATCGTGATCGGGACTCAGCAGCTCCTGGTTGATCGATAGTGCTCGCTTCTGGAGCTCCTCCGCCTCGGCAAAGCGCTCCTGGCTTCGTACCGCAACCGCCAGCTTCTCCATGGTGGCAGCCACCGCCACGTGATGCGCGCCGAAGAGCTTCTCCTGAATCTGCAGGATGCGACGTAGGCAGGCCTCAGCTTCGGCGTGCTGATCACCGCGCCACAGAATGAGGGCGAGGCTGTCGAGATAGCGCACCAGTTCACCGCTGTCGGGCTTGTGGATAGCTTCGGCGAGTTGCACAGCGCGACGGGCTTCGGCTTCGGCGGCTGCAAAGTCCTGCCGGTTCATCAGCACGTCGGCGAAATTGGAGACGGTTTCCGCCAACACCCCGGGCGGTGGAGTCTGCTCTTTCTCAAACAAGGCGATGGCGCGGCGAAAGAGGTCGACGGAGTCATCCAGTTGACCCTGCCTAGCCAAAACCCACGCCAGGTTTCGCAAAGAGAAGGCAAGCTGCAAGGGTGGGCCGTTGCGCTCGCGAATCTCCACCGCGCGGCGGTGCAGGGCGATGGATTCGTCGAGCTCACCGCCGCTGGAAAGAGCGACGCCCAGTTCGTTGAGGGTAAAGGCAACCTCGGAATGCTCGGGGCCAAAATGCTTCTCGCGCAGCGCCAGCACCCGCCGCCAGATCGGAGCTGTGCCGGCAAAGTCGTGCCGGTCGTAGTGGGTGCGGGCAATCCATTCGAGCGTCGATACCAGGTCCAGCGAATCGGCGCCAACCTGGCGCTCTTCGATGGCCAAGGCCCGGTTCAGGGTTTTGTCCGCCTCGACCAGGTTTCCGGTTTTCACCTGCAGCCGGCCGAGCTGCAACAGCACATGGCCGACATCGAGGGAATCCTTGCCGAATCGCCGTTCGGCCCTGGCCAGATCTTTCTGAAGCTGTCTTTCAGCCTGGGAGTATTTTCCCGCAGCAATCAGTTGCGACGCGCTGTTGTTGAAGCGATGCTTGCGCACGGCCATGAGGATTACGCGGACACCGAAGATCAACAGCCATAAAACGAGGACAACAATGAATCCGTCGGAGAAGTCGCCGCCGGAGCCGGCAGGGGCATCGGCATCGGCTAGCCGATGGAAGAGGGTCGAGAGAGTGGCGGCAAGGGGATACATTTCCTAGTGCTTGATAGCCCGGTGGAGGCTCGCGATAAAGCGCATTCCTTATCAGCAGAATAACTCGATTATCGCCCGGCGACATCTTCCGAAGGTCAGCGTTCGCTGCAACTTCATGGCAGATCGGAGGTCAGCCAAAGGTGGTGGAGCGCAGAGATGTGGTTGTGGAAAGTGCAAAGGGCGCTCCGGCGAGCGCCCCTGGTGCAAACTCGATAATATCTACCTACCAGCG
The DNA here is from genome assembly GCA_963747055.1 of uncultured Acidobacteriaceae bacterium. Classification (GTDB taxonomy): domain Bacteria; phylum Acidobacteriota; class Terriglobia; order Terriglobales; family Acidobacteriaceae; genus CAVVDY01. The sequence goes on along the minus strand of CAVVDY010000018.1, from coordinate 325,069 downwards.
GTTTCCGCCGCCGCCGCCGCGCCCTCCGCCGTAGCCGCCACGACCTCCGCCACCGCTATCGCGACCGTAACCACCACGGCCTCCGCCACCACCGCCGCGCGGCCGGTTTTCCTTGGGACGCGCTTCATTGATATTGAGGTTGCGGCCCCCGATCTTGGTGCCATTCAGGGCTTCCATGGCCTTGGTCGCGGCATCGTCGTCCGTCATCTCGACAAAGGCGAAGCCGCGCGACTGCCCGGTATCACGATCGGTAACGATACTGACACGATCAACAGCTCCGAAGGGTTCGAAGAGCTCACGAATCTGATCTTCCGTGGCGTCGTAAGTCAAGTTTCCGACATAGATGTTCTTCATTTCATCCTCACATTGGGCGCCTTGCCGCTACTCCGGCCCGGCCGGAAGTTGGTTGACGTGTATGACCGGAAGACTCACGCTGCGAGCTCGCCGTCGAAGACAGAGAGGGCAGCCGTTGCCGCCCTCCGAGTTTGAATGTAGTCCGATTAGAGAAGCTGCACGTTTTCGGCCTGCCAACCCTTGGCGCCGCGCTTCACTTCAAAGCTGACCTGCTGCCCTTCCTGCAACGAGCGAAAGCCGTTGGCCTGAATCGCCGAGAAATGTACGAATACGTCTTCGCCGTTCTCGCGCGAGATAAAGCCAAAACCTTTGGCATCGTTAAACCACTTCACAGTTCCTTGTTCCATTGTTTCGAGATTTTCCTTGAATTGATGTTGCGCTAGAAAGATCGGAAGTTACCAGACAGGAATCGCTCGCTTTGGAGGGATGGCTGCGGGCAAGCCGTTCGAACAAACGCACCATGAGTATACACGAGTCCCGCTTTCGCCCGGCGGCAAAAGGGCGGCCAGCCTGGGGGAAACGCGCCCAGATACCTCACCGAGACTTCACCGGCATCTCGATTCGCCAGGGGCAACTCCCCTCCTGTACCTCACAGGGACCCGTGCTGGCGGTCACTGACTGTGGTTTCCAAGCCGTGATATCAAATTCGCCAAGTTGACAGGCTGGATCCTGAAGTTGGCGATCAGAGGCAGCCCTGCCAATCCGGCCCAATCCCTGTGCTGAGGAGGGCTTATGACGAAGCGAAATCCCCTGCTGCTGGAAGCGGCTCTGCTTGTTCTGGCTATCGGCGTCGTGTTGTTTCTCAACCCGTTCGAAAGTGAGCCGCTGTGGGCGCAGTGGCTGGTCGGACCAGTCATGATCTATCTGGCGCTTCCGGTCTCGATGGTGGCTGCGGCGGTGTACTTCTTTCGATCATCGGCCGATCCTGCTCCGCCGAAGACTGCTACGAAAGTGCGCGGCTGAGTGACTCGGCGGCGATGTCGCCGGCCCGTCGCGCACTACAAGCCTTTCCCTAACTGGCTGCAAAGAATACTGTTGCCTGCGGCGGGCGCAGCGCGATAGACTCCGGGCTTCAAGTGAATTTGTTGGGTATAGGGGACTTCGGGGCACCGGTCTAGCCTTGCTATATTGGTGCGCGCGCCTAAGGTGTACGTTCTGGTTAAACCTCGCCAAAAGCTTCCAAAACGAATCATGAAGTTGCGGGAAAAGCTTGTGCATTGGAGACGGGGGCTGCGCGCAGCAGCGATGGCGGCGTCCGCAATCCTTCTGCTGGCCAGCGGGCCAATGTTCGGTCAGACAGTAGCAAAGCCGCCGGACAGCGAACCACAAGTGCTCTCGGTTGACGACGCGGTAAAGATCGCGCTGGCCGACAACCGCACGCTGAAGATCGTTTCCCTCAATCTAGACGTCAACGAGGAAAAGCTGGCGGCCGACAAGACCCGCCGCTTGCCGTCGTTCAACACTTACGTCTTCGCCTCGGAGCTGCTGAGCCCGATTTCCTTCTTCATACCCGAGGGGCAGTTCGGCTGTTGCTACGCCGGCATCGGCCCGATTCCTGCGCAGAACACCTACCTGACGACTCCGAGCAAGCCAACCGCCACGGTGTTGGCCACCGCTTCACAGCCTCTGATCCAGCTCTACAAGATCAACCTGTATCTGCGCGGGCAGAAGCTCACCGTGGAACAGGCGGAGCAGCAATTGCGCGAACAGAAGCAGGCCGTGGTCGACAACGTACGTCAGGCTTTCTACAAGCTGGTCGAGATCGAGAACCAGATGGACTCCACCCGCGCCAGCATTAAGCAGTACGAAGAGCTGGACCGGATCACAAAGCAGTATGTCGCCGAAAAGGTTGCGCTGGAGTCGCAGCATCTGGAGGTCAACGCGAAACTGGCCGAGGAGCAACTGACACTGCTGAAATTGGAGGACAAGCAACAGACGGCCAAGGAAACCCTGAATGACCTGCTGGGACGCAACATCAACACGCCCTTCCGAACGGCGGCAGTGGGGCCGATTTCGCCGGAAGAGATTGACTTGGCCTCGGCGCAGGCCAAGGCGCTGGAGAACAATCCCAAGGTGAAAGAAGGGGAGATCACGGTCAAGCAGGCCGACAACGCACGGGCGCTAGCCAAGGCGCAGTACCTGCCGGACCTGAGCCTGTCCATCCAGTACACCACGCCGATCGGCTACACCTTCGTCCCGACCAACATCGCCAACGCCGGACTGGAATTCCGCTGGGAGCCGTTCGAGTGGGGCCGGCGAAAACACGAAGTCAACGAGAAGACCATCAACGTAGAGCAGAGCAAGCTGGAACTTCAAAATACTAAGGCGAAGATCCTGATCAACCTGGGCGATCAGTTTCGGGCACTCAAGGAGGCGCGGGCTGCCCTGCAGGTGGCAGAGGCGGCACAGGCCGCGTCGCGCGAGAAATTGCGCGAGGTCACGCTGCAGTATGAGCAGAAGACCAAGCTTCTGCGCGATGCGTTGCAGCAGCAGGCTGCGGTGGAGAAGTCCAACTCCGATTACGACGATGCGCTGGCGTCGTTCTGGAGCGCCCAGGCGAGCTTCGAGAAAGCAATAGGCGAGGAATAGACATGAGGCAACGAAGCGGCATCCTTCCCGGCCCTGCGATCCTGCTGGCCGTCTCTCTTGCGACTGTGGGGATTCTGGCCGGATGCCGTAAGGAAACTGTCGGGGAGCCTTCTCTCACTCCTGTGCGAATCGGCGAAGTGCAGACCATCGATTCGGGTACGGCGAACACCTATTCCGCCAACATCCAGCCTTACCAGGAGGTGGAGCTGGCGTTCAAGTCGAACGGGTACCTGTCCAGCATCCGGCAGGTACGCGATGCCACCGGGAAGGTGCGGAACATCGACAGCGGCGATTGGGTGACGAAGGGAACGGTGCTGGCCACTGTTTCTCAGGACGAATACAAATCCAAGCTGCAACAGGCCAATGCGCAACTGGCCCGCGCCAATTCCAATTACGAGCGGGCCAAGTTGTCGTTCGACCGGATGTCCGTTTTGTACAAGGACGGCGCGGCTACGGTATCGGACTACGACAATTCGCGGGCGGAAATGCAGGATGGCGCGGCGGCCATCGACAATGCGAAGGCCAGTATTGCCGAGGCCGAACTGGCGCTCGGCTATTGCGAACTGCGCGCGCCGTTCAAAGGCTGGCTGGTCAAGCGCAATGTAGATGAGGGCCAACTCGTGGGACCGGCGACCGTGGGTTTCATCATCTCGGATGTACGTTCGGTGAAGGCCGTCTTCGGAGTGCCCGACGTCGCCATGGAGCATATTCGGCTCGGCAGCCCGGAGACCGTGACGACAGACGCTGTGCAGGGCGACTTTGCTGGACACGTCACCTCCATCTCACCTTCTGCCGATCCCAAAAGCCGGGTCTACTCTGTCGAGGTCACAATCCCGAACGGCGACAATCGCCTAAAAGCGGGGATGATCGCATCGATCACAATCAGCTCGGGGCCGGGGAAGAAGCTCGTGGATGTAATTCCGCTGACGGCAGTAGTGCGCAGCCTCAACAAGCCAAATGGCTTTGCCGTGTTCATGGTGGAGGGAACGGGCGACACCGTGAAGGTCCACCAGCATGATGTTGAGCTGGGTGGGACGTATGGGAACCAGATCGCGGTGGAGCAAGGGCTGAAGCCGGGGGACCGCATCGTGATCAGCGGGGCGACCGTGATCAAAGACGGCGAAACGGTACGCAACATTCAATAGACCTTTCACGGCGTGGCAGTGGTGGGACCACAGCATGGCACACGTACACAAGAGCGACGCGGAATACATAGCGGAGAAACACAATGTGGCCCGCTTCTTCACCGAGCACCCGCAGATCGGGCTGGTGCTTCTGCTGGCCGCGTTTGTGTGGGGATGGTACGGATACCACCACATGCCGAAGCGGAAGGACCCCGACATTCCGGTGCGTGTGGCCATGGCCCAGTGCCCCTGGCCGGGAGCGACGGCGGAACAGGTTGAACAATTAGTCACGCGGCCGATGGAACAATCCATCGCCCTCAACAGCACAATCAAAGCGCCCACCCCGTCGGATTTCGGCATCCGCTCCATCAGCTTTCCGGGACAGGCCGTGGTCTACATTCAGCTTGCCGACACCGTAAATAACAAGATGACGCAGTTCTCGGACATCAATCTGAAGCTGCAACAGTTGAATTCTCAACTGCCGCGGGGCGCGGGGCCCATCCAGTTCAACAGCAACTTTGGGGACACGGCGGCACTGATGCTGACGGTGGCCAGTCCGATCGCAACCCCGACGGAGATCTCGCTGCGGGCCCGGGCAGTGCGCGCCGAGATTGAGCGGGTGCGCGCTTCTGAGCCTCCAAGCTCGCCGCAACCGCGATTAAGCATCATCTATTCCTTCCCCATGTCGGTGTCGCCGATTCTGGTGCGCAACTCATTCCGGCGGCTCGTCAGTTACGCTGCGCAGGCGAACGCGGTGCGCGACATCCATTACTTCGAAGCACCGGGATTTGTGGGAGCGGACGTCTCTTCCCATCTGAACGAGGATGAACTGCACGCGCTCGGCGACAAACTGATGGAGCAGTACGTGCATCGCGATGAGCTTCCTCCCGATGCCTGGCAGGCAATCGTGATAAGCGATCCCTCGGAAGCGGAAGCCAAGCTGGCGTCGATTGCAGGGCCCAAATACAGCTATCGCCAGCTTGACGACTTCACTGACCTTATCCAGCGCACACTGCAGGGAGTGCCCGAAGTTTCGCAAGTCACCCGCTCGGGCGTGCTGCCGGAGCAGGTTTACCTCGACTACTCGCAGCAACGGCTGGCGCAATATGGCTACGATCCTTCCAAGCTGAAGGACGTGTTGAACGCGCAAAACATCACGCTTCCCGGCGGCACGCTGGAAGCAGGCAAGAAGAATATCGACATCAATCCTTCGGGCTTGTTTCCGGATGCGCGGGCCATCGGCAACGTCATTATCGGGGTCTCGAGTTCTAACAGTCCGGTTTATCTTCGCGATCTGGTCGACATCTCGCGTTCGTACCAAAGCCCGCCGACGTTTCTGAACTACATGACCTGGCGCAATGCGGAGGGCAAGTGGGTGCGCAGCCGCGCCATCACGCTGGCCATCAACATGCGGTCGGGGCAGCAGATCGAACTGTTCGGGACGCACGTGACCGCCGCGCTGGACAGCGTAAAGCGCTATCTGCCGGATGACGTGGTCATGGTCGACACCTCTAACCAGGTAGTGCAGGTGGAAGAGAACATCGATCTCTTCATGGATGCCCTGTATGAAGCGATCCTGCTGGTGGTGCTGGTTTCACTCATCGGCTTCTGGCAATGGCGCCCTGCCCTGCTGATGGCGGTCTCGATCCCAATCACGCTGGCGATGACCTTCGGAATGATTTACCTGCTCGGTATCGATATTCAGCAGGTATCGGTCGCCTCGCTGATCATCGCCCTGGGACTGCTGGTGGACGATCCTGTAGTTGCAGGCGATGCCATCAAGCGAGGTCTGGATGAAGGCGAGTCGCGCTCAGTCGCGGCTTGGCTGGGGCCGACGAGGCTGGCCACCGCCATAATGTATGCCACTCTGACCAATGTCGTGGCGTACCTGCCGTTTCTGCTGATCACCGGCACCACGGGCGAATTCATCTACAGCCTGCCGGTGGTGATGACCTGCGCGCTGCTCGCGTCACGTCTGGCATCGATGACTTTCATTCCCCTGCTGGGCTACTACATCCTTCGTCCGAGCAAGACACCGGAGAAGACTATCGAGGAGCGCCGGGCGCAGGGCTTCACCGGGTTCTACGCTCGTAGCGCCCGGTTCGCCATCGATCATCGCTGGAAGGTAGCGTTCGCCTCGCTTGCCTTCCTCGGCCTGGGTGGGCTGATTTTCTCTCAGCTTAAGACGTCGTTCTTCCCCGATGACGTGCAGTACTGGTCGTACGTTGACGTGTGGCTTCCCAACGACGTTAATTTCGAGGCTACGGCGCAGGCGGCCCAACAGGTCGAGAACATCATTCGACAGCAGGCGGAGGTATGGGGCAAGAACCATCCCGACAAGGACGGCAAGCCCAGCCACATTCTGAAGTACGTGACGAGCTGGATTGGTGGCGGGGCCCCGCGCTTCTGGTTCTCACTGTCTCCACAGGCCAAGCAGCTCAATTACGCGCAAGTGCTGGTACAACTGACGAACAAGGACATCACGCCGAAGTTTGTGGACCAAGTGCAGCCGATCCTTTCGTCGACCATCCCTGGGGTCCGTTGCGATTACCGGCAGTTGCAAACCAATCCGCTGAACTATCCGGTCGAGATCCGCATTGCCAGTCTGGCCGACGTCAGTACGAAGAACAGCGCAGAGAACATCCGCACGCTTCGAGATATTGCGGCGCAGGTAGAAGACATTCTCAAAAGTACGCCGGTGGCGCGGCGAGTACGCAATGAATGGCAGAGCGAGAGTTCACAGGTGACTCTACGCATCAACCCTGCGCTGGCCAATCTGGCGGGCATCACCAACTATGACGTCGCCAACTCTGCCACGGGCGCCCTGAGCGGGATCCCGGTGACTACGCTTCAGGAGGGGGACAAGAATATTCCGGTGGTGGCGCGGCTGCGAATGGATGAACGGGCGCAGCTCTCGGACATACAGAACCTCTATGTGTACAGCTCGCAGAGCAACACGAAGATTCCGCTGGTACAGGTTTCCGGGATCGATACCAGCTTGCAGACCGAACGAATCGTTCGTCTCGACCATTTCCGTTCCATGTCGATCTACGCATTTCCGGCGCCCGGACACCTGGCCTCCGAGATCACGACAGCCACTCTCCCCAAGCTGAGAGCGCTGCAAGAAAAGATGCCACCCGGCTATGGCATGCAGATCGGTGGCGAATACCACAAGCAGAAAATTGGATTCCGCAATCTCTCGGTTGTGCTCGTGATATCCGTGGCCGCGATTTACCTTGCGCTGCTGTTCCAGTTCAACAACGCCATCAAGCCTTTTCTGGTGTTCGCTGCGGCACCCTATGGAGTGGTGGGAGCGCTCGCCGGGTTGTGGGTGATGAACACCTCGTTCGGGTTCATGGCCTTCCTGGGCATTGCCAGCCTCATCGGCGTGATTGTGAGCCACGTGATCGTGCTGTTTGATTTCATCGAGGAGATGCACGCTCGCGGCGAGCCCTTTGAACAAGCGGTGATTGACGCCGGCATCATCCGTCTGCGGCCGGTGATGATCACGGTGGCGGCGACGGTGCTGGCGCTGTTCCCCCTCGCCCTGCACGGCGGGCCGCTGTGGCAGCCACTGTGCTATGCACAGATCGGCGGCTTGACGGTGGCGACGTTTATTACGCTCCTGATGGTGCCCGTGCTGTACTCCATCATGGTTCTGGATTTGAAGATCTTGCAATGGGAGGAGAAGCCGAAAGGCGATGGCCAGCCCGCGATTCCTCCTTTGACCAACCCTGCGCCAGCGGAGTAAGGATGCCGCCGGAAAAAGTCAACAACAGAAAGGATCGAATGAAGAGAGCATACAAGCGGAAGGGCGTGGTTCTTCTTGCCTTGGCGGCGGTAATCGGGGGTTCGCTTGCGCTAGAGGCGCAACAGGGAGGCAAGCTCGCCGACCGGATGGCAGCGCTGCAGCAATCGGTAAAGCAAAACCAGCAGCGGCTGCACCAATACCAGTGGACGGAAACGCAGCAGCTCACGCTGAAGGGCGAGCCCAAGCCACCGAAACAGTTCTTGTGCCAGTACGGCCCCGACGGCCAGGTGCAGAAGACGCCTATTGCCTCCGCCGGCATGCAGCCGTCGCAGGGGGGCCGGTTCAAGCAGCGCATGGTGAAGAAGAAGACAGAGGAGATGCAGGACTACATGGCGGACGTGAAGACGCTGCTCAGCGTCTATGTTCCGCCCGATCCGGTAAAGCTGAAGCAGGCTTACGAGGCAGGCAACGCGTCGATCTCCAAAGGGTCGGGCGCCGGCACGGTGAATCTGACGTTCCACAACTACGAGAAGACCGGCGATCAGATGATGATCGTGTTCAACCCGCAGAGCAAGAATATCTCGCAGTTGTCGGTTAGTACCTACATGCAGCAGCCCAGCGACGCGGTGACGCTGGACACGCACTTCGCCAGCCTGCCGGACGGCACCAACTATGCGCAAAAAACCGTGCTCAGCATGACCGCAAAGAAGCTGGTGGTAACGACCACCAATTCGCATTACCAGAAGCTGCAATAGATGCAGGCTGCGGGAAAGATCGGATGGCTCGTCAGGGAGTCTTGTACGCCTGCTTCATATACTGGCGCGCCAGATCGGCGGAGTCGGAACCGGAATTCTCGGCGATGACGGCGCGATATTTGGCCAGCGCGGTATCGCGCTTTTGCATCACGTCGTACATCTCGCCCGCAGCAAGCGTCGCCTTCTGGTGCATTTCGGGATCAGGCGAGGTGCTGGCAGCGAGGTCGTAAGCCTGAGCAGCCTGCTCATACTCACGCTGCCCGCGCAGAGCCTCACCCAGCCCATAGGCGGGCACATAAATCTGACAAACCGCGAAGGCGTTGGCGCGGCAGCCGTCGACAACCTTCGTGTAGGCGGCGATGGCCGCCTGTCCGTGACCAGCGGCATTCAATAAGTGCGCGTATTCGGCAGCCACCAGGAAGTTCTTAGGGGATGCCTGCTGAAGCTGGCCCACTACCTGGATCGCTTCGGCATATTTCTGCTCGCGACGCAAGAATAGCGCGAGGGCGATTTTGGCATCCGTGGCCACGTCGGGAGTGCCATGTGCCGCCACATCGCGGAGGTAGTCCAGGCCTTTCTGCTTGCTGCCCGTGATCCCGGTCACGGCGGCCGCCATTTTCACCGGCCAACTGAGGCTCCCGATAACGTAGAGATGGATTCCGACAATGTTTTTGGCATCGACATAGTTGGGATCGAGTTGCAGCACCCGCTCGTGATCGCGACGGGCGCCGACAGCGCTGCGCAGGGCGGCAAACCAGGCGTGCTGGCCCATGCCCATGTAAGTGGCACGTAGCCCGCGCGTGACTCCGCGGGCGTACAGGGCATCCACGTTGTTGGGGTTCTGATCGAGTTGCGCCTGGGACAGAGCCAGCGCCTGATCGCTCAACTCTTTCACCCGCTCCTGCACCTTAGGATTGAGCGGCTGGAGATCCTTCTTGCTCACGAAGCTGTCGGAGGCGTAGGCCTCGGTGTCCAATGCCCCAATGCGGTAGAGCTCCTGAAAGATCACCCCCGCCAAAAGGTGGTTTACGGCGTAGGGATCGTCGGGATGGGCCTTGGCCGCAACCTCAAACTCCTTGATCGCCTTGTCGTACTCCAGATTGTTGAAGTAATCGAAACCTTTGCGGGTCGCTGCATCGTTGCTATATCGCGTAGGGGGCGTGCTGGAAGTTGCCGCAACAGGGATTACCGCCAGAAGCGCCAACAGACCTGACAGTGCCAGGCAATAAAAGCTCGCTCGATAGACTCGCATCAGGAGTTGACTACTAGAAAGTTTACCTGATCTCCGTCCGATTCACGGATACAGGCGACCATCTTCACAGTTGATGCTCCACGCGGGCGAGATGACTCCGGCAAAAGTTTTGCCAGCGATTGATGGCTCCGGTTCCCTGGAGTGTTCGGCCCTTCACTTGGGTTGTGCCTGTGTTAATTTACGAGAAGTTTGAAGGCAAACCTCCAGGAGATCCTGCTCCGCACCTACCGCGACTTGCGGCCACGTGCACCCCTGCCACAGTTTCGCGCCGAGTTCTATCCCTTTACTAATGTGAACAACACCATTCGCCTGCGTGAGGGCGTGGTGCATATACGAATCTCGGACTTGCTGGAGGGCGCACCGGAGAGCGTGATTGAGGCCATCGCGCACATCCTGCTGGCCAAAATCTACAAGAAGCCGATCGAGAGCGTCCACGCGACTCGCTATCGGAGATATGTCGGCAGCCACGACATGAGCGCCAAGGCGCATCTGGTAAGGCAGATGCGGGGGCGCAAGCGAATTGATTCAGCCCAGGGAAAGGTGTACGACCTGGAGGCCATCTTCGACGATCTGAACCGGCGATTCTTTCATGGGCTGATGGGGCGCCCCCAGCTTACCTGGAGCCGGGACCATGCGCGCAACAGCCTGGGACATTATGATCCGGCGCACAATGCGATCGTTGTAAGCCGCGTCTTCGACAGCAGCAGAGTGCCGCGCTTCGCCGTGGAATACATTCTCTACCACGAGATGTTGCACCTGAAGCATCCGGTAAAGCTGCGAGGCAGCCGGCGCTGTGTTCACGGCCCGGAGTTTCACGCCGAGGAACGCCAGTTTCCCCAGCTGAAGGAAGCCAAAGAGTTTCTGAAAAGGCTGTAGGCAGCGGGTTGCAGAAACTCGCGTATGCATGCAGGCAATTGCAAATCATGGCTGGTAGAGCGGCATTGCAGAGCTGTGGGCGGCTGATCCTCTTTTCCCCTGGGAACGGGCGACAAAGGCTGCCATCGGCTTAAAGGCCGACTCGGGGCTTTGTTTCTGCGGTGACGCGGGCTGAAGGCCCGCACTACCCGATTACAGCAAAACCAAACAGCTTCATATTGCAGCCTGGGAAGAGATCGTCTCTTCCTCGTCGGTAAGACCTTCGGTGAGTCCCGCACCACGGTAGGCGCGAACGATGTCGTCCAGAGACAGAACGCCGAGAAGCTGCTGAAAGTTGGCGCGATGCACCACCGGTACCAGAGGCCACTGCCCGATAATGCGCAGCGCGGTATCGAGGGTGAAGTCCTGGTGAACATACGGCACATGATGCTGCAACACGGAGCGGAGGGGCTGATTGGAATCGGGCATGGCGAGCAGTTCAGCCCGACTCACACCCAGCCAGTCGCCACCGCCCATGCCGACCAGGAAGAACTCCTGGGACGAGCCTTTGACCCTCTCCAGCGCCTGATGCACCGTCATGCTGCGCGTCATTACCTGGCCCACCGCGGGGCGCATGGCGTCCTCGACGCGCAACAGAGGTACTTCCCGCTCTTCTTCCAGCGAGGGCAAGTCCATTCCATCCTGGCGGGAGAGGAGGTCAAACACTGGAGTGGGCTCGAAGCTGCGCGAGATGACGTAGGCGATTACGTTGGAAATGATGACGGGAACGATGATTGTGTAGTTGCCGCTCACCTCCAGCATCATGAACACCGAGGTCATGGGGGCACGCAAGATGCCGGCAAAGAGAGTACCCATGCCAACCAGCGCGTAGGCGCCCACCGGAAGAGCGAGTTGGGGGAACAACATCTGCTCCACCATGCCGACTGCGCCGCCGAGCATGGCTCCCATGAACAACACCGGCGCGAACAGTCCACCCGGCGTTCCGGTGCTAAAGGAGAGGCCAGTTCCTAGAATCTTCAGCGTGCCAAGTATCAGAAGCACCTGCCAAGTGAACTGTTCATGCATCGCCTGGTCGATGTAGGTATAGCCAGCGCCCATGATCTGGGGGTACCGAATGCCAATGAGTCCGATGATGAGGCCGGCGGCCGCGGGTTGGAACCACTGGGTCCAGGGGGGCAAGCGGCGCAGCCGCGGCCGCAGGTAGGCAATGTACTTGACGAACAGGAGGGATGCTATGCCCCCGATCACTCCCATGACGGCATAGGCACCGAGCTCACCAATATGCTCCAGGTGGTAGATCGGAACCCGGAATAGCGGCTCATCGCCCAGAAACCAGCGGGCGACGATGGCGCTGGAGATGGCCGCCAGCACCACGGCACCAAGGATGCCTGCGGTCCAGCGACCGATGACCTCTTCGATAACAAAGAGCACCGCGGTGATGGGCGCGTTGAAGGCCGCGGCCAGACCGGCGGCAGCTCCGACCGGGGCAATCAGCCGCAGCTTTTCGCGCGACATGTGCAGTTGCCGGCCCACGGCGGAGGCAATGCCGGCGCCGATCTGTAGCGCTGGGTCCTCAGGACCCAGCGGAGCGCCGCTGCCGATAGCCAGCCCGGAGGTGATGAACTTGCCGATGATCGTCGAAAAGGGGATATAGCCGTCGTAGATGTATAGCGCGGCCTTGGTCTGATTCACGCCGCTGCCACGCGCTCGGGGGAAGAACTTGATGACCAGGAAGGCGATCACCAGACCGGCGAGTGTGGGGGCAAGAAACACGCGGGGCATCCCGGGACGCAGCCCGCTCCCCAAGAGCTTGATCCGGAGCAGATCAATACAAATGCGGAAGCAAACGACGGCGAGGCCGGAAGCCAAGCCGATCATGACCGCCACCACCAGAAAGAACTGCTCTTCACGGACGCTGAAGCGTTCTGGCGACAACATCCCACGTAAAGCATCCCAATACTTGCGCCGAGTGGGCGTGGAGACGGCCGGCTTGCTGGCAGGAGTCGCGGGCGGCTTGGTCGCACCCGAAGGCTCTGGGGTCATCGCTGCTCCTCCGATTCGTGACCGGCAATCAACCGCAGGGCCCGTTCCTCCGTGGTTTCGAGCGGGCAGACACTTTCGGTAGCGCGCAAGGCTTCAAAGACGAAATCCATAGTCGGCGGCATGGCGTCGGGATTTTCGCGCAGCGCCTGGGCCGTGGCTGAGGGCTGTTTCTGCAGCCCGCTGTCATACAGCAACTGCAGCGAATTGGGTGCCGAAGCTGACGTAACCGCTTGTGCCGCGTAGCCGTTCTGCTTGGTGGGCAGAGCCGGGGTCTCCGTGTTCGGGGCAGCCGTGGGCGGTTGCGGGGCAAGCGCGATGTTGTTCTTCATGGCGCATTTTCGCAACATGTTCATAGCGAGCGAAAAGTCACCAGCAATGCGGTGGGCCCTTTGCGTAATGGTGAGATTGCGCAGATAAGGATCGGTCTCAAGGGCTTCGTGGGCCACGGCCAGCAGCTCGCCTTGCGGACTGCCTGCCTTCGAATGGGTGAGATTGTCGGCAACCGTAAGCAGGCCCACGGCCTTGCGGTAGTCTCCCAGGGCGAGGGCGGCCTGACCTGCTCCGGTCAAAGCGTCTACGTTCTCTCCGTTCACCTTGAGAACGGCATCGAAGGACTTGGCCGCGCGTGAGTTTTCGCCCAGTTGCAGCAGTAGCTTACCTGCTTTCAGTTGGGTGTCCGGATCCTCTGGCGATTCCGCCTGGATGGCGATCAGCTCTGCCACGGCGCGAGCGTGGTCCCCCTGTTGCATCAGGTATTGCACCAGCTCAAAGCGCGTTTCTATGCGGTGCTGCAGAGGGTTATCGTTCCAGATTCCATCAATGGCTGTGCGGTAATAGCGGGTTGCGAGATCGGGCTTGTTCAACAGGGCATAGAGGCGGGCCAGATTGAGATTCACTTGCGCGTTCGCCGGATCCTTCGACCATAGGGTCGCCAGATTGGCTCGTGCCTCCGAGAGCCTCCTCTCTTTCATGAGAGCCTCCGCCAGCTTCAGGCGGTACTGCCCGTTGCTGTCGTCATAGCCGAGCGCGTTATGGTAGTCGTCGATGGCAACGGATGGATAATTCTTGGCGATGGCCTCCTCGCCGCGCGTAAACCAACGCTGGGCCAGGAATGATTCCAGGTCTCTCAGGTACGACACATACCACTTGGTCAGGCCGATGCCAGCAATGATGGAGATGAGAAAGAGGATGAAGACAATGCGCACGCGCGGACTTGCATTGAGTTTGCCGCAGGCGTGACACCAGTATGACCCGTCAGGCATGATCCTGCCGCAGCGTACACAGCGAAGTTCGGTGGTTTCAGGTGCTTCGACCGGCATTCGGAGACGACATCTCTGCCCAACGTGCAGTATCTCTACTGTAGCAAGAGATGTGACGTCCGACAGGCCTTAACCATGTTTTGCAGAAGATTTAGAACATTAGTTCAAGTGGGCAGAGCAAATTCTCCTCAAATTTGTCGGACAGCCACGCCAGCGATGCGCGCTACATGATGATTTCTCTCGCCTGACGCGTAACTGGATGCTGCATTTCCTGCAAGTCACCCTTCACCAGGTTAAGGCCGTAGACGCACGATTCAAATTCTTGCGCCAGTTTTGCGAAAAGCGGCGCAAGTTTGAGGTATTCAAATTGATCGAATTTGGAAACAATAAAGTAGCTTTCCTTACCGGCTTTGACAAAGTCAATAAAGTTTTCCAGGCGCGCCCGGCGCAACCGGAACCGATTGATGCTTTCGGGGAACATACCGGAGAGAAACAGGGTGTAGTCACCAATGTGCTTGCGCACCTGGCGCTCCCGGTCGAAGCAGGGCGCGGGGCCGTAGACCGGATCGGCCTCCAGCAGCATTTCGCCAACATCTTCCAGGGGCCGGTTGTTGGCGTTGCGAATCTTGAACAACTGATCGCACTCGCAGAACTCAGTCAAAACATTGACGATGTAATCCTGCACCGCGCTGTCTCGCAAGCCAAGTTCCCGGTCGAAATGATGATGAATCAGTTCCGTGAAGAGTTCCTGTAATGGGTGCGATTCCGGGATCATGGCCTGCCTCTTGTTCCTCCGATCTGTGCAATGGGCCGCCCCACATCGGCAACGCGAGAATCTTGAACGTCTTCATAAACCAGTTTGACTTTGCGCGCAAGAAATTCCGGTGACGATGTACTCGCAAAGACACTGGCCCTGCAGCGTCGGGCCGCGCGCCGCATCGGAGCGCAGCCGGCGGTGCCATCCGTTCTTACTACTTAGAACACCGTTGGTGTGGCTGTGGTTGCTGTCACAATGGCAGGAGACGACGACAGGACGCGTTTTTCAGACTTCCAGATTGATTGCCGGATTGCCAAGCATCCCGAACGTTGTGGAGTCATCGTGTGAAGCGGCCTAAAGCCGGGAGAGGAAATCATGGAACGACAGAACATTGCAGGCAATTCACCCTACGAACCTAAAGTTGGCTATTCCCGTGCCGTTAAAGTTGGGCCCTTCGTGTCGGTGGCGGGAACGGTCGCCACCGGCGCGGATGGCAAGATCGCGGGTGGAGACGATATGTATGCCCAGGCGGTGCAAGCGTTGAAGAACATCGGTGTAGCGCTGGAGAAGGCAGGCGCGAGCTTTCGTGATGTGGTGCGGACACGTACCTTCGTGACCGACATCAGCCGTTGGGAGGAGGCGGCCCGCGCGCATGGTGAGATCTTCAGCCAGGTTCGTCCCGCAGCCACCATGGTGCAGGTGACTGCGTTCGTTTCGCCGGAAATTCTGGTGGAGATCGAGGCGGACGCGATCATCGCAGCGGAGTTGAAGTAGAGTTCGGCGATTGGATCGCCACGGGGCCCGGAGACACCGAGAAAAATGGGGCTAGGTGCGCTCGGTGATGACGTGGAAAGAGACGACGGAGGCTGTGACGTGGCTGCGCCCATAAAACAAGAAGAGCAGCACCCACAGGATCTCTAACACCAGGAGCACGGGCAGGGTCGTCGTCTGCGAGAGGCCGGCGAGAATATCCGGCGCAGGGCCGACGGCGGGCAGCAGCAAGGCGATCAGGGCAAGATAGACCATCGCGATAAGACTCATCACCTGATAAACCGAGATGCGGGTGTGGCCGCGATGATCGGCGCGAAGGTTCTCGGCAATGGCTCGCCAGCCCCAAGTGCCAACGGCGGGAACCAGCAGTGCGAGACGCCAGTGCTCGGTAAGGAACAGTGCCAGTCCCACGATTCCAGACAGAGTGAAGACGATCGAGGTCAGCGCTTGAACTGGAATGAGGGGCTCTTCTTCGAGCCCGGAGGCGTAGGCGGCTTTCTTCGTGACGCCATGGAAGACGGTGTGGAAACGGCGGAAGAAGCGCGCCAGCCCAGGGGATGCATCACGCAGCGGCATGCCGTAGCAACAGCCAAAGCTCATGCAGGCAAGACGACCGATGGCTTCCGCGAGCGCGTAGGCAATCGTCGCCGCGGCCATCGTTGGCATGGCGTGCAAGGTCAATCCCCAAGATGACAGGTATTGTCCGCCGAACCAGACGATGGGGGGCAACAACAAGGCGGCCACGAATGCGGCGCCAGCGATGGTGTAGGTGCCGCTCTTCTTCTCCACGATAGCGGCGACCAAGCGCGAGGCGGGCAGACAGAGTATGACAATCCCTGCGATGAGGATGATGGTAACCAGCATCGAGACACGGACGGAGGCAAGCAGCAAAATCGCCAGACCGATGCCAAAGACGCTTCCTGTCGCGCTGAAGAAGCCGTAGAAGGTGAGGTTCATGCCGCGCCATCCGCCGTCGCGATCCTTTGAGACGGGCACGGCAGCGATCATTTGCCAGCGCTCCGCCGGGAGCGTACGGAATCCCCAGGCAAGCAGGGCCGCTATGAGGGCAGCGAGAGTGGCGACAAAAGCGGCGTTCGTCATAATGCGCTCCTTTTCCTGCGAGGCAATGCGAGCAGTGAGCGAACAGCCACGTCGGTTTCGACCAGTGCCTGCCCGAAGGCTTTCGAGTAGCGGCTGCACACCTCGCGCCGTCGCTGATTGCGAATCAGGTCCTCGGCGAAACGAATGCGGTCGCGCTGGAAGAGAAGAACAACGGTGCTGCTGCCGGGCCGGAAGAGGGCTTTGGGAGCGCCGAGACGTAGCACCCTACCCTTCTCAATGGCACGCGGTTCGTCGTATTGGCGATCGCTGTAACGCTGATCGATCTGGCCGATCATGAGCGCGACCACTTCGATCATGGCAACGAAGCCGACGTTGGGACCGCCGGCACAGTTGGTGTCGATGATGGTGACAACGCGTTTGTTCTTGGAGTGCGGCGTGATCAGCTTCGCCGTAGCGTTGGGATTGCACGAGTGGTAGCGGCCATCGACAGCGTAGAAATCAGCGACGATGCCAGCCACTGGCACGTGGGTGTAATGATACTTTTCCGGAGTAAGGCGGAATACGGCGTAATCGCCGTCCATAAACTCGCGCGTCCAGCGGATGCGCGGCCCGCCCAGCAGTTCGGGGAAGGCAAAGAATTTTTCCTTGATCAGCAGCTTGGAGGTCGCCGCCATGGAGCCGACGGCCACACGGGAATCAGCCGGACAGACTACGCAAGGGGCCGTGTTGGGCAGTGGACGACATTCCCAGTAGCGAATCTTGCGCTCAAACATCTGGCGTGCGGTGTTGAGGGTTGCTGGATCGTCGGCCAGTTCGGAGAAGTCAATGCCGCTCTTCTTCAGGAAGCGCTTCATGCCCGACGCGCGCGAAGCAAGGCGATTGTCGTAGTTGAGATAGCCCAACAGTTCGGAAACCTTACGGCTGGAAGCGAGCCGAGAAACCCAAGCGGCGTTCTCCAGCCTGGGCGAGTAGAGAGCGCGGACGGTGCGGTCCCCTACCAGCCGTTCGCAGGCGATTTCTCCGGTCTCTCGGACGATGTATTCGTGTCTCATACTTTGTGCATGACAATTTCGTTGTGCGCCGCTTCGTGGGACTGGTCGCTGTCGACGGCGGAGAATACCAGAAGCAGATTGAGCATCGACTCGATCTCGGCGGCGGTGAGTTTGTCTTGCAGCAAGCGCTCGCTGACGCTGGCAAATAGGCGCATCGGATCCTGAACCCGCACACCACAGCGCATCATTGCCCGGAACCCGCCATCGTCGCGAGTCGCAGTGTTGCGGATGTCGTCGTGCAGGTGGCCCAAGGCTTCTCTGAGCTGAGCCTGGCGCACATGATCGCGGTAATGCTTTTCTGTGGCGCGATTGAATTCCGCTGCGTTCATCCGCATGGCATCGCGTTCGCCGTTGGCGTTCAGAACCTCGGCGATTAATCGCTCGGAGGCGCACTTGCTCTTGTCAGCCAAGCGCCAGCGCAGGTCACCCAGCAGCATTCTCGCCTGGAAGTCTGCGATGATTCCGGTTGCCTCTTCCGCAAGGAATTCAAGCAGGGCTTGACGGTAATCGCTGATAGAGACGCGGAAGTAATCGGGATGGCGCCAGCTGGAGCGCGTGTTCTTGCAATGACGCAGGATGCAGCAGAGAAATTCGTTGCGCGTTCGCTTGTGTACGTAAAACGCCGGCAGACCTGCAGCGCTGAAGAAAAAGGGCTGACGACGCTCGCTCTCTGAGGTGGGGTCGTCGGGGATTTGCTCGTGCAGAACCGTTCCCTGCAGCGCCATCTGATAGGCCGCTGCCAGCAGAAGCTGCTGCAAGTCGGTGGCAGGAGCCATGTCGCGGTCGTAGCTGGGAAACAGGCTGTAGTAGCGTGCTTCAAAGCCGGAGTAGCCGGACTTTTGGAATTGGCGCAAACGGAGGGGCATGTAAAACGACATGCGCCGGTCGACGATACCGAGTTGGTCGAGCTCGGCGGCAAGGCGTGCGATGTTGCCCGGCTCGCCATCCAGGGCCGATGCGTGCCCGGTCGAGAGCCATGCGACGGGATAGTTGAGCAGGCGATAGTCCGGGACAAGGTCGCCGCGCAACTGAAAGATGCTCGATATCGCGCGATCGAGCCACACCGGCCCGTACGGCGTCGCCGGACGTCCCAGAACCTTCAACTTGGCTTTTTCCTTCCACTCGCGCCACATCAGGCGCAGGTGCGTGAAGTCGAGCTCGTGAGGCAAAAAGGCCAACAGCAGCTCAGGATGGAACTGCGCGAAGTCGATGCGATACGGAGCGGCGGAATAGGTCCCGACGAAGAGGGGCAGGAAGTGCTCGAAGATCTTGATGGCCAGGTCGCCCAACCGTTTCTCTTCCCGGAGGGCCGTGGACGGTTCCTCATTCTGGAGGGCCTGGGACAGCGAGCGGCTGCCCATGCTGACGTGGATGCCGTTGTTGGCCAGGCTGACGTTCGAGGGACTGGGGAGCACGATCAGGTTGTTAGCGATGATGCCTGCCTCGCGCAGCTTGGCGACAGAGTTGAGCTGGCTGCGGCTCAGCACCTGATGGCACAGGTGCATGTATTCGGCTTTGGCTTCGCCATCGTCCCAGCCGGAAAGGCAGGGGCTCATGAACAGCTCGCGATAGAAGGCGTCGGAGATGCAGGAGGAGATATCAGTTTGTCGCACGGGCGGATGCGGCCCGTGATAGACCATGCCCCGCTGGCCGCTCTCGGCAAGTCCAAAGCGCTGGTTCGCCCACGACATCAGGAGCGTAGTGAAGAGAAAGCGCCGCGCCGATTCACGACCCACCTCCTCGCCAAGGGAGCGTTGCGACGTGGCTCCGACTACGTGAAACGAGGTTGTTTCCGGCGATGTGTTGTCGTTGGAGAAATGGCCCAGCAGGCGCTCGGCTTCGATCTTCATGCGCTGCGGCATGTGCGGCTGCGTGCCGGTGAGATCGGCCAGCGCCAGCTTCAGACTGTAGCTGATGGGGACGCGAACCCAGGGCTCGCCTTCGTGCTCGAAGGTGTAGCGAAGAGAATCGGTGCGGATGGGCTTCGATGTTGCTTTGGAATGCAAGCCGAGGTCCGAGCGAAATGTCTCTAGAGCGTGGGCGCTCAGCCGCCGTTCCGGAAAGCGTATCCAACTGTTCTCCCAAACTTCGGCGGGGTCATTCAGAAACTCTTCGATTTCGAGATAGGTCTGGCGCGGCGCTTCACCGCTGGAGATTCGCTTGGCAAGATTGCGATAGAACTTCGACTCGCGAATGGTAGCGGGCAGGTCGCAGCATTGAGACTCTCCAGCGACGACCGCCTGCAGCTCATCTTCACTTCCCGCCGTCACATCGCCCGGTCCGAAGGGCAGCTCATGCAGCAATAACGAGTGAATCAGTTCTCGGGGCGAAGGCTTTGGCGTGGCTTCGGTCCTGATGAGCATGCACTCCGTAGGCCGGGGCGGACATCCGGCTGATTATGTGGCGATTGTGAGCGCACTTGTTGATTTCCTAGTTAATGCCCCGTTAATTGTGCATAAATTCGCGGCAGAGGAATCTTGGCCGGAAATGGTGGCCCGGCGCTAGCAGGGCGGATTCGGGGGCAATATTGGTAACCCCTGGTGATTGGCTGCGAGCTACACAGCAGCAGCCTCCTGCTAAACTTGGCGATTGCTGCCTCACATCCAAAAACAGAATGGACCGTCTTGCAGAAGTATCTTGCTGGCGCTCCTGCTTTGTCTGGTCGCTGCCGCTTCCCTATCGGCCCAATCGCTGCGCTTTGAGGTAAGTGTTCCGGCGGCAACGCACGCTGGGCCACTCACCGGACGCGTGTACGTGATCCTGAGCCGGGAGGAAAGCACTGATCTGCGTAGCCGGATCGGCTCCTGGGAGCAGGAGACGCCGTTTTTCGGAGTGGATGTGTCCAGCTTGTTGCCGGGCAGTGCGGCCGTTATCGACACCAGTACGCTCGGCTATCCGCTGAAGAGCCTGCGCGAGATTCCTGCCGGAGATTACTATGTGCAGGCGCTGGTCAATGTCTATACGGAGTTTCACCGCTCGGACGGGCATACCGTCTGGGTGCACATGGACCAGTGGGAGGGCCAGCAGTTCAACAAGTCTCCAGGGAATCTCTACAGCGACGTGAAGAAGATTCACCTCGGTCCCTCCGCGGGCTATGACGTGCAGTTGAAAGCCGACCACGTGATTCCCCCCGTTAAAGTGCCCGCCGACACGCTGTGGGTGAAGCACATCAAGATTCAAAGCGAGCTGCTGTCAAAGTTCTGGGGGCAGCCGATCTACATCGGAGCGACCGTGCTGCTGCCCAAGGATTACGACAAGCATCCCGACGTGAGTTATCCGGTGATTTACGAACAAGGGCACTTCGGCCTAGAGGCACCCTTCCGCATTGAGCCGGATCCTTCGGGGAACGGTTCGAAGTGGCAGAGGTTGGGCCATGAAGGCTTTCAGGCATGGAGTGGCGATAACTTCCCGCGCATGATCGCGGTCACCTTCCAGCATCCCACTCCATTCTTCGATGATTCCTATGCGGTGAATTCGGCGAACGATGGTCCGTATGGCGACGCGCTCATGCAAGAGCTGATTCCGTATCTGGAGGAACACTTCCGCATCATCCGCCAGCCTTGGGCGCGGGTGCTGACAGGGGGCTCCACGGGCGGTTGGGAATCGCTGGCGCTGGAACTGTATCACCCCGACTTCTTCGGCGGGACATGGACAGGCTTCCCTGACCCGATTGATTTTCGGCACTACCAACTGGTCGACATCTACCGTGATCCGAGCGCGTTTGAGGTTCCGGGCTTCGACTGGGTGCCGCGCGAGCGTCCGCTGATGCGGACTACGGAAGGGCAGGTCATCGAAACCATCCGTCAGATGAGCCAGCTCGAGGAGGTGTTGGGCTCGCACGGACGCTCGGGCCAGCAACTGGAAGCCTGGGAGGCAGTGTACGGGCCGATTGGTGCGGACGGATATCCTGAACCGCTGTGGGACAAGCGCACCGGCGTAATCAATCGCAAGGTTGCCGACTACATGCGCGATCATGGCTACGACTTGCGCGCATATGCGGAGAAGAACTGGTCAAAGATCGGGCCGTTGCTGACTGATAATGTTTTTATCTGGGTCGGCGACATGGACAACTACTACCTGAACCTCGCCGTGTATGACATGGAGGACTTTTTCAAGGATCATCCCGAGGCAAAGGCGCACTTTGAGTACGGTCGGCCGGAAAAAGGTCACGGCTGGTTTCCGTGGTCCGTGGCGGACTTCGTAAAGATGATGGCAGATCATGTCGCCAAACACGCGCCTGCGGGCACCGACATGCGGAGCTGGCACTACTAAAAAGATATGAGCGTTTATCTGTTCACAACTCTCGTAGCATGTGGGTCCTTTCTGGCCGGGTTGCTAGGCGCGCTGACGGGACTCGGCGGTGGAGTTGTCGTGGTGCCGATGCTGGCACTGCTGTTCCACGTCGATATCAAATACGCCATCGGGGCTTCGCTGGTATCGGTGATCGCCACCTCGTCAGGCGCGGCGGCGGCCTATGTCCGCGAGGGGTATTCCAACATTCGCATCGGGATGTTTCTGGAGACAGCAACGACCATCGGAGCCGTCGCTGGGGCGTTCATTGCCACTAGTGTTTCGGGCAGCTCTATAGCGATTGTTTTTGGCCTGGTGCTGCTGTATTCCGCTTTCGTATCCAGCCGCCATCGCGAAGAGCACGGTCCCTACCTGCAAGCGTCCCGGCTGGCTTCAAAACTTCACCTGAACGGCAGCTATCCCGTCGACGGCCAGAAGCAGCAATACAACGTGTCCGGCGTGCCGGCGGGATATTCCATGGCACTCGGCGCGGGCGTGCTGTCGGGTCTGCTCGGCATCGGCGGAGGAGCCGTGAAAGTGCTGGCCATGGATCAGGGAATGAAAATTCCCTTCAAGGTTGCAACCACGACCAGCAATTTCATGATTGGGGTTACCGCAGCCGCAAGCGCGGGGGTTTACTTGTCGCGCGGCTATGTTGCGCCTGGAATCGCCATGCCAGTGATGCTGGGAGTGCTTTCAGGATCCCTGTTGGGCGCCCGGGCGCTGGCAAGAGCGAATGTGCGAGTACTGCGCTATTTGTTTGCCGCTGTGATCGTGGTATTGGGAATCGAGATGATCTTTAACGGAGTGACTGGCCGACTATGACTACCAGAAGCTGGGACGATCAGCAACTCGAAAACATCATCGGCTATCTGCTGCGTACCGGCGTTCTGCTGGCGGCAGGACTGGTGGTGGCGGGCGGCATCATCTACTTAGCCCGCCACGGTCACGAGATCGCCAACTATCGGACCTTTCACGGCGAGCTAGCTGCTTTGGAGAGCTTCGCCGGCGTGGTGCAAGGGGCGGCCAGTTGGAAGGGACAGTCGATTATCCAGCTCGGTTTGCTGGTCCTTATTGCCACGCCAGTGGCGCGCGTGGCGTTTGCCGTAATCGGATTTGCCATCGAACATGACCTGATGTATGTCGTTATCAGCTTGATCGTGTTGGCAGTGTTGCTCTATAGCTTGTTGGGATCGGCAGGGTGAACGAACGCTATTGGGAGGGGACACAACCCCAGGTGCGCCTTTGTGAGCAATCGATCCTTGTAATCACGGGGTCACTGCGGCGAGGGCTCTGCTCTTGCTGGCGCTCGACGAGCCTCTCCCGTTCACGAAGAACAGTCCCCCCGCTGTGCTCGGGATGCCAAAATGAGGCGGCAAACAACGCAGGCGGCATTACATAATCGCAGCCATACTTTCTACGTAGGAGGAGAGCAACTCATGGCAGGAGTCACACTGGCAGATGCACGGCGCGTCATTGCGGCCGCCGAAAAGAAAGCACAGGAGATCGGACAGCCGATGAACGTTGCGGTCGCCGATGAGGGCGGCAACCTCGTGGCACACGTCCGCATGGATAATGCCTGGATCGGCAGCATCGACATTTCCATGAAGAAGGCCTACACGTCGCGCGCCTTCGATATTGCGACGAAAGACCTGGCGCAGCACAGCCAATCGGGCGGTCAGTTTTTTGGCATTCACGTCTCCAACGACGGCAAGATCATGATCTTCGCCGGCGGCATTCCTCTGAAGCGCGACGACAAAGTCGTGGGCGCGATCGGCGTGAGCGGCGGCTCGGGTGAACAGGACCAGACAGTCGCCGAGGCAGGGGCCGCAGCGTTCTAGGCGTTCGCCGATTTTCCAGCCGCAGACGAGCTGCGCCATTCACGCAACAAAGTGCCCAGGACCGCAAGCGCTGAACGCAAGCGGCCCTGTTCCCTTTTGTTCAAGGCCGCGACCCGCTCCGCTAGCGCCTGCACCCGAAGTTGCCGTGCCCGTAGCATCAAGGCGCGTCCCCGCGCGGTGGCTGAGATTTTGAGCTTGCGCCGGTCCCGTTTGTCCGCGCGAGCGGTGAGCAGCCCGTGCCTGGCCAACGAACGCACAATCCGGACCATCGTCGGAGGGGCAACCTGCTCGGCGGCGGCGAGATCTCCCAGCGACATGCTGCCGCCAAACACCAATACCGACAAGGCCGAGAGCTGCGCGGGGCCAATGCCGCAGGCGCGGTCCTCTTTCCGTAAGCGGCGGAGCAGGTGGATGGCAGCGGAGTGCAAAGCGTCCGCCAACTCGATTGCCTCAGTGCTTTTTTTCATTTGCTTTTTGATGTTGACCGGGTTAGTGTAGCGCTGCAAGAATTAGTTAGCAATGCTAATTAAATGCTACGGGGAGGACGCCATGGCGAGTGAGATTTTCGAGGCCATCCGAAGCGGAGACGCTGAGCGGGTGAAGCAACTGATCGGCGGCATTCCGGCACTGGCCCGTGAACGCGACGATGGCGGCATTTCAGCCCTGATGCGGGCGCAGTACCAGCGGCAGTCGGCGATCGTCGATCTGCTGCGGCGCGCCGTAGGGCAGCTCGATGTCTTCGAGGCAGCGGCCGTGGGCGACACGCTACGGCTGCATTCCTTGCTGCAGGAGCAACCTGAAGTGGTTTGTACCTTCAGCCCCGACGGCTTCACGGCACTTCACTTTGCGGCCTTCTTCTCGCAACCTGCAGCGGCGGAAGAACTGCTGAACAACGGCGCCGATCCGAATGCGGTCGCAACCAATGGGACCAAGCTTGCGGTAATCAATAGCGCGGCTGCTTCCGGCAATGCTGAAGTAGTGAAGATGCTGTTGCGCGAGGGGGCCAACCCGGATGCGCAGCAGGACGGCGGCTTCACTGCGTTGCATGCGGCCGCACAGCATAACAATACGGACATGGTGCAGGCGCTGCTGGAAGCTGGGGCGGACCTGTCGGTTCGAACAAATGACGGCAAAACTGCAGCTGATCTCGCCGGGCCGGAAGTCGCTGCCTTGCTAAAGCGTGCTTGAGTTCCTGACCGGCTCGGGCTGCAGCGGTGCCTGCACCGAGTGAGTACGCAGGATGAAGAACCCGACCATGACGGCACAGCCGAGAAACAGTACCCGCATGACGTTGACATGGAGGACGTGGTCTCCGAGCACGATTCGCACCAGCCCGAATGCGGCGCTACCTGTGCAAAGAGCGAAATACAGCCTCTCTTTGGTGCAATCGGAGGCTCTGAGCAACAAGAGGAGGACAGTGGTAACGATCAGATAGATGGCAAGCAGAATGAGCCCCTTGGCGTGGGGCGAGGCCAGCGAAAGCGGTTCAGCACGCGAAACGACGGCCTGGATTCCGGCGACAGCGAGAAAGAAGACAGAGTGTACGAGGGCGATCACGGCGCGCTTGCGACTGTTCAGAATGGAGAATGAATCCACCATGCTGCAACGATGATGCACCCTGATCGAACATCCGGGCTGTGACTAAGATCACATGGGGGCAACGATGGAGATTGCGGCCTGCCCTGATGGGGAACAGGTGACCGAATCGGGCAAACTGCTGCTACCGGCGGCAGTATCAAGCAGGGAATCTCCTGACTTTGAGGTAGTCCGGCGGTTCGAAAGCGCTTGCCAAAGCTCATAGAAATCGTATATCGTCACACCTTCTTAGCGTTTACCTGGGCGGCTCAACCGGTCAGGCCAAGACGAGGACATGCGGACTTTTTCTTTCCGGCTGCGTTTGCTCCATAACTCTCGTAGATTCAGAGTGATACTCTGCATCGCGGCGATGCTTGCGGTGACCACCCTGGGAGGCACACCGGCGGCAGCCATCACCCATGCCCGGGTGCATCATGGACACCGGGCCAGCAGCCAGTCTCTTCGTCGCGTCTCGCTCCATTGGAACCCGGTTTTTGCCGGATCACATGAGTTACTGGTTCAGCAGAACATCGAACTGGACAAACTGCAATTGCCGCGCATCGCCGATGATGAAGAGTTGATCAAGTACGAACTGGCGAAGGACCTAGTGCCGGTCAGTGAATCGGACGCACTTAAGATCGCGCAGAACCTTCCGGACAACCGCCGTTATTGCCGGCCTTGGACGCGCGACTTCCTGGAAGACTTCAGCCAGGCGTTTTACGACCAGTTCCACATTCCCATCCAAGTTAATTCCCTGGTACGCACCGTCGAACAACAGCACAGCTTGCGCCGCCACAACCGCTTTGCCGCGCCTGAGTTTGGTGACACGGCATCCACGCACCTCACGGGAGTTACGGCAGACCTGTCGCGTCGCGGCCTTACCAAAGAGGAGTATCAGTGGATGCGCGATTATCTGATGCCGCTGCACGAGGCCGGGCTGGTTGACCCGATCGAAGAAAGTCAGCCGGTGCTGCATATCGTGGTCTACGACACATACTCGGCCCGCGACAAAGAGAACCAGCAAAGCTTGGGCATGTCAGAAGCCAGCGAGCCTGGCGAGTTCCCCCTCAGTTCGTTTAGCGAATCTCGTTAGATTCTTTAGATTCTTTTCTCCTTCTCGGTCGTCCTGTTTCCCATTTTGGAGTTCCGACCTGGGATTGTTCCCATCTGGGAACAATCTGCTCACTCAAGCCATTTCGCTTTTTGTTCGTACCTCCCTGCAAATGCGTGACTTGCGCGCCAGGGAGTCCCAGCTGCAAGTTGGCAGTTCTCCTGCACTTACGTTAATTGACGCAGAGCTGAATGGAACCAGTTCGCGGTGCGAGGAAACTCCATGCCAGCAGCCAAGACTCCTCTCGACACGCCTCCGATGCGCACAATCCTC
Source organism: uncultured Acidobacteriaceae bacterium (assembly GCA_963747055.1). Classification (GTDB taxonomy): domain Bacteria; phylum Acidobacteriota; class Terriglobia; order Terriglobales; family Acidobacteriaceae; genus CAVVDY01. Next base: position 298,334 of record CAVVDY010000018.1, on the reverse strand, counting down.
CTGGTGGAAGATGAGAATTCGGTTCGTGAGATCACCCGGTATGTCCTTGAGAGCGCCGGGTACCTGGTTCTGGAAGCGTCGGGACCGGAAGAGGCGATTGCCGTCTTTCGGCGCTTTGAAGGGTCGATCAGCCTTTTGCTCACCGACGTGGTCATGCCGGGCATGAGCGGCGCAGAGTTGGCGGCACACTTGAAGCAACTGCGTCCCGGGCTGATTACGATGTTCATGTCGGGATACGCGACCAATGTTGGATTGCAGTGCGGCTTCGACTCTGCCGATTGGTACCTACAGAAGCCTTTCACTACCGGAATGCTGCTGTCGCGAGTGGCGGAGGCCTTAAGTCTCCCACCTGGAACGCGGGGGCTAGCGCCCGATATGCGACTACCCATCTAGGAAGGCTGACGACGGCGCGCCGCATCGCGCCGAGCCTGACGCTCGCGACATTCCCTTGCTGCAGAAGCGCGGAGATCCTGAGTGAGAAATCCAGAGCAATAGCGATTGCTCTCCTGACATCGATGACACTCCTGACATCGCCGAAAAACTGCGGACGAGCACGCGTCTCTAGCGGGGGCGAAAGCCGCAGCGACAGATCCGCTCCCCATCAAAAGAGCTTCCCAGTTCCCATTAAAGAAGCTTTCCGGTGCGCCGATGGAAGGGGAGGGCCAGCAAGTTGGTCCACCGGGGCGGCCGCGTAACGAACTTGGCGGTGGGGATTCAAGCACCACGGGCCCGATTACGAGAGGCGTCTGCAAGACAGCTCTGCTTCACGGCTGGCAGGACGACCGTCCGGGGACGCTTTGCACGGGGGAGAAGGTGGGGCCACGCCGGTCCCCCTTCTCCCTGCGACGGGCTGAAAGCGTGAGCCACTCACCACAACGCGGGATGCCGCGCCATCCAAGGTCTTAGTGAAAAGTCTGATTAAGTCCGATCATCGAAGACCGTCAGGAACTGAAGCCCAGCTTTATTCGAGGCACCTACGGACGGCCCTGAAGGCCGTCTCCTCAAAGCCCGGACCTAATCAGACCTTGCTTAGAGGTTGCCCCTAGCGGCCCCGGTTCCCCAATCAGCAACTTCTGCTGACAGGTGGGATTACTTTCCAGGTATATAGCTCAAATCAGCACGGAACTCGATGATCATGGAGTCCGCGCCCATGACTGACGAGTTGATACCGTCCACGATGGAATCCGTTTCAGCTTGCCCGAAGGCCTCCTTGAGCATGTCGCGAAATGGTTTCACATTCGGCTGGTCCTCAAAGCTCGCCCAGTTTTCGTGCGGCTCTACCAGTACCCATGTTCCCTCGGCGCCTCCACTGGCCAGTTCATACCATTCGTAGTTGTAAGGCCACTTGGTTTTGGTGCCGGCGTCATGGGCCCGCGAGACTGCGCTACGAAACGCCGAGCCTTTGCCATATTTCACGTGAAACACAATGACCTCCTCGTACTTGGCGGGCAACTGCGACGACGGAGGATTGCTGAGCTTGGGCAGGAATTCATAGAAGCGGGTTTTCAGTGAGTCTACATAGTTCCCGATGACCTTGTTGTACTCAGCGAGGTCAGATTGTTCGGATACAGAGGGCCTGTCGAGGTCCGCCCAATGCTGCGGCGGCTGTCCGACGATATAGGATCCGGTGTCGTCACCGCTCATGATCTGCCATACCAGCAGCGGGGTGCGATCGTTCTGTTCTTTGTGCCAAGCGGCCTTCTGCTTGCGTCCTTCTTCATACTGTTGGACCATGCCGTTCTTGGGCTTCTGAAATTCCAGCTGAAGGATGGTTCCGGGGTTGGCCTGGGCGATGAGCGAGGGTACGGCGATCAAGCTAATGCTTAAGGCTGACAAGAGGCGCGGGATTTTCATGTTTCTCTCCTTGGTTCCGGCTTTCCCTTCGATTTCACGGGCAAACCGGTTACGCGAATCTGGAATGCAGGGCCGTTCCGGCGGGGAAAGCGAGGGTCGCCGGCGAAGCGTTTAGGGGAGGTTTCGAGCTTCGGGGGCGAATCATGACTCTTTTAGAGTAGCGAGTCAAGAACTGCTTTAAGTCGTGATAACACGGGCATCGGCAAATTCAGTGAGATATCATGCTGACATGGGAAGTACTGCCGCCCGGGTGAGGGCTACACACTCCTTTCAGACTGACGATCTACGTCTGCGTCCGATTCATGACAAGGTCGTGGCGCAGGAGAGGCTTTCCGCAGAAGATGCACAGGCGCTGTACGCGTCAGGGGATATTCTGGCCATCGGCTGGCTGGCCAACCACGTTCGCGAGCAGATGCACGGCGACACGGCGTACTTCAACGTCAATCGCCACATCAATTACACGAACGTCTGTGTAGCTGCCTGCCGCTTGTGCGCTTTCGGACGGAAGAAGGACACTCCCGGCGCTTATACGATGGCGCTTGAGGAGGCCTGGGAGACGGCCGCGACGGGCTACACCGAGGCGGTCACCGAGTTCCACATCGTCGGCGGACTACATGCCGACCTGCCATTTCAGTACTACCTCGACCTGATCGCCGGATTGAAAGAGCGCTTCCCGCAGGTTCATTTGAAGGCCTTTACCATGGTGGAGATCGCTTTCTTCTCGCGCATCGGCAAGACCACGCCGCGCGAGGTGCTGCTGAAATTGAAAGAGGCGGGGCTCGATTCCCTGCCCGGCGGCGGGGCGGAGATATTCTCCGACCGGGTACGGCACATCATCTGCGACCACAAGATCGACGGCGGCGATTGGCTGGAGATCGCGCGCACGGCGCATGAGATCGGGCTGAAGTCGAACGCGACCATGCTGTACGGCCATGTGGAGAACGATGAGGATCGCGTCGACCACTTGCTGAAGCTGCGTGCGCTACAAGACGACACCCACGGATTTCAGACGTTTATTCCGCTGGCGTTTCATCCCGAGAACACACCTCTGCAGCATCTGCCCAAGACCACGGGGATGCTCGACCTGAAGCAGATCGCAGTGTCGCGGCTGGTGCTCGACAACTTCCCGCACATCAAATCGTACTGGCAGATGGTGACGCCCAAGATGGCACAGATTTCGCTGCGCTTCGGCGCCGATGACATCGACGGCACAGTGGTCGAGGAGAAGATCTATCACGATGCGGGTGCTACCACACCGCAGGGCTTGCGGCGCCAGGACCTGATTCGACTGATCACCGAGGCTGGGCGCGTGCCCTTTGAGCGCGACACGCTGTACCGACCAGTGGTAAGGACGGAAACTACGGTGACGGTGGCGGTCTAGCCCCTCACTTCTTCTGCTCCGGTGCGAGGCGTCGGCCGCCGGGCATGGGAGGCCAGCCCAGCGACTGCCCTTCGATCAGCGCGACCGCGGTTTCGTAGCGCTTTCCTTTCTCATCGATAACGGCGAAGCGGCGCGGATGTTGCGGCGAGCCGCTCCACAGGCAAACCCCGGCGTACTCACCGTCACGTCTCAGGATGTAGAAGCTCATGTCGACGTATTGCAGCTTCTGCATGTTGCCGTCGAAGTTGCGCACGATGCGCTTGAGCGCGTCCATGCCGGCTTCCTGGGGTGACATACCGTGGCGCATGTTCTCGACGATGGTGTGCGCACCGCACATCTTGATGTTTTCCTCGCCGTTGCCGGTCGCGCCAGCCGAGCCCACGTCCTGATCGGTAAAGCTGCCAGCGCCAATGATGGGTGAGTCCCCCGCACGGCCAGGGATTTTCCATGCCAGGCCGCTGGTGGTCGTCGCGCCTGACATTTCGCCCTTGGTATTCACGGTGGAACAATGGATCGTTCCGGTCGGAGGTTTGAGCACGCGCTCGATGGCCGCCATGCGGAAGCTGGGATCGATGCCGATGTTCGTCGCCAACTTGTACATGTGGTCGATGAGAGGATTGTCGAGCTGGCTCAGGTTGCCGGCCTCGTCAGGGAACTTGAAGTTGGGGCTGGCCAAGCCGGGTCCCCACCAGTCATCGTTCGACATGGTTTCGCGCCAAAGCTGCCAGGTCTTGCGCGAGCGCTCGGTCAGCAGGTTTTCTTTGGGGAAGCCCATCACCAGCCCGAAGTGGCTGGCGCCTTCGCCGACCAGCATGACGTGGCCGGTGTGCTCCATGACGGTCTTGGCCAGCAGCGAGACGTTCTTGATATTCTCCACAACCGCTACTGAGCCCGCCATACGCGTCGGGCCATGCATGCAGCAGGAATCAAGCTGGACTACGCATTCCTCGTTGGGCAGGCCGCCGAGCCCGACGCTGTCGTCGTTGGGATCGTCTTCCGGGCCGGTGATGACCTGCATGACGGCGTCGAGTGTGTCGCCGCCGCTGGTGAGCACAGCGTAGCCGCGATCGAGGTAGTTGTAGCCGTTGGCAGCGGAGATGATGACCGGAGCCTTTGGCCTGCTTGTGGGGGCCTTGTTCTCGGTTTCGAAGTTAGGCGCTTTGGCTTGACCGTGCAGATCGAGCGCGAGAGAAGCGGAACCTAAGGCAGTGGTGGCGACAAATTCGCGTCGGGTAAGTTTCATGGCACCTCCTCATCGGGACCGAAATCAAGCAGCATAGCACGGCAACGTGGTGGATGGCGGATGGTAGTTAGTGGATAGAGACCCCCCGGGCAAAACCGGCCCGAGTGGGGCACCCAGTTTCAAGACTTCTTCACGAGCCCGAGAGGAAATTGATCGACAGGTTGCCTTTCACGCAGACGGCATTTGGCTGGTAGGCGTTTTCCGGCGGATCAAACATGGGATAAAAATAGGCGCTGACTCCGTTGGTGCAATTCGGCGTGCCGGTTGCACATGTGGCGTTTGGGTTGCCGCACTTGCCAGGGTAGTTCTCCGGGCCATAGGTGCTGCTGGTTGGTCCCTGGCAGGTGTAGACCGGTTCGGCCGGATTGGTACAAGAGACGGTGACCGGCAGATTGTAGGAAGCGCCTCCCGTGTTGGCACACTGATTTTGCTTCCAGAGAGTGTCGGTACAGGTGGAAGGGATGACGCTGATGTCATACCAGACGCAAGCGGCTCCGGAGTTGAAGCAGCCGGAATTGCTGGCCGCCTCGAAATTGGTTTCGACCATGGTCTGGTGTTGGGTCTGCGCGTTCATGCAGTTCGCAGGAGCTGCGTTTGTCGCAGCACAAAAACGAGTGGAACTGCTCGATGTGTCGACCGAGGCGGTGCAGGTTTGTCCAGCGTTGATCTGTGTGTAGGCAGCATTGGTACTCTTCCCCGTGTTGATACAGCCATTGCCGGAAGAGTTCCAAGTGATGGTCCCGGGAGCTTGGTTCAGGGTGGTAAAGCTGACGTAGATCGCAACGCTCGTGACTATTCTTGATGGTGACGGTGACGGTGTCCGCCAGAGCGATTGAAGAGACGGCGAGTGACAACAGCAGGACAAGCGATTTTTCCTTGAAAGCCCATTGGTGATGGTTCATCCTTCTTCCCCTTCCAGCGGCACATCATAGACGCCGGTCGGTCGATAGGGAAATAGAAACTTCAAGATTATCGAAGGCAAGATCCCTGCCCAGCCGATGGGTGCTTTGACGGAGCACCGCACCATCCGATTCTGTCAGCTACTGCTCTGCCGTTTCCTGCGCGGCGACAGCCTGCCAGCGCTTGCCGGAAAAGAGCAAGACGTCTGTGAAACGGATGCGCGCAATGGATTTGCCCTGCGGATCGGTGATGACGTTCACTCCGCGCACCACCGCAACCTGTCCAAGCAACTCGGCGCTTACTCCGGCCAATGCCTGCTTGTATTGCGAAGAACGCTGAGGCAATTCGCTCAAGACCTGCTCCCGCGGACGCAGAGCACCCTTCCATGAGATGTCCGCAAAGGTAGGCGCGAGAATGCACTCCAGCGCAGTAACGTCGTGGCGCTCCAGGATGTCGAGCCAATGTTGTTCGAAGTCGATGGCCGATTGCCTGGTCAAGCTTTCCGGCGAAGGAGAAGAAGCCTTACACGAGGCTGCAGCCGTTTCGACAAAGCAAACGGCGGCGGCGGCGAGGAGAATCGCCAGATGAGATTTCATCCTGCAAGCATACCGAGAAAAAGGCGCAGCACGCGGCTGCGCCCTGGTAAATCGATCGGCCAGCTCAGACCGCCACCTTCATCGGCGTGTTCTGATCGGCGCGGAAGCGCAGCAGGGCTGCAATCCGGCCAATGCCGTCGAACTCCTCGTTGTTGTCGATCCAGAAAATATTGATATTGTTGCGAATGGCGTGGCCGACGATGCCGTCGCCGATGTCATCCAGTCGGGTGTTGGGCTTGCCGCAAACGGTGCAGTTGGGCGCCTCGTGAAAATCCATGTGGCCGCAGTGATAGCACTTCACGCCGGGCGACTGGAAATTCGCACCCAGCAGCAAAGTCTGCACCTCGCCAGCTTCCAGTGAGCGCAGAACCCGGCGCAAGCCAACGGCGCCGTTTCCGTTGCGGTGGGCCTCTCCGGTAACGTCGCTGATCAGCCGCTGCTTCTCGTCGTTCTCGTGCTGGGATATGTGCTGCAGCGCCGTCTCTTTCACCTGCTCTGGCGTGGCGGTTTTGGGATCGATGCGGAAATGACCAATGAGCCTTTGCCGGGAGTTGGCATGAAGATGGGGCTCGATCTCGGGCCACTGTTCGTCATGGCAGCCGATAAGGAGATGGTCAAAGCCCTCGCGTTCGTAGCGTTCTTTGAGGTAGTCGGCAATCAGCTTGAAGTGCTGCGCGGTCTCATTCAGAACGCGGCGCTCGGCATGTCCGGCGTCGTAGCCTGCCCAGCCATCGCTCTTGCCGTGGCGTGAGAGTTCGTTGAAGAAGTCCATCTCCTCGTTAATTCCACCGTTGGAAAGCTTAAAGACGCGGGCTTTGGTGCGGTCGGCAAGAATCACCAGGGTTTTCCGGCTCTCGCGCAAAAGCGAAGCGAGGGGCTTGAGATGGAAGCGCCGATTGAGGATGACTTGCGTCCTGGGCAGGTGAGGCGGGAGGTCGAATTCGCGCCAGAAATTTTGTCCGGCACAGGCAAAGATGGCCTTGGCTCTACCGCCATTGCCATGCAGCGCCTCGACCAGCGCGCTGACGCGCTCCAGATCGGCCCGCGCGCAGCCGTCCTTACCGCCTTTTTCCGCATCGTGCAGCGCATTACGCAGCATGTCCTTCACCAGGATCGCCTCGCCGCGATGGGAGAGGTCCTGCGGGGTTGTGGGCTGATAGTAGAACGTGAGGGCACAGGTTTCCGGGGAGAGGAAATTGGCCAATTCACGGATTTCATCACGTGCAATCATTCCGGTTCTCCTGATGTGAACTTTTTCTGTGACGAGACACCGGCCGGGCGGCATTGCCGTCAGGCCGTTTTTGCATATTCGACAAGCTTGTCCTTGAGTGGATCGCGCAGGGGCAAGGCCGTTTGGAGGTAATCGCGGGCGCTGCGTACGTCGGCCCGCACCTGTTCCGCCGAGTGACTCGTGATGTCTGCTATTTCGTCGATGGTGAAGCCTTCAATGGTATAGAGGATGAAAGCTTCGCGCTGGTTGCGTCCGGCTTTGCGCAAGGAGCGCTCAACCAGGCCGATGAGTTCATTGCGAGCGGCGAGGTCTTCGGGAGTCTGCGCATTGCTGTCGACGATCGCACTCTCGACGTATGCGGGCTCCTGGGGCTCGTCAAACTTTGCCGGCTGCTCAACTGTATTTCGGGCGCGCTTGCGCTCGGTGGCAACGCCGCCGTGGTCGGCATTGGAAGCGGCAATCCTTTCGATCGCCTGCAAAGCCAGCCGGTAGAGCCAGGGCTCAAGCCGCATGCGTTCGGGCTTGTCATGGTGCTCGTCCAGGGCGCTGGCGATGGCCTCGCCAACCACATCATCCACCGCCGCGTCATCACGCAGGAGCCGTCCTTCACTCTCGCGGTGCGCCAGTTCGCGCTCGACAAAGCGCCGCAGCCGGGGAAGATTAGCATCAACATAACCGGAGATGTCGCCCGAGGACACCGGCTGGGGCTTCACGACGGCGATCGTGTGCTCGAACGGCACGGTGTCAATCACGGCGCGAGGCGGAACTCCCCGCCGAGGCCACTTGTGCTGATTGCGCAAAAGCTGCTTGTGCTTTTTGAGCTGCCCAGAGAGGTCGCTAAACGCGGCTTTTACTGTCGCCGCGATCGTGCCAGCCTTCTTCTGTGCCGCCAGTTGTCCAGTGGGCAGCCGCAGGTTGAGTGAGACCACGAAGCCGGGGCCGGAGCCTTCCGCAACGCTACCCTTCAGGTGCACGAGATCGGGTCGAAACACCTGCAGCAGTCGGTTGAGTTTGTCGGCTTGTTGTTGAAGCAGGTTTTCGATATCAGAGGTTTTTGCGATTTTGTAGCTGAAGTGGACGTTCATTGAAATCCTCTCCAGAGCACTGCCCGCAGCTACAGTCCTTTGTCGACTAAAATTCTACTCCTCTCGTAAAGAGGCGGATGAGAAATGGGAAGTTGCATTATTGAGGAGCGCTAATGTGGGAAGAGACCCAGAACGGCACCCGGGCATCGTCCGAGGCCCCGGTCGAGCAGCCAACCTGAGGGTCAGGATCAGCCCGTCGATCCAAATCCCTTGCTGCCGCGAGCCGCGTCGCTGAGCTCGGATTCTACGACCTCTCCCGCCAGGAATGGGTGCTCGAGCAACTGGGCGATCCTGTCTCCCTTGCGGACGGTGTATGGCTGGTCGCCCAGATTCTCCATAAGGACGATGACCTCGCCCCGGTAACCTGCGTCGATAACCCCGGCGTTGCACATGAGACGCTTCTTCGCCAGGCCCGAGCGGGTTTTCACGATTGCGCCAGCCACTGGCTCGAACTCGATTGCAATCCCAATGTGAACTCCAGCAGCGCCGTGAGCGTCGATGGTCAGCTCCTCCGCCGAATAGAGGTCGTAGCCGATGTCTTCGCCGGGATGCGCCACCGTGGGCAGGATGGCATCGGGGGAGAGCTTCTTGACTTTGAGCATAGGGGTTGATTGTGCCAGAAGTGCGGGCGGGATGCTTTGCTTTACGTCGCGTTTCTGGGATGCGCACATTTTGAATCGGTCGCCGGTCCGCCATTCGCTTTTCGCCCTATGCTTTCAGAGACCGTAGAATCAACTCGCTTGGTCCAGAATCATGCCTCCTCATCTGTCAGAAGCTCAGTTACGTCAGCTTCGCCGCGCACTGCTGGCGTGGTACGACGCGTATCGCCGCGACCTGCCATGGCGCAGAAACGCCGATCCGTACCGTGTGTGGATTTCCGAGATCATGTTGCAGCAAACGCGGGTGGCTGCGGTCCTGGAGCATTATGCACGATTCATGAAGCGCTTCCCTACGGTTGCCGCCCTGGCGCGAGCGCGCGAGCAGTCGGTGCTGGCGGCATGGAGCGGGTTGGGCTATTACCATCGCGCGCGGCGAATGCATCAGGCAGCAAAGACAATCATTCGTGAGCACGGAGGGCAGTTCCCTTCCCGCGCGGAAGACTGGCTGAAGCTGCCGGGAATCGGCCGCTACACCGCTGCTGCCATTGCCAGCATCGCCTTCGGCGAGGCCATTGCGGTGGTAGACGGCAATGTGGAGCGGGTCCTGGCGCGGCTAGACGGCGCGGTTCTGCCTACCGGCTTGGCGTGGAGAAGAGCGCAAGCACTGCTCGACTGCCAGCGATCCGGAGATTTCAATCAGGCGATGATGGAGTTGGGGGCGACAATATGCACTCCAAGAGCGCCGACGTGCCTGTTGTGCCCGCTGGCTCCTTTCTGCCGGACACGAGGCGAGCATGTAAAGACGAACCAGGTTCCGAGGAAGCGCAAGCAGCTCAGCTACGCGCTGGTGGAAAAGGAAGGGATGGTGTTACTGGTTCAACGGCCATCCGATGCGCGGCTGATGGCGGGCATGTGGGAGCTGCCGCAGATGGCCAGCCCGGCGGTAAGGGGCACAACACCGGTTGCGCGCCTGCGCCATTCCATCACCGACACCGACTACCAGATCCTGGTGTTTCGGGCGCCGGAATTCGATGCGCATGACTCCGCCTGGTTCACGCCAAAGCAGTGGCGGCGCATGGCGCTGACTGGGCTAGCGCGCAAGATCCTGGTAAAGGTAAGCGCGACGCCCGCCTGAGTCTCCATTAGTATCTGTCGAATCCAATAGTGCTGGAGGTAGTTAATGCGTGCACTCGAAACCGGAGTGATGGCTCCGGGTTTCAGTTTGCCCACGAGTGATGGCAAACAGATTTCCCTTCAGGATGCATTAAGGCAAGGGCCGGTGTTGCTGGCGTTCTTCAAGGTGAGCTGTCCGGTCTGCCAGTATGCCTTTCCGTTCTTCGAAAGGATTTTCCAGTCGAACCGCTCGGGCAAAATGACGGTGCTGGGCGTGTGTCAGGACACGCCCAAGAAGGCGAAGGCATTTGTACAAGAGTTTGGGGTGAGTTTTCCGGTTGCAATTGATGACGAATCCAATGGCTACGCGGTGTCAAACGCCTACGGGCTGACCAATGTCCCGACCGTTTTCCTGATCACGCCCGACGGAGAGATCGAAGTGTCGTCGGTCGGCTGGTCGAAGCGCGACGTAGAAGCCATCAACCAGCGGCTTGCCGAATACCGCCATCAGGCGCCCTCGCCGATCTGGCGGACTGGGGAAAGCATTCAGGAATTCCGCGGCGGCTGAAGCTCCAAAAACTGATCTGCGGTCCGCAGATCAAGAAAAACATCAACCACGGATTCACGCGGATAAACACGGATCGGACATGGCTTTTTTTTGGCCGTTCGCAAGATCTGGGCCGAACGCGGTTTAGCATCAAGCTTGTGGCCTGGCCTTAGGAGCCAATGGGTTGTCAGTCGCCTGCGGCTGATTTACCCTCCAGTGCGTGTCCGCTGCTGACGAACTGTTCATGGAAGAAGCGCTGCGCGAGGCACAGCGTGCTCTGGCGCTTGGCGAGGTACCGGTCGGAGCGGTGGTGGTTCGCGATGGCCAGATCGTGGGGCGCGGTTGCAACCGGCCGATCACTTCCAACGATCCCACCGCGCATGCCGAGATCATCGCCCTACGCGAGGCCGGCTTCAAGATTGGCAATTACCGTCTGCTGAATTGCGATCTCTACGTCAGCGTAGAGCCCTGCGCCATGTGCGCCGGGGCCATCACCCATGCCCGCATTCGGCGGCTGATCTACGGAGCGGAAGATCCGAAAGCGGGTGCGGTGCACTCGGTTTTGCAGGTACTGAATCATGCGCGGCTGAATCATCGGGTCGATGTGACGTTTGGAGTACTGGCGGCGCGCTCCATGGAGCTGTTGCAAGCCTTCTTTAGTCAAAAGCGCCGAACGGAAGCGGGTTGAAACAAGGTGAAGCCAAGTTCCGACCGGGTTCGGCGCAGAAGAGGGCGCTGCCATTTGTTAGACTAAGAGGGCTGGCAACTCCAGCCAGATGCAACCGCGTGCGGAGAGGTGCGTGAGTGGTTGAAACGAGCCGCCTCGAAAGCGGCCATACCTGAAAGGGTATCGGGGGTTCAAATCCCTCCCTCTCCGCCATCTGCGTTCCACGTTGAAACCCGGTTGCACAGAGTTGCTGTCTGTCCTCTCCTGTCCCTCATCCTTCTACCAGTTACCGCCGAAGTTCTAATCGCCTGCCGATTGTCGTCTCAGCAGTGAGAAGTGGGACACAATTCCACGCAATTACCCGCTAAAGTTCCAGTCCAATCCGCCGATTTCTGGAGAGAGCGGATTCTCATGAGAACGCGGCATACTGGCGAACACGAATGCGGACAGACTCTGGTGGTGGCGGCCCTGGCGTTGCCGATGCTGATTGCCTTTGTAGGATTGGCGGTCGATCTTGGCGTCTTGCGCTATGAACAGCGCAAGCTGCAAGTGGTCGCCGACACCGCGGCCCGGTCGGGGGCGGCGGAACTCCAGTACAACAATGTGCAATATGGCGCCCAAGCCGCCGCGGCCAACAACAATTTCGTCAACGGAAGCCATGGCGCGACGCTTACGGTCAACAATCCGCCACAGAGTGGACCTCACACCGGTAACTCATATTACGTTGAGGTCATTGCAGCGCAGAATACCCACACGTTCTTCGCCAACATTTTCGGCATCGGTTCGGCCTCTATCTCTGCCCGTGCGGTTGGAGGTTTAACCTCCAGCGGAACCTGCGTCTATGTCCTGGATCCGTCAGCCTCAGGCGCGTTTAGCGCCAGCGGCGGCGTGGTATTCAACGCCACCTGTGGCCTCTTCGTAAATTCCAACAGTTCCAAGGCCTTCAGCACGAATGGTGGAGCGTGTGTCACCGCATCGCAAATCGGAGTGGTAGGTGGGGACCGGTCCGACGGCTGCACCCATCCAACGCCAGTGACGGGCGTTCACCCGGTCAGCGATCCGCTTGCGTCGGTGCCGCAGCCCACCGTGGGCTCCTGCAATGTCAACAACTACTCGCTCAGCGGGGGGAAGACCGCGACCATCAACCCAGGGGTTTATTGCGGAGGAATTTCCCTGAGCGGCGGATCCCATCTGAACCTGAATCCGGGCACTTATATCCTCAACGGGGGCGGGCTTAAGGTTTCGGGCGGATCGGTCGTGGTCGGCGCCGGGATTACCTTCTTCAATACCTGCGTCGGCAGCTGCCCCAGCGGATATGGTGCCATCTCGTTCAGTGGCGGCGCCAACAATACACTGTCAGCTCCAACCACCGGTAGCCTGGCGGGCATTCTGTTCTTTCAGGACCGCAACATCCCGTCAACTCAATGGAGCAAGACGAATACGATTACGGGGGGGAGTTCGTCGACCTTTGAGGGAGCGCTGTATTTTCCCAATACTCCCCTGAGCTATTCCGGCGGTGGCAGCACGAATGCGCCGTACAGCATCGTGGTTGCGCGAACTTTGACCATTTCCGGCAGCACTACCTTTAACCGGGACTACTCGTCACTGCCCGACGGATCGCCGGTCAAACAAGTCGAGTTGGTGGAATAGGCGGAGGGCCATGCGGAGCAGCCCAACCAGAGCAATGATCCAGCCACGCCCCAGCCGACCAGAGGATGGGCAGGCACTGATCGAGCTGGCGCTGATGCTTCCTGTGCTCCTGCTCATCATGGTGGGTATCGTTGAGTTCGGGCGCCTGGCCTACTTCGGCATCGAGGTGCAAAACGCTGCGCAAGCGGGCGCACAGTATGGAGCCCAGTCGCAGATCACCGCTGCCGACAACGCCCAAATGGTGCAGACCGCGAAATATGACGCGCAGGATGTACCCGGCCTGTCCGCCACCGCCTCATCCGCCTGTTATTGCATGTCAAGTGGCTCGCAAACTGTGGCGCCTTCCTGCACGTGCAGCAGCGGCCGCTTGATTCAGTACGTCCAGGTCAATACCAGCGCAACCGTGAATTCACTGTTGCACTACTACCTCATCCCCTCTTCTTTTACTGTGGGCGGCCACGCCAATCTGCGGGTGAGCCAGTGAGGCCAGAGCTTTGATGAGATTGCGCAGGCACAGCGGCGAAGCAACCAAGGGCAAATGGAATTGCAGCAATGGCACGCCGGGAGGGCGAGCGGCTGGAGGCGATGAAGGTTCGGCGCTGGTGGAGTTCTCCATCGGCCTGCTGGTTCTGATGGTGCTTATTTTTAGCGTTGCCGACTTCGGGCGGATGCTCTACTCCTACCAGTTCGTATCGAGTGCCGCGCGTCAGGCGACGCGCTGGGCATCCGTGCGAGGCTCCTCCTGTACGACCTTTACCACTGCCTGCCCCGCCTCGGCCACCGATATTCAGAACTATGTGCGGGGCCTTGCGCCGGGCGGAATCAACACCCCTGAGATTACGGTTACGTCACGCTGCGGTACTCCAGGTAATCCTCCACCGACGGGCAGCTGCACGGCGCCCAACAATGATCCCGGCAAGGCCGTGAACGTCAAGGTGCAGTACAGCTTCTCGTTTGTGTTTGGTTTTGTGAGGACCGCCAGTATCACCCTGAACAGCAGCTCACAGCTGGTCATTTCTCAATAGGGCTGGTTCTCGCCCTCTTGCTTGCCGGACTGGCCGCGCGTCCCCGCAATCACATCGGCTGCTCACGAAACACAAGCGGCTCGATTGGACGCAGGAAGCGACGACTGCTCTTTCGACGGAGCTCATGGTGCGTCGGCAGGCGATACGTGCTGCAGGAGCACAGCAGTGCTGTCCAGGTAGATCGCCTTCCAGCCTGGGGAATGTTGCAGGACGTACGCCAGCGGCTGGGTGGGCTCCAACAGCGCGTAGTCAATCTTGTATTTGTCGAGTACCTCGAAGCTCTTCTCCAGTTGGATGGTATGCAGGTGCTCGTCAAAGACTCCGTTGTACACAAACAGGTCGGCTCGCCCATCGATAAACGTCTTGTATTCGGGCGTCTTCCAGATAATGTAACCGCCAAAGTTGTAGTTGTTGAAGATCCGTCCCTCGATATGCCGCTGCTGCATCCAGTCGAGGGCAGCGGTGGGAAACATCTTGTCGACCTTCGCCTGAAGCTTGGCCTGCGACGGGAACCAGAGAATCAGGCCCACGGCAATGCATGCCATGAGAAACGCATTGAGCCGCGGCCGGTCGGTGGCAGGATCGGGAGGCGAGAAGAGCTTCAAGGATGGCGCGAGAATGGGAACAATGATCAATCCCAGAAAAAAGAGAAAGCGCACATGCGTCAATGAGGCCCACAGGGCAAAAGTGGTGAGCACGACGTTGTCGAGGCGCCATTTCCGCCGCGAGATCAATGCCACTGCCAGCAAAGCGAAGATTGCCAGCAAAGCCAGCTTCCCGGTTCCGATCTGGAAGTTCACCGACTGCCACTCCTCGATGTGCTGCATATTGGTCTTCTGGCGGAAGAGCAAATCGAAGGGATAAAGAACCAGCTTGTAGCCGAACGGATTGACCAGCAGCGCGGCCAGAGATCCGGCAAACGCCAAAAGCAGCTTCCGCAGTTCGAGGCGCGTCCACCGCCGGGCAACGATCAGGCCCCATTCTGCCTGAATCAGACCGCAGGCAATAGTGATCAGGAGGACGACGACGCCGAAGATCCAGGAGCCGTGCAGGTTGATCCATATCGCGAACAGTGGCGGCAGCATCCAAAGCCCGCGCCCGGTCTCGCGGAAGCGGTCGAGGATGAGCAGCAACCCGACCATGCATAGCCAGCCGAACAGAAGCATGCGCGGACCGAACGAGACTTCGCCGAGTAGGATGGCGCCCAGGGTGGCCACGGCCGCGTTCACGGCGCTGGCCCCCGCCCGGCAACAACGATAGTAGACGCCGGCAAAGATGAGCATCAGCACCGTCGCATAGACCAGCATCAGCCCGCGCAAGCCGGCCGCCCGAAAGCCAAGGTAGAAGGGGATTTCCGACAGCCATTCGTGGTCGAGCCAAGGCGAGCCGGCGGCGGTAAAGGAGTAGGTGTCGACGGTGGGAAAGCTGTGCGTAGTCAGCAGGTGCCGGGCATTCTGCATGTGCCACCAGATGTCGGGCTCGGCAATGTCCTTCACTGAAACGGCCAGGACCACAACCGCCAGCAACATGAGGCAGACTGCGGGAAAGGAAGAGATTCTTCTAAGGAACGATTTGTCGCGCTTTGGCTGCAAGCGAATAACTTTGACTGCTTTGTTCGTCGTTTCCCTTAGACGCGGCATATCAGTATCGATCTACCCGATGCTTCTGTGCGATTGGTCTTCCGAACAAGCGCCATGGTTCACCTTATGCATTACTCCCGCCGCAAAAGGCGTGCGGAGGAGAGCGACGGAGTTCTTTCGTAGACATTGGCCACTTTGTCCTGGTAGACCTTTCGCCAGCCCGGGCTACGGTCGAGAAGATACGACAGGGGCTTGTCCGGCGGGAACAGTACGTGGTCGATTCTATATTTGTCGAGGAGAGCAAGAGGATTTTGTAGAGCGTTGATCCCCAGATAGTCCTCAAAGACGCCGTTGTAGACAAAGATGTCTGTCCTGCCGTCGGCAAAGGTTTCGACGGCGGGCTGGTTCCATTCGATGTATCCACCGAAATCGTAATAGTGGAAGAGGTGGCCGCTCATTCGGCCTTGCTTCATGAATGCGAGGGCCTTCCCGGGAAATTGCGACTCGACTCTCTCTCTCAAGACCGCTGCACGGGGAAAGACCGCGATGATAAGGACGGCGATTCCCAAACTAAGAACGAGGTTCAGCCAGGGCCTGTCTTCAACCGGATTGTAAGGAGGAAACAGATGCAAACGCGGGGCCAGTATGGGCACTAGCAAGAGCGCGGCAAAGATCAGCAGCCGGACATGCAATAGGGAGACAAACAGGGCAAAGGCTATAAGCAACACGTCCACCAGCCGCCATCGCTGCTGCGAGAACCAGGCGGCCGACACCACACCGAAAATCATCAGTAGGGCCATCTTCCCCGGCAGGGTGTGGAAGTCGACGCTCTGCCACTCAACCACGTGAGCCAGATTCGCCTGCTGGCGGAACATCAGATCCATGGGATACAGCACCAATTTGGTCCCATAAGGGTTAGCAAACAGGGCAAGCACGGAGAGTGCGACCACACCTGCAAATTTCTCTAATTTTCCACGGCTCCAACTCTCGGAGACCACGCTTCCCCACCTGCCCTCGATCAGGCCCGCGACACCGTAGATTCCCATCACCAGCAAGCCGAAGAGCCAGGAGCCATGCAGATTGACCCATAGGGCGAAAAGCGGCGGGAGCAGCCAGAGGCCTCTGCCGCTGCGATCGAAACGATCCAGTATTAGCAACAGGAGGGCCATACACAACCAACCGAACTGGTGCATACGGGGGCCGAAGGAATAGGCGGCCAGCGCCACTCCGGCCATGGTGACGATGGCGGCATCGCCATAGTCTGCACCGCGGCGGCAGGCCAGAGAGTAGACGGCGAGGAAGATAAGCCACAGGACAACGAGATAGACCGCCAGCACCCCACGCAGTCCCCAGGCGGAATAGGCGGCATAGTAAGGCAGCTCAGCCAGCCACTCATGATCAATGAGAGGGCTCCCCCGCGAGGTGAAGGTATAGAGGTCGGCGCGCAGAAAGCTGTGTTGCTGCAGCAGCTCTGCTGCATTCCGTAAATGGAACCAGATGTCCGACTCGGCGATACGCAGCGGCGCCATGATGGCAATTTCTAACGCCACGACCAGGAACCACGGAATAAGAAAAGGACAGAAGGCTTTTCTCGGCGCTGCGCAGGTGGCGACTGAAGCCGCGCCACCTTGGCGACCCGGCCAGATCTTCATGCGGTTGGAAGTTGCAGATTGCATCGGCCCGGCGAAACTAAGAATTCTCTAATCCCGGCAATACTGCACTCGAGTGCCGGTTACGATGGAGCACGAGAGCAGCCATAGTCCGAGCCTTATGTCGCCGGCTCTCAGGAAAATGCTCAACTGCGGGACGATTAAGGTCGATGGCATCACATTCGTATAGTTTTTACGAAATTGTCCGATAAATCTATAGGCGGTGTCATATACATGGCCATAGCAACTCCAACGAACGCCGGAACTGCCAGCCACAAGCTACGGGGCTTTTGCTGCTCGTGGATGATCACGCAGCCTATCCGAGGGCTGGTGGCAGGTTTCAAGCTTTCGTAACCACTTACCAACAAAAGCCTCTGGAAAGAGAGAGAAAACATGATTTACAAACTGCTCAAAAGTCTTAATCGAGACGAATCGGGCCAGGATCTCATCGAGTATGCGCTGATTGCAGCCCTGATCGCGGTAGCGCTGGTCACCAGCATGGGTTCTGTGGCAAGCGCCATCTCGACTGAGTTTGCTAAGGTGACTGGTCAGCTGACCTAGCCCAGCAGAGCGCTCGGCAAGTTAACCGGGCAACCGTAAGCTCCTCCGTCAAACTATGGCATGGTTGACATGCCTGTGCGGCGGAGAGGCTAGCGCCATTTCCCAGTGAAACTTGCCCGAGCGCTCCCAATAAATTAATGAAATCTCAGCTAACAGGGGCACTCATTACTAAGGTGCGAACATTCGTTGCCATCGTTAACTTATGGCGCCGTGAGTCAGGCCAGGACCTCATTGAGTATGGCTTGATCACAGCGCTAATTGCCGTAGCTCTGGTAGCCGGCATGGGCCCGTTGCCAGCGGAATCTCCGATAGTTCGCCAAGGTGGTGTCTCAGCCGGGTTGATTGGTCACAGGCTTGCTAAGAGTTCTGTGTTGTTCAGATCAGGCGTGAATGGAATCAGAAAGGCTGCAAAGCCATGAATTGGGACATTTACCTGTTGATCGGCTCGCTGGCGCTGGCAATCCTGTCGGCGGTGGTGGATGTCCGGCAACATCGCATTCCCAACCGGCTGACCTACCCCGGGATCGTGCTGGGCTTTGTCCTGCGTTCCGTAGTCTATGGCTGGAAAGGATTCCTTTCAGCCCTGGCAGGCTTCCTCTTTGCCGGCGGCGTCTTCTTACTCTTTTACCTGATCCATGCCATGGGCGCGGGCGACGTCAAACTGGTGGCCGCCGTCGGAAGCCTGTTGGGCCCCCAGCAGGCGGCGGTTGTGCTGCTGGCTACGGCCATTGCCGGGGGCGTGCTCGCTCTGCTGGTGGCGCTGTTTCGGCGGGAGATGGCAAGGACGCTGTGCAACCTGATGGCGGTGGTTCGTTTTCACTCCTGGGCGGGCCTGCAGGCCCATCCCCAACTCAACCTCAATAACCCGTCCGCGACGCGCATGCCTTATGGCCTGGCAATCGCGGCAGGAACCCTGTATGCGTTCCTGACTACTTGGCGGAGTTGATCCCTATGAAAAGCCGCCGGCTGGGTCTCGCCCTGATTATCGCGCTGGTCGCTTCCGTTAGTTTGACCTGGTTTATTTACAGCCGCATCCGACGCCAGATATCAAGCACCAATCACACAACAAAAATCGTAGCTAGTGCCAAAACCTTGGATCCAGGTACGTCCCTAACTGCGGAAGACCTGGTGCTCATCGACTGGCCAGCCAAGATGCCGCTCGAGGGCTCATTTGCCAAGACCGAGTCTCTGGTCGGGCGAATCGTCATGTATCCCATCGCGGCCAATGAACCTTTCCGCGAGCCGCTGTTGGCGACCGCAGGCTCTGCTCTGGGGCTGACCGCGAAAATTCCTGAAGGCATGCGCGCGGTGGCGGTAGAGACCAACAATGTTAACGACGTCTCCGGCTTCCTGTTTCCCGGTGCGCGGGTTGATGTACTGATCACGCTGCGGGGAGAGGGCGGTGCGGAATCGCTGACCGCGACGGTGCTGCAGAACATCGAGGTGCTGACGACGGGAGAGAAGATGCAGCCCGATCCTTCCGGCAAGCCACAGAAGGTTCGGGAGGTAACCCTGCTGCTGACCCCCCAGGCGGCACAGAAGCTGGTGCTGGCCAGCAACCAGGGAACAATCCAGTTCGTCTTGCGCAATGGCGGCGATCAGGAAATCAGCGTTCAGGCCCCGGTGTCGGTCAGCGATCTGGAGGTCGGCTATTCGAAGAAACCAGACGTCAAGTCCGAAGCCACGGTGGCGAAGCCTGCGGTTCCCAGGGCGCCCCGTAATGAGTACCAGATTGAAACCTTTACCGGATCGAAGCGAAGCGCAGTTACGTTCTAGCGGCGAATGGAGGAGCTCCCTTGCAACCAAGTCTTCTCAAGAATCGATATACAACCCTGAGGGCCCTGATTCACCCCTCTTGCGTATTGCTACTGGGCGCCGCCATGGCATCCGCGCAGGCTCCGCAGGCAAGCCCGAACCCGGCCCTCGTGGCGTCCGCTGCGGCGACTTCCGTCCAGCAGCCCCCGGCTGCTCCCGTGATCCAATCGGAGCAGAATTCGGAGCACATCCGCATCATCGTCGGACATTCTCTTCTGGTGCGCACTTCTTCGCGCATCAAGCGGCTATTGACCGGAAATCCGACCGTGCTCGAGACGGTTCCGACGTCCCCCAAGGAGCTGGTGATCACTGCCAAGGCAGCCGGCGGCAGCAGCCTGATGATTTGGGAAGAGAGCGGCGGGAACCGGATGCTGGATGTGTTCGCCGACCTCGATGTCGGACCACTGCGCACTGCTGTGGAGCAGGCCTTTCCCGACAGTGGAGTCGAGGTTGAATCGGAGGCCGACAAAGTTACGTTGCTGGGCACGGTCCCTTCGGCAGGGGTGGCCGAGCAGATGGTCAAGATGGCCACCACCTATTCGAAGGACGTCATCAACGGCCTACAGGTCGCCCCGTCCCCACACAAGAGACAGATCCTGCTGAAGGTGCGCTTTGCGGAAGCTGACCGCAACAAGCTGACGGCCTTTGGCATCAACCTGTTCAGCACCGGCGCAACCAATACGATCGGAACCACCTCGACGCAACAGTTCGGCCCCATCTCAGGCCAGTCCTCGAACAACGGAGGCACAGGCGGAGCCAGTCCGATCACGCAATTCAGCCTGTCCGATTTGCTGAACGTCTTTCTTTTCCGCCCCGACATCAACCTGGGGGCGACGATCAAGGACTTGCAGCAGAAACAGGTACTGCAGATTCTCGCCGAACCCAATCTGCTGGCCATTGACGGACAGCCGGCACATTTTCTCGCCGGCGGCGAGTTTCCTTATCCCGTGGTTCAGGGTACGGGGGTCGGCAACTTTGGCGCCGTGACCATTGTGTTCAAGCCCTACGGGGTGAAGCTTGAGTTCACTGGGACCATTGGCAGCGATGACTCGATTCGCCTGAAGGTAATTCCGGAGGTCAGCTCTCTCGACTACACCAACTCGGTTACCGTTGCCGGATTCATCCTGCCGGCACTACAGACGCGCAAGGCCGAAACCGAGATCGAGTTAAAGAACGGGCAGACCTTTGGGATTGCCGGCCTGCTCGACCAGCGCACCACGGTGCAGTTGAGCAAGGTTCCCGGCATCGCTGATATTCCAATACTGGGCGAATTATTCAAGTCGAGGAACGTCAGCCGCAGCAATAGCGAGCTGATCGTTTTGGTTACGCCGACCATCGTTGACCCAGTCAACGGTCTAATGCCACCCGTGGAGCCGACGGTGGACATGCCGGTCCAGAACCTCAACCTCGGTCAATTTGACCGCCATCTGCCGCTTCCCGCCATACCACCGGAAAGCCCGGCGCCGCCGAGTCACTAACATGCCCAAAGTCCAGGAACTCTCGCTCCTCGATCGCTCACCCCAGGCGAAATTCCGCATGGGAATCCTGTGCGTCAACATGCAAGCGGATGCCCGCATTGCCCTCGAGTCCCTGGTCGAGCAAACTCCGGGGGCATACATTGTCGACAACGTGGATGTGAATGTCGCTCCGCGTGAGGCCAGCAAACTGCTGGATCCGTATCAGTACAAGATCTGCCTCGTCGATCTCGATCAGCGGGGGGAGGAAGGAACTCGCACCTGCCAGCGGCTGCGCGACGGCAGTGACGGGGTGGCCGTGTTCGCCGCCTGCAGCGACCTGGATCCGGAGCACATCGTGGCTGCGATGCGCGCCGGTTGTTCCGAATATCTGGCCAAGCCCTTCCAGGCGGAGGATGTGGCATCAGCCCTGACGCACCTGGAACAGCGGCGGCGGGTACGCGCCGATGGAGTGACCAAGGGCAAGCTGGTTACCGCCAT
Source organism: uncultured Acidobacteriaceae bacterium (assembly GCA_963747055.1). GTDB lineage: Bacteria > Acidobacteriota > Terriglobia > Terriglobales > Acidobacteriaceae > CAVVDY01. The sequence goes on along the minus strand of CAVVDY010000018.1, from coordinate 276,883 downwards.
TGGCGCCAAGGGTGGTAGCGGCGTAACCTCGCTCTCCATCCACCTCGCCCTCAACCTGGTACAGCGCCACCAGAAGAAGGTGGTCATTGTCGATCAGCACCCGGCGCTGGGGGATGTCTCGCTGTACCTGGGTCTCCCGCGTCACCGCTACAGTTTTTATGAGCTGGTGCACAACACAGACCGGCTGGACCGGGACCTGCTGGAAGGTTTTATTCTGCGGCATGAGAGCGGCCTGGAGGTGCTGGACTCGCCCGAGTCGATGGATGCGTTTGAGGACACCTCACCGGAGGCGATCGAGCATACCCTGGCTTTTCTGGCCGACAGTTACGACTTCGTAATCATCGACTGCCCACCCGGAATGAGCGAAGCGACCTGCGCCGCCATCCGCCAGTCGGAACGGCTCGCGATTGTCCTCACACCGGAGCTGCCGGCGATCCGCAATGCGGCGCGTAGCATTGAATATCTGACCAGCCTGCACTATCCCGAAGACAGCATCGACATCATTCTCAACCGCCATTCCCAGCGCAGCCTGCTGAGTGACGACGAGATCGAAGCCGCCCTGCATCGCCCCATCGCGGTAAAGCTGCCCAACGATTACAGCCAAGTGGTGAATGCCATTAACTCAGGGACCCCGATTCGCTTCGACCGCCGCTCCGATTTGCCGGTGGCATTCGATGCCTGGGGTCTGCACCTGACCGGAGAACACCCGCATTCGGACAGAGCAACACGAAAGGCCCGCGGCCTGCTTGGGCTGTTCGGGCTGTGAGTGGTCAAGGACTCGGAATATGGCTAACGGAAAAAGCTTCGCGACCGGGATGCGCATCAACAGCAACTGGAGTCCTCCACGTAAGCTGGACATCTCACCTCGGGCGTATCAGGAGCTGAAATCGCTCCTGCATCGCGAACTGCTCAGCCAACTCGATCTGGAGCGCCTGACCGCGCTAGAGGACGTTCGCGCCCGCGTTCAGGTTCAGTCGTTGATTCAGGAGCTCATCGCAAAGCAGGAAACTCCGCTGAGCGCGGTGGAAAAGGACCGTCTGGTGCGGGAGGTGGCCAATGAGGTGTTTGGGCTGGGCCCGCTGGAACCTCTACTCGAAGACCCTAGCATCAACGACATCCTGGTCAACACCTATCGCAGGGTCTACGTCGAGCGCGGCGGGGTACTGGAGAAGACCAAGGTGATCTTCAAAGATGAGGCCCACCTGGCCCACATCATCGACAAGATCGTTTCCAACGTGGGCAGGCGGGTGGACGAATCCTCGCCCATGTGTGACGCCCGGCTGGCCGACGGCTCACGCGTGAACGTCATCATCCCGCCACTGGCGGTGGACGGTGCCATTCTCTCCATACGCCGCTTTGGCCGGATCCCGGTCGGCGCCGAACAGCTGCTCACCAACCGCACGGTCACGCCCCCTATTCTGGAATTTCTGCGCGGGGCAGTGCGGGCCAAGCTGAACGTGGTCGTCTCCGGTGGCACGGGCGCGGGCAAGACCACTTTGCTCAACGTGCTCAGCGGCTTCATCGGCGAGCGCGAGCGTATCGTCACCATCGAGGACTCGGCCGAGTTGCAATTGCAACAGGACCACGTGGTTCGCCTGGAGTGCCGTCCACCCAACGTGGAGGGCAAAGGCGCGGTCCGGCAGCGTGAACTGGTGATCAACGCTCTACGTATGCGGCCGGACCGGATCGTCGTCGGCGAGGTGCGCGGCGAAGAAGCGCTGGACATGCTGCAGGCCATGAACACGGGCCACGATGGTTCGTTGACCACCATCCATGCCAATAATCCACGGGATGCCGTGGCCCGGCTGGAGACGATGGCGCTGATGGCCAACCTGAACCTGCCAGAGAAGGCGATTCGCCAGCAAATCGCCTCCGCCGTCAACCTGATCGTCCAGATTTCGCGCATGAGTGATGGCACGCGCCGCGTCACACATATCACCGAAGTGGCGGGCATTGCAGAAGACGTAGTGGCCATGCAGGACATCTTTGTCTTCGACAAACTGGGCATCGATGCAGGCGGGCGCGTGCTGGGTCGGTTCCGGGCAACCGGGGTTGCACCCAAGCTGGTGGAACGACTGAAGACCTGCGGCATTTCGTTGCCGCACGATATTTTTGAGCACTCGATGGAGATTTGAGAACGGAGTATTTGCATGTCGTTTGTGACCGGATTTCTGATCCTGCTGGTGGCGGTTTTCGCGATCGTGGTTTACTTCACCGAGCCGTCGAAGGCGGACGTGCAGGTGCGCGAGCGATTAGCCGCCGTCCGGCGCCATGTAGGGGAGCAGGGGGACGAGGGCAGCGACATTCTGATTCGGGAAGCTAAGTACAGCACCATCGCCTTCATCGACCGCTTTCTTCGCCGCACCAAAGCAGCTTCGCGTCTGCAAAGCATCATGGAGCAGGCGCAGGTGCCGTGGACGGTCGGCAAGTTCGTCTTCTATTCCCTTCTGCTGGTGGTCTTCGGAGCAACCGCCGGCAACTGGCGCTTCCCCGGGATCGTCGGCTGGCTTCCGGGAATGCTGCTGGGGGCCTTGCCGTCGGTGTGGGTCTACTACAAGCGGCAGGCGCGCTTCCGCCGCTTCGAGTCTCTCCTTCCAGAAGCAATTGATCTGATGGCGCGAGTGCTGCGCTCCGGGCATGCCTTGCCGAGCGCACTTGTGATGGTGGCCGACGAGATACCGGATCCGGTAGGCACGGAATTTCGCCGGACCGCTGACGAACTCGGCTATGGCATGCCCTTCCGCGAGGCCATGCTCAATATGGAACGGCGGTTCCCAATCGACGAACTGCGCTTTCTGGTGACCGCGATTGTGGTGCAGAAGGAGAGCGGAGGCAATCTAGTCGACCTTCTGGACAAGAGCGCCGGGCTGCTGCGCGCGCGCATCGTTCTGCGGCAGAAGGTCAGGGTCTTCTCCGCCCAGGGGCGAATGACAGGCTGGATCCTGGGCGCCCTGCCCTTTGTAGCGTTTTTGGCTTTGAATTATGTGCGGCCGGGCTATTCGCAGCCGCTGTTTGAAGAGGGGATCGGACGCACTCTGGTTTACATGGCGCTGGCGGCCATGGCAGTGGGTGTGTTCCTGATCCGCAGAATCGTCAACATCAAGGTTTGAGATGAGCTTTATCGTTCTAGCAGCGGTCCTGGCAGCGGCCATCTTCAGCGTGACAGCCCTTGTCCTGCTGTCGACGGCCAGACGCTCCTCCACTGAGGTACGGTTGATGGAGGTCAGCACCATTGTGGCTTCAGGCAATGCGAAGTATGCCGCCGGGAGCCTGATTGCCAGCCTGACCCGCCCCCTCGCTCCGGCTCGGAAATGGCTGAAGTCGCTGGATGAGGACCTGGGATACCGTCTGAGCCTGGCGGGATTCCGTAAACCTGAGCACGTAGAAAATTTCATTAGCGCCAAGCTGCTCTGTCCTATCGCCGGAGTTGTAGCGGCCACCTTTTTAGGCAAGAACTTTCTGGTCGCCAGCCTGATGCTGGGCGCCGCCGGATTCTTTGCCCCAGATATTTACCTGATGCGCACCGCCAGCAAACGCAAGGCAGCCATCTCCAAGGCCCTGCCGGATTTCATCGATCTCCTGATCATCTGCATCGATGCCGGCTCCGGGATGGATCAGGCGGTGCTGAGAATATCCAGCGAGATCAAGATGGTCTGCCCTCAATTGGCCGAGGAATTGTCGGTCGTCGGCCGGGAGCAGCGCGCCGGAAAACCTCGCATCGAAGCCTGGCGCAGTCTGGCGGACCGCACCGACCTGGATATCGTTCGCCAGTTTGTTGGGATGCTGACGCAAGCGGAAAAGTTTGGCACGCCGATCGTCCGCTCGCTTTCGGTGTTTGCGGAGTCGTTGCGTACTAAGCGCCTTTTGGAGGCGGAAGAATACGCGGCCAAGACCTCGATCAAACTTATCTTTCCCCTGGTGCTCTGCATCTTCCCGGCGATGTTTATCGTTCTACTTGGCCCGGCTATGATCTCCATCATGAAGGTATTCCGACAGTGAACAATCTCAACACCAATTACGGAGGGTTGTAATCATGGATACAGTAACGTTAATTCGTATTCTTGCAGGCGTCGTTGCCGTCATTCTGCTGGCCACTATCATCAGCCGGCGGAAAAAGGTGGCTCTGGCCAAGCGAGCTAAATAAGCCGGCCTCAATGGCAGTCGAGGCCATCAAGGTCGTAAACCGCACCAGGAAAACTGTCTTGGGCGATAGCATAACTGTCGCCCAAAGCAGCCTGTCTCGCCTTGTCGGGTTGCTGGGAAGGCACAGCCTGGAGCCGGGCGGTGGGCTGCTCATCGTTCCCTCGCAGGCGGTTCACACCGTTGCCATGCATTTTCCGATCGATGTGCTTTTCATCGACTGCGACTGGCGAGTAACCCATCTACGTCAGGTGATGCAGCCGAATCGGGTCACGGCCATCCACTGGAGGAGCCGGTTCGTTCTGGAACTCCCTGCAGGAGCCATCGCTGCAAGTTCGACCGCCGTCGGCGATCAGTTACTTATCGAATAATCGCCCAGCAAGAAGCTCGTTCCCGAAGCCATCTACACCAGGGGATGCATGCCCTCGGCTAACCGCCCTGTCCCCCACCCTCACCATTCCGTAACGCCAGGTCGGGTCCTGAGCCTCAGCAGCCGCAGATTGCGTCCTTCGCTAGCAGCGCGGTTCGCTGTAACATCTAGTTAGCTCTCCAAAACCAGGTCGCAGGGGTGGGCCTCTGGCTCGCCCGATACTCTACCTTTGTCTGTGACCCGGCGCTGTCCTGCATTCGGGTGTTGTCATACTGAGGACCGAAATGAAAACCGCAATACCTTGTTGCATGGCACTCCTACTTGTCCTGCTTCAAGGTTCCCTCCTGGCAGTTCCTGAGAAGGATGATCCGCCACCCAACAAGCGTTCCGTGTTCCGCAGTGGATCCCTGTCTCGATCCACCATGTCTCTTCCGCACTTCTTCACGCCGCTATGTAGGGATGGCCAGGTGTTAGTGGACGGTGGTTTGCTCGACGTTTTGGATTTCGGTGTGGCGACCGAGAGGAGGGCTGAATCTGAGGGTTGTGAACTTTCCTCTCGTCGCCCCCACGGTAAAGACGCTCTATCGCCATCGCCCAAGCTTTCGGCCTCACCGGGCCTTTGCAAGGACAAGGACTGAATTGGAGTTCAGGAGAAACAGTATGTACAAGCGCGGTCGATTCTGCCTCATCAGTTTCATACTCGTACTTTTTTCTTTCTGTGCCTTCTCGCAAGAGCAGCCACCAAAAGCCAAGCGTCCGACCCTAGGTCTCGTTCTGCAAGGCGGCGGAGCGCTTGGACTCGCTCATGTGGGGGTCATCACCTGGCTGGAAGAACATCACATTCCCGTGGATTACGTGGCCGGCACCAGTATGGGTGGACTGGTCGGCGGCGTATACGCCACCGGACGCAATGCCGCTGAGCTTCGGCAGGTGGTAAACAGTATCAACTGGGACCAGGTTATGGCTGGACAGACGCCCTTTGACGATCTTTCATTCCGGCGCAAGGAAGATGCGCGTGCCTATCCCAACAGTCTGGAGTTTGGGATACGCAAAGGAGTGCAGTTCCCCGAAGGCTTCAACTCTGGCCAGCAGGTTTCGCTGATTCTTGACCAGGTGGCGGCACCCTACTCCGAGATCAAGAGCTTCAACGATCTCCCCATTCCGTTCGCCTGTGTCGCTACCGACTTGGTCAGCGGCAAGGCTAAGGTTTTCCGCAACGGATCGTTGTCCCTCGCTCTGCGATCCACCATGTCGTTGCCCGGTATCTTCACGCCGGTCCGAACCAAGGACGCCATCTATGCCGACGGTGGCCTGCTGCAGAACATCCCAGTTGAGGTAGCCAAGCAGATGGGAGCCGATCTAACGCTGGCCATTCATCTGGAGGAAGCACCCATCACCCCGAAGGCAAGTCTTTCCTCGTTCTCGGTTCTCGGACAATCCATCTCAGTCATGATTTCAGCCAATGAATTGCTAAGCATGGAAAAGGCGGACATCCTGGTCTCAGTACCGGTGCAGAAATGGGGGGCATTAAGCTTCAACGACGCTGACGCGATCATCAAGGCGGGATACGATGCCGCCGCGGCGAAATCCAAGATCTTGATGACGCTCGCGGTAGATGACACCACCTGGAACCAGTACCTCGCCGAACGCAACGCCCGCCGTATCCTCAATCCTCCCATTCCGACGTTCGTAGCGGTCAACGGAGTGAACAGCCATCTGTCTGAGCAGGTCCAGCAGCAAATGGCCGACGTGGTGGGCAAGCCCGTTGACTATAAGACGCTGGATTCGGAAATCATGCACCTGAAAGGCGTAGGGCGCTTTTCCACTCTCAGCTATCAATTTGTCGAACGCGACGGCAAGCAAGGGCTCTTGGTAAAGACTGAAGAAAACGCCTACGGGCCGCCTATCGTTCGGCCGCTGATCCTGGTTGACGGCGCCAGCCTCTCAAACGTTACCTTCAATCTGGGAGCGAGGTTCACTTGGCTCGATATTGGAGGTTTCCGCTCGGAATGGCGCAATGACATCATTCTGTTCTCCCAGTACGGGCTGCGGTCGGAGTATTACCATCCTTTCACTCCCCAGGCCCACTGGTTCGTCGCACCTCGGGGCGTTATCGCTAGCGATCCTTTCTATCTCTACGAGAATAACAAGCTGGTTTCCACGTTTCGCAAGGCGACCGGCGGAGGCGGTTTAGACGTGGGTTACCAGTTTGGAAATACCAGCGAGTTGCGCATGGGATACGAAGGCGGCTGGGAACAATATTCCCCGGAGGTCGGGAACCCCAGCACTTTCCCAAATGTTTCCGGCACCTTTGCGGATGCCAGAGTGCAATACAGATTGGATCGCCTGGACAACGCAGTAATTCCTCGCCAGGGACAAGCTGCCGACGCCACGTTTCTGTGGTCGAATGCCAGTCCGCTGGCGACCCAACAATATCCCGTGCTTCAAGTGGGTTCTCGGAATTTCTTCCGGCTGAATGAGCCGTCCTCGGTATTTCTGAGCGTATTTGGCGGCACAACATTCAACTATGCCACCGGATTGCCGCAATTTACGCTGGGCGGTTCGCAACGCCTCGTCGCCTACGGCACCAACGAGCTGCTGATGGACAAGTACTTCTTGTTCCAGTTGGGCTATATTCGAGAAATGGCGAAGCTGCCGCCCTTGCTGGGAAGCGGCGTCTACTTCTTGGCTATGTACGAAGGCGCGCAGGTTGGTGGACAGCCTTCGTATGCCCTAAACAAAGCTTCTGGCTACCCTACTGACGGAGCGATGGGGATCGTCGTCGACACTATTTTCGGCCCGGTAGAAGCCGCATACGCTTACGGCGACACTGGCCATCGCAAGTTCTTTTTCAGGATCGGGCGGTTGTTCTAACCCAAGGCCTACCCGGACATGCGAATCGCATAGAGTGCGGCTGCCGCCGCACTCGTGCCGACCGATTCGTTTATCATTCGAGCTGCGATTTCGCCCATCACGTTTTGCTGGACCCATATGAAGCTTCTGACAAAATTCAACATCGTTTTGATCCTGTTCTTCGGTGTGGGTGGAATCCTCATTGCCCAGCTTGCCAAGGACTTTTTGCTTAGCAATGCTCGGAACCAGGTCGTGCAGCAGGCCGAGCTGATGATGGCCAGCGCAAAGGCCACCCGCGACTATACGAACGACCAGCTCAAGCCTCTATTGCTGCAAAACCCGGACCACGAAACCAACTTTCTGCCGGAGACTGTACCCGCGTTCGCGGCAATCACCACCTTTTCGTCGATTCGCAAGAACTACACCGACTACTCGTATCGCGAGGCGACCCTGAATCCGACCAACCCTATCGACCGGGCGGAGGACTGGGAGGCGGACATCATTCGCTACTTCGAAGACCACCCAAACGAGAAGCAACTGGTCCACGAGCGCAACACGCCGACGGGCCGCCAGCTCTATCTGGCCAAGCCCATGCGCGCCGGCCAGGGCTGTCTGGAGTGTCACAGCGAACCGTCTGTTGCTCCTGCGGCCATGATCAAAAAATACGGTCCCAATAACGGATTCGGATGGAAGCTGAACCAGGTCATCGCCGCCCAGATCGTTTCCGTCCCAATGACCGTTCCCAATGGAATTGCCGAAAAGGCCTACCACAGTCTGATCCTGTTTCTGGTAATCGTCTTCGTCGCCACCATTGCCGCTCTGGACGGCGCGCTGTATCTCCTGGTGATTCGTCCGCTGCATGTGGTTTCGCAGGCGGCGGACCGAATCAGCCGTGGAGAAACCGATCTCGAACCACTGACCGTGCGCGGGAAGGACGAGATCGCTGACGTCACCGCCTCCTTCAACCGCATGCGCGTGAGCCTGGCAAAGGCCCTCAAGATGCTGGAATAGCCAGCCGACAGGTCAATTCGTGTGAGCCTGTATTCGCCGCAGGGCGTCAGCCGCGATGGCAATCGACCCGCCCAGCAGGACAATGTCTTTGACCAGGAACTGCCCTGTACCACTCAATGCCGGGAAGCCGTGTCCCCAGACGATTGCGCCAGGAGTGGTAAACAGGAAACTCACCGTGGTAAGGAATGTTGCGGCGCAGGCGAGCCCGCCGAGCAGCGACGCACGCGACAGCCAGATCCCGGCAACCAGCAGCACAGCTATTACGAGCTCGACCGTCCCGATCAGGTTGGACACGCCCTGCAAGCTCCAGATTGAATACATCCAGCCCATGAAGCGGCTATTCGAAATCAACGGCTGAATGCCCTTCGCTTCCTCGGCTGTGAACTTCGCCAGCCCGATAAACAGGAGGCAGAGGATGAACCCTGCGCGTGCGACCTGCAATCCGGCACGTAGAATAAGTTCGGAGTTCAGGGCTCTAGCCGGTCGGATCGTTGCAGTAGCGGCCATTGACATGTGTGTCTCCCTTGAAGTTCAAGTTGTCGAGCGTTGGAAGCACACGGACCCTGAAAGTTACACGGGCTGAATCATTTTGGTTTTTCGACAAAGCTCGGGTGGGCCAGCCAGAGTACGTCACCCGCTCCGGGCTTGAGCGGTATCGTCGTAAAAGTCGGCGCCCTCCAGCCGCAACAGTAACGCTTTCACTGGGAGACCGCCTCCGTAGCCTCCCAAGCGTTTGCCAGAAGCCAGCACTCGATGGCAAGGCACAATGATTGCAATCGGGTTGTAGTGGTTGGCCTGACCCACGGCGCGGAAGCCGGCCGGCGAACCGACAGCACGCGCGATCTCAGCATAGGTGCGCGTCTCGCCATAAGGGATGCGTAGCAACTCCTGCCAGCATCGCTTGCGGAACCCGGTTCCGCGCAGATCCAGCGGAAGCGTGAATTCCCGGCGCTGACCCGCGAAGTATTCCTCCAGTTGCATGGTCACATCGGCAGTCCGCTCGGGCGAAGGCTCCCAGCGTACCGGTTGGCCCAGCAGCCGTTCCGGAAGGCCGCGGTCAAACTCGAGTGTGACCAGCGCGGACTCGCTGACGCCGATAAGCAATGTACCGGCGGGAGAACTGATGCGAGAGTAGAAGAGGGTTTCCATATGTGGCCTTTCCCCCAAGCCTAGCACCGCCGGGCTTTCGATATCTTAAACATTCGGCCGCCCGCTACGTCCAAACCCTTTCTGGGTTCCTGGAACTGTGTGCACAAGCGAGCGGTTTTTCCGCCCGTGTTGCCCACAAACGACTAAAATAGGTACACCATCGCCATCGGGTGTGACATCCAATGGCTTGTGAGTCGCTGGTCTACTCAATGAATTCGAATTCTCTTTGCAAACTCCTCGTTTTCTTGCTTGCCGTAACCATCAGCGGATTTGCGCAGCAGGCGTCCCCGTCAGCGGCATCAGGCGCCGAAACCCCGGCGACGTCTGTTCAAAGTGCGTCGCCCGACGGCGACGCGGCCGCAGCGCCGGCGGTCCCGGATGACAGTGCCCAGGGCTCTCCCAAGACGCCCTCCAAGCCAGACCAAGCGGCGGCGTACTACCACTTCATGATGGCGCACATGTACGAGGAGATGGTTTCCGTCGATGGCCGCGCCGACTATGCGAATAAGGCAATCGAAGAATACCGTCTGGCAATCGATAACGACCCGAGCTCCGATTATCTGAACGCAGGTCTGGCGGAGTTGTACGCCAAGACCGGACGCATTCGCGATGCAGTTCTGGAAGCCCAGGACATCCTCAAGCGCGACGGCAATAACCTCGAAGCGCGTCGGCTGCTGGGCCGCATCTACCTGCGCTCGCTGGGCGACATGCAGTCCAACAACCAGTCGCAGGAAGTCTTGAAGCTCGCCATCGAGCAGTATGAGCAGATCGTGAAGCTCGATCCCAAGAGCGTCGAGGACCACCTACTGCTGGGCCGCCTGTACCGCATCAACAACCAGCTCCTGAAGGCGGAGAACGAATTCAAGACCGCCGTCAGTCTGCAGCCGCAATCCGAAGAAGCGGTCACCATGCTGGCCTATCTCTACAACGAGGAAGGCGACACTTCGCGTGCCCTGCAGGCGCTGAATGCAATCCCCGAGCAGCAGCGCACCGCCAAGGTTTACTCGACCCTGGGCTACACCTACGAACAAAGCAAGGACTACGCCAAAGCGGTGGATGCCTATCGCCACGCCGTCGAGCAGGACAAAGACAATCTCGACTACGTCCGCGGGCTTGCGCAGAATTTGCTGAACGATGGCCAGAGCGACGCTGCCCTGGAACAGTACAAGGTCGTCGCCGACTCCGATCCCTCCGACGCCCAGACTTACATGAAGATGGCGGAGATCTACCGCCGCAACGGCAAATACGATCAGGCCCAGGAGGCCCTCAAGAAGGCCAGCTCCATCGTGCCGGATTCGCTCGAGTTGCAGTACAACATTGCAGTTATCGATGAGTCTCAGGGCAAATACGACGATGCCATCCAGGTCCTGACCAGCCTGTTGCAGAAAACGGAACACGGCGACGAGCCGGCGGACAAGAACAACCGCGCTGTTTTCCTGGAGCGCCTGGGCACCGTGTACAAGGAAGCTAATAAGCCTCAGCTCGCCATCGAGACCTTCCAGAAGATGCTGACGCTGGGCGATGACAACGCCAGTCGCGGCTACCAGGAGATGGTCGAGACCTATCGCGACGACAAGAATTGGCAGATGGCGACCAATGTTTCCGAAGAGGCCGCCAAAAAATACCCGAATGATCGCAGCTTGCAACTGATTGCCGCTTCCCAGCAGGCCGACATGGGAAACCCGGACCAGGCGATCGCGCGCGTCAAGGGGATGCTCAAGAACAACCCCGACGACCGCGAGGTCTACATTGCGCTGGCGCAGATGTACAGCCGCCTGAAGCAGTGGAATGAGGCAGAACAGAACATCAACAAAGCTCTGGCGTTATCGACCAAACCGGAAGACAAGGATTATGCCACCTTTGTCGCCGGTTCCATTTACGAGCGCCAGAAGAAGTACGACCTTGCTGAAGAGCAGTTCCGCAAGGTGATCGCCAACGATCCCAAGAACGCCATGGCGCTCAACTACCTGGGTTACATGCTTGCCGACCGGGGCACCCGGCTGGACGAGTCACTGGGTTATATCCGGCGTGCCGTAGCCCTGGACCCCAACAATGGCGCCTATCTGGACTCGCTTGGCTGGGCCTATTTCAAGATGGGCAACTACGAACTGGCAGAAGAGAACCTGCGTCGCGCCTCTGAGCGCATGGGTAGCGATCCGACCGTGCAGGACCACCTGGGAGAGCTCTACCAGAAAACGGGCCGACTGAAACTGGCAACCACCCATTGGGAGCGCGCTCTGGAAGAGTGGAACAAGACTATTCCCGCCGAGGTCGACAGCGATGATGTCGCCAAGGTCCAGAAGGAGCTGGAGTCGGCTCGAGTGAAGCTGGCGCAGCAGAACGGATCGGCGACGACCAAGCACTAAAAGTGCGATCAGGCCTGAGGCGGGTCGCAGTGCGGCATACCTCCGCGAACTAATCCTAACCGTTGCCGCCGAATACGCCTTCGATCATTCGCCGCATAAAATGCCCTCCGTAGGAGCCTGCATTGGCGGCCAGTATCTGCAAAAATGCCCCATACACCTGCCCGCGATTGTGCGGCCACTTTACGACATATTGATAATAGCCGAGAACGAGCGGAACACCCGCCCACACCAGCAGTCCCCAGCGCCATGGCCGTTCCGGCCTCCACACTCCCAGGAACATGGTGAAGGCCACCACGCACAGAGCGGTCAGCAGGGCGTCGTCGACCCTCTGGTTGATCCAGCCGGTCAGCAACCCTAAGACGATCGAGATGAAGTACGCCATCGGCTCCTCAGCTGCACTCTATTGGTCGTAGCGGTAGAAGCCGCGCCCTGATTTGCGGCCCAGCCAGCCGGCATCGACCATCTTGATCAGCAGCGGGCATGGCCGGTACTTGGGATCGCCCAGGCCGGCTTGCATCACGCGCATGATGTCGAGGCAGACGTCGAGTCCGATAAAGTCGGCGAGTGTCAGTGGACCCATGGGATGCGCCATGCCCAGTTTGAACACCTCGTCCACCGCCTCAGGCCGGGTCACGCCCTCCATCACCGCGTACATCGCCTCATTCAGCAGTGGCATGAGCACGCGATTAGAGACAAATCCCGGCGCGTCGTTTACTTCTACCGGCGTCTTCTCCAGCTTCTCCGCTAGTGCCTTCACCGTCTTGTAAGTCTCGTCCGAGGTCGCCAGTCCGCGAATGACTTCGACCAGCTTCATCATGGGCACGGGATTAAAGAAGTGCATGCCGATGACTTTGTCAGGACGCTTGGTGACCGCAGCCAGCTTGGTGATCGAAATCGACGAGGTATTCGACGCCAGGATCACCTCCGGCCGGCACATTGCGTCAAGATCGCGGAAAAGCTCGGTCTTGATCTCAAAACGCTCACTGGCGGCCTCGACGATGAAGTCGCATGCGCCAAGCTGTTTGCGGTCGGTTGTGGAATGAATACGTGTGAGTGCCTGATCGCGCTGCTCTGGGGTTATCTTCGACTTGCTCACTTCGCGTTCGAGATTCTTGCCGATGGTTTGCAACCCGCGATCGAGAAATCGCTGTTCGACGTCGACCAATGCCACGTTGTAGCCGCCTTTGGCGAAAACGTGAGCAATGCCGTTGCCCATGGTTCCTGCGCCAATCACACCTACGTTTTTGATTTCCATAGAAATGCCCTCGGTTTCATTATGAAGAGTGCCTGAAAAACATTCGAGTGTAGCAGAGGGAGTACGGATTGGCGTGGCGCGAACCGGGGGGTTTTATTGTGAAGCCATTCCGCCTGAGTTGCGCACCCTTAGCAGCAGGCAGGTGGCGTTGTCTTCTCCGCCGCCTTCGTTCGCCGCGTCTACCAGCATATCGCAGGCGATTTGCAGGGACGGTATCTGAGAAAGGATGGCCTTGATCTCGTCGTCGCCAACGTGCCGTAAGATTCCGTCAGTAGTCAGCAACAGCAAGTCGCCTTCCTGAGAGGGAAATTCCGCGAGGTCCGGCGGGCTGTCGTCGCCGGTTCCAAGCGCCCGCGTAATGATGTGCTGAGCGGCGGACTGCTTGGCCTCCTGAATGGTGAGCACTCCCCGCCTCACCTGCTCCATCACGAAAGAATGGTCTTCCGTAAGCTGCACCAGTTCACCATCACGGAGAAGATAGATGCGGCTGTCACCGACGTGGGCAATGGTGAACCTGTCATCGCAGAATCGCACCGCAACCAGGGTCGTCCCCATTCCAACCGTCGCCTCGTGCTCGTCCGCGTACTGCAAAATCGATTCATTGGCCTTGTTGACCGCATCGGCAAGGAGGCGGGCCCCTATCGGAGCATCGATCAGAGAAGCGTCGACGGCCATCGGCTCCTGGTCGCGGAAATAAGCGAGCACGCTATCGACGGCGATGCGGCTGGCGACTTCCCCGGCTGCATGACCGCCCATTCCGTCACACACCACGTACACGCCCAGCCGTTCATCGTAGCCGAAGGAGTCTTCGTTGGACGTGCGCACTCGACCAATGTCGCTGCGTCCTGCGACCTCAAGAGCTAAAGCCATTCGGGGTACAGTTTACGACGGTATTAAAAAAAAAAGCGAGTGACGAAAGTGGTGGTTTCGCCACAGACCGGGGGCAGCGACGTAATTTGCACTTTCCGCGCTCGACTTATTGCTTGGGCGGCGTCTGGCTGGGCGCCGGCTGTGTTCCGTCCTTCTGCTGACCTTTGGGAACCTCTTGGCCGTCGTACGTGATCTTCACGTTCGAGCCGAAGCGCTTGTAGTCCTCATATTTCACGATCTGGCGCACGTGAATGTCCCCGGTTGAGAAATGCAGAACGTCATCGACTTTCGTGTACACCGGGAACCAGTATTTGTCGTCAATCTGCTGCCGCCAGGTAGTGAAGCTGGGAAAGAGATTCTCCTGCCCGCCGCGCTTGTGGACCCCAATGTCGGGTACATTCTTGCCGTATGTCTTTACGATCTGGAAATCGCGGTCGTCGACCCAGATTCTCCCCTGGAAGTACCTCTTGTTCTTTTCGATCTGCTTAGGGGCTACGTCAAAGACGTATGTTCCCAGCTCGTCCTCTCGCTGCTTGCCCACATAGAGAATGTTGTATTCGGGAATCTCGTCGGTAGTGAGTACGAAAGGCATGCGGCGGCGAATGTCGTCGAAATCTTCCTTCGTCATCAGGATCCCTACCAGTGTCGATTCTGGCGCGAAGACGACGTGTTCAACGCGGTTGCCCTTATCGTCAAACAGGACATCTTCCACTTCGCGAAACTCGCCATTCACGGTGTCGCCATCGAGCGTCTGCACCAGCAGATCCTGGCGATAGGTATATTGCTCACGCGCCTCCTTGAACTGTTTTTCCTTGGCGGCGAAGCGCTGGATGATCTCGTCGACCGTGATGCCGGTCGGCTGCGACGGGTCAAGTGGCCCTTCACCCCGCTGCGCCAGCAGTGGAGCACAGAGACAAAGGACAAGGAGCGCGATTTGTGCGAAGCGAAAGCGAGGAACCTTTGAGCACGTCATCAGGGAAATCCTGTATGTACTTGAGTATTGTAGAAGATCGAGGAAACGCCGGCAGATGGTGACGGTATTTGGCGCACGTTTTCGATGCGAAGCATCGCTGGGACCGCGGGCAGCGAGAATACTCGTCACACTTATGGGAGACCCACCACACCGTTTGTCTTTCCGCTACTCTGTTAGACTGTCGAGTTTTTGGTGCGTGAGCCAAATGCACTCGCCAGCTTTCTGAACGGCTTACGCCTGTGGAGAATCCAGTCATGTCTCGTCGCCTACTTGCGATCCTTCTTCTCTGTTGTTCTCTGCCTGCTTTGGCCCAAAGCAAGCATCCTTTCACCTTCCAGGCCATGATGCAGCTCAAGCGCATCGGGGAACCGATGGTCTCCCCCGACGGCAAATGGGTTGCCTTCAGCGCGGTGGACGTCAACCTGGAGGCGAACACGCGCACGCCGCATCTGTGGGTGGTGCCGGTTCCCGGTGGCGAAGCGCGACGCCTCACGCCCGCAGCCGGCTCCGGCGAAGACCGCCCGCGCTTCTCCCCGGACGGCAAGAGCATCATTTTTGAGTCGTCCAAGGAGGGCGGATCGCAGATCTGGATTCAGGACTTTGACTCTGCGAGCGGGACTCTTACCGGCACTGCCCGAAAGGTGACGAACATCTCCACCGAGGCGTCTGGTGCAATCTGGTCGCCGGATGGCAAGCATATTCTCTTCGTCTCCGACGTTTATCCCGACTGCAAGGACGATGCCTGCAACAAGCAGCGCGACGAAGAGAAAGCCCAGTCCAAGGTCAAGGCGAAGCTGTTCACCTCGCTCATGTTCCGGCACTGGAACCACTACTCGAACGGCAAAGTCAGCCACCTCTTCATTCAGTCGATTGACGGCGGCGCGGCGCTCGACCTCACGCCTGGCGCTCATGAAGTGCCTCCGTTTTCGCTTGGCGGCCAGGACCAGTACGTCTTTTCGCCCGACGGAAAAGAAGTGGCCTATGCCTGCAATCTCGACAAAGTGCAGGCCACCAGCACCAACACCGATGTTTTCGTGGTGCCAGCGACCGGCGGCGATCCCAAGCAGATCACCACGAACCCAGGCAGTGACGGCACCCCGATGTATTCCCCTGACGGCAAGTACATCGCCTACCGCTCACAATTCCGTGCTGGGTATGAGAGCGACCGCTTTCGCCTGATGCTCTACGAGCGTGCAACCGGCAAGATCATCGACATGACGCCAAATTTCGATCGTTGGGTCGATGCGATGGTGTGGGCGCCCGACTCCAAGTCGATCTACTTCACGGCCAACAACGAAGGCGAGAATCCGATCTACGTCCTGAACATCGGCCAGACCAACCCCTGGCCGCAGGAGTTGGTGGACGGCTACAACGACAGCCCAATGCCAACGCCCGACGGCAAGACACTCGTCTTCGATCAAATGTCGGTAGCCGCGCCGAACGAGATCTATACTGCGCCGTTGGTCTATCCTGCGTGCGCCATGGCGGTCCCGCCAAATTCTTACAGTGTTCCCGACTGTCTGCTGTCGAAGGCGAGGCCCTTGAGCAAGTTGAATGACCCCGTACTCTCTCAGGTCGACATGCGCCCAATGGAGTCGTTCTGGTTCCAGGGAGCAGCAAAGGAGAAGGTGCAAGGCTTCATCATCCGGCCGCCGCAGTTCGAGCAGGGCAAGACCTACCCGCTCAAGTACGTCATTCACGGCGGTCCGGAGGGCGCTTGGGGCGATGACTGGTCGTATCGCTGGAATCCAGAATTATTCGCCGCGAACGGCTACGTTGTAGTGATGGTAAACTTCCACGGTTCAACTGGTTACGGACAGAAGTTCATTGATGCCATTAATGGTAATTGGGGAGGGGCGCCGTTTGACGACCTGATGATGGGCCTCGATTACGCCGAGAAAACCTACCCGTTCATCGACAAGAACCGCGAGTGCGCGCTGGGGGCCAGTTACGGCGGCTACGCCATCAACTGGATCGAAGGCCACACCGACCGCTTCAAGTGCCTGGTCTCACACGACGGCATGTTTAATACGGAGTCGGCTTACGGCACGACCGAAGAGCTTTGGTTCAACGAATGGGAGTTCCAGGGTACTCCATGGACGAATCGCGAGATGTACCGCAAATGGTCGCCACACCTGTTCGCAAAATACTTCAAGACTCCCATGCTGGTGGTACACGGACAGCTTGACTACCGCCTTGATGTCTCGGAAGGCTTCCAGCTCTTCACCACGCTGCAGCGCCTGGGAATTCCGTCGGAGATGCTGTACTTCCCCGACGAAGGCCATTGGGTGCTGAAGCCGCAGAACTCCCAGCTCTGGTGGCAAACCGTGACCGACTGGGTGGACCGCTGGACGAAGACGAACCGGTAGCGCGCCGGCTAGAGAGCGCGGGTGCCGCAACACGCAGTCGCGCTTTCCAACTTCCTCTCATAACAACCGGAGGTGCGAGAAGCGCACCCTGCGACCTGGAATCTCTTAGTTGCGCAACCTTCGACTCGCAGGTTAGTGCATCGCCGCCGGAGCCGGCGTCCCGTCGGACCATTTGCCAACCCAGACCATGAAAATAGTCGCCCGCTCTTCAGGGTCGTTCGCCGCAATAATCGGGGAGCCCGGCAGATCGGCTCCCCAGCTTTTCACTGCATTGCCCGAAACAAAAAACATCAGATGTGGGTGCCAGTTCTTGCCCCGGTCGCCCAAGTATTGCTGCTTCGACAGCATGTAGCACATTGCTCCCGCCTCCAACGCCGGCAATTCCCTCTTATCCAGTGCCGACGCGATCGTCTCGACGATCTCTGTCTTGGATTTCCCTGCCAGCACCAGTTTGGTTTTCATCAGGAATATCGGCAAAAAGCTACTGGCGGCTGCCGGATTGAAGCAAATGGGGCCGCGCACCTTGGGGTTCCAGAACCCCGGATCATCCGTGGCGGAGCCCCACGAACGTTCAACTATGCACACAAAGCCATTCGTGCCTTTTACCGCGGTGGTGTAGCCCTTCGGTCTAAGCACCATCACTTCGGCTTCGTCCGAGATGGATTTTGGTGCAGCACTGCGAGCCAGGGCGATTTCAGAATTCTCGTCGGGCATCTGATACTGGTCGAGCGGAGCCATTGCGAGATAGGCTCCCCCGGGTTGCGCTTGCGCCTGACAGGTTGCGCCGGATAAGGCAACCTGCACAACGAACGCTAACGCGATCAGTTTGATGGGCTTTTGACGCATGGCACTCTCCTTCGAGCAATCATCCGACGGGCAGTCAGTTGGGGCGTGATCTCCAGACAGATCTTCGTAACAGGCCTCCAAAATGCAGCCACGGATCGACGCGGCTTTCGTGGATCTCGTTCCTAGTCTGCACGATCCTTGCCTAAGCCCATTACTGCGCCTGTCTTGCTTGTACCCCCTAGATAAGACAGGTTAGTCGCTAAGTCTGAATGCAGGAATGAGTGCCTACTGAGCCGGTCATACGAATCCATCTCCGAAAAAACGAATGTAGCTGTTATGAGATATCCCGAATTGCGTAATGAGCTATTGGTCCTTTCTGGATTATGTGCCTCATATGTGCTTTGGCTTCGCAGGTGCTGCTGAAAGCCCTGAAAGTGAGGAGACCCCTTTGACAGACCACAAGTTTCCGGGCCTCTCCTCTGCAGCCATTACCGTTAGCGACGATGAGCGGCTTCGTAACCTATGCCAATCCGGATCCAGGTCCGGATGGAGAAACCGTTGGGACACCCCTTGTGTTTCAGGTAATCGATAACGGTGAAGGTCACAACAGCCCGCCCAATCTGATTTCGCTCACGTTCTTCAACCCAACCGGGCCTCCGTTTCCGTGCCTCCAGTCGATCGACGGTATCCTCGCGAACATACCGATTGAGCACGGTAACGTACAGGTGCATAAACAATAGAGGGCCACCGCTGCCGGCCCTGAGGTTGCATTTCCGAGGGCCTACGCACCCATATAAGACGGCCTCTCGCTCACAGTGGAAGGCTGTCCAACTAAACCGTATGCGGCACAAACGCGGCACAAATCAAGCACTCTGAAACAACTGCTACCCAAGCACTCCGGCGGAAAACGCTTTGTCGATTGCTTACAATACATGCGACTCTCCCAATGGTGAGGTTCAATAGTTTTGGGGAACTCGCAGAACCGCTCCGGGACGACGTTCGTCAGGTGGCTGCGATTTTCGCCAGACGGAGGAGTGGAAAGCGTCATGGCTGATATCGGTGCAATGTATCTGGAAGAAGCCTTCCGCTCTCTGCGGGGGCACAAACGCCTGGCCGAAAGCGCCATGGCGCAGCTCAGCGATGAGCAATTCTTTGCCGTTCCCAGCGAAGAGTCGAACAGCGTCGCCGTCATCGTGAAGCACATGGCGGGCAACATGCGCTCGCGCTTTACTGACTTTCTCACCACCGACGGCGAGAAGGCCGACCGCCACCGCGACCAGGAATTTGTGGTCGAGGCAGCGAACAATCGCGTCGAACTCATGCGCATCTGGGAGCGGAACTGGCAGCTCGTCCTCGATACCGTGAAATCGCTCGGACCTGACGATCTCACCCGTACGGTCACCATACGCGGCGAGCCGCACTCGGTTCTGCAGGCCATCAATCGTCAGGTAGTGCATTACGCTCAGCACGCTGGACAAATCCTCTTTCTCGCCAAGCACTGGAAGGGGAGCGACTGGCAGACGCTGAGCGTCCCCCGCGGCCAGAGCGAGCAGTTCAACGCGAGGATGATGGCCGATAGGAAGAAAACGTAACTCCCCTCTCCGCGTGCTAGAATTGCCCGTTTGCCTGATACATCGGATTCATCTCGAACTCCTCATTCGCCGCGCTTGGTCGCGGCCCGCGAGTCATTCTCATGTCCAATACCATGCTTGCTGTCGTAAAGCCGGAGCCTGCTCCCGGCACAGAGATCCGTGAAGTTCCCCGCCCCGAATTTGGACCCAATGAAGTCCTCGTCAATGTCAAGGTCGCTTCGATCTGCGGCACCGACCTGCACATCTACAACTGGGACCAGTGGGCTCAGCGTCGTATTCACCCTCCGCTCATCCCCGGCCACGAGTTTTGCGGCATCGTGGAAGCCGTAGGCAAAGACGTCACCAGCGTGAAGGAAGGCGACTTCGTCTCTGCCGAGATGCACGTCGCCTGCGGCAAGTGCCTGCAATGCCGCATTGGAGAAGCGCACATCTGTCAGCACGTAAAGATCATTGGTGTCGACGCCAATGGTGCCTTCGCCGAGTATGTCGTTATCCCCGAGAGCAATATCTGGAAGCTCGACCCGTCCATTCCGCAGGAGTATGCATCGATTCTCGACCCGCTGGGCAATGCGGTACATACAGTCCTCGCCGGCGACATCGCCGCCAAAACCGTGGCCATCACGGGATGCGGGCCCATCGGCCTGTTCTCCATCGCCGTTGCACGTGCCTGTGGAGCCACGCAGATCTTCGCCCTCGAGGTCAACGAGCATCGCCGCAAGATCGCCGAGACAGATGAAGGCCGACTTTGTGCTGGACCCCACGAAGGACGATGTCTACAGCATCGTCATGGACCAGACCGGCGGCAACGGCGTTGACGTCGTACTCGAGATGGCCGGCCGCACCGAAGCCATTCGCATCGGATTCAAGATTCTACGTCTCGGCGGACGTATGTCCTTGTTGGGTATCCCGTCCAAACCGGTCGAGCTGAACCTTGCCGAAGAGGTGATCTTCAAGGGAGCGACCGTACAGGGCATCAACGGCCGCCGCATGTATCAGACCTGGTACCAGATGACCGCGCTGCTGAAAGCCAACATGCTCGACCTGCATCCAGTCATCACCGACCGCATCGCAATGAAGGACTTTCGCCAGCGGCATGGAGACGCTCAAGACCGGCGAAGCCAGCAAGATCCTCATGTATCCCAACGGGGTGCGATAAGCGCTTCAGAATAACATTTCCGCTCAGGAGCCGTCCTTGATTCGTGCGTCGATTTGCTTGACTCTTGTTGTGTCACTTACATTGACCATGTTCGCTCAGAACCAATCCGCGAAGAAAGCCGCTTCCCCGAAAGCCGCCACTACGGCGCAGGCGGACTGGGTCGCGATCAGCAACGGCTATGCCAAGATGCTGCTCGACGTCTCGTTCAAGTACCATCCCGAGTTCGGTTCGCAGCAAGGGCTGGCGCAGTTTGACACCAAGGTTTCGCAGCCGACCCTGGCCAACGAAGATGCAGAGCGCAAGGATGACGAAGCGGTGCTCGCCAAGTTGAAAGCCGCTGCCGCCGAGAAGCAGCTTCCAGAGGTCGCTGAAGACCTGACAATCATGATTCGCAAGGTCGATCTGAACTTCCGCCGGCAGGACTACGAGCGTGCTCATGAGGTGCCGTTCCTCAATGCCAGCCAGCTCGTCTTCGGCGGCATGCGCCTGCTGCTCGATGACCAGACGCCGAAAGAGCGCTGGCCGGCCGCTGTCACGCGCCTGCGCGCCTATGCCGGCATGGAGCCTGGCTATACGGCCATCGCGGAAATCCTGAAGCAGCGCACCATGGAGCAGATGGCCAAGCCGGGGGTCGTCTATCCCGCGCGCGTCGAGATTGAAACCGAGATGGCGCGCAACTCGAACTACCTCGAGGGCATCGCCGCGCTGATGCAAAAGCACAATCTTGAGGGATGGCAGGAGCCTCTGGCCAAGCTCAAGCTGCAACTGGCCGACTACGACGCCTGGGTTCGCGCGACCGTGTTGCCGAAGGCGCGCACCGACTTTCGTCTGCCGCCCGAGCATTATGCGCTTGACTTGGAAGACTACGGCATCGACATTCCGCCGGCGCAGTTGACCGCCATGGCTCATCAGGCGTTCACCGAGATTCAGGGCGAGATGAAATCCGTCGCGGCCCAGATTGCCAAGGAACGCAAGTTGCCGTCGAGCGATTATCGCGATGTCATTCACGAACTGAAGAAACAGCAGCTCGTCGGAGATGCGATTCTTCCCTTCTACGAAAACCGGTTAAAGCAGATCGAGGGCATCATTGAGGAGCATCAGATCGTCACTCTGCCCAACCGGCCCGCACGTATTCGCATTGCCAGTGCCGCCGAGACCGCGCAACAGCCCGCGCCTCACATGGTGCCGCCACCATTCCTACACAACACCGGCCAGCGCGGCGAGTTCGTGCTGCCTTTGAACATCCCCGGCGGGCCAGGGCAGCCTGCGTCCGAGCAATATGACGACTTCACCTTCGACGCCGCGGCCTGGACGCTGACCGCGCACGAGGCCCGCCCCGGTCATGAGTTGCAATTCGACTCCATGCTGGAGCACGGCGTTTCGCTGGCCCGGGTGCGCTACGCCTTCAACAGCACCAACGTCGAAGGCTGGGGACTGTACTCCGAGTGGCTGATCAAGCCCTACATGCCGTTGGAAGGACAACTCATCTCATTGCAGCTTCGGTTGCAGCGTGCGGCACGCGCCTTCCTCGATCCCGAGTTGCAGGCCGGCAAGATCAAACCGGAAGAAGCGTTCCATGTTCTTGAACACGATGTTTGCCTGTCGCATGCGTTTGCCGAGGAAGAAGTCGAGCGCTTCACCTACCGCGCTCCGGGCCAAGCCAACAGCTATTTCTACGGCTACACCAAGCTGCTTGCCCTGCGCGAGGACACGGAGCAAGCGCTAGCCGCCAAACATGTGAAGTTCGACCAGAAGAAGTTTCATGACTTCATTCTGGCGCAGGGGCTCTTGCCCCCGGACATGATGCGAAAGGCGGTTATGGAGAGCTTTGTTCCAACACAGGGAAAGTAGGCGCGAACGACAGGATGTAAAGAGAAAAACTGGCGGAAGCGTGTGCGAGTCGAACTTGAGCCGTTTTGCGGGCGTGAGCGAGGCGTAGCCGAATGGGAGTCCGTAGGCAAAATCCCGAGCGAGGCACAGCCGAGCCGAGGGAGCGAAAGCCCTCTCCTAATTCCGAATCCGCCGCCCTTACTCATCATTAGTTGGCGGAAGCGTGTGCGAGTCGAACTTGAGCCGGTTTGCGGGCGTGAGCGAGGCGTAGCCGAACGGGAGTCCGTAGGCGAAATCCCGAGCGAGGCACAGCCGAGCCGAGGGAGCGAAAGCCCTCTCCTGATTCCAGATCCGCCGCCCTTACTCATCATTAGTTGGCGGAAGCGTGTGCGAGTCGAACTTGAGCCGGTTTTGTGGGCGTGAGCGAGGCGTAGCCGAACGGGAGTCCGTAGGCGAAATCCCGAGCGAGGCACAGCCGAGCCGAGGGAGCGAAAGCCCTCTCCTAATACCAAATCCGCCGTCCCTACTCATCATTAGTTGGCGGAAGCGTGTGCGAGTCGAACGCACCATTGACATCGAAGATGCCAATCGCCGGTTTTGAAGACCGGGAGAGTCACCGGACCCCCTTCGCTTCCGCAAACCTCAGGCCCGACGCTCTTACTTGGGCTGCGGCACTACCCGCAAGTACGGCCTGAGGGTCTTCCAGCCTCCGGGGTAAGCCTTCTTAGCGTCTTCGTCGGAAACGGCGGGTGAGATGATCACGTCGTCTCCCTGCTTCCAGTTCACCGGCGTTGCCACTTTGTGCCTTTCCGTCAGTTGTATGGAGTCGATCACGCGCAGGATCTCGTCGAAATTGCGCCCGGTGCTCATGGGATAGACGAGAATGAGCCTGATCTTCTTGTCCGGCCCGATGACGAACACGTTACGCACCGTCATGTTGTCGGCAGCAGTGCGGCCGTCGCAGCCGCCTTCCAGGTCCGCCGGCAGCATTCCATAGAGTTTGGCTACCTTGAGATCAGTGTCGCCGATCATGGGATAGTTCGGCTCGTGGCCCTGGGTTTCTCGGATGTCGTCCGCCCAGCGCTTGTGGTTGTCGACCGGATCGACGCTGAGGCCGATGATCTTTACGTTACGCTGCTCGAAGTCCGGCTTCAGCTTCGCCATGTAGCCCAGCTCGGTGGTGCATACCGGCGTGAAATCTTTGGGATGAGAAAACAAAATTGCCCATGAATCGCCGAGCCACTCGTGAAACCGGATCGGGCCTTGAGTGGTCTCGGCTTGAAAGTCAGGTGCCGTGTTGCCAATCTGTAAAGACATTCATTTCCTCCTGTATTGATATCCGCTGTCGATTCTATGCAGCCTCCGCTGATCCAGCAACGCCGATTGGTCGGGCTCCGACGCCCACATACGTGTCGGCTGGGCCGCTGCAAGTTGAACAAATCCGTGATCAATGGCAATCGATGTGGGCTGCATTTATCATCCTCGCCGCCATTCTGTTCATCTCATCTGCAGCCGCATTCACCTTTTAGAGCCTGGAGCATAAGCTACAATGCCTGCCCGCCAATTTCCTTTCGTGCACCTCGACGTGTTCACTTCCGTACCCCTGGAAGGCAATCAGTTGGCTGTTCTGACCGACGCACGCGGCTTGAGCGATGGCGAACTGCAAAAGATTGCGAAAGAGATGAACCTTTCGGAGACGACATTCGTCTTCCCTCGCGATCCCCTGAGACAGAGGCCAGGGAAGGAGTGCGAGTACGGATCTTCACCGTTCAAGAAGAGCTCCCATTCGCCGGCCATCCAACGCTCGGAACTGCCTGGTACCTGAAGCAACAGCGGCCCGGCCAGTCCGAGATCGTTCTCGATCTGAAGGTCGGCCGCTGTGCCGGTGCGATTTGAGACGCGAGAGGGCCATCTCTTCGGAGAGATGCGGCAGACAGACCCCCTGTTCGGCGCCTTGCATGAGCACTCGGAGGTGGCGCGGTCACTCAGTCTGCGTGTCGATGATTTGGACCGAGAATCTCCCGATTCAAACGGTCTCGACTGGCTTGCCATTCACGATTGTCGCCTTACGCGACGTGTCCACACTCAGCCGACTGCAGGTGAGCTGGCATCAGATCGCTTCCTACTTCGAGGGTCGAGATAATTCTGCCTTCTTCTACTTTGTGGCTCGCGATGGCGACAGGAAACTCCGCGCCCGCATGATCTTCTACAACGGCGAAGACCCGGCCACCGGTTCCGCTGCCGGCTGCTGCGCGGCATGGGCTGTGAAGTATGGCGTACTCGCCTCGGGCGAGCAGGGCTTGATCGAGCAGGGACGCGAAGCGTTACGTCCCAGCTACATCTATGTGCGCGCAACCACGGCTGCGGACACGATCACAGACGTGCGTGTCGGCGGTCACGTAGTGCACGTCATTGATGGCCAAGTTACCTTGTGAATTCTCTGCGGATATCTTGTGCATCGTTGCCAGCCGCATAAACAGCGGCTTGTAGCACTCTCGCGTCAGGTCGAAACGACTCTACACGCACCACTCGTGCTGCACCCGCTTGGAGAAAATAGACCCGTCGAATTTATGGTGACGGTACTTGTGCGCTGTAATGCTGGAGGGTAGTATCCCTCTACGCCATTCTGGTAACGAGTCCACAAACTGCGACGCGCTGCCAGGTTCCTGACTCTCCCGGGAACGGGCAGTTCAAACACTACAGGTGCACGGGCCTACTCCGATGAAACCAAAGCGCACGATTCTCTGCGTCGATGATGACGAACGTTCTCTCTCCGTCCGCAAGGTAATGCTCGAGACGCGTGGCTATCGCGTAATGACCTGCCCTGATCCGGAGAAGGCACTCGAGATAGTGCGTGACGGAGGCATCGACCTGATCATCGCTGACCTGATGATGCCCAAGATGACCGGCGCAGAGTTCATCGCTCAGGCGAAGCAGCTCCAACCCGAACTTCCCGCCATCCTCCTGTCCGGTTCGGTAAGCCACTGCACAGAGCACCTCCTCGCAGATGTATGGCTGCCCAAGGGCAGTTTCGCCCCAGCCGAACTCCTCGAACGGGTCCGCATCGCGCTGATTCGGAAGCGCGGCCCCAAGCGCTCATCCCCGCCACCATCCACATCGAAGCGGATTGCCTCCTAGCCCTTGAACGCTGAAGCAGCTTGGCGGGAGGCCATAGCTCAATAGGTATCCTGGGCGGTGAGGCGCTTTCCTTCAAGCTAACTGCCACTGGTTTCGGCCCGCCTGCTTGGCTTCGTAGAGTTGAGCATCCGCCCTGGCCACAAGGCTTGCGGGGCTGTCGCCGATCGCGCAAACGGCGGCTCCGAGGCTTAACGTCACACAAATCTGGCTCTCCTGATAGGGTGTTGCGCTCTGTTCCACGAGAACACGGCAGCGCCCCAGGATCCCGGCCGCCGCTTTTTCAGTCGTTCTCGGCATCAGCAGAAGGAACTCATCTCCACCCCAGCGGCCCAAAATGTCCGTCGACCGCAGGCAGTTCTGCAAAGTACTGGTCACAGTACAAAGTACCGCATCGCCCGCCTGATGACCGTACATGTCGTTGACCAGCTTAAAGTAGTCCAGATCGAGCAAACAGACGGTTGACGGGCTGGAGCCTGATTTGAACTCTTCCACCAGACGTGCCATCTGCCCTTGCAGGTAGCGTCGATTCGGAATGCCGGTGAGCGTGTCAATAAATGCCGCCTGCTCTAGTTCCTGCATTCGGGCGTGCATGGCATCGGTGTCCGTTACTTCACGAAAACTCTCGACCGCCCCGGTGATGCGGCCGGCACGGTTGCGGATAGGCGACGTGCGAACTTGTACCGGAACTCGATAGCCGTTTTTGTGGCGCAGGAAAACTCTCGCCTCTCGAACTTGTCCATCTGAGATGGTCTGGAGCAGCGGACAGCCGTGCTTGCACAACTCGGTTCCATTCTCATTCACATGTACAAGTATGTTGTCCGAGCAATGGCGATGCTCGACTTCGTCGCACCCGAAGCCTGTCAACTTGGCTGCTCCCGAGTTCCACCTTTGGATGGTTCGGCTGCGGTCCACAAAATAGACGCCCTCGAATAACGAGTTCAAGAGACGGTCAAGCTCAACTCGACTCATGCCGTCTTCCAATAGTTCTTCAGCATGAACAGCCTGGTTATCTGTCCCAACAGCTTCTTTCATGGCTTGCAATGTTGTCTCCGGAGGAGAGGGGCTGGTGCTACGTTCGCTCTGTGACGTACTACTCACCAATTCGGCTATCGGCGAGAACCGTCCGCGACGTGAGTGAATTTGGGCGAATGGAGGGTAAAAAATACGATGTCTACGAGCTAACCTGCCAGCGAGAGCTCTGCCACTCATGTTGCCATGAGTGGCAAGAACCGGGGAGAAGAGGACTACATTGACTTTGTCTTGGCCGCCTTCTTACGCTCCGCCCAACGCTTCTTCATCATCTCGGAGATGCGCTTGCGGGCCGCTGCACTCATATGCCGGCGACGAACTCCGGCCTTAGCCTTTCCCGATCCAGCCGGACGGCCTGGGCCGCGCTTCCTTCCCGTGCCCAACCCTTGCAAAGCTTCTATTGCGGCGTCAAGCCTGGCGCGTTCCCGCTTCAATTCTGCCAGTACATTTTGTATATCCATATATCACCCATCTTTTTAGATTTGGGGGGAAGACACTTCGACCCTAACGGTAACAGATAAAGTCAACACAATCCAACAGCTTTTTGCAGACCGGAGTTGGCTTCCAGAGGTATGATTCAATACCAACCCCAAGTCAGCTTTCGGACTACTCGTCCTGTACCAGAAACTCTTCTAAACTGACTACACATTCCAACCAGTATTAGTGGGAGGCGCCAATTGTCCGCACCCTTAAGCTATCACATGACTACCGAGCAGTTTCGCGAATCCGGATATGCCCTGATCGATTGGATTGCTCGCTATTACGAGCGCCTGGAAAGCCTTCCCGTACTCTCAAAAGCACAGCCTGGGGACGTTCGACGCTCTCTGCCATCCGATCCGCCGCCGCAGGGAGATCCTTTTGCCGAACTAATCTCCGACATCGACAAAATAGTTCTGCCCGGCATAACCCATTGGCAATCGCCTAATTTTTTTGCCTATTTCCCGGCCAACGCCTCGGGCCCAGCTATTTTGGGAGACCTGCTGTCTTCCGCCCTGGGTGTTCAAGGGATGTTATGGGCAACCAGCCCGGCCTGTACCGAGTTGGAGACGCATGTTCTCGACTGGCTGGTTACCATGCTGGCGTTGCCAGAGAGCTTCCTTTCTTCTTCCACCGGTGGCGGGGTGATTCAAGATACCGCGTCGAGTGCGACCTTGTGCGCCATGCTCGCGGCTCGCGAGCGATCGACCGGCTATCGGAGTAACCAAAACGGTTGTGACGGAAAATTGGTGGCCTACACCTCAAATCAGGCCCACTCGTCGGTCGAGAAGGCGGCGATGATCGCCGGCGTCGGTCGCGACCAATTAAGGTTGGTTGCCGTTGATGAGCGGTTTGCCATGCGCACCGATGCCTTGGCTCAAGCAATCCGTCAGGACAAGCAAGCCGGCCTGCAACCTTTTTTCGTCTGCGCCACCATAGGCACGACCTCCTCCCATGCCATGGACCCATTGCCGCAAATTGCCGCGGTGTGCCGAGAACACGGCCTGTGGTTTCATGTCGACGCTGCCATGGCTGGCACTGCAGCCTTATGTCCGGAATTTCGTCACTTACAGGCAGGAGTCGAGCACGCGGATAGTTACTGCTTCAATCCTCACAAGTGGATGTTCACCAATTTCGATTGCGACTGCTTCTTCGTCGCCGACCGCGAAGCGCTGATCCGAAGCCTGAGCATTTTGCCCGAATATCTGCGAAACCAAGCCACCGAGTCGGGATCGGTCTTCGACTATCGCGACTGGCAAATTCCCCTCGGAAGACGATTCCGGTCACTCAAGCTATGGTTCGTCATCCGTCATTATGGAGTCGAAGGGCTGCAGCACCACATTCGCCGCCATGTGCAGCTTGCACAGCAGTTCCTCGGTTGGGTACAGCAGGATGGCCGTTTCGAAGTGGTTGCACCTGCTCCTCTGAATCTGGCCTGCTTCCGCTACCGTGGTAGCGATGAACAGAACCAGCACCTGATGAACCACCTCAACCAGAGCGGTGACCTATATCTGACGCACACCCGCCTGGCAGGCAGGTTTGTCCTTCGCTTCTGCGTGGGGCAAACTAACACCGAAGCACGCCACGTGCAGCGTGCATGGCAGCGCATACAGGAGGAAGCTGCCAGGCTTTAGCGGGCCCTCCGCCATCTTTAACTTTCACTTTTGCCGATTTCGGCTAAACTACCGCTCAAAGGAGTTGGACCGTGGATCCCAGGATTGTCGCTTTGACCGGCGTGTCCAAGGGCGAAAGTTATCGTTTAGCTGGCGTCAAACTTACCCTCGGCCGCGACAACTCCAACAGCGTCCAGATCGGAGATGCCACCGTTTCCAAGAAGCACTGCGCCATCGAGGCAGCAGACGGAAGTTTCGAACTCGTCGATCTTGACAGTCATAACGGAACCTTCGTCAACGGCATTCCCGTGAAGCGGCGCTCCTTGGTACATGGTGATGTCATTCGGGTGGGTACCAGCGAGCTGCTTTTCCTGACGCGTGACGAGAGCCAGGATCGCGACATCGAATTGCAGTACAGCGACGAAGGCACCTCGGAAACGCTGAAAACTGTGCAACTCTCGTCTGGCCACCATGCCCCGTCGTCAAGCGACGTCGGACGGATGGCCCGCGATCTGAATGCGCTTTTCAAGATTGCCAACACCATCAACTCCATCCGTGATCCCGCACACTTGCAAACCAAGCTCCTGGAACTGATCTTCGAGGTTGTGCCCGCCGAAGTCGCGGCCATCCTGCTCATGGGCCAGATGGACGAGGAGCCATCAACCGCGCATATCTATGAGCGTCGCCCGGGAGCCGGCTCCGCCCTGCGCATTCGTCGCGACATAATTCAACGGGCTCTCTGGGAGCGCGCTTCGATATTCACCGACTCCTCTCTGGACGTGGCTTCGGCGGAAAACATCATGTGCGTTCCGCTCGTAGGAGTGCAGAGCACCATCGGGGTGATTTATTTGAGGTCGACCGGGCTCAAGTCAAGGTTCGCCGAAGAACACGTCCAGTTTCTAAACTCGGCGGCGGGAATTGCCGCCGTTACTCTGGAGAACGTCCTCAGCTTTGAGTCCCTGAAAGCAGAGAATCTCCGGCTTCGCAAAGTGCTTGACCCCTCCGACGCGATCATCGGAGAGAGCAAGGCCCTGCGTCGTCTCAGCGCTTTCATCGACAAAGTCGCCAAGGGCGACTCGACCGTCCTGATTCGCGGCGAAAGTGGCACCGGAAAGGAACTGGTGGCCCGCGCCGTTCACGCTGGCAGCTCGCGTTCCGAGAAGCCCTTCGTAGCCATCAACTGTGCGGCCATCCCCGAGACCTTGCTGGAGAGCGAACTATTCGGCAATGAGAAGGGGGCGTTCACTGGCGCGGTTTTCAAGAAGGGCAAGTTGGAGACAGCCGAAGACGGAACCATCTTTCTCGATGAGATCGGAGAACTGGCTCCTCTGCTTCAGGCCAAGCTGCTACGGGTCTTACAGCAGAGAGAGTTTGACCGCCTCGGAGGTACCCGGCCGATAAAGCTTCTGGCCCGCATCATCGCTGCCACCAACAAGAATCTCGAGCAGGCGATCAAAGCCGGCGAGTTTCGCCAAGACCTGTATTTCCGGCTCAACGTGGTCTCCACCACTGTGCCGCCGCTGCGCGAGCATCGTGAAGATATTCCGCTGCTGGCCATTTACTTCGCAACCAAGTACGCCGAGAAGTGTGAGCGGCCTTTTAAGGGAATCTCGACTGAGGCGCGTAACATTCTCATGAGCTATGACTGGCCGGGCAATGTTCGCGAACTGGAGAATGCCATCGAACATGCCATTGTCATGGGAACGGTCGAGGAGATCCTGCCCGAGGACCTGCCGGAGGCCTTGCTGGAGAAACCGTCGGTTCAGGTTAGCTCAGGAAAGTACCATCACGAAATCAATGAGCTGAAGAAGCGTCTCATCATTGATGCCGTCACCCAGGCCCAGGGAAGCTACATTGAAGCGGCTAGGCTCTTGGGGGTCCACCCCAACTATCTGCACCGCCTGATCCGCAATCTGGAGATCAAAGACATGCTGCGGGCGGTGGAGAACCCTTAACAACAGTCGCCGTTCGCCCCCACAGTCCGCCCTTCCAGCCTTCGCCTGGCCGATAAATTCTGCGAAGCTGCGCCCCTACCTCTGATGGATCTCAGCCCACGCCCGCGTGTCCGCAAGGTCAACCCGCATGGTGCATTCCTTGGGACCCGTATGCGCGAAGTAGATGCTGAACCTCTTCTCGGGTGCGGGTAGCTGTCCGGTTGCCATTGGTACGCGCACGATGTCATTCGACTGGTCATACGCAGCCTTGACATCCGTGTTCTTCGAAACAATCAGCGTCCATTCCTTATGGTTAGGAATCAGGTAAAGCGTGTACGCCCCGACTGCGAGATCGGCTCCGCCAATGTCCAGTGGAGTGTTGGTGAACAGCGCCAGCGCCGTCTGCTCCGGCGTCCAGACCTTGCCAAACGGCGCTTCGTGTCCCAGGTAGGTCTTCAGTTCTTTCTTTGCCAGCGTCAACTGTTGATATTTCACAGCAACCTGTTGTTGATCGTTAAAGTTGCATGTCGCCGTGGCTAGACCAGGATTGTCCGAAGCGGAACGTTGCCCAAACCCGAAGGAGGAAGCCAGGATGCAAGCGAGTGCAAGGTTCGAGAGGCTACGCATTTACTGAAATCTCCAGATAATGGATTTGCACAGATTGACTCTTACGACGGGACGTATCCGATGATAATTCGGGATGACCGCTCCCTTCCACCTGACGACACTGCAAAGGAACCCTTTGATACCGTAAAGCTATGACAATTTTCGGCAATTTACAATGCTCTCCCATGAAAACTGTTTCGCTACTGATCGCCCTGTTCCTTGGAATCCCCGCCGTCGCTGAGTCGGCTGCGCAGCCTCCCAGCCCCGGGGTCACCTATCTCCGTTGTGGCTCACTCTATGACGGCACGAGCGATACCGCGCATAAGAATGTAACCGTGCGCATTTCGGGAGAAAAAATCGAGAACATCAGTGGCAGCGCGCCTCCCGCTGGCGCCGAAGTCATCGATTTGTCGCACGAGGTCTGCTTGCCGGGGCTGATCGACGCTCACACCCACGTATTGCTGCAAGGTGACATCACTGCCGAGGACTACGATGTGCAGCTGCTCAAACAGTCGACGGCCTACCGCACAATTCTCGCGACAGTTTCCGCCAGGCGGGCATTGGAATATGGATTCACCGCCATCCGCGACCTGGAAACCGAGGGCGCCGGATATGCCGACGTGGATCTGCGCAAGGCCATCAACGCCGGTATCATTCCCGGGCCCCGCATGAAAGTCGCAGGGCGCGCAATGGACGTTACGGGCGCCTATCCCCTGCTGGGTTATTCCTGGGAATTGAAGATGCCGAAGGGCGTTCAGGAGGTCGACGGCGCTGATGGCGGGCGCAAGGCCGTGCGCGAGCAGATCTCCAACGGCGTCGACTGGATCAAGGTCTATTCCGACCGCAGCTATTTCGTTCGTCCCGACGGAGTCCTGGACGACATTCCCACTTTCACCCTCGACGAACTGCGCGCCATCGTCGACGAGGCCCATCGCGAGCGGCATAGGGTTGCGTCGCACGCCGCTGCGCTGAACGGTGTGCACAATTCAGTCGAGGCCGGCGTGAACTCCATCGAGCATGGCATGTATATCTCGGACGCCGATCTCGCGACCATGGCGGCCAAGGGCATTTATTACGTCCCCACCCTGTTTGTCGGCGAATACGTTGCTGAGGGCCGTGCCGCTGAAGGTGCCAAGGTTTGGGTTGACATGATCAAGATCCACGAGGATACCTTTCGCCGCGCCATGAAAGCAGGCGTGAAGATCGCCTTCGGCACCGATGCCGGCGGTTTTGACTGGAAGATCGATCCCGCGAAAGAGTTTGCCGTCATGGTGAAATACGGCATGTCGCCCGCTCAGGCCCTCCGTTCCGCCACCATGACCGCCGCTGAGTTGTTAGGTATGCAGGACCAGATCGGCTCCATTGAGCCCGGCAAGTTCGCCGACATTGTGGCCGTCCCCGGCGACCCATTGCAGGACATCCGCCAGTTGGAAAAGGTCGACTTTGTAATGAAGGGTGGTGAGGTGTACAAACAGCGGACGGCGCCATAACATCTGAAGGTTGAACTTCTTCGCTTCGCGATACTGCCGCAGCCTGGTTCTTGCACGCGAAGTGACTCGGATCACAGACTTGCCGATCTCTGACTCATCACAATGTCTGTGACCGAATCTTTCGCCCACGGCAAAAGTTGAGAAATCATGAAACTCAAGCTAACGGCTTTTCTTGCAACACTTGTTTTCACGCTGTCCTTGTCGGCGCAGACCGCATCACAGGGCACACAACCCGCGCCTGGTCAGAATAAGAATGCCTGCGCCTGTTGCAGCCAGAGCAACCCCCAAGCCCCATCAGCTACCTGCTGCAATGGGAATTGCAAAGACCAAAAATGCCCCATGATGTCCGGCTCTGCTTCCGGCGCCAAGTGTCCGATGATGACGCAGAACCAAACCATGCCGAATGGGAAGATGGGCTGCTCAGGGAACAAGTGCCCAATGCACGCGAAAGGCAATCACGGGAAAGGCTGCTGTTGCGGCAACATGGCAGCGAATTCCACCAACAGTATGTGAAGGAGTTCCTGCGCCGACCGTGAACTATAATCGGATAACCCGTTACCCGTTGCACCGTCAAAAGGAAAGCACGTTCCGATTTTGATCAAGTAACGATGGCCTTGCCGCGACAATCACGCTTACGCTTCGCACTGGTGCTGGCGATTTCGTTGGCAACCTGGTCTAACGTGGCCTTGGCGGCGTTCCTCTGCCCTCATATCTCGGGTTGCCCAAACCAGGCAACGGGCGACGCACAAGCCCAGGCAAACAAGGCCACATCCGCGCACGTTGGGCATTCCAAGTTCGGTGCAATGCCGTGTTGCCCCGGGCACGGGCAGAGGGCATGGCAGTGCGACATGGCTGTGCGGAATTGTTGTGTATGGAAACACAACGATCCTCCTCCTGCTGCCGTCCAGGATGCGTCGAGACATCTTGGGCCCCACCACGTGCTTGCTCTGTCGTCAGCGGCCCTGACCGATCAGCCCTTGCTGGCCATGGATCCCTGGACGCACAGCGCCGATTCAGCCTCTGCCTACGTCAAGCCCATTAGTCAGAAGAAAACCGACCTCAGGATTTAGAGCGCTCGCCTGCCTTGGCTTGCGGCGGGTCGAACCGTCGCCCGAGCAAGTTCGCGGAAGTCTATCTCCGCCTAACCGTGAATCTTGAGGAAATGAAAATGAAGTCGAAGTTGCAAATCGCAATCTGCATGCTGGCCCTCTCGCTGTCCGCGATGGCCCAAACCTCAACCGCATTGGCTTTCCCGGCCAATGCCGCCCCCTGTTCTTGTTGCGCTGAGTGCCAGGGAACCAGCGACTGCTGCAATGCCTCCGCAACCTGCGGAGGCTGTTGCGATAACCAGCAGCCCTGTTGTGACGCGGCGTGCTGCAACTAGAACCAGAGCCTGGCTGACCGTCAAGGTCCACTGCCACTGCCCCCGGACTCCTAAGGCCCGGGGGCATTCCCGTCTTCGACAACCGATTAGCGCAAATGTATCTCGAAGCTGATCTCGATCTCGTCCTTCACTCTCACCGTTCCGCCTGCAATTTTTATCGGCGTAATCCCGAAGTCGGTCTGCTTCAGGTTCACCGAGCCCTTGTAGGTTCCGTCCGAGAAGCTGACCGGCACCGTGATTTCGCGAGCAGCGCCGTGCAACTTCAACTCGCCCACCACTCGATAGGTCCGCGAGTCCACCATCTCCACCCGCTTCGAAGCGAAACTGATAACCGGGAACTTCTCCACTGCGAGCACCTTCGGCCCCTTCATCGTGCTCTCAATTTCCTGGTGCTCGGATTCGCTGCCCTCCGTGTCTGCAATCCTCAGGTCCACCGCGTTAAACGAAAGGGAGACCGTGCGCGTCGCTGCATCGACCGTTCCGGAAGCGATGGGCGCCTTGACGATATGGTTGTGGGCCAACCCTGAGAATAGTCCCGTCTTGTACACCCTCACCGTGACTGTCGAGTGCGTCGTATCGATCGCAGCCGGCTGCGCTATCGCGGTCGTGGCTATCATTAGCCCCAGCACGAGCATTAGCTTTCGTATCATCGGCGTTTCGATGCCCCTTAGAGTCGCGCACAAATAATTCAAGCCCAGCGCGCAAGGATCGCTGGGCCGGAAGATATTTTCAGCAATGGACGCAGCAGTCTTAGTGCGACACTGCCGCGAACAGGTCCGATTTCAGCAGAGCCTGAAAGCGCTGATCATCGGTCTTGAAGTGCATCTGCACCATGTCGTGTGTGCTGTCGACGGTGGTTCCCTCCAACGCAAGCTTTTCGGTGGGCGTGCCTGACATCCTGCGATACACTACGCCGGCATTTACCAGTGAGGCCAGACTCGCGGCTGTCAGCGTGTCTGACGTCTTGACGTTGAGGTCGAAGGTCACGCCATTGTCGAAATTCATCATGTAGTCGGACGCCAGCAGGCGCCTCTTCACCACATCATAATCGGTGACCGCGGCCGCCTGTCCCAGCGCCGATCGCATCATGTACTGCGTCCCCAGTTGGTCCAACACGCTCCACACCGGGGCAGAGTCCACGTCCGACACCAGATCGTTCATCTGGGAGTTCTTTTCCATCGAATCTGCACCCTTGTCGCGCACGTCCAGCGCCCCATGCAGTGCCGACGTGTCGCCGAACACGATCGTCGACGGATCCAGAAACGCCATGTTCAGCCCTGCTGCCATCGGATAGATATACGTCAGCAGGTACTTCTCCGGTTTGATCTTCTTCAGCCGCGCCTTTTGCAGGAACTCCTTCTGCTTGAACGGGCCCTGCGCAATTCCAATACTGTGCAATTTGCCCTTCGCGTCGCGGTAGTTGACGAAGGTAAGCTGCTCGGCATCCCGGTCGGGATCAATCCCCGTCGCCCGTAGCGCCGCCTCGAACTCCTTCAGCGTGTCCGGCATCACCCGGTCCTTCAGAGCACGGGCAGTCGGAGAGTTGCGCAACTCACGGTAATCCACCGAGATCATCTGCTGGATTGCTGACGGGATCACAGTACGCGCGCTGCTGCTCAGGGGAGCTGCCAGTGCCGTCCCTGCCAAAACAGACAGCATGGTCAGGGTAAAAGCGAAATATTTCATAAGGGTCATTTTAGCCGAGAATGCCGGAGATCGCGCCCCACAACCTGAATTTGTCGCTCATCGACCTGGCGGTACCTTGCTCCCACCCCACCTTCGCTGAGTTCAACTGATCTAACCCGTTCTATTTGGGATTGTTTCCCGCATTCTCTTTGGCAGCTTTTTGTTCCTTTTGTTTCGTCTTACTGATGGGAGCTGTCTCGGCGGGCGGCGAACACTTCTCAGCCATCACCTCAAAACTCGCCGCCTCGAAGCGACGGTAGTCCTTGCCCTTCTCGTCCTTCAAGCCGGAAACTGCCACCCACTGCCCCGTCAACTTAACTTTGCCCCCCGCCGCCTTCGTCAGCTCGTCGGGACCGACCACGTCCACCCCGGAACGGTACTGCATGCTCCTAAGCTCGAAGTGCCCATCGGAGTCTGGACCGCTCAAGCAGCCGATAACAGTGGATGTCTTCCTGGAAGCATCTGCCGGCTTCGCAGTGCTTGAGCTGGATGCTTGTGCCGACGCACCCGCGCTCAACCCCAACCCAAGAATCACGATGGCAAGTACTCGGCTCATACCCTGGTTAGATGCTTCATTATCGGCCATGGTTAGCGCCTTCACCAGGGCGGCGCCATTCCCCGGCGCCGCCCGCTGTTTCTAGCTTGCCTTCTTTGTCCAGACCGAAGCGTTCAGGCAGGCCACCACGCCATCGATCACCTTGGTCAAACCGTCATTGAACTTTGACGGATCGACGATCTGTTTGTTGGCAATGGCATCGGTCGAAGAGAGTGCCGACTGCACAAATGTGAGGGCTAGGTTCTTCTTGTCATTCCCCGATTTTGCTCCGAACAACCCCTCAACTCCATGCACGATCGACGGCACCAGCGAGATGCCCTGAAGTAGTTTCGAAAGAAAGTTCATCATTGCTCCTTGTTCTTGAAAGTGTGGGTCCGCCCCCCGCCAATCATTCGTACGGGTAAGCGATGTGCAACAGCATGGAATACCTCGAATACTTCGGGGGGCTCGAGGCGTCATACTGTCGCAGGTAGTAATCCTCTATTCGTGAGAGTCGTGGCACGACGAAGCTGCGCGACGAAAAGCGTCCTGCCAGATTTCCGTTGCTGCCCATCCCCCATCCGCCATCGGACCACCGCACCTCGATACCGCCTCCCGGCGGCGGCGTTGTCCCGGCGTCAATTGTGATTTCCGTGGCGATGATGTCGGTCACCTGTGCCGCGGTTAGCGCCGTCAGGTATCGTGACGACGATGGGCTTGTCACCGTGAATATTGTCGTCAGCGGGCCCGACAACAGAGCCGAATCAAACTCCAGGGTCATCAGCGCGGCAGCATAGTTTGCAAACTGGATGGCGTAGTGCGACCGGTCGTCATCCACACCAAGCACCTGCACCTCAACCTCGCGCACGCAGGCGGAAAACTGCGCCTGCCATGAGGGCGCCGTCACCTGCGCCACCATTCCTGGCGTCACATCGCTCGCTGGCAGCAGATCGCTGATGACCTCATACGAGCCCGCCCAGGCCTGCTGCGTCGTGTCATCCAGCACCGCCAGCGCCGCATTCTCACAATCGATAGAACTGGCAGCATTCGGCAGCTTCAGCCCCTTCACGTAGATTCGTTGCCCGTTGTCGGCTCCTTTGTGATGGCTGCCGATGCTGTTGGTGTCTTGCACCCTCGCCATGGCTCGCCCGCTCCCGCGATAGGTCACGATGATCTGCTCGTAGGGATCGGGGGGATATGGCGGATAAAAGTGCAGGTTTCCCGCCGCGGTCACGTAGCATTCTCCGCCGTCCGCCAGCGCGCCCGTCAGCCGTGTCCGGAAGGATCCGCCTGGTTTCATGCTGCGGACCTCGGCCGCCGCGGTCCGCGTCACCCGCGTAAACGACAGCTCAAAGTGCAGGCTGCTGCCGTCCACCACCGCATAAGCACCGAACGATGGCGTACTCCACTGCACGTCGTCATACAGCACCGTGGCCGGCGCTGCCAGCGTTCCCGGATCATTCGGATTGACGTCGTGTACCGACAGTACAAAGCGCACACCCGCCCCGACTGCATCTCCGCCCCGCTGATTGTTGGCCCCGTGCTGCGAGGAGTAGTAGCTCTGATGGACCCGCTGCGCCTCGTTCGACAGCATCTCTGTCACCAACGAGTAGAGATGGCCCGGCGTAGTCGTGATGACGCTTCCGGCCGGTGCTCCGTTGATCAGCGCCTGTATCTTGCAGTTGCTTCCGCTGGGTGTAATTCGAAATCCCGCCACGCAATTCGAGTCGCCGACACTGCCGTTGTAAATGCCGCCGATCGTGCCTTGCGATGCCGCATTGAACGATACCTGCCCATGTTGCAGCCGCAACCCTCCGGCTATTTCCAGTTGCTCGACAAAGCGTAGCGTGGCTTGCCCATTCAAATGCAGCGTCCCCGATTGGACTGTCACCGTGTGATTGGGATCGCTCAGCGCCCACAGGGTAGAAACTAGTCCCGGCCCCTGATAGCTTTCCTGCAATAGCGTTCTCGACACTCCATCGTGTGGAGTGCTCGAAAATGCAAAATTGAGCGTCAGCCCATCGCCCAGAAAGTAGTTGCGCACATAGAGTTGCGGCTCCAAGTCGCCGACAATCGTTACATCGTTGCGCAACAGGTCCGGCTTCGCGATCACCAGCCCCTCGGGCACAAACTTTGCATCATTCTCATTGATGCTGAAGCTCTGCTGTCCTAACGGCTGAAATACCAGCTTGCCGTCCTGCACGGCATAGTTGGCCCCGGCCATCGTCGACAGCTCCTGCACATGTTCGCTCCAGCTCTTCTCTGCGTTCGTCGCATACTGGTACAACTGGGCAAAGTCTTGTACCCCGGAAGTATCGAGCACGCCGGGGAGCACGTCCTCCGTGATCGTGCGCAACGCATCCGCCACCGTACGCTTCGCAAACCGCGGACGAATCGCCAGCACATTCCGCTCCAGCAGCCAGGAATCATCTTGCGCCGACAGCACACAACGCCACGCCCGTGCCTTCTGTCCATATCCCAGAGGTTGCTGCTGCGGCCTTTCTGTCACGTAGCCGGTAAACAGCTTGTAGCCGTCGTTGCGTTGCAGCACGACCCGCCCGCCACTGGCCGGCAGGACGAAGCCAGGATCGGCGGCGGCCAGCGTTACCGTCATCTGCCACGCCTGATTCAGCTTGCGCGAGATCTTCGGCAGCGCCGTGACATCCAGATAGGCCGTATAGTCCTGCGCCCCTCGACTGTCGTTGTTATCGATGGTAAGTTTCATGGAAATCGCATCTCACTAAGTGCGCCACCCCCACCCTGATGAGCGACGCTGAAACCAGATACGTGATCGAATTGCAGACGCGCCTGAACGACAAGCTTCAGACCCTGGGATTCGGCGCCGACCCGCATGCCCGCGAACTGGTCCATCACCTCGCCGAAATCGCGGCCCGCTGCCGTACTTTCGAGCAGCAGTCCTTGCCGCTGTTCAACGAGCTCGCGCCCCAGCACCGTCGCTCCTTCATTCAGTTGCTGATGGAAATCAAGGCCGACCTCGACGCCATTCAGGACTCGATCACCGACTCGCAACCGGCGCTGCAGGCCCTCTTTGACCACTTGGTTGAGGATGAAACAAAATCGGACTGACTCCGGCCTCAATACACCGCCGCATACACCGCCGGAAAATAGCTGCGGTAGCACAGCACCGTCTCCCCATCGTTCGCGTCGCTCGTTGGCAACGCTCGCAGGCTCGCATGCAGCATCGTGTTGAACTCCGGCGCTGTCCATTCCTGTCGGTTCTCGCTATTGCTTAGGTAGGGTTGCAGCCGCGGGTAGTACACGCAGATCCTCCCTCCGGCATCGCTGGGCACAATAAACAACATCGCCCACTCCTGGAAGTAGCTGCCCCCCTCGCGGTCCACATAGGCAACCACCTTCTGCACTCCCATCCCTGTACTGGCGCTTCCGATCAGCTTCTGCGCCAGCCCAAGCTGGTTCGACGTCTTGCTCTTCACGCGCGAGAGATTGAACGTCACGCGCCGCGCATAGTCCTTGTGCGTGGCCGGATCGAGTGCCGTCGTCAGATATGCCGCCGGGGCCCCCGTGCCGATGTAACCGGTTGCGCCC
The DNA here is from genome assembly GCA_963747055.1 of uncultured Acidobacteriaceae bacterium. Lineage (GTDB taxonomy): Bacteria > Acidobacteriota > Terriglobia > Terriglobales > Acidobacteriaceae > CAVVDY01. The sequence continues at coordinate 236,704 of CAVVDY010000018.1, read as the reverse complement.
GTATAATCCCAATCGACCGCAACCATGTCGCCGACGTTGTATTTGCTCATCTCGCCTGAGTCGAGCACCAACAGGGTGTTGCTGGAACCACTTCGAACAGTCGAAGCCGCAATCGCAGTGCCGCCGGATCCTTGAGGCTGGCTGTTTTGCGGCGTTGCCAGCACGTTCATCTCTTGCGTGCCGCCCCCCAGCGCCATCTGGATCTTTCCCCATTGCTGGAAGTCGAACTCCACCAGCGCCTCCGGCTGCGAGCGGTACTGCGTGCTAACCGTGGCGTGCGTCCCATTGCGCAACACCTCGTACTTGGTCGTCGAGCTGCGTGCAAAGTTGTGTATCCAACCCAGGTCGAGAAACGGGCTCGGAGGGTTGTCCACGTCAAACTGTCCCTGCACGGCCGGATCGAAGGCCACCGACGAGCCGCTGTTTCGGTCGATCGGGACCGCATACGCGCGCACACCATGGCTCAGCGGCGTCATCTGCGAGCGCTTGGCATACATTTCCACGCTCATTGCTGATTCACCTCCGGATAGAAGTACACGGTCATCTGTGCCTGCCGCCCCACCTGCTGGGCATCCACCTTCGCTGGCTTCAGTTCGGGCGCCGACCAGAAGATGTACGACCCCACATCGACCGCCGACCCCGTCGAGTAGTCATACTTGTGTGCTTGTGCGGGCTTGCACATCGCCAGCAGGTCCGCATCCAGTGCCCCCAGGTTCCGGCCTCGCCCCACGCCACCGGTATCGATCTCTCCCGTACTCGTGTACGTAATGCTGCAATCCATGGCCACCAGCGTGCTTGTGGCTGGCTGCACCGCTCGCACGCCTCCCCATTCCAGATAGAAAGCGTCATTCTGTCGCGGCAGTGAGTTTGGTGGCTCATTCTCGACTACCACAATGGCCGGCCGGATCGCGCCGTCGATCACTATTTTCAGGTCCGGATCGGCTTGCACCAGCCGGTCGCGCAGTGTGATGTAAAACGTATCTTTAGTTGCTTGCATCGCTCACTCCGAAGCAAAAACGCGGTACAGATATTCCGCGCCGGCGTATTGGTTCACCACTACGCTGTCGATGTGCAGTAGTTTGTCGCCATAAACCACCGCCACCGCCGTCAGCAGCCAGGTCGCCATGTCATCCACCTGATACATACTCGCGGCCTGTTCCACCGAGGCCGCTGACAACTGCACTTCATACCGCGTTGTCGGCTCGTGCGCTGCTGACACCGCCAGCACCACAGCCGGCGACAGCGGCACATCCTCCACTGTGGGAGTCGTGATTCCAAGCTGGTTTTTGATGTCCCCGGTGCTCGGCTCTGCGATTCGCAGCGAAACCAGCGTCGATCCCAGCGAGCGCGTCATGCAGTCGGCCGCGCGCTGTGCCAGGTGTTGTTGGCCGTCAATTTGTGGCGTTGAAAAATGCGGATTCTCCATCTCACGCCGCTTTCTGCGCCAGATACGGCGCCAGGTAGTTCTTCACCGTCTGGTCCAGCAGGGTGTCGGCAAAGTAATCCAGATGCATGCTGCTCAGGCTGCTGCTCTGCACGTTTAGCGCCGGCGTTGCTTGCGCATTGCGCACGATCTGCGCGCATGCGAACTTGATCGTGTCAGGAATCGCCAGAAATCCTGCCGTATAGCTGATCTCCATCTCCTGAAACGCCAACCCCAGCGGATTCGGCAGCCACGACACCTCTCCCGTATCGCAGAAGTAGTCCATCGCGGAGATGTCCAGGTCTACCCACGTTCCCGGCAGCGCAAACACCAGCGAGACATCGTTGGCGACATCCCACAATGACAGATCTTCTCCGCGTCGCGGCGGCGCATATCGCCCGCGCGCCGACACCAGCGGCGTCTGGTTCTCGCCCTCCATCGCCAGCGGCAGATACGTAAGCCGCACGCAATTACGGCCAGGCACCAGGCGTATGCGCTCCGTGAACGTCGACATTGCCAGCGTCGGCCGCCGGCAGTACGCGTCAATGAGCGACGATGCCGCCCCCACCCACGACGCCGCCGTCGACGACTCCAGCCCATAGCTCTCATATTCGGAAGGTAGTAAGTAGTTCATGGCACTTCCATTCCTCGGTTTGCAAAAGTAAAGATGGGGCGGAGTTCGCCGCCCCTTCGCACTAGGTGAACGACCGCGCCGCTGAATACAGGGATCCTCAGCAACCTGGTCAGCAACGCGGCACTTCGCCGCCCTTAACGGTTGACGATCACCTTGTAGTGCGCGTAGCTGGCGCCTTTTACGACAACGCCGCCAAACTTCACTACCACCATCTGCGACGCCAGCGAACTGGGTGTGCCGAGTTGGAACACGCGCGGCTTCGAATCCGTCAGCCAGTGGTACTCGATCATGTCTTCGCTGACGATGAAGCACGGCAGTACCGCGGTCCCGGTGCCCGGATTGCCGGTGTACGGAATCGACCAGTCGGGAATCAGCGGCAGTTCGCCCGCCTGCGTGGAGAGCGCTTTCACCCGCAGTCCTCCCGCCACCTCTGTCGTCGACAGAATGACGTTGAACTCTGCCTTCAGTTCTCGGTCGATCAGGTCGAGCAACACCGGGTTGGCGTAAATCGCCGTAGGCCGCACCTCGTAGCTCGAGTTCGCCACCATCTGCGCCACCGTCGACTTCAGGTTGTCGACGATCGGATCGCTGGTGTGGATGGTCGTCACGCTGCCGCCATCGTTGATCTGTCCCATCACTCCGTAATACTGGGGCGTTGTGGGATCGGTCAGTGACGTGTCGTTTCCCTGCCAGAGGTTCACATCGTGCGTGCGCATCAGGCCTTCCACAGAGTCAGCCAGGTCCTTCGCCTGAATGTAGGCAAACTGGCTCTGCTGCGTGCCCACTTCCATGTCGAACAAGTTGTAGTTGATCTGCGACACCAGGCACTTCAGCGGAACGCTGCGCTCCGCCCGCGTGGGAGTTACCAGCGTGGGCTGGATGTTGCGTGGATCGACGAAGCCCTTGCTCGCGCTGGGCGACGGGATCGCCGTCTCTTCAAAGAACCGGGACGGGTGCCCCGTCGCCGGCACCTGCTTGATGCGCTGGCCGAAAACCCCGCGCCGCATGCAGATGTCTGTGATTTCCGTCTGGTAACGGTCAACTTCAACCGCGCCAGGCCCCATGAAATCGGCTGCCGATTGCAAATTTACAAATTGTGCTCTCATGTTGTCCTTTCGAAAGGAAATGGCGGCCCCCGGGGCCCCCGTCGAGTGCCGTTTTGCACTCGCCGAGGACGGCGTTGGCCGCCATCGCTTGATGTTGATTTACGACTTGCGAAACTCTCTTACCGTGTCATGCTGATCGAGGGCGCGCGCCTTTGGCGTCCGAAGCAGAAGACCGCATTTCTCCGCTGTCATCCTGAGCGAGGAGCCCGCCGCAGACAGACGACGACTCGAAGGCCCCTAATGGGGGCCCTAAATATCACTTGTCATCCTGAGCGAAGCGAAGGACCTGCTTTTCTCTTCCGGCGGACGACGAGTCTCTGCTCGCCATCTGCTGGTGCTGCGAAGCACCCATTCTTGCTAACCTCCCTCTTCCCACCTGCGCACCGCGCTGCGTAGCAGCGGCTCCGTTATTAGCCCTGGGCGCAAGCCCAGGGTGGAACCGCACCTGGATACCTTCAGGCCGCGGCGCGGCCCCACTTCGCGCCGCGACAGGCCCGCTTGCACTGGCCACCGGCCACTACATCAGTATTCCCGCCCGCGCCAGCTCTGCCTTCACCGCAATCCTCTGCTCGATGCTCAGACCCGCCAGCGCCCGCTCCACCACCGGCGTCTCGATCAGTGCATCTCCCTCGACCCCTTCCTTCGCCAGCAACGTCGTTACCAGCGGTGACAGGGTTTTGCGCCGGGCACGCGCTGCCTGCGCCTGCAAATCCTGGTTGGCCTTCTCCAGCTGGGCCACCTTGCTGCTCTCGGCCTGGACCTGCAGATTGCCGCCGTCGATCGCCGCCACAATGCGATCAACCTTGGCATGCAGCGACTCAAACTGTGCGTTAATGTTGACCAGCGCGTCGGCCAGCGACTGTGTCGCCTGTGCCAGACGGTCGGTTGTGTTCGGCTCCTGCTCCGTTGCCGTCCCAGGAGTGGCTTCATTCGTTTCCGGATCCATTTTCTTTTCTCCTACAATGTCAGATAGTTATGGACTGTGTATAGGTGCTGCTGACTAACACTCGCGCGAGGATGATTCGCGTCAGGGGACGACCTTGGTCGTGCCGGTAAGTCGCTAACTTCGTAGTCCCCGAGGCGACTTTAGTCGGCCGATGGGATTTGCTCTTTCCAGGTTTCCGCAGACCGCCAAAGCAATTTGTGCTGCTGTCATCCACCGCAGCGAAGGACCTGCTTTCCGCCTCCGTCAACGGTCCCCGGCGCTCGCCGCTACCCTTGCCGCCGGCAGCCCGCTCGCCTCCCCGACCTTGATCCACGTCTGCGGGTACGCCGCTTTGTCGCGCCGCAACACCGCCGCTCCGGTGAACATGAACTTGCTCACCGTCCATACCGGCGCCGACACGTCCGGCACCCAGGCATTGGTGATCTCATACGACATGCCCATCACGCCATCGCCCGCGCGGATCCCGTCCATCACCTCAGGAAAGTCCTGCGCATACAGGAACCCCCCAATCGCCAGCTTCCCTGCCCGGCTGCTCGCCGCCAGCGGCTCGATCTCGGCCTCCGTAATAATGCCGATCTTGCGTCGCACATCGTGCCCGTCCATCTCTGGCGAGTAGTCCAGCGCCATGCCCAGCAGCGATGCCAGCGCCGACTCTGTCGCCTTGTAGCTCAACGTCACCCGATGCCCCCGCGCTCCCGAAGGCGCATGCTTTGAAGGAACTCCCACCAGCGTCAACACCCCGCGAAACGGCAGCCGGTTCGGATGCTCCGCCACTTCCGGCATGGCCAGCGCCATCGCTTCCAATTGCAATTTCATTCCATGCTCCAATCTCTTCTTGTCATCCTGAGCGAAGCGAAGGATCTGCTTTTCGCACCCGGCATCTAAAAGTTCGCCCCAACTTTTCCTCGATGCCGGCCTTTGCTAATTCCTAATTACTAGTTGCGCGGGTCCCCATCCTTTCCCTTCCTTCGACGAAAGGGTGGGAGTCAGCTCACACCAACTCCGGGACATCACTTGCTCCACCTGCTTTTTCCGGCAGCGGGTCGAGCCCTCGCGTCCGGCGCACTTCATTCACCGTCAGTACTCCACATCCGATCAGCGTCTGCTGAATCTGTGCCTGCTCCAACTCGTTCGGCGCATCAACGTCGGTGAACACAAACTCCAGGTCGCCCCAGCCCAATCGCTTGGAAATCGCGTCGCGCGTCAGATGCTCAGCCAGCAGCCGCGCCACCGGCACTACTGCCGTGCGAAACGCGTCGTCATACTGTGTGGTAGCTGTGTTGCGATTGACGTCCCGCTCCAGACCCAGCAACATGGGCGGCAAATCGAAGGCGTCTGCAATAATGCGGATCAGAAACTCCTGCCACTGCAATCGCAGATCGGCGTCCGTCCCTCCCCCGAAGCGCAGTACCTCAGGCTTGCTGTCCACCGACAGTATCGGCACCTTTCCCGTGCCCTCGATTTCGTCCTGCCACCAGCGAATCAGCCGCTCATGATGCTGCGGGCTCAGGTTCTGCACCCACAGGGCATACTGCACCACGGTGTTGCTCGCCATACGTGCTGCATAACGATGCGCACTCAGAAATTCATGGATCGTCTCGAACGCCACCTCCAGCTTGCCCAAGCCGAATGGCGTATACGTTCGCGGGTTCAGCCGGATGTACGACAGTTCCTCATCGCTCAGCGCGATCTCCGAGTCAGCCAGAAACTTTCCCGTGGACTGTACATAGCGCGGCGACGCCGGATTGCCATCCCAGTCGGTACGGATCCGGATGCTCGCGCCATCCACCGGCCACAATGTCAGAGGCCGTTGCGCATCCTTCGTCAGGTCCAGTTCGATCGCCCCAAAGCCGCCCACCAGCACGTCTTCCAGCACCTGTTCGATCAGCGAGCGAAACGAATCATCCGGATTCGGTCGCTCCAGGTTCTCCACTAGGACTGCAATCCGATCGGCGGCGCCCGGCACGTCGGCCAGTGCCCGCCCATGCCGTGGCTGAATCCGCCAACGCATTCCCGCAATGCGGTCCTTGATCGTGTTGATTGCCTTGCGCGCAATCGGTGTCTCCGCAAACCGTCTCAGGTTCGCCGGCGAGGGTTTGGGCATGACTCCGGCACGCAATAGCGTGGGTGCCCCCGGAGTCAAAATGGAAGGCAACGGCACCGTCCGTCGCGCGGATTCGGATCCCGCTTCAATCGTTGCAGTGGTGCCGCGCTTTAGCGCGGCGTTTGCGGCCTCCATAAAAGGACGGGGCTTTAACCCCTGCCTTACCGATTGCCACATTGTGGTACTCGTTTGGCGGACGTCTGCCAGCCGGCGCAACGCGCCGCGAAAACTCTCTCGCATGTTCATAGGTTTTTGCCTTGAAATAGAAAAGCGCTCCCGAAGGAGCGCCATCTTGGAGTGCGAACCCTACAGGCTGCATCGCAACCCCTTCCCCAGTTGGCCAAGCGGTACGAACAGCCCAAGCAGCCGCGCCGTCAGGCGCAGCACATCTTAGCTCAGCGCGTCAGGCTGGGCAGAGGGCCCGCGATTGTTTTAGTGCAGTCCTACAGGCTGCATCGCAACCCCTTCCCCAGTTGGCCAAGCGGTACGAACAGCCCAAGACACCGCGCCGTAGGCGCAGCAGAGCTTAGCCCAGCGCGGAAGCGCTGGGGAAGAGTCGGTACAGACCGGGCAGATACTTTACAGAATAGACCGGGCACATCCTTTACACCGGGTCCGTTGACTTAGGCATGTACAACGAGGCATGTCTTGGAAAGTGAGCGGGGTGGTGGAACAGCGGAAGCAGTTTGTAGCCGAGTATCAAGCGGGCGAGCGGACGATGACGGAGTTGTGCCAGGCCTACGAGATCTCGCGGCCGACGGGATATGCGGTGGTGCGGCGCCATACGCTGTACGGCGAGCTGGGGCTGGAAGAGCAGAGCCGGGCGCCTCGGCGGCATCCCAACCAGACGCCGGTGGCGATCGAGCAGGCGGTGCTGCAGTTGCGGCGCGAGCATCCGCGCTGGGGGCCGCTGAAACTGCGGGCCAAGCTGGAGAAGCGCGAACCGCAGCAGCGGTGGCCGGCGGCGAGCACCATGGGCACCATGCTGGACCGGGAAGGGCTGACGCGGCATCGGCGGAAACGGCGGCGCACTCCGCCGTACAGCCAGCCTTTGGCGGCGGCAACGGAGCCCAACCGGGTGTGGTGCGCTGATTTCAAGGGCTGGTTTCGCAGCGGCGATGGAACGCGCATCGATCCGCTGACCATGATGGACGCGCATAGCCGCTATCTGCTGCGGGTGCAGGCAGTAGAGAAGATGGACACGGTGCGGGTGCAGGCGATCTTCGAGGCGGCATTTCGCGAGCATGGCCTGCCGCAGGCGATGCGCAGCGATAACGGTGCGCCGTTCGCCTCGCGGGCGGTGGCGGGGCTGTCGCGGTTGTCGGTGTGGTGGATGAAGCTGGGGATTCGGCCGGAGCGGATCGAGCCCGGGCATCCCGAGCAGAACGGAGCGCACGAGCGCATGCATCGCACGCTGGCGGAGGAGACGGCGGCGCCACCGGCCTATGATGCGCGTGGCCAGCAACGGGCGTTCGACCGTTTCCGCCGCATGTACAACGAAGAGCGGCCGCACCTGGCGCTGGCCATGAGCACCCCGAGCGAAGTGTATGAGCCGTCGCCGCGGGCGTATCCGGCGCGGGTGCCGGAACCGGAGTACGGCAGCGCGATGAAGGTACGACGGGTGCATGAACACGGGCAGTTCTGGTGGAATGCGGAACGGGTTTTTATCAGCGAGGTGCTGTGGGGCGAACGCATCGGCTTGCTGCCGGTGGATGATCGTTACTATCGGGTGTATTTCGCGACGTTTCCCTTGGCTTGGTTCGACAGCCATGAATTGTGCATCTTGCCGCTGTCGGCGGGAGACCAGGACGGTGAGGATGACGAACCATGCTAGACCCCTGGAGCGCCAGGCTGACCGGAGGCCGGAGGAATGTGGAAATCGCAAACCGCGCGATTTCCACATTCCCCCGGCGACGACGACGACCACGGTCTAAAAAGGAACTTCAAGACCGGAAAACGGACCGCAAAGTGTAAAGTATGTCCCCGGTCTGAAATGTAAAGAATGTTCCCGGCTGGACATGGGAAAACAACCGAGTCCCGGAGGTGTCTGTGTCGTAGCTCGATTCAGACGCCCAAGTAGGGACGGTTTTTCCCGCTGCCGCCAGGTTTGTGGCGAGCGAGGAAGGTTTTACTGCCGTGCCATACGGGTCAGGTTGTAAGCGATGGCTGCCAGCATCCATTCGGTGGTCACGGCTGCCAGTCCACGCCGCCGGAACTTGCGCATGCCGCGTTGCTCTTTCAGAATCCCGAACACCGGTTCCACCACCGCTTGCCGCCGCTGATATATCCTTCGTCCTTGCGGAGAACGCAACTTCTCGCGCAGCTGCAGGTGCTCCGGATCGCGAATGGTGCAGCGACCGATTCCTTGCGCCCGTTCTCCCGTCTGCATCTCGTGACGAAGGTTGTTATCCGGTACGTACAGCTCGATCCCACGCCGCTTCATCTCGTGCAACGCCGCCCCGCTAAAAAAGCCTGCATCCCCCGTCACCTTTTCTGGCCGCTCGCCGCAGCTTCGCTCCACGGCGTCGACCATGGGCACCAGCGACCCATTATCCGTAGCATTTTGCGTGACCCGCGTCCCCACGATCAGATGATCGTCGCTTACCGCCAGGTCGGCCGTATAGCCCAGCGTCCATCCCTCCGCGGTGCGTAAAAAGCGGCTGTCGGGATCGGTCGTCGACAGCTGTTGCCGTCCTTTTTTGGGCAGTGCCGGAATCGGTTGCTGCGCCAGACTCTGTTGTTGCTGGGCACTCAACTGCACCCCGCCGTCCTCCTCCGGGTCCTGCGCCGTTGCCTTCTGCTGGAAGGCGCGCACCAGCCGTCGGTCTTGCGCCCACTGCTGCCGATCGCCCAGGTCCACCATCTTGTGCCGCGCCGCGTTGGCTCGCACCCGCGTGGAATCGATCGCCACATGTCCCAGCTTGCCCAACCCCGCAGCCCGCGCCATCTGCACCACCTGGGTGAACACATCGTTGATCGCCCGCCGATGCCGCCGCAGAAACTCGCTCAACGTCTTGTGGTCCGGTCGCAGCCCTCCCGCCAGATAGCGGAACGCCAAATCCTCCTGGATCCGCCGCTCCAGTCGCCGCGTCGAGCTCACCCCCAAGGCGAATGCGTACAGCCAGGCTTTCAGCATCATCGCCGGCGGATACGCCAGCCGCCCTTCGCTGCCATAGGCCTGCTCAAATTGCTGCAAGTCAAACTGCTCCACCGCGCGGTGTACGAAGAAGCACAAATGCTCACTGCCCAACACCTCGCTTAGGTTTGGCGGCAGCAGGTATACCTGATCCGGAGCATAGGCAAAAAATCGTGACATGCTTCCTTGTCGCTCACCTTGGCTGTGCAACACAAGTACCTGCTATGACACACACACCGGAGGGACGGCACAAGTTCTGACAACGCCCCTTCAGGCCAGCGTCCATGCCGTCAAAACCCGTAGAGCTTTAGCCCCTGAGGCGATTCGAATCGCTTCCCAGCAGCAACTGCTACGCTGTCGCGAGTCCCAAGCAGACAACCGGGGCCTTACCTGCCTGCGCCCGGCGGCGATGTTTCGCTCCCGCGCGCCGCGCCACGGTTCATCCATGCCTCTGCCGGGCTCACAACCTCATCTCCACTCTCACCCGCTCCGCAATCGCCGGCAGCTCAGCCATTCTCGCCACCTGAACATCACTTGCCGCCAGCGTTGCCAGCGCAAATCCGACAGCCAGGTCATTCACATCCAGCCCATCTTCGACAATCGCCGTTAGATCGCTCTCCACATGCCGCTGCTGGATCAATCCTTCTCTCATCTCACCATAGCTGAACGCCAGCGCCTTGGCGGCATTCACCTGCACCGAACCCATCTGCTCGGCCAGCGACAGCGCATGGAACAGATGCAGCACGCCATTCGGCTGATATCCGCAATCCACCTTGAACGGATCGCCGGGCCGTGTGAACTCCACAGCGGCAATGTCTTTCTGCATCAGCGCCCAGACGCCCGCCTCTTCGAACGCCCCCCGCATCGCGTTATGAATCGCCTGCCGTCCGTGAGCGACTCGCTCCGTCTTCTCTCGCGCTGGTGACTCCAGATACGCCTTGGCCAGCACCCCGATCTCCGCTTCCGGCGACTCGGTTAGCACTCCCATCACCGGAGCCATTTGCAAGGCACCCGCCCAGCCCGTCTCGATCTGGTCCAGCAGCCATTCCCGCCGCGACATCGGCGGCTTGTAGTTGATGATCTCCGGCACCCGCGACTGCAGCTTGCTGCGCAACTCCTGCTCCAGCGCCTCCAGTAGCCCAATGTCAATGTCCGGGTCCAGGCAACGCACCCGCCGCCAGTCGTGCGTCAAGCGCACATCCGTAAACCCCGCTTCTTCCTCGCCCGTCTCCAGCAGCACCACGCCGATGTTGACGAACTCCCCTTTCACCACGTCCGGCACGTAGCGCAAGAGATAGAATTCGCATTGTTTCTTCGTAGCCATTAGCTATCAGCCGTCAGCTCTCAGCTCGATTACGGCACTATGTCTCAGGCCTCAGTTCGTAGCTTCCCAATGATCCATACGTCTTAATTCTCTCGTCCTCCGTGTCCTCCGTGCCTCCGTGGTGAGCAATCAATTCACCACATCGCGCCAATTCGGGAACGGATTCCTGCTTGAGTTCCTGAACGCCAAGATCAACTCCCGCACCCGCAACCGCCGATCCAGCAGTTTGGTAAATAAAAGGTGCAGTCCATCCACATCCGAGCCATACCACTCCGGCGGAATCTCTTCCGCCAGCGGCCACAACGAGCTCTCTGGAAAATTCTCAATCTTGCCCAGCCACGGCTCGAAGCTCTCCCACCCTGTGATACATGCATACACATCGTTGCGGCCGAATACCCCGCGCAACGGCGAGTCGGGAAAATTCCACTCGCCCGCATTGAAGCAATATCCCTGATCGATGAACGACGCCCGAAACTTGCGCTCCCGCGGCTTGCGCCAAAACGCCGCCTGCCTCCCGTTCGCATTGCACGTCCATTTATCTAGTGCTAGCGCCCCGGCGAAATCGCGAACATTGCGAACATGCGCAATCATCGTCTCCGGCAAATAGTCGTAAACCTGCCCTTCCATCGGCGAGATCACATATTGCGATCCGAACGACAGCCCCGGCGTAAATGGCATCTTGTGGCCGCACAGCTCGATGCGCAGCTCCGGTGTGTGCTCCATCAGCCAGGGATCCACGTCCACCACCGCCGTCTCCGGCATTGGCAACCCGATCAGCCGCCCCAGCCGCGTGCCCAACCAGTCATTCGCCAGCACCCGCGTGTGCTGCGGATTGTTCTGAAACTTCACTACGTAATAATGGCCGTCATCGCAGCGCATCAGGTGGCTTTGCGCCCCGCCCCGCATCCTGCGGACATGCTGTACGGCCTGAACTGCCAATCGTTCTCCTTGTCCTGCTCCGGGCGACAGGGCGGATTCTTGTGCCCCAGAGCCTGCTGTGAGCTTGCCGAAGGGTTCGACCTGCTTTTGAGCCAACCTGGGTTGCGATACAGTCCCCTGCTGGGACCCGCTCTCGCCTGCCGTGCCTGCCCCACAGCCCACCCTGGGCTTGTCGAAGAGTTCGCCCTCTTTTTTGAGCTAACCCAGACAGGTCACTTCAGAAATCCGCCCGCAACGGCCATCGCGGCCGTACCTCACGGCCATCACCTCCGCGTCGCCGGTGTACCCAACGTCACCGCTCCGCCCGCGACACCGCCGCCCTCGCCAGACTCCGAAAGCTTGATGCTAGCCATTTCGTCTTCCCGCTTCGTCGGCACCCGTCACAGGCCTTTGTGATATCGTCGCTGGCCTTCAAAGCGCTCGGCTTTAGCTGCGCCGATGACTTCCCTTTTCTGCGCTTTTGAAGGGGCGCGGCTTCCGCCGCTCCGTGAAGCACTCCTTTTGACTTGTCATCCTAACCCCGCCTTGGCGGACGAAGGACCCCCTACCGGGATCCCTTGTCATCCTGAGCAAAGCGAAGGACCTGCTTTTCCCGTCCTTCGAACCACTGGCCCTTGCCCGTCACGCCAACTCGAATCTGAAACTCGAAAATTCCTTCCCTTCTCCTTCTGGAGCGGCTTCAGCCGCCAGGCGAAAGCTCTGCGGAGAGTCCCGGCGGCCGAAACCGATTTGCTCCAGTGGTGGCATCCACGCCCAATGCGTGCTCCACCATTGCAAGTTCCAGTCATCCCAGCGACGCCACACTCACGCTCGCCTGCTTCCTTGCCGCGTTCGGAGCCACCTCCGCCCGCACCGCCTGCGCCACCGCCATGGCCATCACCAGGTCGTCATGCGTGCCGTTCGCCGCCGACGCGCTGCCATCCGGATGCCGTACAAAGGTGCGGCACTCTTCCAGCAGCCGCGTGCTGCTGAACAGGAATGGCGCATTGGTCAGCGTGGCCGCAAAGTTCTCCAGCATCCGTGGCCGTGACGCCGCCGATGTCAGCCAGCCTGCCTGGTTTCCCTGGTAATACACATTGGTGTAGCCCTCGTGCAGCATCAGCGACGCCAGCACCGCATGCCCATGGTTGTTGCGCTCTACCGCGATCAGCGCGTTGTTGTACTCCCGCCCGATCAATGCAGTTCTCGCCGCCAACTCCGCTGGCGGAAAATGCCCTTGCAGTTCTGCGCACTGCATGCCGCTGCTGCGCTCAATCACCTGCGCGCAGGAAAAGTCGCCGTCACTGCCTCCGCCCGCCGGATCAACCCCGACGATATACTCCTTGGCCGTCGCGCCGTTATCGCCGCTGATCGGCGGAAAGAAGACCAGCATGGTTGCATTGTTTCTTTGCTCCACAACCGTACGCGGCTCGCGCATCCGCCGGTCGATTACCTCGACGTCGAACACGCAATCCCCCGACGCCATGAAGCAGCTCTCAGAGTCTTCCGCATACTCCTCCGCCATGCGCGAACCGAAGTTCGCCCGCATCTCGCGGCGGAAGGCGATCTGGCCCGCATCGAGCCCGTGCTTGCGCATCAACTCCAGCTCAACGTCCGTGAAATCCGCGATCTTCACCTCGCGGCGATACGTCGGCTCCCACCACCAGGGGAAGAAGTGCCGCGTATATCCCGTCTGCTGCGCCCGTACCCACTCGTCGTAGAAAGCACCCGCACGCCCCATTGGGCGTCGACTCCAGAACGATCTCGCCGTCTGGCGGCACCGCCGCCCGCAGCGAAGCCAGCGTCGCCGCCGCATCCCGCGGCCAGCGGGCCACCTCCGAACAGTGCAAGTTCTGGATGGTCAGCCCGCGGCCGGCATTCGGGTCGGCCGCCGTCTCCACGCGATATTCGCTATCGATGCATGGAAAGACGATCTGCCGAACATTGGCGCGCGATGTCCGCAGCGCGCCCTTGCGCAACGGTGCGGGCAGGTTCTCCACGAACCGGTGCACGATGCGAAAAATCTCTTCCGCCGACTGCTGATCGTGTGCTACCTGCACACTCAGCGTCCCCGGATGCGTAATCGTGTGATTGAAAAATCGTGCCGCCACATACGTCGTAATACCCAACTGGCGCGCCTTCAGAACGATGTTGTGCTTACTGCAACGCCGCGCGTATTCGTTCTGCGTACGATTCAGAAACAGCGGCCGCAGCTTGCCGCGCTTATCGCGGACCTTGAGCTGCCTGGCCATCATCAGCTCGCGAACGGTCTCTATCTCACCCTCCTCCTTACCAAGTCTTACGATCTTTTCTTCGTCTTTCACCTCCCTGTCCAACCTGCATCCTGAATAAACCAGCCACTGAAATCCCTCGCTGGGATCGTCACCAAGTTCCTTCACCCTGCCCAGCGCATCTGGGTGCTCGCTCAGCGCCTGTTTGAGCGCCTGCTTGTCTTCTTCGCTAAATACAGAAGTGCTTGTTGCGCACATCCTCTCACCCCCTGGAAAGAAAAAGGCCGGCGATTCAGCGTGCCCCACTCCGGCCTGTTGCCGGGGCGGCTCACACTATTCGCCAGCCTGTTAAGCGCGTCCTTCCGCCAGTCGTGCCACATTGTGGTACGCGAGGGTCGGCATTCAGCCGCGCTTCCTCACCCTGTTCTTATCATTCTCGCTTTTCGCTCTTCGCTCTTCGCCTTTCGTCCAGTCCCGCCGCCTGTTCGGCCGGCGTTCACGTTGTTAGCAGCCAGTTGTCGGTCGTCAGTCAACCCGCCGACCATTACTAAGCGCCGATTGCCGATTGCTAATCGCTAGTCGCTAGTCGCTAGTTGCTACTGAATCGCCGAGCAGTAAGCTGCTATCGGCGTAACCGCATCCGTGTTGGCTACATTGAACGAGAAAGTCAAGGTTGCGGGATTAGCCAGGTTTTCACTGCTGGTATCCGCGTGCCCCGTCTGCGGCCCTTGCCCCCCTTGTTGCGCTGGAAGCGTGATGACGTTTTGAGCGCCCAAAGATGACGGCGTGTAAATCTCAAGTTCCGCCCGTCCAACACCGTTGCTGCTGGGCGCACTAGTCAGCGTCTGTGCCGTGTAGCTGCTATTTCCCAGCTTCCACTGAAAGTTGATGGCGTTGCTCCCGCCACTATTATGTGTCCAACGCGCGGAGCAGGTCACGACCGTCCCCACTGTGAACGTTCCCGCAGGCAGCGAAAACGTGAATAGCGGTTGATATGAGCCGTTGCCGGTGATCGCGCCCGAGGTGCCGGCCATGGTGCCGGCAATCACATGCTGACTGGCCACTACCGGCTTGCCGCCCACGGTCAGACTCTCGGTATCTACGTTGTGACTATAGACATTCGACCAGCGGCAGCTCACTGACCCGTTCTTCTGGCACACATTCAGCGAGTTGCCCAGGTTCTTCTCCGTCGCGTCGCCCGCATTCCATGCCGGAACGAAGTCCCACTTTGTGGTATCGTAGCCGCTTCCCGTAAACCGATACCCGGCGCGCGCCATTACCTCCGGCGTCGCCCCATACATGACCCGGTTCTGCCCCGCCAGCTCGATGCCGCCGGCCATGATGCTCTGCCCGTCGCCATTGCCCAGCGACGCAACCATCGTCGCATTCCCCGTGGTCGCATAGAAGATAGGCGTGATCGCTGTCGACCCGCCCATCACCCCAGTCCCCGGAGTCAGCGTGAACGCCTGGTTCGCGAACACGATCCCATTCGGCTCATAAAAGAACGGCTGCTTGGAATTCGAACTGGTCGACGGAACCACCACACTGCGCGTTGTATCGTTGATCAGGTTGGTATACCCGGTCACGTAAAAGCCTTCCATCTCGAAGATGCCGCCGCCCGAGCCAACTACCTTCACCAGCGCATTCTGCGACGTTCCGAAGGCGTATCCGCCAATCACATGCACGTGCGTATTCAGCCCCGCCAGCGTGTCCAGCAGAATCGCTGGGTCCTGCGATGAACCATTCGCGCAGATGGTCGATTCCGCCTCTGACTTCAGGCCGGTAATGGTGAGTGTCCCGGCCGCATTCTCCTGCACCGATAGCAGCGACCCGGCATTGCAGTCGCCACTCAGGCCGTTGATCTTGCCCACGCCCGCCAGGTTGGTGAACCGCACGCCGCTACCGTTGCGTGACCGGCTCGTACTCAAATTCGCGATGTCTGACTGTGTGGCAGCTGCGCCAACAAACTCAATATTGTTGCCGAAGCAGTTCTTCACCAGCAGGTCGTGCACCTTCGAGGTCTCACCCATGTTCTCGACATGCACGCATTCGCCGGCCGTCTGGTTGGCGCCATTGACATTCAGGTTCTCAATCGATCCCCAATGCCACCACTGCACGCCGGCTCCTGTTCCCGTTCCCACGCTGGTCGTCGCAATGATGTCGTTCGCGAAGCCGTTGCCCACGGTAATGGTCGTCCCGTGATTCGACGACGTTCCCCCACCGGCCAGATGCGCTCCCTGCTCGACAACGATCGCCGCCGTAACATTGTTATTGCCGTTGTTGCGCGTCACCGCCGACGTGAACATATACGGCACCGGCGCCAGTTGCACCTTTACCGAGTCCGGAATATAAAACCCCGGCCCACCGTATGCCGCGGTACGATCATCGATCACCGCACCCGAGACCGTTCCCGATCCATACGCCGCATTGATCGCCGCCTGGATGCTCGAATACTTGCTCACGAAGTAGGCGTGGCCCGGAATGTCGCGCGCCGTCAGATCACCCGCCACCGCGACACTGTTCGCCGTCAGCCCGCTGGCAACATTGAAATTGCCGCCATTGTTCGCCGTCAGCGTCAGGTCATTCCCGGAGTCATAGCCCAGCGTAAAAGTTCTCATGTTCGAGGGATTAAACCACGCGCAGTATCCGCTGTGCGTCCCGTCTCCCGACAGACACGACATATATCCATGCCCTGACGCGCCATCGCTGGCGTAGATCAGGGGAGACTTGAAGAAGCTGTTGGCGTAAATGCTCTGATACGTGGCCGTCGTTCCCGTCAGCGAGTTAATAGTGGCGTCAGGGATCGACCCTATTCGATACCACCCCGAGAAAGTGGGCAGGTTGGAACCCGGCTCGTATGGCTGAAAATCAGACGTGACCAGATTGTTCCAGTCCGGCATAACCGTGACGAACACGGAATTGGAATAGATTGCCGAGGTCGTCATCCCGGCAAAGTAATTGTCCTGGGCGTCCAGCACCACTTGGAAGCCATTTGCCGGCGTCATATTGAATTCGACGCCGTAGGGCGCCAGGCCCTTGTTCCCGAATACGTAGCCGTCCGATTCGTTGCACTGGTTGTGCCGGAAGTCGATCTTCGCCCCCATCACTACCGCGCCTGTAGTGTTGCTCACATATAGGCAGCGCTGCTCTCCGCTATTCGTAACGTTGCCATTGGGCGGAATGGCTTCCAGGTTGAATTGATTGTCGTGAATGTTGTACTGCCCGAACGTCCAGTACGCGTTGTTTGTGATCTCGATGCCGTGGGTAATCAGCTCAAAGTAGTTGTCGCCGATGTCCACCGGCGCCGACCCTGCTATGGCAATCCCGACCGGGGCGTCGTACATCTGATTGTTGCGTAGCGTGATATTCGTGCCCGCATGCACTGCGATCAGCGGCCCCGAAAAATTGGTCAGCAGATTGTCGGTAAAGTTAACTTGCAAGCCGCACGTGTCGGCGCACTTGATCGCCGATACCCCGCCATGCGATCCCGCTCCGGACTTTGTCGTGTGGTTGCCCTGCAGGAACATATGGTCTATGTAAATCGGCCCGAACGACTTCCCTATCGACACCAGGCTTTGGCACGTATTGCTTGAAACTCCGCTGGTATTGCAGTCGATGCGGAAGTTGTGCAGATGAAACGACAGTCCGTTCCCCAGACCGCTGGCGTTCACCCGGATTGCGTCCGAGCTTCCCGTGTAGACCCAGATCCCTCCCGAGTTCCATAGCTCGGGGCCCACGTTCCCTCCAATGTCCATCGAGTTGTCACCCGTGGCCAGGACATTCAGGCTCGTACCAAAAATGCAGGTCTTGCCCGGAGGAGTGAAGATGGTCGCCACCGAATTGTTGCTCGATACCGTTTCCGCTGCCGTAATCGCCGCCTGCAACGCCGCGGAGTCATCGCTCGCCCCGTCGCACTTGGCCCCGTAGGCGCGCACGTCGATCGTCGGCGTGACCTTCGAGATCATGTGCGTGCCTTCCACCATGTTTGGCGTCTTGGTGCCGATTGGTGGCGGCGAGTCCAGGTTCGCTCCGCCGCCCGCATTCGCATCCACATATTCCTTGTTTGCCACCTCAGTTGGATTCTGCGGGTCAGGGACCACCGGCGATCGCGAGAACGTTTTCACTCCGCCGATCGTCTGATTGTCGTTGAGGTGAACGTAGGCGGCATCCGCATATTCCTTGTTGACCGTGTCAGTTGCCTTCTGCGGATCGGGAACCACCGGCGACTTGGTAAATGTCTTCACCCCGCCCACAATCTGGTCATCGTTGACGTGGACGTAAACCGAATCCGCCAGGTCTCGCGTCAGGAACTGCGCCGCCGTCGAAGTCGGCATCAGCTTGGCCCGCACCGCCGAGATCGTCGTGTTGTCCGTGTCCGGGACTGCCCAGTATTCCTGCTTGCTCGAGCCATCTTCCAGTTGATATACCACAGTGTAGTACACGCCTGTGGGAGTACTTCCAGTAGTCGGCGCCAGTCTGCCAATGAACAGGCCGTCCGGCCCAAGCCGTATGGAGAGCGATCCCGCTGCCACCACCGCCTGCGTCGCCGTCGTGAAGGCCGGCCAGGAGATCACCAGGTATCCCTTTGCCAATGTACCGTCTGCGTTATAAACCGTGTCGCTGATGGTGGTCAGCTTGATGTTGCCAAAATCAGCATGTAGTCCCCGCGGCAAAGCGGCGTTCAGCGAGGGACTCGCCATCGGCAACCGGCCTCCGACGACTGACAGATTCTCTCCCCAGACGGACGGAGCCTTAGGAGTCCCAAATCCCGCTCCGTCCGCCGCCATCGCCCGCGGTGTTACACACGCGAGCCACACTATCAGGACAGCAAAAAACCGCCCGGTTGGGCGGCTGATGGTATGCATATCGTTTGCCTCTTGGTCGCTCTTAGCAATTGGCACTTGGCAGTTAGCCGTTAGCAATTGACTACAGCTGTTAGGGCCCCGGTTCGCCTATGACTGAGCGCACAGCCCATTCACAAAAGCACATCTCACAACGCGCCTTCTAACATCCGGCTGCCAAATGCTAAGTGCCAAATGCTAAATGCTAATTGCTAATTCCTATTCGTTGCTCGTTGCTCAAAGCTCGCTGCTCGAAGCTCGTTGCTCGAAGCTATCTTTCCGCACCCTCGTAGCTCTTCATAAACTCTTCCACGCTCTCCACATAAACCTGCGCGAAGTCGGCCACCTCCCGCTGCGTTTCGATGATCTCGATGGCATCTTCCAGCGGCCATCCCATCGCGCGCAACACTGCCAGGCCCATCATTGGCGCGCGATGCACCCCCGCCGCGCAATGGATAAAGACCTTTGCGTCAGCCTCTCTCAGCGCCTCCAGCGTAAAGTCAACCCCACGCTGCAACAGCCCCGGCGGCTTCGGCCGGAAATCGTCGTCCGTCGGGTTCCACAGCACCTTCACGCCATACGGCTCGGCGAGCTTGGTGTCGTCGAACTCGATCTGCATGTCGACGATGTGGGTGACCCCGGCGCGAACCACCTCGATCATCTTTTCTTCATTCCAGATGCCGCCCCCCACCGCTATGCGGTCGGTCACCCAGGTCATGTCCATGCGCGCTCGTCGCTCCTCGGCCGGATCCGGCCCTAAGCTTCGATTTTACCGGACGCCTTTGCCAACCTGTGAACTCGGCGCGGTTGGGACACGGCTTCGATCGTGCCGATCAGCACTCCCCTATGACTTGTCATCCTCAGCACTCTTCAGCCGGCAAAGAACCGGCTTCTTCGCTCTGCCGCAACGGGTTTGCCTTGGCACTGGCGAAAAGCTCCATCCGTCGATGAAACCGAGGCCGCGTCAGCGACGACTGCGTCTCTAGCCCTGGGCGCAAGCCCAGGGTTGGCGCATCTCAAGAACATTCAGGCCGCGTAGCGGCCTACCCTCACACCACCGCAGACTCCCCTTCCTCTGCCGCCTTCGCCGGCTTCAGCCTCGGAGGCGTCATTCCCAACTTCTTGTAAAACGACAGCACTGCCTTCGCTCGGATCGTCGTCGTCTTCCACCGCAGGTTTGGTTTCGAGCGGCGTCGAAGCTTGCGCGGCTTGGGTCACTCCCGCCTCCGCCAGGATCAGTACCGCCAGTTCATCCACTCCCGCAAACTCCATCAGGAATTTCAATGCCGAGTAATTGCCCTCTCCGGCGAGGTCGATATTCGAGTGCACCATGTCGACCAGATACGCATATACGGCGCGTATTGCCTGCGCCACCACTTTCCGGCGCTCTTGCAGCGACTCGTACTGCGCATACTCCGCCCTCAGGCGAGACTTCCAGGCCAGGCTGTTCTTTCGATTTGAGGCTTTTCCCTCTTTCGAAGCCTTAGACTTCGAGGCCGCTCTGGGCGCGCTCGCCGCCTTCTTCCCCGCCGCCTTACTCGCTTGGCCTTTGCTCGCTGCTGCTCTCTTCGCCGCCATATCTCGCTCCTGCACACAAAGCAAAAGCCCGGCTACAAACCGGGCCATGATTCCATAAACAGCAAAACCCAGCTTTTCGCTGGGTTCTATCACGAGAAGCTGCTATCAACCGCGCTCCTCAATCTCAACTCTAATTTCACTATAGCAAATTCCGAGGAAAATCTTCACCTTTTTCGAAATTTATATTTCCATTAACTACAGTGGCTTAGGAAGAATTGTTGCATTTCTCCTAGTTGACAACGAAAAATATATTGCTGACTCGTAGTTAATAATCATTCTCCCTTGTGCGACAATCAGAACGACCCCAGGAGGCTCTTAATCATGCGCCAAGTCATTGCAACCAATGACGCTCCCAAAGCAATCGGCCCCTACTCGCAAGCCATCAAGGCCAACGGATTCATCTTCGTCTCCGGCCAGATCGCCCTCGACCCGGCCACCCAGCAACTCATCGACGGCGATGTTGCCGCCCAAACCGAGCGTGTCCTCCAGAACCTCGCCGCCATCCTCAGCGCCGCTGGTAGCTCCCTCGCCCAGGTAGTGAAGACCTCGGTCTTCCTCAAAAGCATGGCCGACTTCGCCGCGATGAACCAGGTCTATGCCCGCTACTTCACTGGCGATCCACCCGCCCGCTCCACCGTCGCCGCCGCCGCCCTCCCCCGCGACGTCCTGGTGGAAATCGACCTCATCGCCCTGGAATAGCCAAGAGCAACTAACAACTGGAAACTACGTGAGGAGACCATGCAACCGCCGGCGGCAAAACTGGCGGCACAGCAACCGCTGTTCAACCGCTTTCGGCGCGAGCATAACGAAGAGCGCCTGCGTGAAGCCTTCGGGATGCAGACGCCGGAGGCGGTGTACACGGTGTCACCGCAGGCTCATCCGGAGCGCGTTGCGGAGCCGGAATACCTTAGCGGCATGGCGGTGGGAAGGGTGTATTTGCATGGCCAGGTCTTTTGGTGGAACGGGACGTGTTTCTGACGAAAGTCTTGGCGAGCGAGGATGTAGGCTTGGAAGCGCTGGATGAGCGCTCCTGGTGCGTGTGGTGCAGCTTTTCCTATCGCTTGTTTCGACAGCCTGGAACTGGCCATCCGCCCCTTGCCCAAGGTAGATGAATGAAGGCGAGGGCGACATGCGTTGGCGGTGGAAATCTGGAAATCGCAAACCCCAAACCCGCGATTCCCAGAGTCCCACCGCCACGACGTCGATGTTTCGTGATAGAACAAAAACCGAAAACCACCCGGCCAAGATGTAACCTATGTACCAGGCTCTACACAGCTCAAAAAATGACGGACTCTAGGCCCTGAGGGATTCACATTTGCTACTTATCAGGTAGCTTCTGGTGGATCCTGATCATAGATTTCTTGGCAAAGTAATGGAACTTTGAAAGGTCCGGCTCTGGTCCCGGAGGGCAAGAGATTTCGAATCATCCACCCCAGACATAGTCCGCAACCAGGGTTTTATGACAAGAACTAGCTTCCTACCTAACGGATAACTGCTAATTGCTCCAATTCCCTAATACCCCATCGGCAGAGTAATCGCGACCGACTCCTGCACCGGCAGGCGCAGAATGTGTGGGGTAATGACGATCAGCAGGTCGGCATCATTTACATTCTTGTCGTGTTCTGAAGCGCCCCAGGTTAATCCCGGTACCCGGCTGAGGAAGGGCCAGCCATTCACCATTCGCTGATCCGCCTGGGAAATAATGCCCCCAATCACACTCGACTCTCCCGAGGGCACAGTGATGCTGCCGGAATACTGCCGGTTGTTAATGATGGGAATGCCGTTCACCGAACTCGCACCCAGGGAGCGCAGCTGCAGTTCCAGCTTCATGCTGACGGTGGAGTCGATGTGCACCACCGGGGTAGCCTTCAGACTCAAGCCTAGGTCTTCATAGCTCACCGACGGTACCGGTGCGATGTAGCTGCCATTGCCAATCACGTTCGAGATGGCCTGCGTGTTGTAGATCGGCGAGAACGTGGCATTTACGATCGGGTAGCGCTCCCCGACCAGCAGGCTCGTTAGTTGGTTCTGGGAGGCGCGCAGTTGCGCATTTTCCAGGTTTTTCACATCCGAACTATTCAGGTTGAAGGTGTAGCCCACCCCTGCCGGCTGGGCATTGATGCCCATAAAGGTTAGTCCGCCGCCAAACGTTGCAAACGGTTGCATGTTCAGCAGGGAGTTAGCACTGGAACTCTGCGCCAGTTGCCCGAGCAGCGCCTGAATCGCCGTCGAGTTCGCCTGGTTGATTCCACCCGAGGCGATGAGCTGATTGATCAGGTCCTGCGCTCCCACCCCAAGCCCCGCGATCAGTTGCGGGCTGATGTTGAACAACGTGAATTGCGTCGGCAGATTCGCGCCAAGCTGTCGTAGCAAACTCTGGCTGATCTGATATACGCGCACGTCCAGCAGCACCTCCGGACGCGCCTGAACAAGGTTCTCCAGCAACTGCGTCGCGGCCGCCAGCACCGGCTGAGGCGCACGGATAATGATGGCAGACTGGAGCTGGTCTGGCTGAATGAAACGCAACTCGAGCACGATGCGCAGCAGGTTCACCAGCTCTACCAGGTCCTGCGGTGTCAGCACGTCCGGTAGATAGAAGGTGCGGATCGACATCCGCTGAAAGTTGGTGCGGTTCTGGGCGGTGTCGGCGAGCACCAGGATCATCTTCGGCGCAAGTGCTACCCAAAAGGTCTTGCTGACGCTGGTGGCCGCCTCCATCGCAGTTGCGAAGTTGACGTCTTCGATGTCGAAGCGGGTGTGAATGCTCTTTACTGAATCATCGAATTCCACCGTGATGCCGTAGGCCTTGCCAATCGCCGTCATCAACGAACGGGCGTCGCCGCGAAAGTGGAAGTCGTGATGCGACGCGCTGGGCTGAAGCAGGATCTCGTCCGAACTGTCGGCGATGCGCAGCTTGTCGTCTTGCGACGGATTGCGCCACACCGACTCCTTCAGCCGCTGCACCGCAAACTGATTCTGCGGGTCGAACTGCAACGCCCGGCGAAATTCCGCCATGGCGACGATTTCCTTATGTTCGCTGAGCGCCTGATTGCCCTGGCGGATGGCATCCATCGCCAACTCTTCGCGCGTAATCTCGCGGGCAGTGACGTAATCCACGTTGCGCGGATTCAACTGCGCCGCCTCCTCGAACTTGTCGAAGGCATCTTCCAGCTTGCCCGAGTTCTTCAGCTTCACTCCCGCTTCGAAGGCGCGTTTCGCGTTCGTCACGTCCTTGGGTGATTCGGGATTGAGGATCACCGTCTCGGCAGGCTGGGCATCGGAAGGCTGATCTGCAGCCGCTTGCGCTTCCGGCGACGATGGCGGACTGCTATGTGCGGGCGTGTTCACGGGCTGCTGTGCCAGCATGGAGGCCCCCAGCAGCGAGAAGATCAATAGCCCGGAAACGACGCGCATCACCAAACGGATTGTAAGACACAGAGCTGGCGATTGTCGCCAACGCAAACACGCACCTTGATTGGACGCCTCCCAGGTGTGGGCGTTAACCAACCAGCGCCGATCCGCCCCATCCTCACTCACTCGGAAGAAGGATGGGACGCACAATCTCGACAATCTACTTGCCTTTGATCGAAAGCAGCTCGACATCGAAAATCAGCGTCGAGTCGGGGCCGATCACATTACCGGCGCCGGTGCTGCCGTAGCCAAGGTCAGGAGGAATGTAGAGCTCCCACTTCGACCCGACCGGCATCAGTTGCAGCGCCTCATTCCAGCCTTTGATGACCTGGCCGACAGTCAAGCTCGCCGGCTCGCCGTGCTTTTCCGAGCTATCGAACTCGGTGCCGTCGATCAGGCTCCCGCGATAGTTACACACCACGGTGTCGCCGACGACTGGCTTAGGACCGGTGCCTGCTTTCAGAATTTTGTACTCCAGCCCGCTGGGCAAAGTGACCACGCCTTCCTTCGACTTGTTCGCCGCCAGGAACTGCTCGCCCGCTTTCTTGTTGGCTTCGCCTGCACGCTGCATCTCTTCCTGCTTGTGAGCGATCACCTCGGTGCGCAGCTTGGTCATCGCCTCCTTCATTTCCTCGTCGCTCATCTGGCTCTTGGCGCCGGTCAGTGAATCTTTCACTCCCTGCGCGACCACGTTCGGATCCAGATCCAGGCCGTCATTCTTCATGCTGTGCCCGATGTTCATACCGATGGCGTAGCTTTGCCTCTCCTTGTCCGTGGTGAACGGTGAAGCCTGCGCGCTGCTCGCAGAAGGAGAAGTAGCCGCCGGGGCGGGTTTAGTTGTGGTTGAAGGTTGCTGGGCCAGCGCACCGGTCGAAAGCAAAAAAGCGATGCCGAGGCAGGAAAGTGCCGAACAAAATCTGTGCATAGCTTTAGATTGTCGCACGACTGCCGCCCGTTTTAGCTCTGCAAGCTTGCGAGCAGGCATATTCTTCGCTCGGGGGGCGTCGGAAACACGCCTGAGAAATGATTTCGTGCGCCACGGTTTACCGGCACCCAAGGGTGACGGCCAGCACTCGGGCCGGTCTTCCCATATCGCAGCGCAGCAGTGTGCTGGCGCCCTCCGGCAGATATTGCAGGTCCCGAAAATGTTTCAGGCTGCACTTCCCCTGGCTGGGCGAGATCAATTCGCAGGCCTCTTCATACGGCGAGGCGATAACCGCGGGGCCGGCAATCTCGGCCTGCGAGCCCGAGCCGAGCGTAATCAACTCCGCACAGATCGCTTCGCCGGAGTACAGCTTCGCGATGTGTACCCCTGCAACATTGGTGAAGCCCAGCCCCATGCGATGCAGCCTGCCGGTTGCCGGCAACACCTCGAACAGCAGGTTGCGGAACGGCGTGTCGGCCAGGTTCTCCACCACATGTTCCAGGCCTGCCGGAGCAAACTCACAGTAGTCGGAAGAGTAATGATGCCGTTCAGGCTCGCGATTCCGCGGCGCGCTGATGATCTCCGCCTCACCCGCCACATACAGAAGATACGGCAGCCCGTGCAGGTGACAGAGCGTGGCCAGATGAGGAGCGATTTCGACCGCATACGCCCGAACCACCTCATTCGCCACTACCAGATGATGGTGGGGTTCGTCGGCTACAGCGATCACGTTCTCGCACGAATGGGGGTGGCTTGAGTTCATCAGTTTCTTGGAATGCAAATCGGCTGCCCGTGATGCCGGGAGGATAACAGATTTCATGGAAGTGAAGGGGGGCCGGCACCCTGGTCGCGCACCACTCTCCGGCGTTATCAAGCCAGGAACCCGCGTCAGGCGATGGCTGGACGGTCGACTGCGCCACACGCAGCTCCCTCGGCTGGTGATAAACTGTCTTTGGTTCCAAACCCCATCGGCTGCGATGACAGCCGAATCTCTCTCCGTGGAATCGGGACGTGGCTCAGCCTGGTAGAGCACTCGCTTGGGGTGCGAGGGGTCGGCAGTTCAAATCTGCCCGTCCCGACCATTTCTCGTTCGTTGCTAAACGTTCGCCACTTGAATGGTGTTCGCCTGGCCGACCGCGAGCACCCCAATGACTTGCGCGCAGCGCATGCGGAGCGCACAAAAATGCCTGCGAGGGGCGCTGCGTAGCAGCCGTTGGGCAGTTCAAATCTGCCCGTCCCGACCATTTCTCGTTCGTTAAATAAACATCCACCACTTGCCACCGCGAGCGCCCCAAGGTCCCGCCTGAGCGGGACGGCTCAGTGTAGCCCAGCGTAACGCTGGGTAGGATTCGTCGCTCGACCCGGAGCCCCGGCAGGGGCTCTTCGCCTCTACAAAGACCGCTGAAGTTCGACTAGCCTAAATTAGCCCGTCTTCCGGGCTTCCTGTTTTGGGAACAATCCGCAACTCTTTGCGAAATTAACTTCGCTTGCCAACAGACGGCTCCTAAGATTGTCTCGTAAGCATTTTGCCTCAAAGTCAGCGTCTCCCCCCCCGCACGTCTGAGACGAAGGCGTCTTAACCATCACTGCCAAGCAGCGCCCAGCGACCTTACAACTTAGCACCGGAGGTGCATGATGCGACCTCGCCATTGTCTCTTGCAGCTCCGGCCGCTCAATCCTACTTAAGGAGCATGTCATGAAATCAAAGACTCTCTTTTATTTAATCCTGATCACACTTCTCACATTGTTCATCCCGGCGGTGCACGCCCAAACCTTCACCGTGCTTCACACCTTCACCGGCGAACTAGACGGCGGATTGCCTTTTGCGGGAGTGACGATACGAGGGAACGCACTCTATGGAACGACAAATTACCACGGCAATGTTTGTCAGTTGACCCGCTCGGGATCCGATTGGCTCTTCTCCAACATTGCGGTTCTTCCGAATAGCTATCCGGGGGCCCGAGTCGTCTTTGGACCAGACGGCCATCTTTATGGCACGACGTACCCAGGCGGACCGTATTACTGGGGCACCGTTTTCAAGCTGACACCCCAGGTTAAGCCTTGCTGGGATGCGGCGTGCTATTGGAAGGTGAACGATCTCCATGATTTCGGTTCGGGTACTGACGGACGATGGCCCAATGGGGACCTCATCTGGGACCAGCAGGGCAATATGTACGGCACCACTTGGTTAGGAGGCGAATCCGGTGGCGACGCCTTCGGTACCGTCTACGAGCTGACGCCTTCGGGAAACGGCTACACTGAGAGTGTTCTCTACAGTTTCTCGGGTGCTCCTGACGGGGCCAATCCTTACGATGGTCTTGTCTTCGATAACCAGGGCAATCTGTTTGGCACCACTCCTTATGGAGGCACGGGCACGGGCTGCGACTACGACCTGGGCTGCGGCACCGTCTTCGAATTAACCTACGTCGTGGGCGTAGGATGGACAGAACACGTTCTCTATAGTTTTCAAAACGGGAGCGATGGAGCATGGCCGGCGGGCGCGCTGATATTTGATTCCGCCGGCAATCTTTATGGCACCGCCAGCGCCGGCGGAGAAGGAGGAGGAGGAACCGTCTTCGAGCTCTCACCTTCCGGCGATACCTGGACATTCAAGCTGCTCTACAGTTTTTCCGGACCACCAGAGGAATACTGTGGGCCGCTTTCGGCTCTCGCCATGGATGGAGCGGGCAATCTTTATGGCAACACATACTGCGGCGGCATCTACGACTACGGTAGCGTTTTCAAGCTAAGCAACACTGAAAACGGCTGGGTGTACACCTCGCTACACGACTTCAACTTCTACGGTACCGACGGTGGGAACCCTGTAGGTATTGTGTCGATCGACACCGACGGCACCCTCTACGGAACCACGCAATGGGGTGGCGATTATGGTCTAGGTTGGGGTACTGTCTGGATGTTCAAGCCGTAGCGTAATAGCTGTCGAGCAATCGCCGTATTTCGGGCGAGCCGTGCGCTCACCCGACTCTTTGGGAGAAATTAATACCCTAACTTCGCAGCGCCTACATCCGAGCACCGGAGGTACATGGTGCATTCATACCGCTTCCCCCTATTGCATTACCGCAATGAAACCGACTTCTTGACCTCAACAGCAAGACTGCCGTTCGACGCCACGCTGTTTCACTGCACTTTGCTGCTTGTCGGCTGCCGGAGTGCCTCGACGTAGAGGTTGCACTGCGCGCTCCGCAGATCCGCCGCAGCCACTGGCCCTTTATGGGTGAACTGCAGATAGCGCTTAGTATTGGCCTCATACCGCGGCCAGGCCGGCAGGTTCTTGCTGTCAGGATTGCCCGTCTTGGCGAAGTTCGTCCAGTATTCCTGCATCGCTCTGGAGAGCGCGTAATCCTCGGCGTCGTAGTTCGGGCGCATCGGCCGCGCCTCATCCAGATTTCCAAAAACGTAAACCACCTCAGATGCGTGAACGGCGCCGATCTCCGGCTGGCCCGGCACACCCCTGTCGAACTGATATTGATACGTCGGTTGGCCGGACTTGCTGTTCCAGTCCGCAACTGCTACGGCTGGGCAGCGAAACGTGAGGTCCGTAATCCACTGTGCTCCGGCATCGCCATAAAGCGGGTCAGGTGCGCCTTGCGTGACTCTGCCGTCGCGCGACGTCTTGATGCCATAAAGCGGTAGCGCCTGACCGGCGAGCTGGCCATAGGTTCCTTCAATGTCCTTGCGCACGTCAGCGGCATTGGGTGGACCACCGAATTCACGGGCATTGACGCCAATGATCAGCCCGGCCGGTAGTTGCTTGCCTTGGGCAAACACTTCCGCCGGAGACCGCGGCAGCACCTTGCCGTCAATGGTGACGCCCAGCGCGACCGGAATTCCGCTTGGCGGCACGGCTTTGGCGAAGGCAGCAAGCAACTCTTTCGCAGTCGCTGCCCGCAGCTCTTTCAACGTGTCCGCACCGATGGGAAGGTCGGCCGCGACCACCAGCTTCTCGCCAAAGCTTTCCTCCGCGCTCAGCGGCATGGGCCCACGGTCGATCAGGACACTGCCGCTCTCCGCAATGACCCGGTGAAACAGGCCGGTTGCCGTCGGAGACGTCATCAGCGAATTTACGTCCATCGCGCCCGATGACTCGCCAAAGATGGTGACATTGGAGGGATCACCGCCAAACTTACGAATGTTCTGCTGGACCCACTGCAGCGCCGCGATCTGATCCATCAAGCCATAGTTGCCCGCCGTGTGGCCGGGCGACTCGGCGGCGAGCCCGGGAAGCGCGAAGAATCCGAAGACACCCAGGCGATAGTTCAGGCTGACCAGGACTACGCCGTGGCGCATCAGGCTCTCCCCATTCATATTGCCCGAGCCGGCTACGTTGCCGCCGCCGTGGAGCCACACCATCACCGGCTTGAGTGGCGTAGGCGGCAGCGCGGGCGTCCAGACATTCAGGTACAGGCAGTCTTCGTTCAGCACCTGGGGATGCCCCCACATGGGGTTCTGGGCACACTCTCCGCCGAACCGCAGCGCATCGCGCACTCCGGTCCACGGTTTCACCGGGAAAGGGGCCTTCCACCGCAACTCCGCCAACGGTGGCTGGGCGTACGGGATCCCCTTGAACACTGCGCTGTCGTTGCTCAAAGCCCGTCCCCGGATCTGGCCACCAGTAACGTCAACGACCGGAGCCTGCCGGCCGGCTGAGGCGGTAACGCAGAACATTGCAAACAGAAAAAGAAACCAGAATCTCGGATATGGAAATCTGCGCACGTGTGTTCACTCCTTGCGCCGAGACGTAACTTGTTCAGGCAGTTGCTGACTGTCCCCTCAACCTTGCGCGTGTAAATTTACAATATATATCCCTCGAACGCCGCCACCGCAGCACTCCTCTCTGGAGGTACAGGACGGGCTCTTACGTCGCTTCTTCGTCGAGTATTGCCAACGGCGTGGTCCCTTGAACCAGAACACAGCGGTCACACCCGCTAAGACATAATCATAATTACCCAGACAAACCTCGGGCGCGGAATGACTTCCCGCGCCCGTTTATTCTTATCACTAATCACTAATTGCTCTCTCAGTATCCATGCTCCCCGCCTTCGTCCAATCTCACCTTGCCCTTGAACATGCGGAAGATGAAGACAAAGTAGGCAATGGCGAAGATCATGCCAATCGCCCACCACACAAGCCCGACAGCCAGCCCGTGTGCGCCGGCCTTGGTGTTGTCGATAGTCAGCTGAAGGCCGGGTCGGTGCTTGCCGGCAGCACCATGGGATAGAGCGCGAAGGCCGCTCCCACCAGCATGCCGACGATATATCCGCAGGAGCCGAAAAACGCCCCCGTATCGTTTCCTTTTTTCAGCGCGAAGAACATGTAGAGCAGGCTGACGATGACCACCACCGGAATGACGAACCCGATCGGCCACTTGAAATAGTTATGCAGCGTGAGAGGCTGAACATAGAGCGTGGCAATCAGGCTGGCGCCGGTAACAATCACCTGCACCGGCCAGAGTGCGAAAGCGTACAGCATGGGCGCGCTTGTTGAGTTCGCCCTCGGTCTTCATCGCCAGGTACAGGCAGCCGTGCGCCGTCAGCGTCACCAGCGCAACCACGCCGCAGAGCACGGTGTACCAGTCGAGGATGCCGTTTACTTTGCCGACCAGCCAGTTGGTCCACAGCGGCTCGAAGAAGTAGCCGTCGGGAGTGAGTGGCACGCCGCGCACGACATTGCCGAGCGCCGCTCCAAAGAAGATGGCCAGCAGAATACTCGACACCGAGAAGATGACGTCGAAGAAGCCTTTCCAGATCGGCTCGTCGATGTGGGTGCGAAACTCGATGCCGATGGCGCGCAGCATCAGCAGCCACAGCACCATCATCAGCGGAAGATAAAAGCCGCTGAAGCTGGAGGCGTAGAGCAGGGGGAAGGCGAAGTACAAAGTGCCTCCGGCGGCGAGCAGCCAGACTTCGTTGCCGTCCCACACCGGACCGATGGCGCGCAGAATGGTGCGCCGCTCGTCATCGGTTTTGGCGATCAACAGATGCACCGCGCCCGCTCCAATGTCAAAGCCGTCGAGCAGAACGTAGGCGGCCACCATGACTGCAACAATCATGAACCATAGTGTTGCCATGACTAGCTCACCTCCACGGGACGCATGGGAACCTTCTTCGGTTTTTCGCCGGGAGCGGGATCAGGCCCATGTTCAATCTCGCGCCGTACCAGGAAGAGGAACAGCATCGACAGCACGGTATACATGCCGAGGAATCCCAGGAAGGTAAACCAGCCGTTGCCCGCCGAAACCATTTTGGAGTAGCCGTCGACCGTGCGCATCAGGCCGTAGACCACCCACGGCTGGCGCCCCAACTCGGCGGTCATCCATCCCGCGGTGTTGGCGATGTAGGGGAAGGGCACCGCCAGCAGAAGGATCCACAGCATCCAGCGTGCGTCATACAGCGCTCCGCGCCAAAGCAGGAAGGCCGAGATCACCATGATCGCGATGAACATGGTCCCCAGCCCGACCATGATGTGGTACGCGTAATAAAGAAGAGGAATGTTCTGCGGCCAGTCCTCCTGCGGGACCTGGTTCAGGCCCTTCACCTCCGCATTCCAGCGGCGATAGGTGAGGAAGCTCAGCATCTTGGGGATGTGAATGCCGTTGTCGATGGTCTGCGTCACCATGTTGGGCTGCCCGATGATGACCAGCGGCGCGCCCTCCTGGGTGTTGAACAGCATCTCCATCGCGGCCAGCGTCACCGGCTGCTTCTGCGACACCATCCTTCCGGCGGCGTCGCCGGTGGGGAACAGTTGCACCACACTGAAAATGAGCCCGGCAATCACGCCGATGCGCACGTAGATGCGGCCCTGCTCGACGTGCTGCCGGATCAGGAGATAGAAGGCTCCGAGTGCTGCCATTACAAATGCGCCGGTGATGACTGCGCCGCTCATGTTGTGCGCGTATTGAATGAGTGCCCAGGGGTTCAGCACCAGTTGCCAGAAGCTGCTGAGCTGCACATTGCCGTCGGCCATCTTCTGATAGCCCACAGGATCCTGCATCCACGCGTTGGTGGCGACGATGAAGTAGCCGCTGAGCCACGATCCGAAAAAGACCATGAAGGAGCAGAACCAGTGCATGCCTTTGCTCAGCCGCTTTTCGCCATATAAGAAGAGGCCGAGAAACGTCGACTCGAGGAAGAAGGCGAACAGCCCTTCCATGGCGAGGGTCTGGCCGATCACGCCACCGGCAAAGCGCGAAAAGTGCGACCAGTTGGTGCCGAACTGAAATTCCATCGGGATGCCGGTAATGACTCCCATGACGAAATTAATGCCGAAGATTTTGGCCCAGAAGCGGGCGGCGCGGTCGTAAGCCTCGTCGCCGCTGCGCAGGGCAATGGTCTTCAGCACCACGATGAGCAGCGCCAGTCCCATGGTCAGCTGCGGGAATAAGTAGTGGTAGGTCACCGTGAAGGCAAATTGCAAACGGTGAATGAGTAGTGCTGCGCTATCCATGAATTGACCTCAATCGGGAAACACGTACGCCTGCGCCGGAGGTGTCCCGGCCCACTGAGAAGACTCGGGTTCCATTGTCATCGGTAGGTGTACGCCAGGCTGTGATTCGCGTCACAGACAGCGCGGTTGAGCGCAGGAATGCGGATTTGCGACGCATTTGTAAAATGGCCGGTCCCGGCAGTCTGTTAAGAAAGCATTTGCTATTTCGGGCGGCTCGTATATAACTGCCAACTCAGGAGGTACTATGCTCGCTCCCTTCAGGCTTGCCAGGACTGCAAACTGCCTGCTCGCGGCCCTGGCTGCGATTGCACTGGCATTCCCGGTCTTTGCTGCCGGACAGATCGAAACCATCGACGCCACCGCGCGTGGCACCAGCACGCAGATGGGAAAGATCATCAACATTAAGCTGAACATCACCCAGTATTCGACGCCCGAAGACCGGCAAGCGCTGGTCGAGGCTTTCCAAAAAGGACAGAGCCAGGGTTTGTACAAGGCGCTGGAGAAGATGAAGCCCGTCGGGCAGATCCGGCTTCCCGGCAAAACTGGTTACGGCCTTTCCTATGTCGTGTCGATTCCCACGGAGAATGGGCGAAAAGTGCGATTCATCACCAATCGCCGAATTGCCTTTGGCGAGGTTGCCAGAAACACCCGCTCGCAGGCCTATGACTTGACCGCCGGCGAGATCGACATCAACAACAAAGATGCGAAGCAAAGCTCCGGCACGTTGTTCCCGGCGACCCAGCTCATCGTCAACAAAGAGGGCAACCTGGAGTGGAACCTGAATCAGAATCCCTGGAAACTGACGAACATCATCGACTGGACCAAGGGAAAAGAATAGCCATTCGAGGTACGAACTACCGAAGTCTTAGACCAATTCATTTCCTATGAGGAGTGCATTATGAAGATGCAGTGCCGTGTCGTGACTGTGATGTGTTTCTGCTTCCTGCTGTTGTGCGCTCTTGCCGTTCAGGCAGAGAAGAGAGACAAGTACGTATGTAACGAACCGAAGCCGGAGAGCCTGTGTAACGCGCAGAACACTTGCGGCTCAGACTCCGAGCCGTGCAAGGTCGACATCCGCAAGCAGGGCGGCGGCGCCTGGATCAAGCCCAGCGTTACCGATCCCAAGGCCAATCAGTTCTTCTGCCTGAAGAAGGGTACGACTGTGGTGTGGATGAGCACGCGCAAGAACACCGGTTTCACCGTCGCTTTCGGCGGAGATTCTCCGTTTGTTCCGGACAATCCCATCATGGGCGGCTCGGAAAAGCCGGTCACCGTGAAGGCGGAAACTCCGGGTTGCTACAAGTACGACGTGGGCGCAGCCGTCTCGGGCGCTATCTACGGCATGAGCGGCAACACCAGCAAACCGGAGTTGGTGATCCTGCCGTAAGGGCTCTTTATGCAGCGGGGCTACTTGGCGGCGGCTGGCCGCGTGAAGCGCATCAGCAGGATGCTTCCGCAAACGCCGGCCGCCAATGAGCCCGCCAGAGTGCCGATCTTCCCCATGTTGAGCAAGACGGCCTGATCGCCGAAGGCCAACCCGGCGATGAACAGCGACATGGTGAAGCCGATGCCGCACAACCAGCTGGCGGCGAACAGTTTGTTCCACGACAGGTTGGCGGGCGGGGCCGCTATGCCGCTGCGCGCCGAGAGCCAGGCGAACAACCAGATTCCTACCGGTTTGCCGAGGAACAATCCCAGCGCCACGCCCAAACTTACTGTGTGTTGCAGTGCGGGTCCGATGTTTCCGATGATCCGCACTCCAGCGTTGGCCAGCGCAAACAGCGGCATGACCAGAAAGCTGATCCAGGGATGGATGGAGTGCTCGATGCGCTGCAAGGGAGATTCGACCAACTCACACTGCGCTTCCAGGGAGTGCACCGCCGAGAGCGCCTCGTAGGAATCAGGCTTTGCTCCCGGCGAATTTGTCCAGCAACCAGCGGCCGCGCCGCAGGAACAGGTCGTGGTCCATCGACGTTCGCGCCGGGATGGTAAAAGCGAGCAGCACGCCGGCGACGGTCGCGTGAATACCCGATTTCAGGATGGCAACCCACAGCACGACGCCGATAGCCGCATAAACAGCGGGCTTGCGAATCCCCAGCAGGTTAGCAGCGAACGAGAGCGCTACACAGATCAGGCCTACAACAAGACTGAAGACCTGAATGCGCTCCGTATAGAAGAGCGCAATGACCAGCACGGCGATGATGTCGTCCACAATCGCCAAGGCGGTTACGAACACCTTGAGCGATACCGGAATCCGGCTCCCGAGCAGGGCCAGCACCCCCAGAGTGAAGGCGATGTCGGTGCCCATCGGAATGCCCCAGCCGCGCGTTCCGCCGCCGCCGAAGGTAAGGGCCAGGTAGATGAGGGCGGGGACGATCGCTCCTCCTACTGCCGCAAAGAAGGGAAAGGCCGCCTGCCGGAGTGAAGACAGCTCACCAATCAGCAACTCGCGCTTGATCTCCAGCCCAACCATGAAGAAGAAGATCGACATGAGGCCGTCGTTGATCCATTCATGTCGCGTCTCGGTGAGGGCGAAGCGGCCAAAGCCGACGGTAATGTGCGTATCCCACAATGTGTGATAGCTGGGCTCCCAAGGCGAGTTGGCCCAGATGAGCGCGGCCACGGTGGCGAGAAAGAGCAGAATGCCCCCGGCGGCTTCCATCTGCGCAAAGCGCACAAAGGGGCTGGTAAGAACTTCGATGGGCTGGCGCCTGGTCGGCGAAAATTCATCGTTGTAGGGCATAGGCTCAGTTGTGCCGCAGAGGTTGCGGCGATGTTACCACGACGATCTGCGATTTTGACTGCGCCCGGCGGGGAAGCCTGGCGACCGCCTCGGCGCGACGGGCGACCTTCCGGAGAGACTCAGAAGAGTTAGATCAGGGCCAGCAGCAGTTATAAGAAGTTGCGAAACCCATTGATCGTTTGCCGGGATCACCCGCGTCTTGGAGAGGCCGAGATGGGCGTCGGGGACAGCTGTAGCCTATAGAGAAACCGGGGGGCGATGCGATCATCGCCCCTGCCGGCACACTCGGTAGGACCCGCGCCGAACGGCTGACGTACCCAGTTCACTTCTGCGGGTCAAACAGTTTGGGCTCTCCTTCTGTTTTACTGAGCGCAACCCTGATCTCAGCCGTCTGGACCTTGCCATTGCTGCGCAGCAACTCTTCCACTTCCAGCGTCTCGTAGGCGTGCTCGCCGTGGATCGACTCGTCGAGGCCGATCTCCTGCGCCATATCATCTACTTTGACGGTGGTGAACATGTCGATGATTCGCAGCATGCCGTAGGTGAAGGTGAATGCCCACAAGGAAGAGAAGATCACGGCCACCACCTGCTTCACCAGGAAAAACGGATCGCCATACAGCAAGCCGTCCGCGCCTTCGGGGTTAAAGGCCTTGGTAGCGAAGACGCCAAGCAGGATGGTGCCCAGCGCGCCGCCCACACCGTGAACGCCCCAGACATCCAGAGCGTCATCCCAATGCAGCTTGTTCTTCATCTCCACGGCGTAGTAGCAGACCACGCCGGCGATGATGCCGATGATGACCGCTGTCGAGGGCGACACATATCCGGCGGCGGGAGTGATCGTCGCCAATCCGGCAACCGCGCCGGTCAGCAGGCCGAGGAACTTCGGCTTCCTCTCATTGATCCACGCCATCAGCAGCCATGCCATGGCGGCAAATGAGGCGGCAACATCGGTGTTGAGGAACGCGGTAGCTGTTACCGAGTTGGCCGACATCTCACTGCCGGCATTGAACCCGTACCAGCCAAACCACAGCAGGCCGGCGCCCAGGGCCACCAGCGGAATACTGTGCGGGCCGCGATCCAGCACGCGCCGTTTGCCAACATAAAGCACCGACGCCAGGGCCGCGAAGCCGGCAATGTTGTGCACTACGATACCGCCGGCAAAGTCCTTTACACCCCACTGCTGCAGGAAGCCCCCTCCCCACACCATGTGGACGAATGGGAAGTAGACGAACGTCAGCCAAGCGGTGAGAAACAGCATGTAGGCCTTGAAGGTGACACGATTAGCGAAAGCTCCCGAGATCAACGCCGGCGTGATGATGGCGAACATCATCTGAAAGGCAACGAAGACGAAGGCCGGAATGGTGTCGTTGGGCGAGGGGGTATTCAGGGTGATGCCGCGCAGGCAGACATTGTGCAGATTGCCGATGATGCCATGCCAGTCTCCGCTGAAGCACAATGAATATCCATAAAGGTACCAAATCACGGTGGTCCAGCCCATCGAGACGAAGCTTTGGATCATGATGGCCAGGACGTTTTTGCGGCCGACCAGGCCGCCATAGAAAAATGCCAGGCCCGGCGTCATCAGCATGACCAGGCTGGTACACAAAAGCATGAAACCGGTGTTTCCGGTATCAAAGTGAAGCATCGAAGCCTCCAGAAGATGTGCGGTAATCAGTGCGGTGTCTGCAAGGTGACGGGTAGAGGTCGCAACCAGAGGTAAGAAGACTGCACAGGCAACGGCCGGAAGGAAGCCGCTGTTCCGCCAGGATCGGCACTTTCCGCTTCTCCTTAGGACTTACGCCCGCGAAGGAGCACAGGGACGCACTTACAGGTGAGATCGTAGTCTGCCTCGCGCATAAGTCTACCGCACAGACACTTGACTACCGCAGAAAACAAGGGTGCTCTTCGCCTGCCCGTGATGTCTGTGCAACGCATCACGCGCTTCGGTGACGCCTGATGCGGCGAAAGCTGCGGCGCCGCTTTTCCGCCGAGCGCGTGACCGTAAGCCGCGTCAGAAAGCGATCGAGCTCCGACTCGGGGACGCGGTGATGTCCGCCAGGAGTTTGAACCGTCTTGAGCTTGCCGACGATAGATCCACTGCTTGAGTGAGGAGTAGCTGATGCCTAGTACTTGTGCTGCTTCGCGCGGAGTGTATAGTTTCGGCATTAATGAACTGTTTTCGGTAAGGATAATGGTGCGCTCAACTCACACGCAATAGCACTAACACTGGCACTTCAGAACCACGTTCAGCCGTCTCGAAGCTGGGGCTGGCGTCTCAACATCCTCCACCAAGGTGCCATTCAGGAGACATTGAGCGAATGTCTTAGGTTGCATCCCACCAATATGTAACTTATTTATTAGCAACATCTTAGAATCGAAAATAGCACTTTCCGGCGCTAGGCGGTCATTTTGCCTTTTTTTTTCTTGCACGCGTACCGCCCCTAGCAGTACTATCTTGACTCCGACGTCGGATGTGCGGATTTGGGGCCGATCTCGAATGCGCCGGTTTCCATCTGGTTGACGCGGCCCTTCAGGAGCTTAACTCGTAATTGAGAGCACATGGCAGCATGTTCTGCCACGGCAGGATCATTCAAAAGAGGAGGAGATTGTATGAGGCAAGTTTCTCTGTTCGCCGCTTTTACGCTGTTGGTTGTGCTGGTCTGTGGTCTGTCGGCATTCGGCTCCGATTGCATGGTAACCAGTTACGACCACTATCTCGGCGGCTCGTGCGGAATCGACGACAAAACCTTCTCGGACTTCTCGTACTCGACTGCGGGTACGAACCTGATGCCGGCCAGCAGCATCACGGTAAACCCCATCACCACCTTCCACAATCCGGGTTTCCTGTTCAATGCTCCTTGGGGAGTACAGGCAGGCCAGACCCAAGACTCATTGATCGGGTTCACCGCCACTGTTAATCCGGGCGGTGCCTTGATCAACGATCTTAGCCTTGCTATGTTCGGCGCGGGCATCCTCGGAACTGGCCAGGTGAGCGTTGTCGAAACTTATTGCTTGGGAGATACCTTTGCCAACTTATGCGCCAATGGGATTGAGGGCACATTGCTCAATATCCTCAACAGCAACAACAGCATTCTGACTGCCAGCGTAAGCTTCAGTCCGGTGAGCGTGGTCGATGTAGTAAAGGACGTTACCCTGCTTGGCGGCCCGGACGGAAGTGCCGCGCTGGTTTCTGGTGTGCAGAACCAGTTCTCGGAAGTCCCTGAACCCGGTAGCCTGATATTGTTGGGCTCTGGCATTGTAGGTCTGGCAGGCGTGCTGCGCCGAAGGGTGAGGCTCTAACTTCAACTTGGGCGTGCGAGCCATGAAAACCCCACGCACGCCCTTTTTCCCTTGAATTTAGCAATGAGTACATGAACGAGTGCTGGCAGTCGCCTTATGTGCTCCGATTCGAAGTCGCTCCGTCGCGACCCTCGAATCCATCGAATGTGCGTTGGACAATTGGAGGAGGCTCATGAACTGCTTGGAAATGAAGTGTGGCCGAATGATCTTGTTGCTGTTGGCATTCGTGCCGACAGGTGCTCTGTTCGCATTCGGCGCTGCTTCTTGCACCGTAACCAGCTACGACAATTATCTCGGTCCCGGATTCTCGTGCGGAATCGACGACAAAACCTTCCAGAACTTCTCGTACTCGACTGCGGGTACGAACCTAATGCCGGCCAGCAGCATTACGGTAAATCCCATCACCACCTTCCACGATCCGGGTTTCCTGTTCAATGCTCCCTGGGGAGTACAGGCAGGCGAGACCCAAGGTTCATTGATTGGGTTTACCGTCAACGTTAATCCGGGCGGTGACTTGATCAACGATCTTAGTCTTGCTATGTTCGGTGCGGGCTTCCTTGGAACCGGCCAGGTGAGCGTTGCCGAAACTTATTGCTTGGGAGATACCTTTGCAGACTCATGCGCCAATGGAATTCAGGGCTCATTGCTTACTATCCTCAACAGCGGCCAAAGCAAACTGACTGACAGCGTAAGCTTCAGTCCGGTGAGCGTGGTCGATGTAGTTAAGGATATTGAGTTGGTTGGCGGGTCGAACGGAAGTGCCGCGCTGGTTTCGGGCGTCCAGAACCAGTTCTCGGAAGTGCCTGAACCGGGCAGCATGGTCCTGTTGGGTACGGGCGCGCTGGGCTTGGCCGGTGTGCTGCGCCGCAAGCTGATGCTGTAGGTTTATTCGGTTGTTCCCGAATTGTGCCGGACCTCACACGAGGTCCGGTTTTTTTTCGCTTGCGTCGAATCGGCTCCGGGCAGTATGATTTGACCTCGAAGTCGGCTGTGCGGGTTTTCCGCCGACTAGGTCTGCGGCCCCTTTCAACACCAGTTAACGTAGTATGCCGCAGCGAACAGATACGGAACCGATACGTAGGAGGAGATTATGCGCAAAGCTGCCCTGCTCGCCGTGATGGCGATTCTCTGTTTCGCCACCAGCGCCTTCGCCAATACCATTTTCGACCTTTCCCCAGCCAATAACTTCACCAGTCGTGACTCTGGCAACGGTATCGGTCAAGGCGTGATTGTCGACACCACGACGACCATCAATAACATGGAGTTCTACCTGGATCTGCCGAACGGTGGCGACCTGAAGTTCATGATCTGGAATGGCACCAATGACAGCCTGCTGTTCCTCCAGACCATGAGCAACGTTGGTCCGATCGCGGATCCGACTTGGGTGTCATCCCCCAATTTCAACTTCACGTTGGAAGCTGGGAACACCTACTACTTCGGCATCGTCGCCGACGCCCATGCTGACATCGGCTACATCTTCCCGCCGATTGATTACAGCAATAACGGCTTGACCGCTGTTACCAGCGGCAACTCCAACTACACTGGCTATGGCGTCCCGAACTTCTCGGGTTACGGCGGCGCTCAGGCCGCGCTGCGGCTGGACCAGTCCGCGATTCCGGAGCCGGGTACGATGGTCATGCTAGGCACCGGCGTGTTGGGTCTCGCCGGCGTACTGCGCCGCAAGCTGATGCTGTAATTTGTTGGTTGCTGGTTGCGAAGTTTTACCGGAGCTCAGACGAGCTCCGGTTTTTATTTGTGTGCCATTGCCCAAGACCCTCTTCAGGGGTGGAATCTGACAGGAAGGCGCTTCAGGCGCGAGTGAAGAAACGCGTCTGCAAGAGCGCACCCGCGTCACGCGCGTCGACCGCCTGTAATGGCCGTGCGCCTGAGAATTGATACATCCTTCCAGTGATCAGGCCACGCACATGAATGGGCGAGGTCTCCGAATAGCGCAGATTCACTGCAGCGTGTCCGGCGGTATGGGCCGCCACCGGGGACGGTTGAGTCCTGGCGCCGGCAGCCGCGCTTGCGCCGGTCGGGGTTCCGGGCACCGTCACGGGCGTCGACGGCATGTGAGAGATAACGGGGCCACGATTAGCTTGGCCGCTTGTCGCGGTGTGCGGGTTCGTTCTCGATGTGGGCGAGAGGCTGGCTTTCATCGCTTCCCGGTTCTGTCCACAGCACATGGTCCAAATCTCCTTCTGATGTTTCCGGCTGGGGTTGAATGACAACGGGCTGGCGTCCCAACCGCTCCAGTAAACAAGCGGCGCCGGAGATGGCCAGCCAACTCATCAGCCACTCCACAGGACGGCGCGAAACAAAGAGCGCGGCCAGAGCGGCGATCCAGAGGCTGAGGCAGTTGAAGCAATCCATCAACTGCCCGGCCAGGCTTTGACCTAATAACTTTCGAAACTTAACAATTATGTCCGCCGGGCCGTCCTCGTTGGCCAGCAGGTGAGTGACCCGCCAGGTGGCGAGGACGGCCACAAGCAATCGCGCCCAAAAACCGAAGCCGTTCATTTTCGTTTTGCCGAAGACCGAAGCCCCGAAGGGCCCCGGTCCCGTCATCGATCCTTTGTCACAAACGATACGCTCACGACTTCAGATCGTTGCAAATCTTCACCGGCCAGTCTCCATAGCCCCATACCGTGTGCTGCGAGTTGCCACGGATGGTGCGATCGAAGACCCAGACCTTGAAGATGTAAACACAGCAATCACCCCGGTTGATGGTGAGGCCGGGATTGGGTCCCCACTTCACCTGGCCGCGACAGATGGGGTCCAGCGCCCGCAAGTCGAAGCTGGCGAGGTTGCCGAAGACGGCTGCCGGATCCAGGTTGTTGGGGTCGCAGACCGAACTGTTGCAATGATGCAGCGGGTCCCCGACCGGTGACGTGCCGTAGAAGCAGGGATTCAGGGGATCGAAGTCAGGACCCGGAATTGGGATCTGGACGGTCGGTCCTCCCTGCTTTTCAATCTGCACGTAGTAGTAGTCGAAGTTGTTGTTGGGCCGAGTGGGCAGAGCCAACTCGTCGATCAGGGGATCGAAGGCGATGCCCGACAAAGGTAGCGCCCAGGGATTGCTGCAATCCGGCGGCTGGGCAAAGTTGCTGATGAACAGGTCCGCGCATTTCGGCACCGCATCGATGCGGATGGCGCCGCAGGGATACTTGTTGTCAATCCACAGACTCTGCGTATCGCAATAGAGGTTGTTGTTGGTGTCGACGGC
This sequence comes from uncultured Acidobacteriaceae bacterium, assembly GCA_963747055.1. GTDB lineage: Bacteria > Acidobacteriota > Terriglobia > Terriglobales > Acidobacteriaceae > CAVVDY01. The sequence continues at coordinate 195,394 of CAVVDY010000018.1, read as the reverse complement.
GCGCAGACGGAAAGTGTACAGGCCGTTGAGCTGGCAACCCCCAATGTTGCTTTGCCAGCAGGAGTTGTAAAGCAACGAGTTCGGCAGCGGATCGCGGAATGGAGCGCAAATGCTGGCCAGGGATGGGATGAAGCAATCTGGTCCCCAGACCGCGGTCAAATCGGAAAGGCCGAGACGCCAGTTGATGAACCGGTTCTGTGCCAGGGTGACGAAGTCGACTTCCCAGAAATTCGTCCAGCCCGCCGAGTTGCAATCTGTCTCCAATCCCGCCTTGTAGTCCAGGTAGTAAGACTTGATGGAAACATTGTTGCATCCGCCGACGAAAGCTCCGCCATACACCGACAGGCATTGGCCAAACGATACTTCTGACACAGTGGACGGCCGGCTGCACAGAGCGGGCACGGTCTCGACGAACTTGGCCAAAGGATCGGTCGGTCCAGTGTCCATGGTGGTGTAGTTGTCGATGCCGCGGATCAGGACGTCCTGCTTGAACAACTGGAAGGTGACGGAGCAGGGCTGCTTCGCCTGGGTGTTTGAGAATACCGTCATCCGGATGTAGTAGGTGCCGGGATTCTTCAAGGTGGTGTTGAAGTCGGCCAGCAGAGCGATTGTTGACCGGAATCGTTCCCGGGCCCGGGATTGCCCGGAGGTATCGGCGGGTAGATGAAATCGCTGGCATTGAAGGTGACGTTGTCGATCGACCACTCCAAAACATAATGGTCGAAGTTGGCGCCCGCCGCCGTGCCCATGATGGGGACGATATAGGCCCCGAGCTGCGGGTCGGCAGTTTCGGAGACGCAGTCGTTGTTGGTGGGACTGGTGATCTCGCAGGTCAGTGGGCGAAAGCAGTTGCGCAGGCACAGGATGTATCTGTACAAGCACAGGATGACTTGCCGGAAGTTGTGCGCCCGCGCCAGACAACAGCCGAAGCATAGAGCGCACAGGCACCAGCAGCGGCAGAACCAGAAGAAACGCTGCCGGCTGTGCTCCTTGAACGCCGCTTCACCCAGCAACGCCTGCGCGGCTTCGGTGGTGAGCAGCCGCTCGAAGATGATGCAAGCTTCGCGCTCATCGATGAAGCAGTCGATCTTGCCGGCGAAGATTTCGTCGGGAACACCTTCTGAATACTCGACGGTGGCGAGTTGGTCGGTCAGATAGGGCTTGAAGGCGCCGGCCAGTATTTTGACCAGGACATCGAAGTCGCGACGTTCCACTTCGGTCGGCGGCTCGTGCACCGGATTGCCGATGACCTGGCGGACGCATTTCCAGAATTCGTACAGATAAAAGGCGTAGCCGCGGAAGGTGCGCGGCCAGCGGCAGACCAGCCAGCCGAAGACCAGGCAGCAGATGATGTGCTGCAAGCACCATCGCCACTGGTCAATGGGACCCAGCAGCTCCCGCGCCTGCGGAGGAAGCAGGCGCAGGGCTGTCTCCTCGTTGAAGAACTTACTGAACATGGCATAGGCTTCCTCGAACTCCTGCGCACAGGTGCGGTTCGATTCGGCCTGCGCCTGCTTTTGCAGTTCGTCGGGGTTTTTCGCCAGATTGAGATCGCGCTCCAGCATGGGCTGATAAACAGCCAGCAATGCCTGGAGTCCTGCCTGGAAATCCCGGTCTTTGAAATCGGGAACGTTGGCAGAGTTCGAGGGCTGTTTCTCGTTGTCCGTCATGGCTACCTCCTTGTGTGACCACGTCGCGGAAGAATTGAGTCCGTAGAGACTCGGCGCGGTTGCGAGTTACCTGGGTAGAAGGGGCCGGCTGCGGGGACAACCTTTGCCGTGCGGAAGAAAGGTTGCGCTATCGTAAGCCCGAACCTCGGCTTGTCAATGAAACTTAGGTGGTGCGGAGGGGATGAACCTCGGGTTTACCGGGATGAGAGGAAAGCGGCTGGCTGCCGTTCTCACAGAACATCCCAGGAGACCCAGATTCCTTCTCTCCGCCACCCAATGGGCCCGCAACCGGGCCACCACCGAATTACCAAGCCAGAGCAGCTAGCTTGGCCGAACGTTCTGGTTCACCCGGAAGAAGTTCTCCGGGTCGTATTTTTTCTTGATCTTCACCAGGCGCTCGTAGTTGTCGCGATAGGTTGCCTGTACGCGCTCCTGGCCTTCGTCCATCATGAAGTTGACGTATGCGCCGCCCGCCGAGAAGGGGTGCAGCGCCTCCCAGTACTCTTTGCACCAGGTAGTGATTTTGTCGGCGTTGGCGGGATCGGGATCGACACCGACGATGACTTCAGCAAACAGCGCCTCGCGGAAGCTGTAGGCAGTGTCGTTCTTGCCGACGCGCTGCGCAGCACCATTCACGGGATAAAGGTGCATGGTGGAAAGCATGGTAGGAATTTTCGGTCCGTGCTCGAGGTGGCGTGCGATGGCTTCATCGCTCAGCTCGGTGAAGTTGTCGGCACGCCAGTACCACTGCAGGCCAGGGACAAACAGGGCATCAAAGACACTCTGCACCACGGGGAAAGGGGTGGGGCCGACGTGGTCAAGCAGAGGATGGCCAAGCGACCGCATGGCCCTGGTTTCCTTTTCCGTCTCTTTTTCGGAGGCGGTGCAGCACCACACGATGCCGCAGACCTTCTTCATGTGAAGGTGCTCGGGGAACATCGGCGCGGGAGGAACCACGAGGAAGGCGAAAAAGCCGGTGATGGTCTCGGGAGCCTTTTTAATGAAGTCGCGATACGCCTTCAGCACCTCCCCGGCTTCCTCCAGCGGCCAGAAGGTCGGGCCGAAGAACACGGTGTCGACCGGCTGCATGCGGAATTCAAAGGAGGTGACCACGCCGAAGTTTCCGCCGCCGCCGCGCACCGCCCAGAACAAGTCGGAGTTCTGTTTGCTGTCAGCAGTGACGAAGCTGCCGTCGGCCAACACCACATCGACGGAGAGCAGGTTATCGATGGTGAGCCCATAGCGGCGGCTGAGATAACCGATGCCACCGCCCAGGGTCAGCCCAGCAACGCCGGTGGTCGAGATGAAGCCGCAGGGCACGGCCATACCAAAGGCATGGGTGGCGTGATCGACATCGCCCCAGAGGCAGCCCGCTTCGACGCGAACGCTTTTGTCGGCGGGATTGACGCGGATGCCCTTCATGCGCGAGAGGTCGATGACCAGGCCGTCATCGCAGGATCCCAAGCCGGCGCCATTGTGTCCGCCGCCGCGGATGGCGGTGAGCAGATCGTTGGCGACGCCGAATTTCACGGCGGCGATGACGTCGGCCACATCGGCGCATTGCGCGATGAGATGCGGCCGCCTATCGATCATGCCGTTGTAGAGCTTGCGCGCCATGTCGAAGCCGGGGTCGGTGCGCTGAATCAATTCGCCGCGAAAGGAGCTCTTTAACTCATCGATGGTCTGCTTCGGCAATGGAGACCTCCTTTAGAGGGTAAGATTCGGCCAGGCAGCGAAACGTAAGCCAATTTTCCTGCAAGTGCGACGGATTTATAGCAGAATTCGCATGCAGTCACAACGGAATATGCCCAGATCAGGAAAATTTCAGGATGCGGCGCAGCAGAGACGGGATGGGGTGCGGAGCGCCTCACCGGCGGGCAGTTAGCTGCAATCGCGAAGGCCGGCGCGTGGCCGACCTTCGCGTTAGATGCCTGGGATCGTTACTTCTTGGGGGCGATGGAGTCTTTGGCGGCCTTGGCGACGCGGAACTTCACCACGGTCTTGGCCGGGATCTTGATCGCTTCGCCGGTCTGCGGGTTACGGCCCATGCGGGCTTTGCGGGCGGACTTCACCAGCCGGCCAAGACCGGGGACGACGAAGACGCCGTTCTTCTTGGTTTCCTTGACCGCGATTTCCGCCAGGTCATCGAGGAATGCTGCGACTTGCTTGTTGCTCATCTCATGCTTCTCGGCCATATACCGCACGAGCTGAGTTTTTGTCATGCCTGTTGCCATTGGTTACTACCTCCTTGAAGGTTTGAGCAACGAATTAGGCTCAATTGAAGCGTATGGTATACCAAGCTTGGGCGCGCGCAAAGCCATTTCCGCCTTATTTTATGCGGGTTTTCCACAGACGGGTTCGTTTTGGGCCTGTTTTTATGCGGCTGCGGGGTGGGTTCCCAAACAAGCAACAGGAGAAATCGGGGAAAACCGCCTGTTTCGGGTTGACAAGCGAGGGCAGACCCGCTGGGGCTGAGGGGATTGCCACGGAGGGCGGTGCCTTCCGTTGTCGGGCTCCGGGGAAATGCGGTACTTTGACTTGCCGCAATCGGCGGCCGGCTGCTTGCCGGCTCGAACTGCTAACACTCAACTAGTTTCGAAACTTAGGAGATGCAATGCGAAAGATGCTACATTGCGCCGCCACGCTTCTGATGCTGGCATGCGTTCTCGCCGCCACTCCGGCGTTTGCCGGACCGACCTTCACCGACGGAAACTTCAATCTGAGCGACAACGGTCCGTTGCAGCAGTGGCTGAGCGGGGTGGGCATGAGCGGCTCGGTGCAGCAGTCCAGTTTCGGCAATCCGGGAACGTCGGCAGAGTTCATGTTGAACTTTGCCGGGACGGGCGATTTGGAGGAAGGCTACCAAGGCCTGATTCCCAACGGCTGGAGCTACGATCCGGGGAACCAGGGCGTACTGACGTCGATCGACTTTTCCCAGGACAAGTACATCCACACTGCTGCCGATATTGCTCTAACGGGCAGTAATATCCGCATGCTCATGCTGCACTCGCGAGGGGTGTTACGAAACTCGTGCCTTCCCGCTTCGGGGGACTCCGGAGTTTTTTCACACGCCTACCCGGCACTCACGAGCCGGGCTACGATTGTGCCGCCCTTTGGGCTATGTCGCGAAATCACCCGGCTAGAGGGTATCGGCTATCTAGTAGTTTCCAGCCTGGTAAGTTGCAAATTCGTTTATCAATCTGCTGTGACTTTCGATTTTCGCCTCAGTGCCCAGTCTAGACGCCATGTTTTTAGGGGAAGGCTGAAGCCATGCCCTGACACAGGCCTCTGATATAGATAACTAACTTCCAACTCGGGACACTTGTTGCTAATCTAATTACTTCAGGTCATAGTCCACCATGGCCTTGATGGCTTCATACGGCGTGCTGAGGAAATTGGAGACTTTGCGCCCGTCGATGAAGAAGGTCGGTGTGCTGGTAACGTTCAGCTTGTCGCCGAGCGCGATGGACTCGCGCACCCTCTTCTCCGTGTCGGGATTGGCCACGCAGGCACTGACTGCGGCAGGATCGCCGCCGGAATCCTTCACAAAACCGTTCAGCTTCTCCTCGACGTTTTGTTCATTAATCTCGCTCTGGTGGTCGTAGGTAGTGCCGATGAACTTCCACACCGCACCATTGTTCTGATGGCCGAGGCAGTCGACATACTTGGCTGCCAGCAAGGACCACTTGTGGATATGCTCGAGGGGAAAGTTCTGGAAGATGAGCCTGGCCTTGGGCTCTTCGCTCATCAACTTGTTCAGGTTCTCCTGCGCCTTCTTGCAGGCAGGACATTCCAAGTCGCCGAATTCAACGATGGTGACCTTGGCATCGGTCGCACCCCGCACCGGGCCATTAGCGTTCTTCAACTCGGCCCGAGTGGCGGCGAAGGGGTCGGCGCCAAAGGGCACCAGTTCTCCTGAAAAAGCATAGTGCTCGTCTGGCGTGACGTAGATGCGTTGTACCGCCTGACCATCGGGCGTGTTGAAGACCACCGTGACCTCGGAGATGCTAGGCGCCTCCGACGGTTTGATGCTCACCACCCGCCACGCCAGGTTATCGTTCCAGCCAAACATATGCTTCAGGAACTCGTTGACCGTGGTTTCGTTAGGCAGATTGGTAGAGGAATCGGTCTTGGTTTGAGTTTGAGCAATGACGCCCAATCCGGCAAACAGAAGACTAATAACGATGACGACACGCGAGACGAATTTCATCTATACCTTTCACGAGTGATAAATTTGCGAACTACCCATCCGTTTTCGCGGCAATGGGGTAGCGCCGCCCGAAGCCGAAGGCCTTCTCCGTAATCTTCAACCCCGGCGCCGCCTGCGCCCGTTTGTACTCGGCGCGATCGACCATGCGAGCAATACTGCGGACCAGTTGCGGATCGTAGTCATGTTCCTGCGCAATCTGTTGCGGCGACTTGTTGTCCTCCACGTAGTCGACGAGCACGGTGTCCAGTATCTCGTAGGGCGGAAGCGAGTCGCTGTCTTTCTGTCCGGCGCGCAACTCCGCTGACGGCGGCTTCTCAATCGTCGACTCCGGGATTCGTTCCTGGTTGCGATTCACGTAGTGCGCCAGCCGATAGACCAAGGTCTTGGGCACGTCGGAGATTGCCGCCAGGCCCCCACACATGTCTCCGTATAGCGTACAGTAACCAACGCCCAGCTCGGATTTGTTGCCGGTCGTAAGCACCATCGAGCCAAGCTTGTTGGAAAGCGCCATCACCAGCGATCCGCGAATGCGCGCCTGAATATTCTCTTCCGCTACGCCGGGCGGACGGTTCCCGAACGCGGACTCCAGCCCGGCCAGGTACGACGCGAAAATGTCATCGATTCGAATCATCTCGCACTGGATGCCCAGGTTGTTTGCCAAGGCCAGCGCATCGTCGATACTGCCTCGCGAGGAGTACGGCCCCGGCATAGCAACGCCCATGACGTTCTCTGCACCCAGGGCATCGACCGCGATGCAGGCAGTCAGCGCCGAATCGATACCGCCGCTCAGCCCGAGCACCACCTGTTTGAAACCGCATTTGCGTACATAGTCGCGGGTGCCCAGCACCAGCGCGGCGTAGGCGCTTCCCTCTTCACTCTCGTCGCGCTCGTGCCTGGTGCCTGCGAGCGAAACCGTGTCGAAGAAGATCAGATCCTCCTCGAACGATTTGGCCTGCGCAATGACGTTGCCATCGGGACCCAGGACGAGGCTGGAGCCATCGAACACCAGGCTGTCGTTGCCGCCCACCTGATTCACCATCGCGACCGGCAGCTTGTATTGACAGGCGATCGCCGCCAGCATGTTACGGCGCAGCTCGCGCTTGCAAAGATAGAACGGCGAAGCGGAAATGTTCAGCAGCACCTGGCCGCCGGCGCGCATCAGATCTTCGACCGGGTCGACGCCATAGAGACGGCGGTCCCAGAAGTTCTTGTCGTTCCAGGCGTCTTCGCAAATGGTGAGCGCAATCTGCTGGTTGTGAAGCGCGAAGAGCCGCTGCGAATCGGCAGGCGCGAAGTTGCGCATCTCGTCGAATACGTCGTAGGTCGGCAGCAGGCGCTTCGACTGGATGAATGCGACCTTGCCGTCGCGCAGCAAGGCTGCAGAATTGTGGACGGATTTCCCGGTTCCGTTGTGTGTCGGGGTTACCAGACCGGCAATCACCGCAATGCCTTCGGTCCTGCGAGCAATCTCTTCGGCGGTTTCGCGATTGCGCTCCACGAACCAAGGACGTTCCACCAGATCGCGCGGCGGATAGCCGCAAATCGAAAGCTCGGGGAACAACACCAACTCGGCTCCCTCCTGGCGGGCGCGAGTGGCATATTCGATGATCTTGGCGGAGTTCCCGGCGAAATCGCCGATGATGGTATTGATCTGCCCGAGTGCGATCCTCACACTAGAAGTGTAAAGGCGGGGAGGCGGGCGCGCCAAACGGCAGACCGTTCGCTGTTCGCTCTTGGCTTTCCGCTTTTCGCCGGAAAAACCGGAATCCTCGTCTCTGCACTCGCCATTCGTACCGCCCGCGGTTTCCCTGATTCTGAGAGCGGAGATTGCTTCCTCCGGGCGCTCGATCGACTTTCAATCCACGTTTACCCGGGGAGATCCACGGTTCGAATTTCGCCCATACGATGAAGAACCAAGAGAGTCCGGCGAAAGGCGAACAGCCCTACTTCAGATGGATTGCCTCTTCGCCCAGTTGCTGGTTGATCAGCCGCCCCACAAGCTGCCTGATGGTCTCGCCGCTCTTGGCCAGTTGGAAATCCTGCTTGGGCTCCGACCAATCGAGCTTGAAGCTGGTCGACAGCGCTGAAATCCAGATCTGGCGGGCGGGGGCGTTAGGCGAGATGATGAACTTCGCGGGCGGCTCCTCAAAGGTGATGTGTAACGCGCCGGCGTTTTCCTCGACTTCGAAGTCGGCTTCGCCCTCGGCCTCGTAGAGGCTGCGCTTCAAGGCTTCAAGGCTGGTGTCGGAATGGCGGCGGAAATCCTGTTCGTCCATGCCTTGATTATATTCAGACCGCAAGGGCAAAGCCGGCGTGTGGATCGGCCTGCCAGGGTAATTTTGTCCCAAGGTTACCGGCCTGTAAAAATTTCGAAACCGAACAACCTTTCGACCAGCCCGCCTATCTCGTTTGCGGTAGACTCGTACGAACTCTTCCGCGAGGTGTCCTTTATGCGCCCCTGCACAGCCATCGTCTGCACGCTGCTTCTTTCCCCGCTGTTGCTGACCAGCCTGGCAGCGCAGAAGCGCATCGACGTCGCGGCTGAGCCAATCAATGTGCTGACCTATCATGACGACAGCATGCGCACCGGGCTGATGCAACTGGAGACGGTGCTGACGCTGGCGAATGTGAATTCAGCCACATTTGGCAAGGTGAATTTTCTTCCGACCGACGGCAAAGTCGACGCCGAGCCGCTGTATGTCTCCAACGTCACTATCAACAGCGTGATCCACAATGTGCTCTATGTGGTGAGCGAGCACGACAGCATCTACGCCTTCGATGCCGACACCGGCACACAACTTTGGAAGACCACGGCGCTGCTGCAAGGAGAAACCACCAGCGAACCAGTGTTCGGTTGCAGTCAGATTTCTCCGGAAATTGGCATTACCAATACGCCGGTGATCGACCGCAACAAGGGCTCGAACGGCGCCATGTATTTTGTGGCAATGTCGAAGGACTCAAACGGCGCATACCACCAGCGCCTGCATGCGGTCGACCTTGTCAGCGGTGCTGAATTGTTTGGCGGGCCGGTCGAAATCCAGGCCCAGTATCCGGGCAACGGCGATAACCACCAGAACGGATTCGTAGTCTTCGACCCAAAGTATTACGCCGAGCGGGCCGGACTACTTGAAGTCAAGAGCAATATCTATGTTGCGTTCACTTCGCACTGCGATCGCCGGCCCTACACCGGCTGGATGATTCAGTACAGCGCCTCGACGCTGCAGCAGCTTTCCGTTCTGAATTTCACCCCCAACGGATACGGGGGTGCGATCTGGCAGGCAGGTGCGGGCATCGCCGCCGACAATCTGGGCAATATCTACTTCCTCGATGCCAATGGCATCTTCGACACAACGCTTGACGGTAACGGCTTTCCCATTAACGGTGACTACGGCAATGCCATGATCAAGGTGTCGACTTCCGGGCCGCTTACGGTGACGGACTACTTCAACACCTACAACACGGTACAGGAGTCAAACGCCGACGTCGACCTCGGCTCCGGTGGTGCGCTGGTGCTGCCGGATATTTCGGCCTCACTCAACAAGCGGGTCCGCCTGGTGATAGGGGCGGGCAAAGATGGGAACATCTACGTTGCCGATCGCGACAACATGGGTAAGTGGAACCCGAACAATAACAACAACATTTATCAGCAGGTGACGGGCGCCCTCCCTAACGGCGCCTGGTCGATGCCAGCCTATTTTCACAACACGGTCTATTTTGGCGGAACGAACGACTACATAAAGGCATTTCCCTTCGTGAACAGCAAGCTCGCCTCTTCGCCCAGCAGCCGAACGAGTACGACGTTCAACTATCCCGGCGCAACGCCCAGCATCTCGGCCAACTTCGCACTGAACGGCATACTTTGGGCTGTCGATAACAGGTCAACCGCAGTGCTGCACGCCTATAACGCGCTGAACCTGACCCAGGAGCTTTATAACAGCAGCCAGCAAGGATCACGCGATCAGTTCGGCCCGGGCAACAAGTTCATCACGCCCATGATCGCCAACGGTAGAGTCTACGTGGGCACGCAAACCGGGGTGGCGGTATTCGGGTTACTGTAATTAACCAGCAGGCTTCCGAGCAGTTCATAAAGATGGAGCCGAAGCAAATCAGTCAAATAAAGCACTGGGGCTAGAGCGGCTTGTTACTCAAGGGAGGCAGCAAACACTTCGCCCAACAAGAAATTGGCGGAAAGCTCTTATTTGCCAGAGTTCGCAATTATTTATAAAAGGACAGGGTAACCATTACCGAAGTGCAACAGCGATCTTCGGTAATCAACTTATTGCTTGACAGCGACCGCGCTTGCAGTACATTTAGGCGTATGTTGTCGGCGTTTGGGAATGCCGAAATGCAAATCCTGGTTAAGATTCGACGAGATCCTTAAACTTCGGTTGAATCATGGTTGGTTGACTTTGGCCTTTACGGCTTTTCCCCGGAGGTGAGTCGTGGTGCGGATGTTTCGTGTAACTGTTGCAACCCTGTTCGTAGTGAGCATGCTTGCTGCGGGGAGTTTGGCCGCTACAAAAGCGCCTGGGGTGACCATCACCCTTACGCCCAGCGTCGACAGTCCACAGTTCCTGGGCACTAAGGTTGTCTGGACGGCCACTGTGCATAATGGGCTCCAGGGACACGCCTACGATTATCGCTTTGCGGTTGCTTTCAACAAGCGAATTCAGATTGTGAGGGATTTCAATCTACCCAGCTCATTTACCTGGGTACCCTACACGGTAGAAGGCACATACCAGGTCATTGTGACCGTGCGTGACATCACCCACCTGCCCTACACGGTTTACGCGCCGGTTTCCGTACAATACGTCATGTTGCCTTGGGTGACCGCGCCTGGCGGGTCGGCTGTACATCCTACGTCTCATCCCTTGGTGGCGTTGTTTAGTGGCCCGCCATGCCAATCAGGCCATTCCCTGCTGGTGCGGTTTAGCCAAGCAGGTTCGAATGTTTCGAGTACAACGAATTCAGTACCGTGCTCGCAGAATAGCGCCAACTTTTATGTCGCCGGAATGTTGCCCTCAACACAGTACATGATGCATTGGGAAGAAATCGGCCCCAATTTCTTCGCTAAGGGGCCGGATCTGCCGTTCGCCACGGGCCCGTTGCCAGCCAACTTTCCAACCACCCACTTTCAGGTGAATGTTCCTCCTACACAGCATGATGCTGAGTTTCCTGTGGTCTTGTTTGGGCTCTTTCCCAATGATGCAATGCACCGGTTCTGGCCGACTGCAACGGATTTGTCAGGAAATGTGATTTGGTACTTTCCCAAGACTATATGGTCGACTCGCATGGACGCCGGGGGTGGTCTGTTCGCTTTTCCAGATGACCTGACGTTTGCCAAATATGATTTAGCAGGTAATGAAGTTCTGGAAACCAACGTCAGAAGACTTAATGAGCAGTTGGCGGCTCTGGGTTATCCGATTATGGATGATTTCAATGTGCATGAAACCCGTCGTCTACCCAATGGCAACTTTCTCCTGCTGGGTGCAAATGATCTCGTGTCGACCGATCACCAGGGAGGAACGAAAGATCATCCCGTCGACATCCTCGGCGACATGATCCTGGTCCTGGATCCCAATCTGCAGTTACTGTGGGCCTGGGACTCGTTTGCGCACGAAGACCTTGACCGAATGGCTACCTTGGATGATACCTGCCAGCAAGGTGCGGGCGGCTGCCCCAGATTCAACTCGAACTTTTCCCAGGCCAACGACTGGTTGCACACCAATTCGGCTCAGTTAACAAGCGACGGTAACATTATTGTGTCGCAACGTAATCAGGACTATGTGTTGAAGGTGAATTACCAGAATGGCCAGGGAGACGGCAGCATCCTATGGAAGATGGGTCCATACGGTGACTTCACCATCCTGAATCCACCGAAGGACAGCTGTGGCGACCCCAACGTTTTTCCCTGGTTCACGCATCAACACGATGCGACGTTTCAAGCCCAAGCCAGGCTCGGAATGGGCGTTATGACGATTTTCGATGACGGGAATCTGCGCTATGTACAATGTGGCGGCAACCAGAACAGCCGGGGTATGGTGATGCTGGTAAGCGAGCCGAACCGGACGGTCTATCTCATGACCGAGGCGGATCTTGGGGCTTACTCCGTGGCTTTGGGCAGTGCCGACATGCTGGTCGCTTCCGATGGCATTTACGCCAGTTTTGGCAACGGACTACTTAAGTACAACAACAATGAAGCCTCACAATCGACGGAGGTCGATCTCAGCGGCAAGATTGTGTATCAATTGCAGTCGAATGATTCCTACTCTTACCGGACGTATAGAATGAAGAATCTCTACACCCCCACAACGCCGTAAGGTAATTGCTGCAAGTGAGGCGAAAGGTCACAGGAGGCTTATGGTTTCGGGATTTTGGAATGGCAAAACGAAAATCCCGATTAAGGCTCAATGTGTTTCATGAACGCCGGAAGGATCATAGATCGTCGACTTTGGCCCTTACCGCTTTTCCACTGGAGGTGAGTCGTAGTGCGGACTTGTCGTGTAGCTGTCGCAACCCTGTTCATAGTGAGCATGCTTGCTGTGGGGAGTTTGGCCACTACAAAATTGCCTAGTTCGGTGACCATCACCCTCTCACCCAGTGTCGACAGCCCGCAATTCCTGGGCACCACTGTTCTCTGGACGGCCACTGTGCAAGGGCCTAAGGGACACGTCTACGATTATCGCTTCTCCGTGTCGCTCAACAACCAAATTCAGATTGTGAGGGATTTCGGTTTGCCCAACTCATTTGTGTGGGTACCTTACACCGGGCATATCGGGTCAAGGATCTCTACACTCCGACATTGCCGTAGATGTAATTTCTGTAAGTAACAGATATTACATATCAGGGCTGGCCGAGAGGTCGGCCCTGTTGTTTTGCCGCAACTAGTTCGGATTGGGTAATAAGTTCATATCCCCGACGGTCGGATGATCGCGAATGGTAGGCTCCATCCGCAGACGGGTGTTGCGGTGTTTGGATTGTTGCAGTAGAAGGACCCGAGTGCGCTACACGCGTCCGGGGGACCTGTGGCGCAAGGAGCTATCTCGCCAACTCTTTTTCAATATCGCCGGCAATATGATCGGGCGTCGTCATGGGGGCGTAGCGCTCCACCACGTTGCCTTGCTTATCGATGAGGAATTTGGTGAAGTTCCACTTGATGGCATCGCCCAGCAGACCACCCTTTTCGCTCTTCAGAAACTTATAGACCGGGTGAGCATTTTCGCCGTTGACCTCGATCTTGGAGAACAGCGGGAACTCGACGCCGTAGTTCATTTCACAAAACGATTGGATCTCCTTGTCATCGCCCGGTTCCTGATGTCCGAACTGGTCACAGGGAAAGCCAAGGACCGCGAAGCCGCGGTCCTTGTATCTGGCATAGAGCTCTTGCAGTCCCTTGTACTGCGGAGTGAAGCCGCATTGGCTGGCAGTGTTGACTACCAACACGACCTGTCCGCGGTAATCCTTCAGCTTCTTCGCCTTGCCGTCATTCAGCTTTGCACTGTAATCGTAAAAGGACATACCTGTTCCCTACTTTGCTGTCTTCTTCTGTGCGATCCAAGCGTTTACCTGCTCCTCCAACACATCGAGCGGCAACGCTCCGGAATCGAGTATCTCATCGTGGAACTGGCGGATATCGAACTTGCTGCCCAGTTCCTTTTGGGCGCGGGCCCGCAGATCGAGGATCTCCAGCTGTCCCATTTTGTAGGAAAGCGCCTGTGCCGGCCAGGCGATATAGCGGTTGGTCTCTGACTGCACATTAGGCTCATCTTCGGTAGTGTGATCGTGGAAGTACTGCACCACCTGCTCGCGCGTCCAGTGCTTGTAGTGCAGGCCCGTATCGACCACCAGGCGAATGGCGCGCAGCATTTCGTCCTGCAGCCGTCCGTAATCGTTGTACGGGTCCTGATAGAAGCCGACCTCTTTGCCCAGCCTCTCGGAGTACAGTGCCCAGCCTTCGATGTAGGCACCCCAGAATCCATGTTGCCGGAAGGGTGGCAGCGTTGGCAGCTCCTGTGCCAGCGATAACTGCAGATGGTGGCCGGGGACGCCCTCGTGATAGGCGGTGGACTCGATATTGATGGTCAGCCGCTTCTCGGGATCGCTGGTGTTGACCATTACGTGGCCAGGGCGCGATCCATCCGGCGTGCCGGGCACGTATTCGGCCGCGGATGCGTCCTTCTCGCGATACGGCTCGTCAGGCATCACAATCAGCTTGGCCTTGGGCAAGCGACCAAAGAGTTCGGGCAACTTGGGCTCCATCTGGCCAATATATTTGCGGTAGAGATCGAGGATCTGCTCGCGCGACTGCGCATGCAGCTTGGGATCAGCCTTGACTGCTGCGGCAAAGGTCTTCAGGTCCTTGTAGCCAAGCTTCTTGGCGATGGCCAACTGCTCCTTCTCGATCTCGGCAACCTGCTGCAGTCCGATTTCGTGGATCTTCTCCGGGGTGTAGTTCGTCGTCGTCGACTCGCTCACCATGAAGCGATAGATGGCGTCGCCGTTGGGCAGCGACCAGACACCAACCTCGGTGCGCCCTTTCGGGGCGTAGTCATCTTTCACGAATTTCGAGAACTTCGTGTACTCGGGAATGATTTCGTCCTGGATCGCCGCCAGGCCCTCTTTCTTCAGGCGGGTCTTCTCGGCCTCGGTAAAGGCATCCGGAAACTTCTCGAAGGGCTGCGCGAAGGGAGACTTCTCCGCCGGAGTCGTGGCAATCGCGTTTGTCTGGTCAACCACTTTCTCCAGCAGGAATTTCGGCGGCATCAAGCCATCGGCCATGCCCAGGCGCATGTTGTCCATCGTCTGGTCCATCACACGCGGCAACTCATGCAAGCGAGAAATGTAGTCGGTGTAATCCTTCACCGTCTTGAAGGACAGAATGGTAACCAGTTGCGGCGCCTCGATGTGAATGCCGCCCATCTGGTTGACCGGCATCTCCCACAGCTTCAGCTCGTAGTAACCGAGGTCACGCTTTAGCTCGCGGACCTCCAGTTCCTGGTTTAGCTTCTCCTGCTGCGGAAAGCCGGTGGTGTCGACGGCCTGAAAGCGCGCCAGGTAGTCGCGCTTGGTGGCGGCGTCCTTCTTCAGGAACTCTGCGGAATCGTCGCCGAGTTGGTCGTTGTAGCGCTTGTCGCCAATGATCGACGCAAATACCGGGCTGGTTTTGAGGTTGTATTCCCAGTATTCGGAGATGAGGTCATTCAATTGTTTGCGGCGGGCGTCGAGTGTGTCAGTGGCGAACATTTGAGAGGAAAAGACGAGGCACAGGGCCAGTGCCAGGAATCGCATGCGAACTCCTTAGAAGGAAAGAGAGTATCAGGTATCCGGCGCGTAGCGCGATGCAACACCTCACGCCAACACGTCCCCGTCCAAGTAATACGTGAATGGCCAGAGAAAAGTTTCGTTGAGATCGGAATCTGGAGTCGATCACTTTGGTTGGAGTGGCACCCGCGCCCTGCACACAATGTGTCGCTGCTATAAGCTAACCAGCACATCGTCGCCTTCGATGCGCAGCTCATACACGGGAACGGTCGCCGGGCCGTTCTCCGCTTTGCCAGTCCTGGCCTCGATCTCCCAGCCGTGCCATGGGCAAACGATCTTCGATCCGTCGACGAAGCCCATGCCCAGCGGGCCCCCTTCATGCGGGCAGACATTGTCGAGGGCACAGTATTCGCCGTTGACATTGGCGATGCAGATGGTGCGCTCGCCCACAGTGAACTCGTTAGCGGAGTCAACCTCGGGCAACTCAGACTTGGTGGCAATCTTCGTGAGTTGAGACATAAGGGTTTGGGCCGGTCATCTTTATCGCGGATAAACTTTTGGTTCGGGACCCTTTTCCAGGGTCTCGCGATCCCAGATAAGCCCCTCGCGGCCGTAGTTGGCCATCTCGAAATCCTGCGTCAGCTCCAGCGCATCGACCGGGCAGGCATCTTCGCACAAGCCGCAGAACATGCAACGGCTCAGGTCGTAGGTGAAGTCGGTCAATTCCTTGCGGCGCGTCTTCTCATTGCGCTCGCTGCCGACAACGATCAGCTGCTCGGGACACGCCAGCGCGCACAGGTCGCAGGCAATGCAGAGCGACTCGTCGGTCTCAGGATTGACGTTCAGCCGGGGCGCGCCACGAAAGCGCTCGGCTACCTGTGGACGCTGCAACGGATATTGCTCAGTGTAAGTTTCTTTGGGATGCTGATTGCGAAACGTAACCCTAAGGCCCTGGAGCAGGTCGGTGAACAGCATCTTGCGAATCAGACTCATTCCCTCACCCTCGCCGATGGCCGCAGTTTAGCACACACGGCGCACCGGGGCACTGCTTCGCCAGCCACTAACGCTCTGCCAGTCAATCATTTATCCGGGTACCTAAAGAGCATCAAGAAGTCACCTATCGGGCATTGCGCCGCCCGGGCAAACAGGGCATTGTGCGCTGCATGGCAGCTCGTGGGGCCACTCGATAACCATCGAAAGAAGGAGGCCGGTTGTGGAATACAGCACAACAGAGACAGCCACCAACGAGTGCAATCCGCTGGATCGGCTTCGCCGGTTTACCGCGCTGGCGTTGGCGGAGTTGACCCGCACTAACCCGCGGTTCAATGAAAAAAACCGGCATCTCACGGTGCTGTGTTCGTCCGAAGAAAGCGCCAACGCGGACTCCCCTAATCGCCAGCCTTTTGGCTTGGTCTTTCGCGACGGGCAGCAAGCAGCGTTTGATGTGCCGCCGGGGCGCCGCTTCGTCGTTGAGTATCTTAATGTCACCTGCTGGGGGATGGACCCTCATCTGCTGGTGCAATTGACAACTCGGTCGCGGGACATGTTTCGCAATCTGACACTTTGCTCGCTGTACGACGAACTCTCCAGCGGCAACGATTGCAGGATCTCGCCCGCATCCCCGCTTTCCCTGTGGGAATCGACCGCCAACACATTTTTATTCAGTTTCGGTGATCTGCGGCCTTCCGCAATGGTACCCGCTGACACCTGCGTGCAGATGTGGGGCTATCTGGAGCCAACCAGCTTTCCGACGGCCTGATGCACCCAGCCAGATGACGAGTTTGTTCTTGCGCGCGCATAACGGCGTCTCCCTCCACGCACACTGACGCCGACGGGTTGAGGAGTAGTTTTTAACGGTGGCTACTCCTCGCCCACCCCTCATGGTTCAGCCTCACGAACCTCCCTCTCGAACGAACCGATTCAGCGCCTTTCTGACCGCCTCGCGCGCCGATGAGTGTGCGTTGTCACCATCCGCCGGTTCTAGCCAAAAGATTGCTCTGGGGTGAGGGGACTTAGATTTTCTTCCGAGCGCGCCAACAACTGGTCGACTACGGAGCCTAACGACGCGGCTGAAATATCGGCTTCGGCACAGGCGCGAATGCCAATGTAAGCAGTGCGGCAGCCAGCCCTTCGTCCCGCGATAATGTCAGAGACACTATCCCCAATCACCCAGGAACGAGCCAAATCAAGGCAATGCTCAGCGGCGAGGCGCAGTATCAACCCGGGCTTGGGCTTGCGGCATTCACAGTCTTCAGCGATCTCGTGCGGACAGATCGCGATGCGCTCTATCTTTGCACCCGCGGATTCCACCTGCTGCAATAGATAACGATGGATCTGAGACAGATTTTCCAAGGAAACCAGGCCGCGAGCAATTCCGCGCTGGTTGGTTACAACGAAAAGCTTGAATCCCCGCTGGTCGAGCTTTGCCAGGGACGGCAAAACTCCCGGCAACAACACGAACTCATCCAGGTTGGTTACATACTGGCCTTCCGGCGCCTTGCGGTTGAGAGTCCCGTCGCGATCCAAGAAGACGGCCCGACTGTGAAGGTCCGGTTTCAATCTGGGGGTCGCCAAGTCAACTAGACGGGGCTGGCTGTACCAGCCAACAGCATTCGGCGCAGTTCTCCGTTGGAGTCGCGCTCAAAGGAAGAGCCGCAGGCGCAGATTAATGACTCCGGCAGGCGCTCGCCACATTCACACATGAAGCCGATCTGCCGGGCAGGGTTGCCGACGACCAAGGCATAGGCCGGAACATCGCGTATGACAACGGTGCCGGCGCCGATGAAAGCATAGCGGCCGATCACGACTCCACAGACAATTGTGGCGTTCGCCCCGATGCTGGCGCCTTCACGAACTACGGTGCGCACGAACTGCTCCGGGGTCTTTTTGACCTCGGCCCGCGGGTTAAGGTCGTTGGTGAAGACCGCATTCGGTCCCACAAAGACATGATCGCCCAAAGAAACCCCGTCCCAGATGGCAACACCATTCTTGATGGTGACGCCGTCTCCGATGGTGACATTGGACTCGACAAAAGCGTGGTCGCAGATGTTGCAATTTCTGCCCACAACCGCGCCCTTCATGACATGAGCAAAGGCCCAGACACGGGTCGCTTCACCGATCTCTTCGGTTTCGACCAAGGCATGAGGATGAACGAAATAGGAAGCCGATGGTGGTTGCATAGTTTCTCCTGCGAAGAGGATTGGACTCAGTAGGCCGTCGAGGGGAGTTCCTTGCGCGCGGTTCCAGGACGCAGCCTTCGAGGTACCGGCCTTCTTCGCTCGGCTACAGTAACGGTTGGGTTGCTTGATTTTTCGCTTGCCATTCTTTCGGCGTCAATGAGTTGCTCTATGGTGAGCTCTTTCGCCAGTTCCTTGCAAGCGTGCGAGATTTGAGCTACCGCAGCCGAATACCAGACGTAGGCCTGAACCGCACTGTTCGGAACTGCCTTATTCAAGGCGTGATATTGGGCCAGGGTGATCTGCGCGATGAGATTTCCACGGCCTGCTGCATTCCGGCAGGCCACCAGCGAAGCTTCATCTCGCAAGCTCTCATGGGCACGCTCATTGAGAAAGTGCTGGAGGGCAGATTGGGCGTTGTTTTCCTGGCTAAGAGTCATAAACAGGAGCTCAACGCGGCTCGATACGCCCAGCTTGTCAAAGATGCGGAACAGACAGTTCTTGATGGTGTGCTGGCTCAGTTCCAAGCGCTCGGCAATCTCGCGGTTGGAAAGTCCCAAGGCCACGCCGCGGACAACTTCCATCTCGCGTTTGGAGAGCAGGTTGAGGCCACGGGCATCGACGGCGCGAATATTGTGAGACGAGGCAAGAGCCTGGGTCAAAGTTGCTACCTGGTGCGTATTGGCCCAGATCTGCCCTTCGTAGACTTTACGAATACATTTGCCAAGCGACTCGATCGAGTCACTCTTGCTGAAAATGCCTTGCGCTCCGGCGCGAAAAGCCTCCAATATCATCTCGCCTTGCGAGCTGTCCAAAAGCACGATTGCTTTGAATTCCGGATGCATGGCGCGCAGACTACGCAGGAGCTCAAAGCCGCGGCTAGGCTGTCCTTCCAGGTTAGAGCTGATGAGCAGAATATCGGTGTCACCGGGATTCAAGTCCGTCTTGAGACGGTCCGAATCCGGAGGCAGGGTAGTGACCTGTAAACATTCGTCGCGTTTCAAAGCATCCGCGAGCAGTTCGGTGTGAACTCGCGTGCTATCAATGACGAGCACGCGGATAGATCCGGACGATGGCTGGTGACGCATGCTGCTCCAAAATCGAGACTACGGCAAAATGTTTTGGGGAACCGGACGCGCCGGACAGTCACTTTCCTCGCGAGAAATATCCGCGAGACTTCTGCCCGCCGCTAAACAGTTCCCCAAGCTCATGGCAGCGTAGCCCAATTCGTATTCGACCACAAGACAACAATGGTGGTGGAATATTTGCACACAATTTGTGGCGCTAAGGGCCCACATAGGTGTTACTTTGGGAGAGTTCCCGATTTGGCACGGAATGGCACCCTGCCCGTTAGACAAAGGGGTTGGATTCAGCCCCGTCCGGTCCGTTTGGAAGTTTATCTATCTAATTTACAATCAACGTTTTACGGGAGTTCTGCCTAGTCTGAGCCAGCGAGTTCCAAGGCTCGCATCTACCTAACACGCCAGCAAGGAAGATCCGCCATAGAGAATATCTTCTCCAGGTCTGTATTACTCACTGATACGGATTTTCCGCTCTATCCCGATAGGTAATAGCTTCGCCGAGACCCTGTACCTCTTGCGAGAGGTTTCATCTAACCGTACCTTACATGCAGTTCAGGTACTCAGCCAGCTTGCTGGTATTCGGTTCCGGGTGCTTTTAAGTGTCCCCCGGCCAGACCAGCAAAGCAGGTTATGGCGGTGCAGATTTGAGGTGCCAATTTGCAGCCGCTTGGCATTTGCGGCTGCACCAAGCGATCAATGCTGCCGATGTGACTGAGAGGGCGAAGCTATGTCGACCGATGCTCAACTCTACAAGATATCCGACACGCCGCCTTTCCTTGGACTTAGTACAGGCCTCACAGACGAGCAGTGGTTCGCCATCCATACTTATGCCCGCCATGAAAAAGTGGTCGCTCAGGAGATTCGTGAGCTGGGAATGACCAGCTTTCTTCCTCTGGTAAAACAGGTCCGCCAATGGTCCGACCGGCGGAAGGTTGTCGAATCTCCGATATTTGGTTGCTATGTCTTCGTCAAGTTGTCCCCCACCCACGAGCAAAGGCTGAAGGTCTTGCGGATTAACGGCGTGCTGCGCTTTGTCGGAATCCACGGGGTGGGCATATCGATTCCCGAGGACCAGGTCAACACAGTTCGGGTCCTGATAGAGGAACAACTGCCGATCTGCTCCCATCCGTTTCTCAAGATCGGACAGCGAGTGAGAATCCGGAGCGGGTCCCTGAGTGGTGTTGAAGGAATTCTGACTTCGCGAAACGGCGAGAACACACTGGTGGTTTCCGTGGATGCGATTCAAAGATCGCTAAGCGTGCAAATCTCCGGATACGACGTCGAGCCCGCATAAAGGCCTTTCATTTTTCATGTCTGTCGGTCCTTATACCGTATCAACCAATCACCAGCCTGGAGTTCTGCGGCTTCTAGTCGTAAGTCGCGAAGCTGCGGTCCTGGGACCACTGTGGTCGGCAGGAGAAGTGAATGGCTGGCAACTGGAAGGGGCCACTTGCGGATGGGGTGCGATGGAGAGGGTCCAATCAGGCATCACGCCTGATCTGCTGGTGCTTGACCTGCCACGTTCCGATAAAGACGCGCTGCACTTCCTGCGCTGGCTTCGCCGCCTGCGTCCCGAGCTGCCTATTGTCGCCCTCTATGACCGGGAAGACCATGCCACCTACCAGGAAGCGGTACGGCTTGGGGCGCGGGATTGTCTGGAGAAACCACTCGCCGAGCAATCACTGGAGGACGCGATCCGGCAGCAAATGACGAGGCAGCTTGGCGAAGTCACCGCCCTAGAAGGCGTGGGAATAGCCAGCGATGACGTCTCCGCGGTTGCCGGTGACCGGTTGTTTGTCGCCGCCAGTCCGCTGATGCGCAAGCTGAGGGCGCAAGTAGAACTGCTCGCCGAGACGGATTCTCCGGTGCTGATGCTGGGGGAAAGCGGCAGCGGCAAAGAGACAACCGCCCGCCTGCTGCACCAACTCTCGGTGCGATCCGGGTTTCGCTTTGCGAAGATCAACTGTGCAGCTCTGCCAAGCAACCTGCTGGAAACGGAACTGTTCGGATCAGAACGAAATGGAGACGGGCCGCATCAAGAAAAACGGGGCAAGCTGGAGTTCTGCGATAAGGGTACGCTGCTCCTCGACGAGATCGCCGAGATGCCGATGGCCCTGCAGTTGAAGCTCATGCAGGTTCTCCAAAGCCAGAAATTTACCCGGCCCGGAAGTGGAACTTCGGTGTCGGTAGACGTACGCATTCTGGCGGCCAGCACCACCGGCCTGGAGTCGGCCGTATCCGATAACAAGCTGCGTGAGGACCTGTGCTATCGGCTAAGCTCCTACACGGTTCGGGTACCTCCCCTGCGCGAACGCCGGGAAGAGATTGCTCTTCTGGTGCATTACTTCATGCGCCAGTTGTCGCGGCAGTATGCGCTGACACCTCGGCCGCTTTCGCCGGCAGTACTAGAGGCATGTCAATCCCACCCCTGGCCAGGCAATTTACGAGAGCTGGAAAACTTCGTTAAGCGTCTGCTTCTGGCCTCCGACCAGGAACTGTCTTTCGCGACGGACGAGGATGGCGAAAGCTTTGACCAGTACAGCGCCGCCCGTCCTGCGGGTGGTGGTTCTACACCGCAGATCTTTCCCAAGGACACGGAGGCTCCACGCGCGCATTCGCTGAAGGCGCTGGTTCAGACCGTGAAGCTGGAAGCTGAGAAAACGGCTATTGCCGCGGCCCTGGAGAGAACAGGCTGGAACCGCAAGGCTGCCTCCCGCCTGCTCAAGGTGAGTTATCGAACCTTGCTCTACAAGATTGACCAATATCAACTGCGCGCCCCTGATTCTGCCCTTATCGCAGGATCACCCGGAGCCAAGCCGAATGGGCATGGATTCGGAGGCAATCACGGCGCCCAATGAAGCGTGCTTGTCCAGGCGCCTTCCGTTGAGAGTCAGAGTATGAAACGTTTATTGAGTACCGTATTGCTGGAGAGTTTAGGCCTGGCGCTGCTGTGCCTTCTTCCCTGGGGACAGGCGTGGGCCCAGGCGCAGGTCGCGAGTCAGTCTGCCACCCCGCCCCTGGTTTCCGCCGATGTGGCTTCCGTCAGCAAGCCGGTCGCTGCCTCTGCCAACCAACCCCATGACGACGGATTCGTCATTGGCAATGGCGATGTACTGGCAGTTAGTGTTTGGAAGCAACCGGAGCTCTCGCGCTCGATCCCGGTACGTTCGGACGGCAGAATCTCCTTGCCGTTAATTGGCGAGGTGCAGGCGACAGGCCAGACCCCGCTGAAGCTGGAAGAGGAACTGACCCGCAAGCTCCAGCCCTATTTGAACGAACCCGAAGTTACCGTCATCGTTGAGCAGATCAACAGCCAGAAATTCAATATTCTGGGCAGAGTCGCCAAACCGGGCTCTTATTCGCTGGTGAATCCTACAACCGTCCTGGATGCGATTGCTTTGGCCGGCGGCTGCCGCGACTTTGCCAAGCAAAAGTCCATCTACGTCCTGCGCCATCTGCCCAATGGCACGGAACGCCGCATGCCATTCAACTATCAGGACGTCATCAAAGGCAAGAATACCGCGCAAAACATAGAGCTTCAGCCCCATGACACAGTGGTCGTACCCTAACCGGGAATTGCTTGCACGAGTCTGCCTTGGGATTCTGCTGCTGACGGGTTCGTTAGCATGGTGCCAGGTGGACACTGACAGCTCCGATGCCGTCAACAATTCCGTTGACGACAGCCAAGCACGCGTGCCTCCCCCTGTGAATGGCCAGCCTTACGCAACCACCTTCTCCGGGGAAACGGAGTCGAATTACATCACCTATGGCTTGACGGTTGGCAGTGGCTACTCGAGCAATGTTACCGGCGGCAATCCTGCGGTCGGAAGCATGAATTACTCGATCTGGCCCAGCTTCGGGGTGAATCGAGTCACCTACCGATCGCAGCTTATCCTTAAGTACAATCCGGGGTTCACCTTTTATCAGCGCGTCAGCTCTTTGAATCAGGGAAGCCAAAACCTTGCATTGACTCTGCAATATCGCCTGACCCCGATGCTCACCGCGATATTACAAGAGGGGTTCGGCAAGACCTCTAACATCTTTAATCAGCCTAATCCGCTGAATGCCACCTCGATTTCCGGGTCGGCGCCTGTGCCCACCCCCGCGATCGTCACGCCGGTAATGAACCAGATCAGCAACAACACGAGCGTGCAACTCAACTACCAAGTCAGCGCCAATGGAACGGTCGGCGGCAATGGAGTCTACAGCACGCTGCGGTATCCGGGCTCTTCAGGGAATTCAGGGCTTTTCAACTCGCAATTTGCCAGTGGCTCCTTTTTCTACTCGAACCGGATCAGTGAGCGGTACTCCATTGGCGGAAGCTATCAATATCAAAATATTCTCTCTTACCAGGCTGCCACACCCGGCACGCGAACCCAGACACAATCGGTCTTTGCGTTTCTGACTATTTATCTGAAACCCACCTTCTCGGTGTCGTTGTCGGCAGGCCCGCAGCACTATAGCTCAACGCAAGCGCCTCTGCCCACCTCGGCGGCATGGCAACCGATGACCATGGCAAGCGTGAGCTGGCAGGGAGAGCGGACCGCGGTAGCGGTCAGTTATGCTCGGACCGTCAGCGGCGGAAGCGGGCTGAACGGAACGTTTCACTCCAATAGCGCAAGCGGGTCGATGCGATGGCAGGCAAGCCGCAACTGGACGACCGGAATTTCAGCAGCCTACAACAATAACCAGAGCTTGACTCCTCTATTTCTGTCGAGCCCGAGCGGACACACCATCTCCGGTACGGTGTCGCTGCAACGTACGCTCACCGACCACATGAATCTTCAGTTCGGCTACAGCTTTGCGCACCAGACCTACTCCAATATCGCAGCCCTATCGAATATCCCGAACACCAACTGGGTCTTTGTAAATCTTAGTTTTCACCGCGACAGGCCTCTTCACCGGTAGCTATGGCACAAGCAGTTAACAATCGAGATGCAGAACCTATGGGCCTGCAGCACTATGTAGGCATCGTCAAACGCCGTCGCCTTCTGTTCCTGATCCCATTCTTTCTAGGATGGCTCGCGGTCTGGACCGCAAGCTGGATTCTGCCGCCAAAGTTCAAGTCGGGCACGCTGATTTTGGTGGAGCAGCCCACCATGCCAAAGGACTATGTGCTGCCAAACGTCGCCGAGAACCTGCAGGAGCGGCTGCAAAGCATCACGCAGCAGATCCTGAGCCGCTCTCGCCTGCTTCACATCGTCGATGAGCTCAACCTTTATCCCAAAGAGCGCACCCGGTTGTCGCCCGACGACATAGTTGCCCGCATGCGCAAGAACATCGACATCGAACTGGTACGCGGAGCCGACAATCGCATCAGTGCATTCAATATCTATTACACGGCCGGCGACCCGCGTATCGCTCAGCAGGTGACGAGCAAGCTGACCAGCTTCTTTATCAATGAGAACCTGGAGATCCGGCAGGAGGAGTCGGAAGGCAACACCAGGTTCCTGGAAAACCAACTGGACTCCGCACGCCAGGGCCTGGAGGCGCAGGAAGAGCAGATTCGACAGTTTAAAGCCCAGTATGTGGGGCAACTGCCGAGCCAACTGAATAGCAATCTGCAGATCCTGGCGGGACTGCAGTCCCAAATGCAGGCGGAATCGGAAGCGCTCAACACCACCAAGCAACAACGGGTCTATCTGGAAACTCTTTTGGGGCAATACAAGTCCTTGAGCGGCGGGTCGCGAGACAAAGACACTCCACTCAGCGGACTTGCCGAGGTCGATGACCGGCTCGACAAGCTGCAAACCCACTTACTTGAGCTCAGCTCCACATATGGAGACCAATATCCGGAGGTTCGCAAGGTGAAGGACCAGATCGCAAAAACCGAGGCGGAGCGGGACCGGCTCGTGGCGAACCAGAAGGCAAGCGGCAACAAGGAATTGGCCGATGCCGGTACTCCCGCAGCGGGCTATGCGGAGCGAGCACCGAAGGACCCCTCGACGGTGGCGCAATTGCAAAGCCAGCTAAAGGCAAATCAGATCGAAATCAAGGACAGGGAAAGAGAGATTGCCACTCTTAGCGCCAAGATTGGGGAATATCAGGGCCGGCTAAACCAGGAGCCGATACGTGAGCAACAATTGGCCGACCTTACTCGTGGATATGACCAATCGAAAGCGTCCTATGACAGTCTGCTGAAGAAGAAGAACGACTCTGCGATGGCAACCAGCATGGAGCGGCTGCAACAGGGAGAGAGATTCCGAATGATCGATCCTCCGAGCCTGCCCTTGAAACCAACCTTCCCGAACCGGCTAAAGTTTTGCGGCATGGGACTGCTGGTAGGTTTAGCGCTCGGCGCCGGCACAATAGTAGTGGCGGAAATGATGGATGATCGGGTTCATAGCGAGTTGGAGTTGCGCAGGCTACTGCCGGTACCTGTGCTCTCCGAGCTACCGGTTATTTGCGATCCGGCCGACCAAGCACGCGAGAAGCGACACGTGTGGGTGAGCTGGGCAGCCACCGCTGCCGTTGTTGCCACCATTCTTGCCGGCACCGCAGCCAGTTACTTCAAGGGCTGACATTACTCGGATGTACAAGGCCTTCTACAACCTGAACCGGAATCCCTTCGACATCAGTCCTGATCCCGACTTCCTTTTTTCGACCCCCAGACACAACGAGGCGATGGCCGCGCTGTACCATGCGGTCCGGGGGCATAAAGGTTTCGTGGTGCTTACCGGCGAAGTGGGAACGGGTAAGACCCTGCTGTTACGCTGTGTGCTTGAACTATTCCGGGAAAGCAAAGACATCACCTATGCATATGTCTTCAACGGCCTCCTATCGCCGTGTGAGTTTCTGGAGTATATCGCCAACGATTTTGGGCTATCGGTATCTGGCAAAAATAAGAGCCAGATTCTCTGCGATCTCAGCAAGTACCTGGTAGCACGTGGAGCACAGGACCTTACCACGGTGCTGGTAGTTGATGAAGCGCATCATCTTTCCTGGGAGATACTGGAAGAGATTCGGCTGCTGACGAATTTAGAAACCCCCCGCGGCAAGCTGCTACAGATTTTGTTGGTCGGCCAGCCAGAGTTGGATGACAAGCTTGATTCCCCAACTCTGCGACAGCTCAAGCAGAGAATCGCCCATCGGGCGTACCTCGCACCGCTGGACCTTACCGACACTCAGGGCTACATTGCCTGGCGCCTGCAAATCGCAGGAGCCAAGGACGGGCGCTGCTTGTTTCCTCCGGAGACCATAGCCACGTTGTTCCGGCACTCAAAAGGCATCCCTCGGCTGATCAACACCTTATGCGACAACGCCCTGATCACTGCTTATGCCAGACGGCTGCCAAGCGTGCCGCCGGAGATTATTGACAGCACGGCTGCTGACCTTCGTCTGGACGTGGTGCGTTTTCCTCCGGCCGGGATGACAGTGGATTTCGATGAGACCTTCGCTCGCCGGGCCTCAAAAAGCCTGCTGGAGCTGTTTTCTTACCTGCGAAGGGCGCCCGCCAGCGACGTGGAGCACGAACGGTCTTGAAAGGTGCTGAAGGGCTACTATGAGCCAAATATTCGACGCATTACACCAGTCCCAGGGTGAACGATCGAGCCCCAGCTCGCGCAAGTTCGCGAATGCGAAGGAGCTGCTGCAGACGGTGGAGCAGAACGTGGAACGCGACGGCGGCGGGGAGGACACGGCTGGGCAACTGGTCCCCCGCGAGCACCTGCAGCAGTTCCCCGCTACCCAGATATCTCTGCCAGCCAACAGCAAGCTGGTGTGTTTTTCGCAGAGCGACAGCCTGGCGGCAGAAAAGTTCCGCTTCCTGGCAACCCGCCTTCGGCATCTGCAACAGAAGCGAGCCCTGAAACGCATTGTCATCACCAGTTCGGTTCCCGCTGAAGGAAAGACCATGGTAGCCGCCAACCTGGCTTGTGCTCTGGCCAGCGGGAAGCAGCATGTTCTGCTGGTCGAGGGGGACCTTCGTCGGCCTTCGCTGGCGCGGCAATTTGGATTGCAAGAAGCTCCCGGGTTGAGTCAATTGCTGCAGGGCGAAGGCAATGACTTTAACAATATCCTGCATCTGGAAAGTCAAGGCTTCTGCATTTTGCCGGCGGGCAACCTTCCTACCAACCCGCCGGAGTTGATGGAAGCGGGCCGACTGGGAGCGTATATGAACAACGCGACAGCAGGCTTTGACTGGGTAGTCATTGATGCTCCGCCCATGCTGCCGCTCGCCGATACCACGATATGGATGCGTCTGGCAGACGCTATCCTGCTGGTAACGCGGCCGGGCGTCACCACCAAGAGCCAGCTCCAGCGAACCTTGGAAGCGATAGAACAGTCAAAGCTTTTGGGCGCGGTCCTCAACGCTTCCGCCGAGGCTACCGCCAGCAACTACTACTATCACTACGCCAAGAACCTGGCCACCATCCCAATCGAATCCTCTGCGGCCAGATAGCCGACGATCTGCCCATGTCCCTGGCGCGACTGCACATGCGAACCGCCCCTGATTCCAGCCTCTCCACTCAATGAAGCCAGAGAACACCTAAGACCCTGTGACTGACCAACACGGCAATAACGGATCTCGCCGGGATTCCGCCGAACTGCGTCCCGAGGCAACGCCAGATCGCGACGCTCTGCAAGAGGAAGCTTTTAAGCGAATGATCTCCATCGAGCGCAAGCGGACCGAGCGCTCGGCCAAGCCTTTCCTGCTTATGCTGCTCACCGCCGGAGAGCACCGCAGCGAGGACAGGAATCGGCAGCTGCTGGCAAACGTCATCTCGGCATTGCGGGATGCAACCCGGGAAACCGACGTGATTGGATGGCACAGGACCAATGCATGCGTCGGCGTGTTGTTTACCGATCTTCCTAGCTTCGATCAGAAATCGATTCTGAGTTTAATGCTGGGCAGAATCGGGGCCATTCTGCGCGACAATCTCAGCTCCGAGCAGTTCAGCCAAATCAGCATTTCGTTCCACTTCTATCCCGACGAATGGGACGATGACGTGTCCGACCGGCCAAGCAATCCCACCCTCTACCCTGACCTGCCGAGAGGCGACAACCTTAGCAAGTTGTTCGCCTTTACCAAGCGGGTGATGGACGTAGGCGGCAGCCTGATGCTGCTGGTCCTGTGTTCACCAATCCTGCTGCTAATAGCGGCGGCGGTGAAGGCCTCCTCGAAAGGCCCGATCCTATATCGTCAGCAGCGCATCGGACAGTATGGCAAACCATTCACATTTTTGAAGTTTCGGTCGATGTATGTAAACAACGACCCTGCTGTCCATCGCGAATATGTGATGCAACTTATCGCCGGCCAAGCGAAAAAACATCCCGCCAACCACAATGGCAACGGAACCGGCTTCTACAAGCTGACCAATGACAAGCGAGTCACGCCCATCGGCACATTCCTGCGCCGTACTAGCCTCGACGAACTACCTCAGCTATTTAATGTGTTCGCGGGAGATATGTCGCTGGTGGGGCCACGCCCCGCAATTCCCTATGAACTGGCAGCCTATCAGACCTGGCACCGCCGGAGAGTGTTAGAAGTCAAGCCTGGAATAACTGGCCTGTGGCAAGTTGAAGGGCGCGGCCGAGTCCAGTTTGACGAAATGGTCCGCCTGGACCTGCGCTATGCCAGAGAGTGGTCTCCCTGGCTCGACTTGAAGATCCTTCTTCGTACACCACGTGCTGTCATCGTCGGCGCGGGTGCGTATTAAATTCGTTCAACCATCAGGCCGCCCATGTCAGGGACGAGATCAGAGGAGATGAAATCACAATGCTAACCTCCTATAAGCATTCTTCCTTATCCGCCAAACCGCCAAAGAGCAAGCACGTCATGAACTTTGGTGCCATCGGCTACGGATACTGGGGTCCCAATGTCGTGAGAAACATTGATGGCCTTGAAGAGGCCCGGGTTCTGGCTATCTGTGACAAGTCACCGGCAGCCCGTGAGCGGGCACAAAAGGCCATGCACGACGCTCGGGTTACTGACGATCCGAGCGAAGTTATCACATCGCCTGAAATCGACGCTGTCGCCATCGTCACTCCGGTCTGGACGCACTTCGAGCTGGCCAAGGCCGCACTGGAGAATGGCAAGCACGTGTTCGTCGAGAAGCCTTTTACCAGCAGCACCGCGCAGGCGGAAGAACTGATCAACCTTGCGGCCCGCAAGAACCTGCAGATCATGGTGGACCACACGTTTTTGTTTACCGGTGCTGTGCGAAAGATCAAGCAATTGCTGGAGGCTGACGCCTTAGGAAAGCTTTATTACTACGATTCAACCCGCGTCAATCTTGGCCTTTTCCAGCATGATGTCAACGTAATCTGGGACCTTGCTCCGCACGATCTGTCCATCATGGACTACCTGATCGACGGCGACGCCGAGCATATCGTCGCTACCGGCCAGACCCACCTTAACCGCCACGAGGATGTGGCATTTATTACTCTCTATTATCCCAATGAAGTTATCGCCCACGTCAACGTGAACTGGCTGTCGCCGGTGAAGGTTCGAATGACGCTGATCGGCGGCGAAAAGAAAATGCTGGTGTGGAATGACCTGGAAGCGGATGAGAAGATCAAGGTCTATGACAAAGGGGTCAAAATAACCAGCCGTGAGGGCGTGTATAACCTGCTTGTCAACTATCGTTCTGGCGACATGTGGGCCCCCCATCTTGAGCCCGTAGAGGCGCTGCGCGTGGAGCTGGGATATTTCCTCGACTGCATCAAGACCAATCAAACACCGTTAAACGATGGTCTGGCTGGCCTCCGGGTGGTAAAGATGCTGGAGGCGGCGAGTCAGTCTCTGCGCAATCGCGGGGCCGCCGTGCAGGTCGAGCCGCAACCGGTTTCATCTGCCAGCGCACCTCTGTTTGCCGAGCAAGAAGCGCCGGTAATGGGTGTTGCCCAACCATCAGCCGCTAGCGCTTCCGCTCCGCTGGGCTAAGTGTCACAACTCGTTGAAAAGGAGCCCGCATATGGATCGTACCAATGTACCGTTTCTTGACTTAGTTACGCCTCACGTAGAGATGGAGGAGGATCTGGTCGCACTGTTCCGGACAGCCCTGCATTCGGCGGGCTTCATCGGGGGCCAGCCGGTTCAGGACTTCGAAAAGGCATTCGCCGGCTTTTGCGATGCCAAGCATTGCGTCGGCGTCGGCAGCGGCACGGATGCTCTGCGCTTTGCCTTGATGGCGGTCGGCGTAGCTCCGGGTGACAGCGTCATCACAGTTCCCAATAGCTTCATAGCCACCACTGAGGCAATCTCTCAGGCTGGTGCCGTGCCGGAATTTGTTGAGATCGAGGAACGAACCTACAACATGGATCCGGAGAAGCTTCGCGCCTTCCTGGAGACAATGTGCGACCGGGATCCGGCATCGGGGAGAACGGTATCGCGGCGAACCGGCCGGACAATCACCGCCATTGTGCCTGTCCACCTTTATGGGCAGATGGCGGATATGGATCCGATTCTGCAGCTGGCCGCCGAACACCATCTCCTGGTCGTCGAGGACGCATGCCAGGCGCATGGAGCGGAGTACTTCTCTCGCAAGGAACAGCGCTGGAGAAAGGCCGGCTCTGTGGGCGATGCCGCTGCATTCAGCTTCTATCCAGGGAAGAACCTGGGCGCCTGTGGCGAGGCGGGTGCGGTTACGACCGGCTCCTTCCTAGCTGCCGACATGGTTCGCAAGCTGCGTGACCACGGACAGGCCACCAAGTATTACCACGATCTTGAGGGCTACAACGGGCGGCTGGATACGATCCAGGCTGGAATCCTGCATGCAAAACTTGCGCGCCTGTCAGACTGGAACCGCTCGCGCCGCGGAATCGCCAAAGCCTACGAGGGTCTCCTGGCAGAAGTGGACGGGGTAGTGTTGCCGTTCGAGCCGAGCTGGTCCCGCGCTGTCTACCACCTTTATGTTGTACGCGTGCAGGACCGCACCGAAATGCAGAACAGCCTGAAGGAAGCAGGCATCGGAACCGGCATTCACTATCCTGTCCCGCTGCATTTGCAGCAGGCCTATCAGAAGCTCGGCTACAAGCAAGGTGACTTTCCGGTAACCGAGCGATTGGCCGCGGAGATCCTGTCCCTCCCGATGTTCCCCCAGTTGAGCGACAGCCAGCAGCAAAAAGTCGCCGCTGGGGTGAAGGAATCGCTGGTATCGCTGAGTAGCGCGGTCTAGGAAGCTGCCCGGCGGGGCAGAAATAGTTGAGCCCGGTACCGCCATACCTTGCAGATGAATATCTACGAGATCGATCCTACAACCGATCCGCGATGGGAAGAGTTTCTCCAAAGCCATCCCCAGGCATCGGTCTTTCATACTGGGGGCTGGCTGGAGGCGCTGCGCAGGACCTACGGGTATACGCCGGTTGTCTTTACGACTTCGCCCGCAGGAGGTCCGCTGACCAGCGGCATACCATTCTGCAAGATTTCCGGATGGTTCGGGTGTCGGCGGCTGGTCGCGCTGCCATTCTCGGACCACTGCGATCCTCTGGTACAGACGCCAGAGCAGTTGCGAAACCTTGACTGACTATGTAAGAGAGAAGTGCAATGCGGAAGCATGGGACTATGCCGAAGTCCGGCCCACCCAGGAAGAGCTCGGTCCTTCGACCACCTTCGGCAAAAGTCAATCCTATTGCCTGCACCGGCTCGATATTCGCCGAAGCCTGGCCGAGATCTTTCAGAATGTGCACAAAAGCTGTGTGCAGCGGAAAATCCGGCGCAGCATAAGGGAAGGGCTTACGTACGAAGAGGGGACAGGGGATGCCCTGCTGGAGAAATTTTACAGTCTTCTGGTTCTAACCCGCCGCCGGCACGGTCTACCCACTCAGCCACTGCGCTGGTTCCAAAACCTTATCGCTTGCCTGGGAAGCAACCTGAAGATCAGGTTGGCGTCAAAAGCTGAGCGGCCGGTTGCCAGTATTCTGACGATCCGCTACAAGCGCGCGCTGGTTTACAAATACGGCGGCTCCGACCGGAGATTCAGCAATATCGGTGGAATGCAGTTTCTTCTCTGGCGCGCTATCCAGGAAGCCAAGCACGACAATCTGTGGGAGCTCGATCTGGGTCGCAGCGACGCCGGCAACCTTGGCCTAATCGCCTTCAAGAACCGATGGGGAGCGGCCAAGACCGACCTGGCATACTTTCGCTATCCCATCATGTCGTCTGACCTGCTGGCGAAGGCTTCGCAAGGTCCCATCAGCAAGTATGTCTGGTCTCATGCCCCCAATGCCCTTGTGGCGGCGGCCAGCGATGCAATCTACAAACATCTCGGATAGACCAGCTGCGCAGCCGGCCGGAAGCAACTGAACAAACCCGTCAAAGGAGAGCAGAATCGTGGACAAGAACGCGAAAATGGTTGTTGTGGGACTGGGAGAGGTCGGAAATCCTCTGTTTCAGCTAGTGTCTGAACACTATCCGACGGTGGGAGTGGATATTACGCCGGTCGACCCGCCCGAGCAGGTCGACATTCTGCACCTTTGTTATCCATTTCAGATCAAGGACTTTGTGGGCGAGGCCGCCCGCTACATCAACCAGTTCAATCCGGCACTAACGATCATCAACAGCACTGTCGCCATCGGCACTACCCGGGCCGTCGCGGAGCGGACCAAGACTCCCGTCGTGAACAGCCCGGTTCGCGGCAAGCACGCCCGTATGCTCGATGATCTGCGCAAGTATACGAAGTTTGTCGGCGCTAGTGACTCGGCCGCAGCCAAAAAGGCTGCGGAACATTTCGAGTCTCTGGGTCTGAAAACCAGTACGCTCGCATCACCGGAGGCAACCGAACTGGCGAAGCTCAGCGAAACCACATATTTCGGTGTGATGATTGCCTGGGCGCAGGAAGTGGAGCGGTACTGCGAGCAGCTGGGAGTGAGCTATGACGAGGTTGTGTCCTTCTACGACGAAATCAAGTTCTTCCCCCCCGTCAAATATTTCCCCGGTGTCATCGGCGGCCATTGCGTTATGCAGAACATCGAACTGCTGAGCAAATACGACCGGTCAGTGATGCTGGAAGCTATCCAAAGCAGCAACCGGCTGAAAGTCGAACGCGAGCTGCAAGGCAAGAAAGCAGTCGCCCTCGTCTGACTTCTCTGTGAAGTCGGGTCCCACCAATTCTTCCACTGCCGTTCCTGAATTTTGTTTAGTCACTCCTACTTCTTGATCGCAGCTAAATACCTGACAGACCGGTATGGACGGATACGATGGTGAATAATCGAGTGGCGACTTCGACGGCCGATTCTGATATGAGGGGCAAACGGGTGGGAATGGTGGTGTTTTCCTCATACCCTGCTGACCCGCGCCCGCGACGGGCAATTGAAACTCTGCTCCAGGAAGGCATGACTATTGATTTGGTATGCCTGAAGGACGATATTGCGCCGAAGCCGGAGAAGCGGGAGGGGCTGGATGTTATCCCGGTTTCTATTACCCATACCCGCGGCGGCAAATTGTCCTATGCATATCAATACTGCAGGTTTATCGCAGTCTCCGCCTACCTGCTGGCGGTTCGGGCGCTGCGGCGGCGCTACGACCTGATCTATGTGCACAACATGCCTGACATTCTGGTGGTGAGTGCACTGCTGCCGAAGCTGTTGGGCGCCAAGGTCATCCTGGACCAGCATGATCCGATGCCCGAGCTGATGATGACTATCTTCAACCGCCAGCAGAGCAGCCGCAGTGTGAGGCTGCTGACCTGGCTGGAGAAATGGAGCATCGGTCGCGCGGATCGGGTCATAACCGTGAACATCGCCTGCAAGCGCATCTTCGGCTCGCGAAGCTGCTCACCAGACAAGATTGGAATCGTGATGAATTCGCCGGATGACTCGATCTTTCCCTTCCGCGCTGTGTCGCCGCGGGTGCAAGGGCAGCCAGCCCGCGATAGGTTCGTCATCATGTATCACGGATCGCTGGTGGAAAGAAATGGGTTGGATCTGGCAGTCGAGGCACTGGCCCTGGTTCGGCGTTCGATTCCGAATGTGCAGCTGAAGATCTATGGCCGCGAAACGCCCTTCCTGGAAACGGTCATGGAGACGGTTCGAACCGAAGGTCTTGAAGATTGCGTGACCTACTGCGGGCCGAGAATGCTGGAAGACGTGGTTGGAGAGATCGAGAAGTGTGACCTTGGCGTCATTCCAAATCAGCGGAGCGCGTTTTCGGAAATCAATACTCCTACCCGAATCTTCGAGTATCTCGCTCTTGGCAAGCCGGTGATCGCGCCACGGGCCGGTGGCGTCTGCGACTACTTCGACGAACGCTCGATAGTACTGTTCGAACTCGGCGACGCACAGGACCTTGCCGACAAGATCAAGTACGTCATTTCTCACCCCTCCGAAATGGTGAACAAGGTGAGGCGTGGACAAGAGGTTTACCAGAGACATTGCTGGGCTACGGAGAGGCAACGGTTGACGCGCCTGGTCAGCGGCCTGCTCGCCGGGCGGAGCCAGGACATCGACGACAGCGAGGCAGCTCTTTCCCCGGTGGCCGCGAATGACAGACTCGCCCACACTGCCGAGAGCTCGCGCTAGACACTCGAAGCAATGAGCTGTATGAGAGTTGTATCCATGGACAAAGCTTGCTCACTCCCAACGTATGTACTGGTAACGCCGGCCCGCAACGAGGCAGCGTTCATCGAAAAGACGATTCAGTCGATGATTGCCCAGACGTTTCCTCCGCTTAAATGGGTGATCGTGGACGACGGGTCCCCGGACACCACAGGCGAAATTGTGAAGCAGTATGCGGCCCAGTGCCCGTGGATCGAGTTGGTCCAACTGCCGCAGCGGCGGGACCGCAGCTTTGCCGCCAAAGTGCAGGCATTCAATGCCGGCTATGAGAGGGTCAAGGATCTGCCCTATGAAGTAATCGGTAATGTGGATGCCGATACGTCATTCACGCCCGATCATTTTGAATTCCTCATGGGGAAGTTTGCGGCAGACCCAACTCTTGGGGTCGCTGGAACCGTATTCAAAGAAGAAGGCTACAGCTCGGAAACGGACAGCTTTGAGGGGTATAAGCATGTGTCCGGCCAATGTCAACTGTTTCGCCGCGGTTGCTGGGAACAGATCGGCGGATACATCCCCCACCGCGCCGGAGGAATCGACTGGATGGCCGTCACCACGGCAAGGATGATGGGTTGGAAGACGGAATCGTTCCGTGGCCGCTGCTTTTTCCATCATCGTCATCTGGGAACCGCGGAACGCGGCACCCTCGCCTCTTCGTTCTCCTACGGTGAAAAAGACTACTACCTCGGGGGCCACCCGGTCTGGGAGTTATTTCGCGTGGCCTACCAGTGCACCAAGAAGCCTTACCTTCTGGGAGGGAGCGCCCTGGGTTTGGGCTATTGCTGGGCAGTTGTAAAAAGGACGCCTCGCCCGGTATCCCGCGAGCTCATGGCCTTCCACCGCAAAGAGCAAATGACGAAGCTTCGAGCCATTCTGAAAACCGTCCTGACATTCAAATCCATGGACCGTTTCCGGGTTGCCGAACGGTAAGTATCCGATCTCGGTCATAAGTTCGATGGTCACAGCAAACCCATCCTCGCCTGCGCAGATCGAATCCGCTGTCCACCGGTTCTGTGGCTGGCTGGAGCGCTATGGTGAAACGTCCTATGATCACCAGAGCTTCTTCGCCAGCAAGCTCGGCCGGGGCGCCAAGGCACTCTATTACAAGAAGCCGCTGGCGGGCACCCTGGCAGTCGCTCCCATGATTTTCTGCGAGGCGTTCCTGCCCAGCGCCAGAAAGCTGTTTTGGAAACCGCAGAGATTTCCCATCGCCGACGCCCATTACGCTATGGGATTCGCGTTTCTTGCGGCGACCTACGGCCATACCAGTGACTACCAGAAAGCGGTTCACTTCCTGGAGGTGCTACAGGAAACCCGTTGCGCGGGGTATGAGGATTATTGCTGGGGATACCCGTTTGACTGGGAAACGCGAACCGGGACCATGAAGGCAGCGACCCCGCTGATCACGACCGTGCCCTACGTATACGAAGCCTTCTCGCAGGTCTATCACCTCGATGGCGACAAGAAATGGCTGCGGATCATGCGCTCGATTGCCGATCACGCCTTGAAAAGCTACCGCGATGTGGAAGTCGCTCCCGACACGGCCAGCTGCGGATACACCCCGGCAGCAGACGATCCGGGGGGCGTAGTGAATGCCAGCGCCTATCGCGCATTTCTGTTGACGAAAGCAAGTATTGAGCTGTCCGAGCCTGGCTATCTGGAAGCTGCGAATCGGAATCTGAACTTCGTTTTGTCGGCTCAGCAGGCCGACGGTTCGTGGTTCTACTCCATGGACGGCGCCAGGGACTTTGTCGATCACTTCCATACCTGTTTCGTCATGAAAGCGCTTGCGAAAATCGAACAGCTCACGGGATCGGAGCGGTGCCGCAGCAGCATTGAGCGAGGTATCGAGTACTACCTGAAGAACCTGATCGATAGCGATGGCTTACCCCTGCCATTTTCCAAGGCGCCCCGGATGACCGTCTATCGCCGCGAACTATATGACATGGCAGAGTGCATGAACCTGGCGGTGCTGTTG
The DNA here is from genome assembly GCA_963747055.1 of uncultured Acidobacteriaceae bacterium. Classification (GTDB taxonomy): domain Bacteria; phylum Acidobacteriota; class Terriglobia; order Terriglobales; family Acidobacteriaceae; genus CAVVDY01. Next base: position 158,525 of record CAVVDY010000018.1, on the reverse strand, counting down.
CAGGGACGTTTTCCGGCGCTCGATACAAGCTTGTCATGTGTCCTGGGAGACCTGCTCAGAGTGTGGCGGAAGAGCGACGGTTCCTTCCGTTCGCGCCAATTGCTGGTTGGGTGGGACAACGTTCCCATGCACCGTTGGGCACAGGCGCAGTTGTTCCGCAGCCTTAGCTTCTTCCTGTCGATGAATCACAAGCAGTCGCAGAGCAAGCAGCCAGCTCCCAAGCTAGAAACGGCGACGGCATAGAGCCGGCACATGTGCGGTATTTGCGGACAATATAACTTTCGAAAGCTGGAACCGGTACAGCGCCAGGAAATCGTCGCCATGACGCGGACGCTGACGCACCGCGGACCGGATGACGAAGGCTATTTCCTAGCAGGGCCGCTGGGGTTTGGCTTTCGCCGCTTGTCGATCATCGATCTTGCGGGCGGACATCAGCCCATGTCGGACCAGGAAGAGTCCGTCTGGGTGATCTTTAATGGAGAGATTTACAACTTCCAGGAACTGCGGGAAGAGCTGCAAGCACACGGACACGTCTTTCGCACGAGGTCGGATACCGAAGTTATCGTCCACGGCTATAAGCAATGGGGCGATGACGTACTGAATCGGCTGAACGGCATGTTCGGCCTGGCGATCTGGGACGTTCGTAAACGACGCCTGGTAATAGCCCGGGATGCCTTCGGCATCAAGCTGCTGTACTACAAGGTGGATCAGGGTCGGCTGTATTTCGGTTCCGAGCTGCGGGCGATCCGCGCCACCGAAGCGGGCGCCCCCGAAATCGATCCTACGTCGCTGAATCTTTTTCTGCGCTATCGCTACACGCCTTCGCCCCACACGATCATCAAGGGAATCCGGAAGCTCGCTCCTGGAACCAAGCTGGTAGCGCAGGACGGCTCCTGTGAGCTTAGCCGCTGGTACAAATTCAAGCCGACACCCTTTGCGCCGGCAAAGTCCACCGCTGAGGCGACGGGAGAGCTGCTGGAACTCTATAAACGAGCGATCCGGCGGCAACTGATCAGCGACGTTCCGGTGGGCCTGCTGCTCAGTGGAGGTCTCGATTCCGGGCTGTTGTTGGCTCTGATGAACCTGAACGGGCACTCCTGGCCGACCTACACCGTGGGTTACGGCTCGACCTTTGCCGACGACGAGCTGTCGGACGCTGCGCAAACTGCCAAGCTTCTGGGCTCGAACCACACCAACGTCACGATTTCCAGGAGCACCTTCGAAAAGACTCTTCCCAAGATCGTTTCATCGCTGGAAGAGCCAGTCGCCACTTCTTCGATTGTCCCCATGTACTTCGTCTGCGAGCGGGCCCGGCAAGATGTCAAGGTTGCTCTAGTGGGGCAGGGTCCGGACGAGTTATTCGGCGGATACCGCCGCCACTTAGGAGTCCGCTATGGCGCGCTGTGGACCCACCTGCCTAGGGGCATGCGGAGCGTGATCTCGTCGGCGATCGGCACTCTGCCGCGCAATGAAACTCTGAAGCGGGGAGTTTATTCGCTCGCGACTTCGGACCGCATGCAGCGATATCAGAATGTGTTTTCTATTTTACCGGGAGATCAAGTAGATAACCTCTTCCGGGACGGCCTGCTGGATGACGGCGCAGGGGACAGCATTCTGGAGTGCTGGTCGGATATGACCCCTCTGATGAGCGAGACGGATGAGCTAGGCGGGCTGCAGTTTCTGGAAGTACGTTCGAGTTTGCCGGACGAGCTGCTCATGTATGCGGACAAGCTCTCGATGGCCCATAGCCTGGAACTCCGCGTCCCCTACCTGGATAAGGAGATTGTGGAATATGTGGAGCGGTTGCCGGCCAGCCTGAAAGTAAGGCGAGGCTCGCAGAAGTGGCTTCATAGACAGGTATGCCAGAGGTATCTCCCGCCGTCCATCCTGCGCCGACCGAAGCGGGGATTTGCCGTCAACGTTGTCGATGAGTGGTTCCGCGACTCCATAGACAGCAAGATGACGGAATCGCTACTTGATGGCAGCTCGGAGATCTATCAGTATCTTCGGCCGAGCGCAGTGCGCCATCTCTTCGCACAGCATGCATCCGGCAAGCAGGACAATCACAAGATCCTCTTCAGCCTGGTCGTGCTGGAGCAGTGGTTGCGAGTACAGGAGCAGCCTGCGCCGACACTCGCTAGCGTGGCCTCGCGATGATCGGGGTGATGGTCGATCCCGCGGACGAGACCGTTGCCCGCGAATTTTTTGAGCTGTTCAAGACGCCCTGGGAGATTTACCGCGAGAACCAAGGATATGACGTGGTGCTGTCTTCCGGCGCTGTGGCGGATAACCTAAGTTTCGCAAAAATTGTTGTCATTTACACAAGCCAGTCGACACGACTTGAGCACGCACGAAACATAGAAACCCGGGCTAGTGATGGCCAGGCCAGCTCTCTTGTTTACCGAGGCGATCGTCTTCCGATCTATGGTGATAGCGTCAGGTTCCCAGGGATTGGGGATAGCTTCTTAAGAGACGAGCGCAGTGGCGAAGCGGTCGCGTATAAGGACCTAATGGCTGACCGAACCGTATGCCGGGTTGGCTATGACCTGTTCGCCGAAGTTCGCACGCTATTGACGGTGGGCCAGCCAGTGGCGAATGCTGGAGAGCCCACGCTTGAGTTACATATCGCGCTGTTGCGAGACCTGATTATCGATAGCGGCGTGGGCCTAATGGAGATTCCGCCGGTTCCGGATGGCTACAAGTTCATTGTCTGTCTTACTCACGACGTCGATCATCCTTCGATTCGGCTGCACGGCTGGGACCACACAACCCTCGGCTTTCTGTATCGCGCCGTATTCGGTTCTGCGCAAAGATGGTTGCGTGGCCGGTTGTCGGCTCGCGACCTGATGAAGAACTGGAGGGCGGCCCTCCAGTTACCGCTTGTGCAGATGGGGATGGCACAGGATTTCTGGCTCGCGTTTGCCCATCGCTATCAGCAATTGGAAGCAGGCTTGCCCTCGACGTTCTTTGTCATCCCTTTTAGTGGACGGCCGGGGAAAAAAGGCGACGGAAGGGCGCCTGAGTTTCGTGCTGCAGCGTATAGCGCGCAGCAGATTGAAGCCACGATCCGGCAGTTGCTAGCTGCTGGCTGCGAGGTCGGATTGCACGGCATTGACGCCTGGATCGACAGCGCCAGCGCCCGGGAGGAGAAAGGCGAGATCCAGCGGTTAACCGGCGGGACACAATGCGGCGTGCGCATGCACTGGCTCTACTACAGCCAGAAGTCGCCTAAGGTTCTTGAGGAAGCGGGCCTGACCTACGACTCAACCAGCGGATATAACGAGACCGTCGGCTATCGGGCAGGCACGACTCAGGTATTCAAGCCGCTTGGCGCGAAGCAGTTGTTGGAACTGCCGCTGCATGTGATGGACACAGCGCTTTTCTATCCGGCACACCAGGACTATTCGCCGGCAGAGGCAGCAGCTGTCGTTGAGCAGCTGATAAACAACGCGGCCCGATTCGGAGGATGCCTTACCATCAACTGGCATGACCGGAGTGTCGCACCGGAGAGACTCTGGGATTCGTTTTACCGCGATCTGTTTGAGCACCTGAAGACCCGTGGCGTCTGGTTCGCAAATGCCAGCCAGGCCGTGGAATGGTTCCGGATGCGGCGGTCGGCTAAAGTCGAACAGCTGATCATGAAGGGACAGCCTGCCACCCAGAGCGGCGGTCACGAGATCGTCCCCGGCTTGCAACTAAGGTCCTACGAAAGGCGAGTGGCACACGATCGATTTGCCGAAGGAACATCACAGCCCCTAGAAATATCGACCTCCGCCGGTTGGAACTAAGTGATTCGAACTCCCAGGCATTCTACCTCCAAGATTCCAAGCTAGCGTATTCATGGATAACGCGAAAATCTTTCCGACACCGAAGGCTGCTGGCGCTCGTGACTTCATCATTGCGCAAGACGATCGCATACTGATTACCGGTGCCGGCGGTTTCATCGGCTCCCGCGTGGTTCAGTATCTTCTGGATCAGGGATTTCGGAACCTAGTCTGCTTTGGTCGGCCCGCTGGCAAACTCGCAGGGATCGCAGGGGGGCTCCGATATGATGCCGCTGTACAACGGGTTAGTGTGGTGAAAGGAAATCTGCTTTCGCGTCAGGATTGCGAGGCTGCCTGCGCTGACGTAAAGGTCGTGCTTCATTTGGCGGCGGGAACGGGCGAGAAGTCGTTTCCAGACGCGGTCATGAACTCGGTTGTGACGACCCGTAATTTGCTGGAGGCCTGCCTCAGACATGCCAGTCTGAAAAGGTTCGTATTAGTGAGTTCGTTCGCTGTGTATACGAATCAGCAGCGATCCAGCCGCCTGGACGAGTCTTCGCCGGTTGAAGAACACCCTGAGATGCGCGGCGATGCTTACTGCTACGCCAAGTCGAAGCAGGAAGAGATTCTCCGAGAATACGGGAAGCATCACGACATCCCGTTCGCCATCGTTCGGCCGGGCAGCGTCTATGGACCGGGCCGGCCGCAGATTACTGGTCGGGTAGGCCTGGGTACATTCGGACTATTTCTGCATCTCGGCGGATCTAACGTTGTGCCTTTCACCTATGTCGATAATTGTGCCTCAGCTATTGCCTTGGCCGGACTCGTGAAGGGAGTGGATGGTGAGGTCTTCAATGTATTAGACGACGACATCCCGTCGAGCCGGCGCTTCCTCCGGTTGTATAAGGCAAACATTAGGAACTTCAGATCACTCTATATTCCTCACGCGGTCAGCTACATGCTTTGCTATCTGTGGGAGAAATACTCGGCCCGCTCCCAAGGCCAACTGCCTCCGGCATTCAATCGCGGCCATTGGTACTCTCAGTGGCGCAAGACCCATTACAGCAACGACAAGATCAAGACAAAGTTAGGATGGCGGCAGGTGGTCCCGACTGAGGAGGCGCTACAAAGATATGCTGCGGCTTGCAGGCAAGGGAGCCAGCATGCTTAAGGTCGCCATCATCGGGTGTGGAAAAATTGCCGACGCACATGCCGCGCAGATCGGACGCATTGACGGCTGCGAGATTGTTGGAGTGTGCGATCGCGAAAGCCTGATGGCACAGCAGATCTATGATCGCTTTCCGGTGAAGCAGTATTTCACGGAGGTAGGCGATCTCATCAGTGAGGCCCGGCCAGACGTCGTTCACATCACAACGCCGCCTGAGAGCCACTTCGGCCTCGCGAAGCTGTGCCTGGAAGAAGGCTGCAATGTCTATGTGGAAAAGCCGTTCACGCTCTATGCAGATCAGGCGGAGCAACTCATCAGGCTGGCCGATGCCAGGGGACTCAAGCTTACGGCAGGACATAACGATCAGTTCAGCCATGGGGCCAGGCGTCTGCGATCCTTGGTGTCGCAAGGATATCTGGGTGAGCGGCCGATACATATGGAAAGCTACTATGGCTACGACCTGGGCGACCCGAGCTACGCGAAAGCCCTATTGGGGGATAAGCACCATTGGGTCCGCAGGTTGCCGGGCAAGCTCCTGCAGAATGTCATCAGCCACGGCATTGCAAAGATCGCGGAGTTTCTCAAGGGCGACCAGCCGCAGGTATTCGTGCACGGTTTCCAGAGCGCACTGCTGAAGGATATAGGCGAGGACGAGATTATCGACGAGCTGCGGGTGGTGATCGCCGGCCAGGACGGAACAACGGCGTACTTCACCTTCTCATCGCAGATGAGGCCATCGATTCACGAGTTCCGCATGTACGGCTCGACGAACGGCTTGATCCTCGATCAGGATCATGAAATTGTGCTCCAGCTGCGCGGGCAAAAATACAAGAGCTATGCCGACAGATTCATTCCCCCGGTCGTAATGGCCAGGCAGTATCTCAGCAATCTCAAGCGGAACGTAAAGCTATTCCTCAATATGGATTTCCACATGGATTCGGGCATGAAGTATCTGATCGAGTCGTTTTACCGCTCGGTGCGTGACGATGCCCCGCTTCCCATCTCGTATCGTGAGATCCTGCTTACCGCCAGGATCATGGACTCCATCTTCGAACAGCTGAACAACAGCCGGCTGATGGCCGATGGCGAGGCTCGAGTACACATTCAGCAGGCGGCGCTGGCTGTTTCTTAAAGACGATCCTTCCTGCCGGGAAAGTTGCTGACTCCGGAATGCCCCCTTTTATAGCGCTCATTGTATGGCTGGTGTGTCTGCTGCTCCTGCTTTACTTCGATCCGGCGAAGAGTCCCGACGTTTCCGCAGCACTATGGGTACCCGTGATCTGGATGTTTATCCTGGGATCGCGGCTGCCCTCGCAGTGGCTGGGAGGGCAGGTGGGGCAGGTTGCTTCGGCTCTGCAAGAGGGCAATCCCCTTCGACCGGACGATCTACTTCGGTCTGATCTTTCTGGCGATCGGCATCCTCGTGTCGCGCTCCTTCCGGTGGAGCGAATTCTTTGCCAACAACGTGGCGCTGAACGTATTTCTGGCCTATGCGCTGGTTAGCTTCTTATGGTCCGATTTCCCGCTGATCTCCTTTAAAGCGATGGTTTCGGGACCTCGGCAATTATCTGGTGATTCTGGTCGTCTTTTCGGCCTCTCACCCGCTGGAGGCAGCCCGCACCCTGCTTCGGCGCCTTTGCTACCTGCTGATCCCGCTGTCGGTTTTGCTCATAAAGTACTATCCCGAAATAGGCAAGTCGTGGGATCCATGGACCGGTGTCGCCGAATACTCGGGCGCTACGACAAGCAAGAACATGCTGGGAGTCTTATGCCTAATCAGCGGGCTCTTCTTCTTCTGGGACACGGTGACGCGCTGGTCCGATCGCAAGGAGCGGCCAGACCAGACGAATCATCCTGGTGAACCTAGCGTTCATCGCCATGACCCTGTGGCTGCTCGACATGTCCAACAGCGCGACCTCGCGCCTGTGTCTAGTGCTGGGGTGTCTGGTGGTCGCAGCGGCTCACAGCAAGGTCTTCAGTCGCCACCCGTCTTTCCTCAAGGTAGGGCTTCCGTGCGGGATCTGCCTATACTTGGTGCTGGCTTTCGGCTTTGGTATCGACATCAACGCGGAGATTGCCTCGGCTGTCGGTCGCGACCCAACCCTTACGGGTAGAAGCAACATCTGGGACGCTGTTCTTAGTACGCACACAAACCCTTTAATTGGCACCGGGTACGAGAGTTTCTGGCTGGGTCCTCGGCTCGTGAAGGTTCTGGGCGAATGCTGGCGGCGTCAATGAGGCGCACAATGGATATCTTGAGGTTTACCTCAACCTAGGTTTAATCGGACTCTTCCTGCTCGGTAGCTTCCTGATCTCGAGCTACCGGATAATCTGGAAACGACTCGATACTTTCTCGAGCCTCGGCTCACTAACCTTGGCCCTGTGGGCCATTCTGCCCTTCTACAATGTCACAGAGTCAGCCTTCAAAGGTCAGTTGATGTTTGTTGTGTTCCTGCTCGGAGCGATTGACGTTCTGCCGACGACGGGGGTATCCGCTGTCTCTCCAGTAGCGGCCCCTCGATTTGAGGAGTTCCAAACTGAATTGCAAGAGGCGGTGACTTCACGATGTTATCCCCATGCTAGCTCCGCAGGCTTCTCGGAGACCCTGTGATTCCAACAGACTCTATCGGCGAGATTTCGGAACGCAAACGCAGCCAGCGTTCTGATCCAGATTCACTGCTTCAGACGCTCTGCTACTTCATTCTCGCATTGCTCGGATTCTCCTTTTGGTTCCTTATAGCCGTGCCCTTTGCCAGCCACAGAGAAAGCTATTGGTGGCTTGCAATGGTTCATAGCCACGGCTTTACGGAGGCGTTTTCGCTCATATCTAAGACCTATCGGCCATTAGCCCAGGCAGCGACGTGGCTGGGTTTTATGATCCTTGATCCGCGTGTTTTCCCGACCAGCCCCTTGCGTCAAACCGTACTCCAGGGCCTTATATACTGCCTGTTTGCTCTCTCTTGGTGGCTTATTTATTGTGCCGCGGTCGAGCGCCGACTCCTTGCGCTTGTCGCATTCGTCACCGGTGGTGTTTTCTTTTCTGGTTATGTTCAACTATTTCATATCTATGGAATATTCTATGCTCCCGTCATGCTGATGCTGGGAGCTGTACTTTTGTTCCATAGGTCACGAACACCCTACAAGGGAGAGGCGTGGCTTGCGGCAGTTGCGACGCTGCTCGTGCTTTGGCACCCATTCGCAACTGCTCTCTTTGTAGGCTTTTACTTCGGGTTTTACCTCGACACCTTCCGACAACGCAACGCAGGACAGCACCTCAAGGCAGTTACAATCCTATTTGCCGGCCTGGTGGCGATCGGCGCCATGGTAGTCGTTGGTCCACGTTTCTGGCCTAACGCACCCCTGCTATTTCTGCAGACTGCGACAATGCCTGTTAGCACCCGGCTAGCTGGCTTTCTGGCGAGTTACCAGACCAGCGAAGTCAATCTGGCTGCGTCTGTTTTTGCCTTCTTGTTAACTCAGCTAGTTGTGTTTAGCATGGTACTCTCGCCTAGACTGAAGTTGGCGGTCGGTATTGTTGTGTCTGTACTCAGCGTTGCATTTGTCCTGACAGGGCTACCGCTGTTGCTACTTTGGCTCTGCGCAGCCTTGACTAAACTTTGTCGTTTACGCTGCTGGAGTCTGGCCTTCGTGACGCTTGCCGCGGCACTGCTCCCGTTCGGCGGGGGTATTGGCACGCCGATCTATGCACTCTTTGCCATAATCATGGCAGCGTACGCCACTGCTCTAGGGTGGTCTCGGGCAGAAAGGGCCCTCTCCTTTGTTAAGATCCGATATGTCGTTGGGGCTATCGTGACACTGATGGTGGTCATGTTGATGGTACGTGAGGGGATAGACGTGCCGATAGTGACGAGGGGTGCGAGGCCTCTTCTTGCAGAGCGCGAAAGAACCTTCCAGTTGGAAAATATTCTGGCTTGGCTGCACTCTTCCGAGTATTGTGACCGCTACATCGGCTTCGTTGACGATGCAGGTAATCCGATTGACTCCGTCAAAAGTGCGATTACAAGACAGAATCGCCCGCCGGCAGCACTTAGCGACGTTCAGTTTTTTTGGAACACTGTATTAAAGTGCCAGAAGGGCGGACGTCGAAACCAGAAGCCGGGGACTGTGATTGTGACATTTGGTGGGTCGGCATTGAGCAACTCGAAGCCCGTATTCGAGGTTGGTGGGCGGTACGCCGGCGATGCTACCGTATGGATAGGGGATTCGCAGAACTAGTGGGCTAATCCTATAAGCGTGAATGCGAGGGATTAGACATCCTGCGTTCGCAGGTCTACGGTCGGTCGGTTGGTAACGGAGGTAGACTTGAATTGGGCTTTGGTTGCGAGGATCTATTTCCATCATCCTTTCAGCCTTCGACTAAGCAAAGCGCCTGCCTTCAACCCTTACTAGGGTACAAAGATATCTGACCGTGGGTTGATCTGAGGTTTTGGGACTCGCGAGCTCCTCGGACGTCAGCGCCTGGACGATTTCGGTTTCGATGTAGAGGTGCTGTTCGTTGCCAACCGATCGTCGAGATTCCAGATCTACCCGGTGAACATGAAGGGACAGAGATAATGATGTTAAGACCTACAACGCTGCCATTGAGAGCACAGCCTAAACGAAGCGGGAGGTTTGTCTACGCAAACTATATCATCGAGAATCCTGAGCAACAATCACTGCGGTATCCGCGTGAATGGCCATGCGCTCTCCACTCCATCGCTGCCAGGAGGCCTTAGATCGTATGTGCGAGCAGGAACATTGTGGTCGTACTGAAATCCGCGTGAAAGGGAAGGCTGTATCTGTTCCATCAATACAGATTAATGAGAGGACGGTAATCGTTACGGGAAAGTGCCTGAGAACTGCTACCGTTCAGGATGAGGATCTTGTAGAAGGTGAGACCGTCGGAGACCCGGAGTCGTTCGTTTCCCAACTGAAAGGGAGCGGCCTGAACGCCGACATTCTTACGTTTGTCCAGAGACTCCCAGATCTCACTCCGAAGTATGCATACCACCTGGAATGGGACAATTTCGCTGTAATACCCATCACAACTTTTTCGGAGTGGTGGGATAAGCGGGTCGAAGCCAGTGTGCGAAGGGCAGTCAGGAAGGCAGCCAAGGCTGGAGTCGTCGTCAAGCTCGCGGAATTCGACGACGCGTTTGTGAAAGGTATCGTCAGTATTAATAATGAGGCCCCGATTAGACAGGGAAGGCACTTTTGGCACTTCCAGAAGAGTTTCGAGGCCGTGAAGAGCGAAAATTCGACATATGCGGAGCGAAATGCGTTCTTGGGTGCGTACTATCAAGATGAATTGATTGGCTTTATCAGAATGACTTACGCCGGTGGGGTTGCCAATATCGTCCAGATACTCAGCATGATGAAGCACTATGACAAGAGGCCGGCCAACGCGCTGATTGCAAAGGCGGTTGAGGTTTGCGCGCAAAAAGGAATCTCTTATCTAGTCTACTACAGCTACGTCTACAATGACCCAAAGAGTTCCCTGACCGAGTTCAAGCGGCGCAATGGTTTTGAGAAGGTGCTGCTGCCTCGGTATTATATCCCGCTGACGGCCAAGGGAAAGGTTGCCTTGAAATTGCGACTCCACCGAGGGCTTGTGAAGAGTATTCCCAAGCCTCTGCTCAGCCAGTTACTAACAATTAGGAGTCACTGGAATACACGCAGACTGAAAGCTGCTGAAGGAACTCTTTAGGAGCAGGATGCCGGGCATCGTTGGGCTTATCACTAGAACTCCACGAGAGCGAGCTGTACGGCAGCTGCAGCGGATGGTGAGGACCCTTCTTCATGAGTCCTCCTATCTTGCGGGAATGTGGGTCGAGGAGTCGCTGGGAGTCTACGTGGGGTGGGTTGCGAGAGAGGATTCCTTTTCTGATGGAATGCCCCTGCGTAGCAAACGGGAAGAAGTAGTTCTTGTGTTTTCGGGGGAGGAATATCCGGAGCCGGGGACGGCCCAGCGTCTGAAAGAGCGAGGGTACGAGTTTGACGCGGCCGGCCCTAGCTATCTGGTTCACCTCTACGAGGAAGACCCCTCGTTTCTGGCGGGTTTGAACGGTCAATTTCACGGGATCCTGATCGATCGAAATCGCCGGACTTCTACGCTTTTCAACGATCGCTATGGGATACACCGGATCTACTTCCATGAGTCAAAGGACACGTTCTATTTTGCTGCTGAGGCCAAGGCGATCCTAGCCGTGTGTCCTGAACTAAGGAAGATGGATGCCCGAGGGCTCGGAGAGTTCGTCGCCTGTGGCTCGGTTCTGGAGAACCGGACGCTCTTTGACGGTGTCCACATTTTACCGCCGGCGTCAGCATGGGTTTTTCAAAATGGCTTACTCCAGGGGAAGGGAAGCTATTTCCATCCCAGGGAATGGGAAGATCAGGAAACGCTCGATCCGGAATCCTATTACCGGGAACTCCGACAGGTTTTCAGGCAAAATCTCCCTCGGTACTTCAACGGCCATCAGCGGGTCGCCATGTCCCTGACGGGAGGCTTGGACACCCGAATGGTCATGGCTTGGCAGAGGTCTCAACCGAGCTCACTCCCTTGTTATACTTTCGGCGGAATGCGCCGCGACTGTCAGGATGTCGTCGTAGCGCGTGAGGTGGCTCGCGTATGTAAACAGCCCCACCAGGTGATCCGGCTGGAACAGGATTTTCTTTCCCGGTTTTCGTACTACGCCGAGCGCGCGGTGTACCTCACCGACGGATGTGCTGATGTCAGCCATGCCCCTGACCTCTATTTGAACGAGAGGGCGCGCGAAGTTGCACCGGTCCGGATGACCGGACTCTTGGGGGGAGAGGTTCTTCGCCAGCTGCGTGCTTTCAAGCCAGAAGAACCTCTCCGTGGATTGTTCGCTCCAGAGTTCCTATACCACATCCGCCAGACAAGGGAAACCTACCAAGGACTCCTTCGCGAACACCCGGTTTCTTTTGCCGTTTTCAAACAGGGCCCGTGGCATCACTACGGGTCTCTGGCGCTCGAGAAGACGCAGGTCGCCATGCGGACTCCTTACATCGATAACGACTTTGTCAGGACAGTCTTCAGAGCACCTGAGTCGGCCCTCACTACGAACGAGACTTCCTTGCGGTTGATCGCCGATGGAAACCCGGCTCTCCTAGGCATCCGGACTGACCGCGGGTTGGCCGGAGACAGTGGGGTTCTCTCAGAAGCGGCCTCTCGATGCCTGCTCGATTTTCTGTTCAAAGCGGAATACGCTTACGATATGGGCATGCCACAGTGGGCCGCCCGTGTGGACCGTGTTCTCTCACCTTTGCAGCTCGAACGTCTCTTCCTCGGAAGGCACAAAATCTTCCATTTTCGAGTCTGGTACCGAGATATCCTCACAGGCTACGTTCGGGAAATGTTGCTCGACCCACGCAGCCTTTCCAGGCCTTACGTTGACCGAAAAGGCCTTGAGGCCGTGGTAAAGGGCCATCTCAAGGGAGATCGGAACTACACTACCGAGCTTCACAAACTACTGACTCTGGAGATAGTTAACCGCCTCTTCTTGGACAATCCAGCAAGAGGCGGCTTCGGGCGACGTGCTGAGATTCCGGCAGCCCTAAATTCAGTTCATTGCGGACTCGCCTGAAGGTCGGTTGGAGGCGTTGGCGGGTCATCCTGTCCCTGCCGCAGCGGGTGTGGGTAGGTATAAGGAGCCCATCCTGGCTTAGCCCCCTTGTTAGGGTTGCTCGAAGTATCAAGAAAGTAGTCCCGTCCAAGCTTAAAGAACGCGGCGGTATTGGCGCCGGGATTGTTGCAACTCATGTCGCTGTCATTTAACCCCACGTTTCCCTGCCCGGTGCCTGTGTTATTCCAGATGTACACCGGAAATGACTGCTGGTAAGAATCGTATGGCGTCTGGCTTGCCGACAGGGCGTTGTGGCCGGAACTTCCATCCGACCCAGAACCTGGTTGGTGGAAGCACATATAGCCCGTGCAGCACCCGTGAGAAGTCAGACGGGTCGCGCTCTCTACGATAAACGTGAAGGAGTCCTTATTTCCGTAACATTGTCCCGACTGAGCTTGGACAGCGTTTTGGGTTATTACCACTTCCCCCGCTCTGAACCAAAAGTAGCGACTGGCGTCTCGGTTTGTGTTCGTATAGTTGAAGTGATTCTGGTAAAGCTCGATTTGACGTGCTCCATAAGTGCTGGTAGGGCCATGGGTCACTCCACCACTAGTATTGTTGAATGTGCTGTATCGGACGACAACCCTACCATTGTCGTCAACGTCTGGAATCTGGCCCACATAATTGAAAGTTGAGTCTTCAATATAAAGATTGTTCGTTCCAGTCGTGTCTAAGATTCCTGTAGTATCAGCATCATCCCAGTTCTTATTGCTCTTAACCACGATGCTACCGCTGTCGCTACCTATCTGTTGACCGCATGAACCAGCTAGATTTTGGGTTGATTCAAAGGTCGTATTCCAGATCACACCACCAGTCACGAACCATTGCACGGCATGTTGAAGCTGAAAATTAGGGATGTTGAAGTCCATGTCGTGCATCAATGGAACGAGACCTGTTCCTTGCACCGTGATATAGTTTCCGGTTCCGGTTCCCGGCAAGAGATTTAGATTGGCAATCGTCGTGTGAAAACTGTTGCCGATTGTAACTGTGAGCAAGTCATTACTCCCTGCCTGATCTGTGATCGTTACGCCCCCGACCGACTGGCCCTGAATTGTAATCTGCTTGCTGGTCGAGATGCCGCTGCTCCAAGTGCAAGAGCCGTTCGGGATAATAACTGTATCCCCGTTTGCCGCTAACTTTACAGCGGCCTGCACATCCGATGTATTGCAGGACTTGGCCGTGTAGGTTGCCGCCTGGGCCGTTGCGCTAATAAGGACAGCTAAGAGTAGAGCTGAAAAGGCCGCTTTAAAGGTTTCCATCGTCATGGTTCTTTCCCTAACCGAGTCGAGCTCAAGCATCGAAATCGAGGCGCCAGAGCAGCTGCCGCCATCTGCCCTGAACGACCAGAGTACGGGAAGACAGGTGACTCTGGTCATAAAAAGCAATAAATCTCGCACCAAAGTAACCTAATGGATAGTTACTAATGGGCGGTTCCCAGGCGATGTCAACGCGAACCCTTGAATCGACTATCAAGAACGTCCATAGCGAATAAAAAGCGAATAACACTAAACCATGAATACTCCACTGGTTTCCATTTTAATCCCTGCCTACAACGCCGAGAAATGGATCGGCGACACGATCCGCTCGGCAATGGCTCAGACGTGGAAGCGCAAGGAGATCATCGTTGTCGACGACGGATCCCGGGACCAAACGCTGGCCATCGCACGCCAGTACGAGTCGGAGTCGGTGCGGGTTGTAACCAGCAAAAACCAGGGCGCAGCGGCCACGCGCAACCTCGCGCTGGAACACAGCTGCGGGGATTACATCCAGTATCTCGACGCCGACGATCTGCTGGCGCCCGACAAGATCGAGCGGCAACTGGCGGCATTGCGCGAGACAGACAGCCGGCGGATCCTGCTCTCGTCGCCGTGGGCGTTCTTTTATTACCGGACTCAAGGTGTGCGCTTCGTCAACAACTCGCTGTGCTGCGATCTTTCTCCGGTGGAGTGGCTGGCACGAAAGATGGGCGAGAACCTGCATATGCAGACGGCCACTTGGCTGACGAGCCGGGAGCTGATTGAGGCAGCGGGGCCGTGGGACACGCGGCTGGTCTCCGACGATGACGGCGAGTACTTCTGCCGAGTGCTGCTGGCTTCCGAAGGGACCCGCTTCGTAGCGGGCACGGGAGTTTTCTACCGGATTACCGGTTCGAGCCGCGTGAGCTTTATCGGGGCGTCGGACCGGAAGAAAGATGCGATGTTCGTGTCCATGAAGCTGCACGTGCAATATCTGCGATCTCTGGAAGAGAACGATCGGGTGCGACGGGCGTGCCTGAACTATCTGCAGACATGGTACGACCACTTCTATCCCGAAAGATCGGACATCGTGGCGCAGCTGCAAGCCTTGGCCGGGGAACTGGGTGGACGCCTGCAAGTGCCCCGCCTGCGCTGGAAGTATGCCTGGATGAAGCCCATCTTCGGATGGAAGACGGCCAAGAGTGTGCAGAGAAGCCTTCCCGAATTCAAAGCCTCCTGCATCAGGGCCTGGGATAGAACCATGTATCGGCTGCAGGGTCCGGAGCTGCAGGGCTGCATGTCAGCACAATGACACACGCTGGCGAACAGTTGTCTGCTGGAACCGAAGCCAATCCCGAGATTGCGGTGAGCCTGCTCACCGGCGGAGCTGACCGGCCCTACGTTTTCGGTCTGGCGACCGCGCTCATGGCACAACCCATCGTCCTGGATGTGGTTGGCAGCGACGATCTCGATTGTCCAGAGATGCACGGCAAGCCGGCGGTCCGGTTTCTTAATCTCCGGGGCAGCCAGCGATCCGATGTAGGCTTCAGGGAAAAAGCTGTCAGGGTCCTGCGCTATTACGGCAAGCTGATCCGCTACACCGCGGCGGCCCGCCCGAAGATCTTCCACATTCTGTGGAACAACAAATTCGAGACCTTTGATCGAACCATGCTGATGCTCTATTACAAGCTCCTCGGCAAGAAGGTTGTATTCACGGCCCATAACGTGAATGCCGGGAAAAGAGATGCGACCGATGGCCGGGTTAATCGTTGGACACTGCGAATTCAGTATCGCCTGTGCGATCAGATCTTCGTGCATACGGAAAAGATGAAGAAGGAAATGGTCGCGGACTTCGGCGTGCGCCAGGAGCGGATCACGGTCATTCCCTTCGGTATCAACAACGCGGTACCGAACACCAGCCTGCGAGCCGCCGACGCCAAAAAGAGGCTGGGGGTGGAAGCAGACGAAAAGACAATCCTCTTTTTCGGGAATGTCACGCCCTACAAGGGCATCGAGCACTTGATCGCAGCTTTTCACAAGCTAATCGAGCGCGGCGGAAAGTACCGGTTGGTTTTTGCCGGGAAGCCTGACAAGTGCGAGGAGTACTGGAAACACATCCGCGAAATGATCGCCACCAGCCCGGCGAGTAATCGGATCAACCTCAGAGCGCAATTCATTCCGGACGAGGAAACGGAAATCTACTTCAAAGCGGCCGACGTACTGGTGCTCCCCTATACCCATGTGTATCAGAGCGGGGTGCTGTTTCTCGCGTACGGCTTTGGGCTGCCGGTTGTCGCCGCCGACGTCGGGTCGTTGCGGGATGAAATCGTTGAAGGTAAGACCGGTTTCACCTTCAAGGCTGCAGACGCGAATGACCTGTCCGAGGTGCTGGAGCGCTACTTTGCGAGCGATTTATACGGAAACCTCGAGCAGCGGCGGCAGGAGATCAAGGGCCACGTTGCTCAGAGCAACTCGTGGGAGATCGTGAGTCAGACCACGATGAAAGTGTATGGCGCCCTATTGAACGACCTGGCCGCGAAGCAGGGGTTGGGTCGCCGTTCCAGTACGTCCGTCGATCTAAAGGCGTCCTCCTGATTGCGAAAGAAGGAAGCACCTTGTAACCGCCTGACGCGGCGACCGGCAGTCTATCGTTCGATCTAATATTCCAGAGAAAGCAGCGCCGATGATTATCACCAGCACCCCATTTCGAGTATCATTTTTTGGCGGAGGCACGGACTACCCTATATGGTACCGGGAACACGGTGGCGCCGTGCTGTCCACCACCATCAATAAGTGCTGCTACATTACATGCCGACGCTTGCCTCCCTTCTTCGAGTATCACAGCCGGATTTCGTACTCGAAGGTAGAGAATGTGATCCGCAATGGTGCGATCGAGCATCCCTCGGTGCGCGCCTGCCTCCAGTTTCTGGGGATGGAAGAAGGGGTCGAGATCCATCACGTTGCCGATCTCCCCGCGCGCACTGGCCTGGGTACAAGTTCGGCCTTTACGGTTGGCCTGCTGCTGGGCCTCTATGCGCTGCAAGACAGAATGCGCTCCAAGCAGGACCTGGCAAGCGATGCCATTCATGTCGAACAGGTACTGCTTAAGGAGGCGGTGGGCGCGCAGGACCAGGTTAGCGCCGCCTATGGCGGCTGCAACCGGATTGACTTCCGGACTGATGGATCAATCGAAGTAAAAAAAATCTTCGCTACGAATGGCCGGCTGGCTGATCTCGAGCAACACCTGGCGCTTTATTTCACCGGATTTTCCCGTACCGCCTCTGAGATCGCTCAGGAGCAGGTGAGAGTTACTCCACAACGAAGACAGGAGTTGGAACTCCTGCGTCAGTTGGTCGATGAAGGCGAGGACATTCTGGCCAATCCCCGGCGGTCGCTGGATGATTTTGGGCGACTGCTGCACCAGGGATGGGAGATCAAGCGATCGCTGACCGGCAAGATCAGCAACCCGAGCATCGACGAGATCTACCAAGCGGGGCTCGATGCCGGAGCTTTGGGCGGAAAGCTGCTGGGAGCCGGGGGGGGCGGTTTCATGTTGTTCTTTGTTCCGCCTGAGCGGCGCCAAGCCTTGAGGGACCGACTGAAGAAGCTGCTTTGTATCCCGTTTGCATTCTCGACCAAGGGTAGCCAGGTTGCGGTCTACGAGCCTGAAGAAGTGTACGACCAATCGTTGGTTACTGAGCGAAACATTGTCTATGCCTAAGATGCCAGATGCGGTCGTGCTATGCGGCGGGGCCGGGCTGCGATTGCGCCCGGTGATCGGCGAAGCCGCCAAGGCCATGGCCACAGTATCCGGACGCCCATTTTTGGAGGTACTGTTCCGCCAGATTGCCAGGCACGGTTTCAATCGTGCAATCCTGGCGGTGGGATATCAGCAGGATGAGATCCGGTCGCACTTTGGCACCTGCGTTCTTGGTCTGCATCTGGTCTATTCACCCGAGCAACAGGCGCTCGGAACCGGCGGCGCATTACGTAACGCTGCCGACCGAATCGAGACAGACTCCGTTCTTGTCATGAATGGGGATAGTTATACTGATGTCGATCTTGGCAAGTTCGTAGAAGACTATAGAGAAGCTAAGGCGGATGCGTCTGTCGTGCTGGTACCTGCTGACGGGCGAGTCGATTGCGGCTTTGTGTCGTTGGACCAAGCCCAGGCCATTGTCGGGTTTGAGGAGAAGCAATTCCCTGCTGCCGGCTGCTTCGTGAATTCCGGGATATATCTCTTCTCCCGCTCCCTGATCTATGAAATAACAGCCGACCAAGAGGCCTCGCTGGAGCGAGACCTGCTCCCCCTGTGGCTCCGGCAAGCCAAGAACGTAAAAGGTTTCATCCACCAGGGAAGCTGCGTTGATATTGGAACTCCGGAGCGCTATCGCGAAGCACAGGCTGTGCTCGCCAACGTGGAGGAAGGTTCGCCCCTATCGGGGTGCGAGAGTTCCCTATGAAGATACTGATTACCGGAGCAGCCGGTTTTATCGGCGGATTTCTAGCAAAACACTGTCTCAACCAGGACTGTTCGATCCTTGGATTGGGGATTTCTGAACCGGAGCACTGGCCTGGCGGAGCCTTTGAACTATGTGATGTCCGAGATGCTAGCCGGCTGTCTCACCTGATTTCGACTTTTCAGCCTGACCGGATATTTCACCTGGCGGCGCAAAGCTATCCCACCATCTCGCTTGAGCGGCCGCAAGAAACCATCGAAATTAACGCTGTTGGGACAGTCAATCTTTTCGAGAGCGTTCGCAGTCTGAACCGGATGCCAACCGTGGTGGTCGCCTGTTCCAGTGCGGAATACGGCCCGGTAGAGGCTGTGAATCTGCCGGTGCGGGAAGATCATCCGTTGCGCCCCTTGCACCCCTACGGAGTAAGCAAGGTCGCCCAGGATTTATTAACGGCCCAGTATTTCGCTAACTACAGGATCCCATGCCTGAGGATTCGAATCTTCAATACTACGGGACCGGGCAAGTTGGGGGACGTATGTTCCGACTTCGCGGAAAGAGCGGTCGAGATTGAACTGGGCCTGCGGCCTCCTTCGCTCAAAATCGGCAATCTCACCAGACGCGCCATCATCGACGTTCGCGACCTGGTTCGGGGATTGTGGATGGCGCCGGAGTGCTGCGAGCCGGGCGATGTCTACAACCTCGGCGCAACCAAGATCTACCCGCTGCAGGACGTGATAGCCATCATCAGGCAGCATGTAACGCAGCCCTTCTCGCTGGAAGTGGACTCCGCGCTTGTGCGAGGTTGTGACGAACTCGTTATCGCTGGTGACATTACTAAGTTCCAAAGCTGCAGTGGCTGGGCGCCGGAGATTGACCTGGCGACGACTCTACAGGACATCCTTGACTGGTGGCGGGCCCGGTTGAGATCCGAAAAGCAACTATCGGCATCCTTCTCTGCCCAGGCCGGCTAGAGATAGCCTCCGCTCCAAAGCCGTTTGCAAACTGAGGTTGATATGACATCGAGCATTCTGCGCACGAATCTCGAATCGAGTATTCAGGTACACCAGCGCCTTATGAGCACCTGCCTGTCAGAGTTGACCATGGCGGCCGACGCTCTTGTCCTGGCCTATAAGACGGGGCATAAGGCATTGTTCTTTGGCAACGGTGGCAGCGCCGCCGATGCGCAGCACCTGGCAGCGGAGTTCGTCGGGCGCTACCTTCGCCAGCGCGATCCGATGCCTGCTTTGGCGCTGAACGCCAACAGCTCGGCAGTCACTGCGATCGGCAACGATTACGGCTTCGACCAGGTATTCTCGCGGCAGCTACAGGCACTGGCAGTCGCCGGTGATGTGGCGGTCGCCATAAGCACCTCCGGAAATTCTTCTAATGTGATCGAAGCGGTGCGCTATGCGAGAAGCGCTGGACTGTTCACCATCGCGCTGACCGGCTCTTCTGGTGGACGTCTTCGTGGCATGGTCGATGTACTGATCGCTGTGCCTTCTGACCAAACCCCAAGAATTCAGGAGTGTCATATCCTGGCCGGCCACGCCTTGTGTGACGCAGTCGAGCAGTCGGTCATGGCTGAGTGCCTCCCGGTCGCGCATGTTCAGCAGAATATGGGAACACCTCAAAGCGCCAGGGTGACGAGCTAGCATCGCTTCGGCAACGCTCAAATCTTTCAGCTAAGGCACAAACCTGCCTGCTTACATACAACGCTTCTAAGTCTCTTTAGGATCTCTTGAAATGTACTTTTCCCTAGCCAGACGGGTTTGGAACCATATGCCGGCGCCGCTTCGCCGGAGTTCGCCAGGCATTCTGTATGGCCGATACCTGCATGGCATGGTGCTTCGTCGCTCCGAACGCCGGCAGTCGTTTGGCACATTCTTCCTGAGGAACCGTGCGGAGATGAAATTGATGTGCCGCCTTCTGGAAAACAAAGTGGAAGGCTCCCGCTTGGACCTGTGCGTCCTGGCATGCAGCAAAGGCGCAGAGCTTTACTCCATCTTGTGGGCAATCCGCTCTGCTCGTCCTGACTTGAAGGTCCGCGTGCATGCCGTCGATATATCGCGCGAGATTTTGGAATTTGCCAGCAAAGGAATTTATTCGCGCCCTCGACCCGGCGTAACCGGGGCCTCCGAACAGAAGGACTCTCACAGACCGGTAGATGTGGACTGGAATACCTGGAGAGACCAGAATGCCCCTATCTTCGAGCGTATGTCCGCCGACGAAGTGGCCGAGATGTGCGAAGTGGAAGGCGATCAGGTAAGAGTCAGAAAATGGCTGCGGGAAGGCATCACCTGGATGGTGGGAGATGCCACGACACCGGCAATTGTCGATGCTATCGGCCCTCAGGATATGGTCGTCGCGAACCGCTTCCTCTGCCACATGAAGCCGGAGGCGGCTGCCCGGTGCCTGCGGAATGTCGCGAAACTGGTGAAGCCGGGCGGATATCTCTTCGTAACCGGCGTTGATCTGGATGTGCGGGCCAGCGTCGCGCGCGAGATGGGATGGACGCCGGTGACGGAGATGATCCGGGAGGTCCACGAGGGAGATGTTTCCCTGCTGAAGGGATGGCCACTGGAATACTGGGGGCTGGAGCCATTCAGCGAAGGCCGCGCAGACTGGAAGACGCGCTACGCGGCGGTCTTCCGGGTAGGCCAGGCCAAGAGCGACGAGCGGCACGAAAGCCGTGCCCAGCGGGCCGGCGCCGTGTTCGCGGGAAAGCAGAGCTAGGGTTCTACCCAGATCAGTGACGACATGCATTTCCTTGAGACAAATATTGCGGGGGCAATGGTAATCGACCCCGCTCCGCACGGGGACGAGCGCGGCCGCTTCATGCGGGCGTGGTGTACGCGGGAATTCGCAGAGCACGGCCTCGACTTCCTGCCGGTACAAGCCAACATGGGTTACAGCGCGCGTCGAGGAACGACTCGCGGCATGCACTTCCAGGTGGAACCGGCACCGGAAGCGAAGCTGGTTCGCTGCACTCGGGGGAGCATCTTTGATGTCGTTCTGGACTTAAGGCCTGGGTCTTCTTCCTATGGCAACTGGTATGGAATCGAGTTATCCGCCGCCAATGGGCGGATGCTCTACGTGCCGGAGCATTGCGCGCATGGGTACCAGACACAGGAAGATGACACGGAAATGTATTACATGACTTCCGCGTTCTATACCCCAGGCGCAGTGCGGGGTGCGCGATTTGATGATCCGGCGTTCGGCATTCAGTGGCCGCTGCCGGTAACGGTAGTTTCAGAACAAGATCTCAACTGGCCTCTGATGGAGCCGCAACAGGATAGTAATGATGGTAGATACAGCACTTCAAGAGCGTGAAGCCGCGGGTCGTCCGATTCGCGTGGGCATGATCGGCGCCGGCGCTACAGGACGGGCAATCGCATTGCAGCTGGGAACGCCAGTGCCAGGAATGCGCCTGGCAGGAATCTCTGCCCGGACCCCGGCGCATGGGGAACGGGCCTTTCGGGAAGCCGGTTTCCAGGAGTGGAGCCGTGCAACATCGGCGCACCAAGCCGAAGCGGCTATCGCCAGCGGGCTACCCGTCCTGACCGATGACCCTTCTGTCCTGAACGCCTGTGGAAACATCGACGTCATCGTCGAAGTGACGGGTACGATCGAGCCGGCGGCTCGCGTGGTCCTCGACGCATTTGCTCACGGCAAGAATGTTGTCCTGGTAAACGCAGAGCTCGATTCCCTGCTTGGCCCAATCTTGAAGGTGAAAGCGGACCAAGCTGGAGTCGTCGTCACCCACACCGACGGAGACGAACCCGGTGTGGCTATGACGCTGCTGCGTTATCTGCGAACTACCGGGATGCAGCCGGTAGCGGCGGGCAACATCAAGGGCATCGTCGACTATTATCGCAACCCCGATACCCAGCAGGCCTTTGCCGCAAAGTACGATCAGGACGTCAAAAAGGTTACGTCGTTTGCCGACTCAACCAAGCTCTCTATGGAAGCAACTGTGTTGGCCAATGCCACCGGCTTCCATGTTGGTCGCAGGGGTATGTACGGCCCTACCTGTTCCTATGTTCGAGAGATAGCCGGACTTCTACCCGGCGAGCAGATGCTTGAGACCGGCCTGGTGGACTACGCACTCGGAGCTGCGCCGCACACCGGGGCGTTCGTCATCGTGCACGAGGAGTCGCCGCTTAAGAAAGCCCAATTGGCGTACTACAAGCTTGGAGATGGTCCATTCTATGTTTTCTATACGCCATACCATCTTCCCCACATCCAGATCGCTTCGACCATAGGTCGGCTGGCTAGTCACCGCGATGCAACTGTAGCTCCCCTCGCCGGCCCTGTCTGCGAGGTTGTGGCTGTGGCTAAGCGGTATTTGAAGGCCGGTGAACGGCTCGATGGTATTGGCGGATTCTGCACCTATGGCCTCGTCGACAACACAAGCGCAGCTCGCACGATGGCGGCTTTACCCATTGGTCTCTCGGAAGGATGCGTCCTGCGTCAAGACGTTCCTAAGGACTCGGTGCTGTCGTTTGATCATGTCCAGTTGTTGCCCAACGGTCTGGTTCAATCGCTGTGGCGCGAGCAGAATCTTCACTGGCCGACGGCAGAGTCGCAAGAAATCCGGAATGAAAACTCTACAGCCTTGGCAATCGGCTGATCTGAACAGCCGCAGCGTTTCGCTCGCGGCATGGAACGTCTAGATCAATATGCTCAATCGTTCGTTCTGGAAAGCGCGAAAGGTATTCCTCACTGGACATACCGGTTTTAAGGGCAGCTGGCTCTCCTTGTGGCTGGATGCGCTGGGAGCTGAAGTAACTGGATATGCGCTGGAGGCTCCAACCCAGCCCAACCTGTTCGAGCAGGCGCAGGTCACTGGCACTATACGCTCCATTCATGGAGACGTTCGCGATTTCCCGCGGCTTAAGCAGGCCATCGCTGATTGCCGTCCCGACGTAATCATTCACATGGCTGCCCAGTCGGTTGTGCGCCGCGGCTATGAAGATCCCATCGAAACCTATTCCTCCAATGTCATGGGAACCGTGCATCTGTTCGAAGCGGTGCGGCATCTGCAGCATCCCTGCGTCGTGGTCAACGTCACCAGCGATAAGTGCTACGAGAACCGCGAGTGGATCTGGGGCTATCGGGAAAACGAGCCGATGGGCGGCCACGATCCCTATTCGAATTCCAAAGGGTGCGCCGAGCTGGTCACCGCCGCCTACCGGGATTCGTTCTTCCCTTGCGAGTCCTTTGACCAGCATGGAGTCGCCGTAGCCAGCACCCGCGCAGGAAACGCCATCGGAGGCGGAGACTGGACCAGCCACCAGCTCATTCCTGACCTGGTGAGGGCTTTCATCGCCGGCCGCCCTTGCCTGATCCGGAACCCTCTCTCGATCCGGCCATGGCAATTCGTGCTGGAACCGCTGCGTGGCTATCTCATGTTGGCTGAACGACTAGCAGAAGACGGAGGACGATACTCCTCTGGCTGGAATTTTGGTCCGGCAGAAAGCGATGCCAAGCCTGTCTCCTGGATCGCAGACCAGATGGCGCGCTCATGGGGAGAGGAAGCTTCCTGGTGCCAGGACGCTGCGGCACATCCACAGGAGTCTCACTTCTTGAAGCTGGATGCTTCCAAGGCCAGGAGCTCGCTAGGATGGCATCCCGTGTTGCCGTTGTCTGATGCCCTTGATTGGATCGTTGAATGGTATCGGGCCTTCGAATCTGGGTCAGACGTTGGCCGCCTTACCCGGTTGCAGATCGAACACTACGAAGCACTGTCCTCTGGCAAGGTCGATGACTCACCCAACAACAGTCAAGTATTGTCCCCCGCGGGATTAGCAACAGCACAGCTCAGCTAAAGGAAAACAGGAATGGCTCAAGAGAACGTTATCGTCTTAGGAACGGGCATGGCAGGTTTCGGAGCAGCGCATCGGCTGCACGCCGAGGGAATCACTCCCATCATGTTCGATAAGAACGCCTACCACGGCGGTCACACCGCGTCGTTCCGCTACGAAAGCGGCTTCCTATTTGACGTTGGCCCCCATATTTCCTTTACCAAAGACTCCCGGATTCAGGAGCTCTTTGCCGACAGTGTCGATCAAAAATATGAAACGATCCAGATCAACCTGAACAATTACTGGCGTGGGCACTGGCCTTTGCATCCGGTGCAGCTTCACCTTCACGGATTGCCGGAGGATGTCGTCGTAAAGGTCATTACCGACTTCGTCGAAGAACGGCAGGCGCCTGAGCGTCCCATAAACAACTATGCCGACTGGCTGCTAACCAGCTTTGGCCGGACCTTCGCCGAGTCCTTTCCCATGCAGTACACGCGCAAGTACCACACCACCACCGCCGAAAACATGAGCACCGACTGGCTGGGTCCTCGTATTTACCGCCCCAGCCTCGACGAGGTGTTGCGGGGCGCTATCTCCGCTTCGGCGCCGCATAAGCACTACATCACCCACTTCCGCTATCCGAGCCAGGGCGGCTTCATGTCCTATCTCACCAAGTTCGTGCCCATGGGAAACTTGCACCTGAACCACGAACTCATGTCGATCAATCCGCAGGAGAGAACGCTGCGCTTCTCTAACGGCTTGGTAGCACGCTACGACGCACTGATCTCGTCTGTGGCGCTGCCGGACCTGATTCGCATGATCGACGGCGCACCGCAAGAAGTTCGTGAAGCTGCTGAACGCCTGGCCTGCTCCACTTGCGTGCTGGTAAACATCGGCGTAAACCGTCAGGACCTCTCCGCTGCCCACATGACATATTTCTACGACGAAGACATTTGCTTCACTCGCCTCGGCTTTCCGCACATGCTTTCCTCCAGCAATGCCACGCCGGGGGCGGGCAGCATCCAGGCGGAAGTTTACTTCTCACAGAAGTACAAGCCCTTCACTGGGTCGCCTCAAGACTGGATCGAGCCGGTCATCCGCGACCTCAGGCGCTGCGGCATAGTTCGCGAAGAGGACCAGATTCTTTGTCGAAAGGCAATGTTCCTGCGCTATGCCAACATTATCTTCGACCTCGATCGCGCCTCGGCCCTGCAGACTGTACATGGCTATCTCGACGAGTTAGGTATTGCCTACTGCGGCCGCTATGGTGATTGGGGCTATATGTGGACGGACGAGTCGTTTATTAGCGGCGAGAATGCAGCTACCAAAGCGTTGGACAACATGAAAGCCGCGGGTTCATTCCCCATGAGCGCGCAGCTTCAAGATACCCCTGCCGCCGCAATTCGGGCGGTCTGACGACTGACCACACGCGACGTTCTGACTCACCGTGAGTTCCCTAATGTCTGCCGCAAGCCAAAGAATCGGCCTCCTGGAGCATCTCGGCGGAGGAAATCTGGGCGACGACGCCACCGTCGAGGCAGTGATGCAAAACATCAAACGCCGCTGGCCCGACTCCGTCCTATATGGGCTATCGATGAACCCAGGTGACACCGCGACTCGGCATGGAATAACGTCCTATCCGATCCGCAAACAAACCTGGACACTAGGCGCTGCGCGTATCTCTCTAGAAACCGGCGACAACGCCCATCAACGGATCAAGAGATTTGTCCGGCGATATGCCCTCATTTTCAGGGTCATGCGCGCCTTCCGCACAATCGCCATCACAGCTCCTCGTTCTTTTATCCAGGAGCTGATATTTCTCCGCAAGTCGTTTCGGATAGTAAAGTCGCTTGACATCCTGGTCATCAGCGGTGGCGGGCAGCTGCTCGATCACTGGGGAGGCCCTTGGAACTATCCCTACACCATATTTAAATGGATCGTTCTAGCCCATCTCGCGCGCGTCAAATGTATCGTCTTGAATGTCGGGGCTGGTCCAATCACTCATCCGCTTAGCAAGAAGCTGATATCGGGCAGCCTTGCCCTGGCCGATTATGTTTCTTTTCGGGATGACAAATCGCGCGCCCTCGTACAGGATATCGGCTTCAAAGGTCCGTCTCATGTTTTCCCGGACTGTGTCTATGGTCTGGACGTCAAGGTACCTTACGCAACCGCGACACGCTCACAACCGAACACGATGGTCGGCATCGCTCCCATGGCCTACGGCGACCGGACCGTCTACCCCGAACACGAAACGCGAGTTTACGACAATCTGATTTCCAGTCTTGGCACGCTCGGCTCACAGCTGCTGAAAAGCCAGTATTCCCTGTCTCTGTTTTGCAGCGACATCGGCGTCGACCCGCCCGCGCTTGACGATCTGGAAGCTGCAGTGCGCGGCCATGGTTGTTGCGATATTTCATCGATTCAGAAGCCGGCCCTCAGGTCCGGGAAAGATCTTATAGCCGCTATCGCTTCCATGGATTTTGTCGTTACCTGCCGGTTCCATGGTGTGGTCTTTTCTCACCTGCTGAACGTTCCGGTTCTCGCGATCTCCCATCACTCAAAGATGACTTCACTCATGAATGACCTGGGGTTGCCCGAATACTGCATAGACATTCATGACGTCGACCCGGCGTTGTTAGCGGCGAAGTTCAGCTCGCTGGCAGCCAATGCTGCCTACATCCGCCGCAGAATGGCCTTGAAAGCGGCCGCTTACCGGGAGGCGTTGACGCGCCAGCTCGACGACTTGTTTCCCTGCGCAATGATTCCGTCAGTTTCTGCGGTGCGCACTGCAATTGCCGCCTGCTGATGCCCGGCGGCCTACCTTCGGAGATGACAAAGATGGGCACACAAAAAGAGCCGCTCGTGAGCGTGTTGACGCCCGTTTATAACGGCGAGGACTTTTTGGTGGAATGCATCGAGAGCGTCCTTCGTCAGACCTACACCAACTACGAATACATCATCATCAACAACTGCAGCAAAGATCGGACACTCGAAATCGCCCGCGACTATGCGGCGAGAGATTCCCGTATACGAGTGCATGACAACGACGAATTTGTCGGTGTCATTGCCAACCACAACCTTGCCTTCTCTTTGATCTCACCAGAGGCCAAATACTGCAAGGTCGTCTCCGCTGACGACTTTATTTTTCCCGATTGCCTGGTGCGACTGGTCGAGTGTGCCGAGGCCAATCCCTCCGCCGGCATCGTCGGATCGTACCAACTTAGCGGAGAAGAAGTGCGCTGGCAGGGCTTCGAATTCCCCAAAGCAGTATTCCCCGGTATAGACGTCTGCCGTCGCATTTTTATTGGAGGTGACTGCAAGTTTGGATTCGGAAGTCCAACCTCGATTCTGTATCGCGCCACCCTCGTAAGGAGCAGCCCGGCATTCTACCCCAATGCGTCACCGCACTCCGATACGAGCGCCTGCTTCAGGGACCTGCAGCAGTGGGATTTTGGATTCGTGTATGAAGTCCTTTCCTACGAAAGGGTTCACCAAGCTACGCAGAGCTCCGCCTCCGCCGACATGAACCGCTACTCCTCCGCTTACCTGAACGATCTCCTTGAATACGGCCCTGCCTATCTGAGTAGCCAAGAGTTGAAGGGTTTGGTGACGAAGGCATTGCGAGATTATCACCGCTTCCTGGCGATCGCGGTCTTCACGGAGTCCCGGAAAAAAGATTTCTGGGACTATCACCAAGCGAGGCTTAAGGAGCTAGGGTACCCGTTAAAGCATTACGAGCTCATTCTGGCGGCATTTCGGGAATCGATCCGCGAGCTTTCGAACCCAGGACGAGCCTTCACGAAAATGCGTACTCGCTTCCTTCGGAGTCGGGCTGGGCGCAGGATTAGTTCCTACCACCCAACTGCGGCAGTAGAACATTCAGCCGGACGGTGAGGCGTCACAGACCCCACGCCGCTGTGAGCACTCCATAGTTTACGCAACGCGACTTATCAAGGCCTTTCTGGCGGGGCTGGCGTAGCTACCCCATTCGACTTTCTGACTGCAAAAGAGGACTGACACATGAAGGTGGTATTGTTCTGCGGCGGCTTAGGTATGAGGCTTCGCGAGTATTCTGAATCGATTCCGAAGCCGATGGTTACGATCGGCTATCGGCCGATATTGTGGCATGTGATGAAGTATTATGCCCACTACGGTCACAAAGACTTCATCTTGTGCCTGGGATATCGCGCCGACGTCGTCAAAAACTACTTCCTGAACTACAATGAGTGTACTTCCAATGATTTCGTGCTATCCCGCGGCGGCAAAAGGCTGCAGCTGTTCAATAGCGACATTCAGGATTGGCGCATCACCTTTGCGGATACCGGCATTAACGCGAATATCGGGCAGCGCCTGAAGGCGGTTGAGAAATATCTTGACGGTGAAGAAGAATTCCTTGCCAACTACAGCGATGGATTGACCGATGTCCCGCTGCCAGATCAGCTTGACCATTTTCATCGCAGCGGCACAATCGGCAGCTTCCTGTGCGTACGGCCAAACTTGAGTTATCACCTGGTTTCGCTTCAGGAAGGCGATGAAAATCTAGTTGCCGGAATCCACGCCATCAATAACGGTACAATCCGCATCAATGGAGGTTTTTTTATCTTCAAGAGGCAGATTTTCGACTACATGCGCGCCAACGAAGAGTTGGTCCAGGAGCCCTTCCAACGACTGGTGTCCGAGCGACAGCTCGTCGGCTATTCCTACGATGGATTCTGGGCCTGCATGGATACATTTAAGGATAAGCAGCAGCTCGATGAACTGGATCATGGCTCCGCCCCGTGGAAGGTCTGGAATCATGAGGGCAACGGCAAAGTTGGGCGCCCGGAACTCATGGCGGCGGCGATATGATTCGCGCCATTCTCAATCGAAGAACGGATGAGCCACTAACCGTCCTTTGTCTAGGGGCTCATTCCGACGATATCGAGATAGGATGCGGCGGCACGATTCTCTCGATCGCGCGACAGTACCCCGGCGCGAGTTTTCACTGGGTGGTCTTCAGCGCGATCGGCATTCGCGAGACCGAGGCCCGGCGAGCGGCTAGCACCTTCGTTCCCGCTGCGGCGCTACGCGGCCCAGTGCTCAAGACCTTTCGCGATGGCTTTCTTCCCTACGCCGGTGCCGAGGTCAAAGACGTCTTCGAAGAGTTGAAGCGCTCTATCGAACCAGACCTCATATTCACAACCAGCTGTGTCGATGCCCATCAGGATCATCGGCTGATCGGTGAACTGACCTGGAATACCTTCCGGGACCATCTGATCTTGGAGTATGAAATCCCTAAATATGACGGCGATCTCGGTAAGCCCAGTGTGTTCTGGCCGCTGGACGCAGATCTTGTAAGCAAAAAAGTACAGTGCATCATGGATATCTTCCAATCCCAGCAGTCCAAGCGCTGGTTTGAAGAGAGCACCTTTCTGTCGCTCATGCGGCTTCGGGGAATGGAGTGCAATTCTCCAAGCGCCTATGCGGAGGCTTTTTATGCTCGCAAGATCGTACTGTAGCCGCCACCATGCGCGACATTGGTAATCCAGAAGCAGCCCCCCTTATCAGTGGAAGCATCGCTGGGATGAAGGACCTTAAGCAGAAGACGGTCCAGGGCGGGGTTGCCAGGCTCGCTGCCCAGGCTATCAATTTCGTTCTTCGCCTGGTTTCTCTCATGATCCTGGCCCGCCTTTTAGGACCGAAAGACTTCGGCGTGGTGGGCATGGTGACCGCCTTCACTGGTGTTCTCAGCCTGTTTCGCGACTTTGGCCTGTCGGCGGCTGCGGTGCAGCGCGCCACGGTTACCGAAGAGCAAACCTCGACATTGTTTTGGATCAACATCTTCGTGGGCGCGCTTCTCGCGCTCGTGACCTTCGCGATGGCCCCGTTTGTCGCCGCCTTCTATCACGAGCCCCAGCTCTTTGCGGTGACCGCGGTTATGGCGATTGGGTTTCTCTTCAATGCTGCCGGAGTACAACACTCCGCGGTCCTGCAGCGCCATATGCGCTTTACCGCCCTGGCGGTGATTAATACTGTCAGCTTGATTGTAGGTACCGCGATCGCGATTGGCGGAGCCGAGGCCGGCTACGGATATTGGGCGCTGGTAGCGATGACGGTTGCTACTCCGCTTATCAGTACACTAGGGTTATGGATCACTGCAGCTTGGGTTCCAGGAATACCGCACCGCGGCATCGGCATTCGCTCTATGATGCATTTTGGCGGCACGCTTACCTTGAATGGTCTGGTTGTCTATATCGCCACAAATGCGGAGAAGGTCTTATTGGGTCGCTTTTGGGGCGTTGATGCGGTGGGCCTCTATGGAAGGGCCTATCAACTCATCAATATACCTACCGACAATCTGAATTCGGCCGCCGGTGAGGTAGCTTTTTCGGCGCTGTCGCGCCTTCAGGACAATCCCGCGCGTCTCCGAAACTACTTTCTTAAGGGGTATTCCCTCATTCTGGCCCTTACCGTGCCCAGTACGATCGCGTGTGCCCTGTTTGCTGATGACCTCATCGCAGTCGTTTTGGGACCTCAGTGGAAAGCCGCAGGAGCAATTTTCCGCTTGCTGGCCCCCACCATCCTGGTTTTTGCTGTCGCCAATCCCTTGTCGTGGCTGCTTACTTCGATTGGACGCGTCGGCCGGCTCTTGAAGATGGGTCTCGTGATCGCTCCCATCATGATTTTAGGTTATGTTGTCGGATTGCCCTACGGACCGAAAGGTGTTGCGCTGGCCTACTCTGTAGTAATGCTCTTATGGCTCATTCCTCTGGTAATATGGGCGCTGCACGGAACCATGGTTGCTCCTCGCGATGTCTTGCTGGCTTTGAGCCGTCCGCTAATTTCCAGTCTGGTGGCTGGCGGGCTTGCCTACGGTGTACGTGTAGCTTATGCCCAATTCTTGTCTCCGGTGCCCCGACTTGCGCTGGAAGGCTGTGTTCTTGCTGTCACTTACCTGGGAATGCTCTTGTTCGTAGCAGGAGAAAAACTATTTTACCTCGATCTGCTTCGGGCTCTAAGAGGCTCATCCTCATCTGTAGAGGAAAGTCCTGTCTCGGCTTAAGAGGCGAGGCTCACCCCTGCTGCCTCTGCAAGGGGTGCAGGTGGTGGTAGATTGCTTACCCGGATGCAAGCTGGGCTGCTAGTCCCTTGCTAAGGGAGACGGAACATGGGAGAATTTTTGACACTGGCGCTGGGTGGCGAACACGATGAGACGCTGCTGACAGAGATTATTGAGTGATGCAAGCTGGCAACGCAGCCGGATATCGACGGTAAGCGCCACTTAGATCGATGCGGTCGACATTTAGTCTCGGCCGAACTACGAATAGGAGCGATCGCCCATGTACGGCTTTTCACGTATGCGCTGGTTAGTAAACTTACTCGGGCTGCTGGCACTTGCGCCCGCTCTGGCGTGGTCTCAGGGGACCTATACCACCACATTCCCTCTGACCGAGAATCCGATTTCCGAAGGAGGCAAATGGGTTGGCGGTCAAAACGCCGGAGGAAACCTCTGGGGCAATGTACAAACTACTCCCGGATTGGCATTTGGCGTCAGTGAACCTACACAGTATGGCGACCCGACAGCCATTCTGACGGGCTCCTGGGGCCCGACCCAAACTGTCTCCGCCAAGATGAAGATCAATACTAGGCCAACGGGCACCTGCTGCCATGAGGCCGAAGTCAGGCTTCGAACGACGATCGGCACTCGCAGTATTACAGGCTACGAAGTCTACTGCAGCGTGATGACCTCGCCGAATAACTATTGCCATATTGCAACATGGGGAGGTCCAAACGGAGTCTATAATAACTTAGCGGACTATACTGGACCACTCAGCACCCTGAATGATGGGGATGAGCTTAAGGCGACCGCAAGTGGCACAAACCCGACAACAATCACGGCATATGTCAATGGTACTCAGATTATGCAAGTGAAAGATTCAGGCGGATCAGGATGGGGACCTTGGACCTCCGGCAACCCCGGCATTGGCTTCTATGATAATCAGGACTCGCACTGGAACTACTTTGGGTTTAGTAGCTTTACTGCCACAGATGGACAAGGTCCCGCTCCTCCGACTAACCTCACTGCAACTCCACATTAGCTTCCCGGGAATTATCTAACACTTGTAACTTGGTGTTCGGACCAACTGCCTGTGAGTTACCCGCAATAAACTAATGCTGTTCAAAAGAAGGTACAGGATGGACACTGACGGCACACCCACGAAGCCACGCATTGGCGTTCTTGGTCTCGGACATGTTGGTCTTCCCACGGCACTCGGGTTTGTCGAGATGGGATGGGAAGTCATTGGTACGGACGACGATGCCTCCAAGGTAGCTATCATCCAGTCCGGCCGGACGCCGTTCTACGAGCCCGGCTTGGATGAACTCCTGAAGCGCAGCCTTGCGAGCGGACGACTGACCCTGACTCCACGCGTGGAAGACGCCGTGTGTGCCGCAACAATCCTGTTTGTATGCGTGGGCACACCCCAGAAAGACACCGGCGAAGCTGATCTAAGCCAGGTAGAGGCCATCGCCCGCACAATAGCCCGTAACCTGAACGACTACAAGTTAATCGTAGAGAAGAGCACCGTGCCGGCAATCACCGCTCAGTGGATTAAGCGGACGGTGAGCCGGTTCGCAAAGCGCGATAGTGGTCACGGAACTGCACATCCCGAATTCGATGTGGCTTCTAATCCCGAGTTTCTGCAGGAAGGAAGGGCCGTTCAGAACATCTTACACCCTGACCGCATTGTGGTTGGCGTAGAATCCGAACGAGCCCGCGCTTTGCTGGAGCAACTCTACCAACCGTTAGGCTGCCCAATTCTGTTCACAAATGTGAGTACTGCGGAGCTGACAAAGCACGCGGCGAATGCCTTTTTATCTACCAAGATTTCATTCATCAACATGGTTGCTGATATATGCGAGACCGTGGGAGCCGATGTCAGCCACGTGGCACTGGGAATGGGACTGGATCCCCGGATCGGCCCGGAATTCTTGAACGCAGGGATTGGCTTTGGTGGTCATTGCTTCCCCAAAGATCTCCGCGCTTTCGCGTATCTCGGCCAGCAGCACGGCGTTGATTGCGGCCTGCTGAAGGAAGTCGAAAGTATCAATCTGCGACGTGTAGAGATCTTTATGCGCAAGTTGCGCCAGGCGGTGTGGATGCTGCCTGGGAAAGAAATAGCAGTCCTTGGGCTGGCTTTTAAGGCTGGCACTGATGATACTCGTGAATCACCCGCACTGCATATCGTAAGGGCCTTACTGGAACAAGGCGCAAGGCTACGGGTCCATGATCCCCAGGCCATCGAAACCAGTATGCAGGAGATTCCGCCGCAGCCGGGTCGATTGGAGTACTCTTGTTCCCCTTATGAAGCAGCAAAGGGTGCACACGCATTACTTGTGTTGACACCATGGCCGGAATATCGCGAGTTAAATTGGGCTCACCTCCGTAACGTGATGGAGGTGCCGGTCGTCGTCGACGGCCGCAACTTCCTCGACCCCAACGTGGTGTGCTCGGCAGGATTCGAGTATTGGGATATGGGTCGACATATTGGCTCCGGACTACAACCTTTCAACAACCCTCAGCCGACATCAGGTTCGCCGGCAGCACAGTCGCCCTTCGACCTCCCTGGCGAAGATAGCCCGATCTCTCTCACCGTTCCTCCTTCTATCTAGTGCTTGACGAACTCTCAGCCGCAGCAGATTGCAGCCCGGCGCCTGGCTTGCCCCAGGCCGGTAGGAACCGCTACGCCTCGGACACAGGCACTCTGCTGAATGCATATTATCGTTGCCCGGCAAGCCATCTGGCGTCCTTAGTCACCCCGGACACGCTGGCGGAACTCAGTGGTTTTTTCGGCTTTGGAGAAAATACGACATGTTACGGCCGACTCTCCTCCGGAAACACAGCACGACGGCCTGGGCCCGATCTCGAAAATGTGTCAAGAGCCGTTAGCCTCTCTGATCAAGAGGTTCGGCTCCCGTTCGCGGCTGACGAAGTAGTGGACAATCTACGTCGGGAGAGGTATGCCGCCCATTTTCGCGAACACGGCAGCATATGCAATGAGCTGATACGAAAAGCCTATTATCTTCTGCGGCCGTTTATGGGCGTTCCTGTTCGTCGCACTCTTCAGAAGTTGCATCTGCGGGGATGGGACAAGATAAGCTTTCCCGATTGGCCAGTTGATACGACTGTAGAACGCATTCATCAGGACCTGCTTGCGCTCTCGCTACAGGCAATGAAGCTGGACAGAATCCCCTTTATCTGGTTCTGGCCCGATAACTACTCCAGCTGCCTGGTTATGACACATGACATTGAAGACCATCGCGGAAAAGACTTTTGTCCACGATTGATGGATTTGGACGAGTCAGCAGGAATACACAGCTCGTTTCAGGTAGTGCCTGAAGATCGTTATCCCGTTGCCCACAATTTCTTGGATTACATCAAGAGCCGCGGTTTTGAAGTCAACGTCCACGATCTCAAGCACGATGGCCGTCTCTATGCGGAGCGCGCGGAATTCCTGCGGCGCGCAAAGCGTATAAATCAGTATGCTAAGGAGTTTGGAGCCGAAGGCTTCCGTTCCGGAATCCTGTACCGTAACGCCGACTGGTATGACGCCTTTGAGTTCCGCTATGACATGTCAATCCCAAACGTGGCACATCTCGACCCCCAGAGGGGCGGCTGCTGCACCGTCATGCCATATTTTATCGGGAATATCATTGAACTGCCTCTCACCTGCACACAGGATTATACCCTCTTTCAGATTCTAAGTGACTACTCTATCGACCTCTGGAAAACGCAGGTTGCCGTGATTCGCCAGAATCATGGCCTGATTAGCTTCATCGTACATCCAGATTACATAATCGAACGGGAAGCTCAGAGCACTTACAAGGCGCTTCTTGAGCACCTCGCCTGCCTGCGAGCACACGGCAGCATCTGGAATGCTCTCCCAAGGGATGTTGCGAAATGGTGGAAGCAACGAAGCGAGATGGAGTTGGTGTACGACGACGGACGGTGGCGTGTAGAAGGCCTTGGCAAAGAACGCGCCCGCATAGCCTACGCCACACTGACCGGGAACCAACTAACCTACAGTTTTGATGGGTAGCAACACAGGCACGCCGGCAAATGAGTCTGGTCGCTAATTCGCGCCAGCCATGTTACAACCCGCTGCCTGCAGAGTGGCTACACTAAATGGTTGCTCCCCCCCAATTTGATCTTAACCGTGATAGTTGTCTTGCCCCATCAGCTTCAGCTCACTGCCGATACTCTATCACCCGGGATGATCACCCTTGACTACTGACACTATTCAAAACTCGCGAAGGGCACAACTCGCCAACAAAACGACGGCCAGATTTCCCGACTACGACGTAACCATCATTGGCGCGGGGCCTTATGGGCTTTCTGCGGCAGCTCACCTTAAAGCCAGGGGGCTTGGAGTGCGTGTATTCGGGGAACCGATGGAGTTCTGGGCATCTAAGATGCCGCAGGGAATGTTGCTGCGATCTCCGCGGGAGGCATCGAACATCGCAGATCCCTCGTCTGATCTTACCCTTGAGGCTTACGAGTCGGCATCCGGTACGGCGCCGACCGCGCCGGTCCCGCTAGAGACTTTCGTTGCGTATGGAAAATGGTTTCGGCATCAGTTGGGCCCTATCCTGGATACCACTCCAGTCGCCGAGATCCGGCGCGAGAGTTCCCTGTTCGAAGTAACGTTGCAAAACAAATTATCATTTCGAAGCCGGCGAGTAGTCGTTGCAGCAGGAATCGGCCCGTTTTGCAAAAAACCTGCAGTTTTTGCTCATCTATCGGCCAAACAAGTGTCGCACTGCTACGAAGGCCGGCAAGTGGCGGAATTTGCCGGCAAGAGGGTTGCAGTTATCGGCGCAGGGCAAAGCGCCCTTGAGTCTGCTGCTCTCTTACATGAGGCTGGTGCTGAAGTCGAGGTGATTGCCAGAATTGAGCAGTTGAGATGGATTGGGATGCATAGCTGGCTGCATCATTTAGGGCTTCTTTCGCGAATACTCTACTCCAAACATGATGTAGGGCCTGCCGGAATCAGTCGTCTCGTGGCCAGCCCACGCCTGGTGTCTCACTTCCCACTAACAATTAAGGACCGGATTCGAACTCGTGCCGTTCGTCCTGCCGGGTCGAGATGGTTGCCACCGCGATTGGGCTCGGTCAAAATAACGACCGGTACTAGCGTACAGAAGGCGCAATTAGTGGGACAAGAGGTTCATCTAACACTCGACGATGGCAGCGAAAGGCGGGTCGACCACGTTCTTTTGGGGACCGGCTATCGGGTGGACATTTCTAGATACACATTCCTGTCTAACAAGCTTATTTCACAGATAGACCAATTGGACGGATATCCGAATGTTACGGCAGGATTCCGCAGTTCGGTTCCTGGATTGCATTTCATCGGCGCCACGGCCGCCCGCAGCTTTCGGGCCACTCTTGTACTTTGTGACAGGTACGGAGTTCGCATCCGCGCATTTGGCCGATGACATTTCCAGGAGCAGAGTATCCGTCAGGTTAGCCTTACCGGCCCTTCTTGACTAGCAATCGTTACATCAGCAAGTAGCCGGTATGGCAGTGACCAACAGTATAGGAGCCATCGTTGTAGGGGGCGACCATCCAGGTTTAGGCGTGGCGCGCAGCCTGGGCAGAAGGGGCATTCCGGTGTTCGTGATCGACGACCAGCATTCGATCTCTGCGTTCTCCAGGTATGTAACCCGCACCGTAAGGGTGCAGGATTTGCGAGACGAGAGGAGGACGGTCGAGGCGGTGCTCGATGTTGGCAGCCGATTCAACTTGGCAAATTGGGTGCTCTTTCCTACAAGAGATGAAACCGTAGCTGCATTTTCACGCCACCGGGCAGAGCTGGCTGCCCACTTTAGGGTAACTACGCCCGAGTGGAATACCGTTCAATGGGCGCACAACAAGAAAAACACCTACGACATGGCCACGCGGTTGAACATCCCCTGCCCTCAGACCTTCAATCCCAGAAGCGAGGATGAGCTTGTCACGCTCTATGCGAAGTTGCCCTTAGCTATCAAGCCCGCTGTCAAGGAGAACTTTTTTTATGCTACCGGCTCGAAGGCGTGGAGGGCGGAATCTCCTGCCGACCTTCGTCGATTATTTGCCGCAGCTCGCCGTCAGATACGGCCAGAGGAAATCTTAGTTCAAGAGATTATCCCCGGCGATGGCAGGCAGCAGTTTTCGTACTGCGCGTTCTTCCGCGATGGTTTAGTGCATGGCAGTCTAGTCGCCCAGCGATTGCGGCAGCATCCGCACGAGTTTGGCCGTGCTGCAACTTATGTTGAGACGACTTCGCTTCCCGAAGTTGAAGAACTGTCTGAACGCTTTCTCAAAGCCATCAATTACTACGGTCTGGTAGAGATCGAATACAAACTCGATCCCCGAGATGGTCAATATAAGCTATTGGATGTCAATGCCAGGACCTGGGGCTTTCACAGCATTGGTTGTCAGGCAGGTGTGGACTTTCCCTACCTCTTGTTTTTGGACCAAATGGGGGAGCAGACCACTCATTGCCGTGGCAAGGCCGGCATAGGATGGATGCGCCTGCTCACTGATATCCCAACCGCGGTTTCGCAACTGTTTAGCGGGCGAATCGACGCATACTCCTACTTCAGATCTCTCAAGCGGGTAAGAGTAGAATCGGTATTCTGCAAGGAGGACCCTGTGCCGTTCATTGCCGAGTTTGCACTCCTCCCCTACTTGATGGCTAAGAAGTATTCTTAAGGATAGCGTAGTCGACATACTCGCTTTTGTCGGCTTGTTAAAGGATCAGAATGTTGTGCAGCGGCTGCGACAACGGAATCAAGTCGTTGGACGGACGTCGAGTGGGCACCATAAGAGCTACAAAATGAGCGCATCGTCCGAGTATCCCATTTTTGTTGGACTGTGCCTGGCGCCCCTGGTTGTCTGCTGGCAAGCGCTTGCCGCGACTCTTGCAATGGCTTTGCGGCAAGACGCTTATACCCACATCCTTCTCATTCTTCCTATCAGCATCGGACTGATCGTGATGTCCTGGAAGAGACACGACTGGAAGCCCAAGCCGAACATTCGTTGGGGCGTAGCCCTGTTAGGGTTGGCCGCTTTGATCGGTGGCGCAGGCCTGCAATGGGGAAGAGAACGCGTCCTGCCAGGAGATGTGAGCCTGGCGCTCGAGATGTTTGCGCTTGTTACCTGGTGGATTGGCTCATTCGTTTGTTGTTTCGGCAGCCGCATTTTTCGGGGGTGCCTTTTCCCTCTGTTCTTCCTCTTTTGGCTAGTTCCTTTGCCAGGCGTCGCATTGAGTTACGTCATTCATTTTCTGCAACAGGGCACGGTCTCCTCGGCATATGCGATGCTGGCTGCTCTGGGGACCCCTGTAATCAAGAATGGCACAGA
Organism: uncultured Acidobacteriaceae bacterium; assembly: GCA_963747055.1. Classification (GTDB taxonomy): domain Bacteria; phylum Acidobacteriota; class Terriglobia; order Terriglobales; family Acidobacteriaceae; genus CAVVDY01. Next base: position 120,062 of record CAVVDY010000018.1, on the reverse strand, counting down.
CCTGACCCTGCCGGGGCTGACTTTACAGATTGTCGAGGAGTGCAGCAGCATTCGCTCCAGCATGATGTTGATCGTCAGTTCGATGGTAATGGCTTATGTGCTGCTGCGTTCATATTGGGCCCGGGGCATTGTCATGCTTGCCGCGTTGCCACTCGCGATCTTCAAAAACGGGCTGCGCGTCCTTACACTAGCGCTACTTGGTGCCTATGTGAGCCCGAAGATCCTCGACGGCCCGTTGCATCACCAGGGGGGCGTACTGTTCTTTGCCGTCTCACTGCTGGGAATGTTCGCCTTGATTTGGCTCATGGGAAAGGCAGAGAGACGGGCACTGAAGCCCGCGACCCCTCCAGTGGATCTCGCAGCTCCAGCATCCAGCCTCAGCTGATCGGCGAACGGCTTGCACTGTTGATCGAAATCAGCCAAACGTCGCTCACCAGCAGGCACCGGATTTGAGCTCTTCTGAAAGACCGCTTGCCTGCTCCGCGAGTCGATGCCGGCAAGTGATGGATAAAAAACCGGTATTGAGTCACCAATTCCTAATTTTGCATCTCCGTGTTGATTGCTGTTCCCGAACTATTCACACCAGATAGAAATGTATGGACGTATGGACGAGACGGAAAGAAAATACGTGTGGCATGGACGAACATATCGCCGGTTTGAGTTGCAATTTCCAGTACGCATACGGTTTCAATCGGGTGCCACCCGACTGGAAGTCGAAGGCGTAAGCAAGAACGTCAGTATTGGCGGGCTCCTGGTCCGAAGTACAGTTGCGATTCCACCGCACACAGCGGTCTCCTTCGTGATTAGCCTTCACGGCAGCGATGCAGTTCGCCCAATCCATATCGTAGGCGAAGGCAATATAGTACGTGTGTGGGAAAATGCGGGGGTATGCCTGATGGCCGTCAAATGCAAAGAGCCAGTTGTTCACCTGGAAGACTTTTTGAAGGAGGGGGATGATATGGGACTAGTGGGTCATAATCCGAGCTGAATGGCCAGCTGCGAGCAATTACATTAAAAAGGGGCGCTCTTCTGAGCGCCCTTTTTGTTTTGGTTAAAGTTAAGCCTCATACCCGGTAAGGCTGAGGCCACTCCTAGAGAGAACTACAGCGTCTTCCCGGCAATCATATTCCGGCGTGAATAAAGAACCGTTGCCAGACATGCAAGTCCGGCGAGGCCGAGATATGCCAGAGCCGAGCCACCATCAGGCGCAGAGAACATCAGGAACTCCTGTTCCGAACACTTTAGGCCCGTACAAGGAGGCGTAATAATCAGCATGTTGGAATAGTTAGCGCTGCCGTAGTTCTGTTCAGCCTGCAGCAGTAGACCACCGGTCACATTCGTGCTATTACAGTTATTGTTAGCCCCGAAAATGTCGTTACAGATACCGGCTCCGTTGTTAAAGCCTTTAAGCCAGCTAATCACGCCAGTCGGATCAAAGACCGCCCATAACGCAAAGTGGTATTCACCCTGCATCATGCCTGTCTGGTTCATCAGGCCCATGGCCAACCACCCGGCCTGCTGGTACAAGCCAGACGCATTAGGCTGCCCACCCCAAACCGTACCCGTCAAGTTGTTGGGATCGAAGCTGCGAACCGTGTAGATCGCCGGGTTGAAGTTGGTTTCATCCTTAAAATCATCGCAGATCATCCGGAACTGCCCGGAATCGTTGAGATTCGTGAAGCTGTACGGGCCAACGTAAACGTTGTCCAGAATGTTGTTTGACGGGGGGTTATTCATCTGAGCCTGAAGAATGTTGCTGGCGAAAGCCGTCAAAGGCGCGCAAATCAAAGCGGCCATCAGCAACAGACCACAGCGAACAAACGGGCGTTTCTCCCTCATGAAGCTACTCCTTGCCCCTCCAAGAGAGGCTTACCTGGCGCTGATTTCGTGCCTAAATCGCGACACATATAGCTGTACCGTCTATAGGGTCATCCCAAACGTTCCACTCGTCAAGACTGATAATTTCTGCGCAGGTTGCAGCTGGCTGCAACCCACCTTAACGTGATGATACTAAACAACTTAGGCGTTCCCTGCGGATCTCGCCGGCAGGCCATTGCCAGGCCCATTCCCGGATACATCGCCGAGGTGAAAACCCGTGCGCGAATTGGACAAACACCCTTCCTGGCTAGGAACAGGCGGCGGATGCCGAGACGCTTCGTCAAGTCGCGCCATTTTCTTCATGCGGGTATACTCGACGTGCATCCGCCTGGCGGATGGGAATGAGCGGAGGTATCGCCGACAGCCAAGTGAGATGTCTCCTTCTCGCTCATTAAGCTCCGCATTGAGCTGCTGGTTGGCGAGAGTCGCGCTGTTCTACCCTAATCTGGGTCTTAGCTTTTTCGTGCAAAGAAGATGAACATGTGGGGAGCTGGATCCCGTTTCTGCAAATGAAAGTACAGGTTCCTGGCTGGGTAATTGGTAGCTTCGCCCTGCTCCTGACATGCGCCACCCTGGTAGCCGGTCTCATCCCGTTTCGTTCGCCCAAAAATGAAGTTACCTTCCCCAACGGGAAGAATGCGATTCGCTTCGGGCGTCATGGAACAGCATTGAGTTCGGGCGTTCTTCAGCTAGCTGACGGTGGACCCGCCAGCGTTGAACTCTGGATAGAGCCGGAAAAAACCTGGGCGACCGGCTCTATTTTCACGATCTATAACGTCTCGAAGAAGAGGCAGTTCAGGTTGGAGCAGGACTACACCGACCTCGTGATCCGGCTTGGAGACGGCAGGACCGAAGACAACTGGCAAGCTTTTCGAATCGGTAATGTGTTCCGTAAGAAGCGAGCTTTCTTGACTGTGACTTCTGATGGGCACGCGACGTCAGTGTATATAGACGGACAGCTCTCAGCCAGGTCGCGGGACTTCAAGTTTTCCGGGAGCGATCTATCCGGCCAGATCATCCTCGCAAATTCTCCATTTCGCGATCACAGCTGGAAGGGCGAAATAAAAGGTCTGGCCGTTTACGGAAGCTCACTTGATGCCGCCCAAGTCCAACAGCATTATCGGAACTGGACTGAGCACGGAGAGCCTATGTCGGAAAACTCCAGCCAGACACGCGCGCTGTTCCTGTTTCGTGAGCACCTGGGCAACATAATTCCTAATGCGGTGCCTGGGCAGACAGACCTGGAAGTGCCAGCACGATTTCTGGTGGTAGACCACCTACGCTTTGAGTCGCCGTTGTCCGAATACCGCTCCGAGCCCACATACCTGAAGAATGCACTCTTCAACATCGCGGGCTTCATCCCGCTCGGCCTGATACTAAGCTTCTATCTTGCGTCTGTCCGAGAGATCAAGCGGGCAACCCTGCTAACCGTTTTTGCTGGAGCGCTTATCAGTCTGACAATTGAGTATTCTCAGTCGTTCCTGCCGAATCGTTACTCGGGCTGCACCGATCTCTTCACCAATACGTTCGGGACGTGGATTGGAGCACTATTACAAAGGTGGATAGCACGTTGGATTTCAATCGCCTGAGCGATCTCCAATCCAAATTATCCTGGCCTCGCCGGATGCTTCACGTCTTTCCCCTGCAGCCGGTGTCGAACATCAGGGTATAGTCGCTGAGGCCTCATTGGAATAGCCGCTCTCCTGCTGCTGCTGATTAACAGCCGTCGTAACATAATAGTAGGTGTAGCCATCCTGCACCACACCATCAACATAGTCGGTGGTTGCAACCAACCCCTGATTTATTTTCGTATAGGGGCCACCCGTCGTTGTACTGCGGTAAACGTTGTACCCTATCACTCCTTGAGAGCCGCTTGCGGTCCAGGACAAGTACACTTCCGCTGTGACTGTGAGGGTGACGGTGGCCGAATGTTGAATGCCACCACCTGACCCAGTGATGACAATTGGGTACGTCCCCTCAAGAGTGTTCATCCCAACCGTGATTGTCATGATCGACTGCCCAGCGCCTGGCGCCGAAATCGGGTTAGGACTAAAGCTCACGATGGTACCGTTTGGCACCCCGCTGGCCGAAATGCTGATCGCACTATTGAAACCTCCGCTAATGGTAGTGGTGATGGTCGAAGCGCCCTGGCTACCTTGCAGAAGATTAAGAGACATCGGAGAGGCGGAGATCGTGAAATCGGAGCCATTCGTCACTGTGAGCGTCACCGTCGCGCTGTGCTGAATGCCTCCACCGTTGCCCGTCACCGTGATGGGATAGGTACCCACCCCCGTGTTCGCACCGACGTTGATCGTCATGGTCGACGATCCATTCCCCGGTGCTGCGATCGGGTTGGGAGCGAAGCTTACCGTCGTCCCATTCGGCATCCCACTCGCCGTCAGGTTGATCGCGCTGTTAAACCCTCCGCCGATCGTCGTGCTGATCGTCGAACTGCCCTGCCCTCCCTGCGCCACGCTCAACGATGAGGGCGAGGCCGAGATGGTGAAGTTGGGCTGCTGTTGCGCCGTCACTGTGAGCGTCACCGTCGCGCTGTGCTGAATGCCTCCACCGCTGCCCGTCACCGTGATGGGATAGGTGCCCACTGCCGTGTTCGCTCCGACGTTGATCGTCATGTTCGACGACCCGCTCCCCGGCGCCGCAATCGGGTTGGGAGCGAAGCTCACCGTCGTCCCATTCGGTACCCCACTGGCCGTCAGGTTGATCGCGCTGTTAAACCCTCCGCTGATCGTCGTGCTGATCGTCGAACTGCCCTGCCCTCCCTGCGCCACGCTCAACGATGTCGGAGACGCCGTGACACCGAAGTCAGCGCCCGCCACCGGCAGGAAGGCTGCCATCATGTCTGTCCATGTGTCCGACGACCGCGTGTAGTTCCCCGCCGTGGGGCTGGCCGTCGTCTGTATCCAATACTCCGGCCACCATCGGGTTTGCGTTGCGCCGTCGATCAGACTGTAGCTCGATCCTGGCGTGGGCGCTCCGGCGTTTATCAGCCCCACCGCCGCAATCACCAACGCACCATTGGCCGCTGGGGTCTTGTTGGAGCCCGTCGAAGGATTTGGAGTTGACACTGCGTCTTGCAGCTGCGAGAACCCTGCATCCAGGGAGTTCGCCGTCGCTACCCCCTTCCACGCCTGACACGCGATGGCCACATAGGGCTGCGACTTGGCCGTCTTCAGCGTGATCGTGGTGGGGGAACCGGAGACATTTTCTTTGTAGTAGATACCAAACCACTGCACCATGCTGCTATTCAGGTGCATGGGCACCGCCGCAGCGTAGGTTCCGTTGTTGTTATCGCTGACCGACACCAGCGCGTTGTTGTTGCCCGAGTCGAACGTCACTTCACAGGCGATCAGGTCCCCGGAACTTGGGGTCCCAATCGATACCGATTGTGTGTTGGTCGAGGTGGAGCCGCTATCCGCCACCCCGTGCACGTTGCCGTCCAGCGTTATGCCGTTACCGATCGCCGTCACCGTCAGTGTCACCGTCGCGCTGTGCTGAATGCCTCCACCGTTGCCCGTCACCGTGATGGGATAGGTGCCCACCCCCGTGTTCGCCCCCACGTTGATCGTCATCGTCGACGATCCATTCCCCGGGGCTGCGATCGGGTTGGGAGCGAAGCTCACCGTCGTCCCATTCGGCACCCCGCTCGCCGTCAGATTGATCGAGCTATTAAACCCGCCACTGATCGTCGTGCTGATCGTTGAACTGCCCTGGCTGCCTTGCACCACGCTCAGCGATGAGGGCGAGGCCGAGATGGTGAAGTCGGGCTGCTGTTGTGCCGTCACTGTGAGCGTCACTGTCGCGCTGTGCTGAATGCCTCCACCGTTGCCCGTCACCGTGATGGGATAGGTGCCCACCCCCGTGTTCGCACCGACGTTGATCGTCATCGTCGACGATCCGCTACCCGGCGCTGCAATCGGGTTGGGAGCGAAGCTCACCGTCGTCCCGCTCGGCACCCCGCTCGCCGCCAGGTTGATTGCGCTGTTAAACCCGCCACTGATCGTCGTGCTGATCGTCGAACTGCCCTGCCCTCCCTGCGCCACGCTCACAGCCGACGGGTTGGCTGAGATCGTGAAGTCAGGAGGGTCGGTCACTGTCAGCGTGACCGTCGTGGTGTGCTTAATGCCTCCACCGTTGCCGGTCACCGTGATGGGATAGGTGCCCACCCCCGTGTTTGCCCCCACGTTGATCGTCATTGTCGACGATCCGCTACCCGGAGCTGCGATCGGGTTGGGAGCGAAGCTCACCGTCGTCCCATTCGGCATCCCACTCGCCGTCAGGTTGATCGCGCTATTAAAGCCGCCACCGATCGTCGTGCTGATCGTCGAGCTACCCTGGCTACCTTGTGCCACGGACAGCGCTGAGGGATTGGCCGTGATGGTGTAATCCGTCGGTGCCGTCACTGTGAGCGTCACCGTCGCGCTGTGCTGAATGCCTCCACCGTTGCCCGTCACCGTGATGGGATAGGTGCCCACCCCCGTGTTCGCACCGACGTTGATCGTCATGTTTGACGATCCGCTACCCGGTGCTGCGATCGGGTTGGGAGCGAAGCTGACCGTCGTCCCATTCGGCACACCGCTCGCCGTCAGGTTGATTGCGCTATTAAAACCACCGCTGATCGTCGTGCCGATCGTCGAACTGCCCTGCCCTCCCTGCGCCACGCTCACAGCCGACGGGTTGGCTGAGATCGTGAAGTCAGGAGGGTCGGTCACTGTGAGCGTCACCGTCGCGCTGTGCTGAATGCCACCACCGTTGCCCGTCACCGTGATGGGATAGGTGCCCACTGCCGTGTTCGCTCCGACGTTGATCGTCATGTTCGACGACCCGCTCCCCGGCGCCGCAATCGGGTTGGGAGCGAAGCTCACCGTCGTTCCATTCGGTACCCCACTCGCCGTCAGGTTGATTGCGCTGTTAAACCCTCCGCTGATCGTCGTGCTGATCGTCGAACTGCCCTGCCCTCCCTGCGCCACGCTCAACGATGTCGGAGACGCCGAGATACCGAAGTCAGCGCCCGCCACCGGCAGGAAGGCTGCCATCATGTCTGTCCACGTGTCTGACGACCGCGTGTAGTTCCCCGCCGTGGGGCTGGCCGTCGCCTGTATCCAATACTCCGGCCACCATCGGGTTTGCGTTGCCCCGTCGATCAGACTGTAGTTGGAGCCGGGCGTAGGCGCGCCGGCGTTTATCAGCCCCACCGCCGCAATCACCAACGCACCGTTGGCCGCCGGCGTCTTGTTGGAGCCCGTCGTAGGATTTGGAGCTGACACTGCGTCTTGCAGCTGCGAGAACCCTGCATCCAGGGAGTTCGCCGTCGCTACCCCCTTCCACGCCTGACACGCGATGGCCACATAGGGCTGCGACTTGGCCGTCTTCAGCGTGATCGTAGTAGGGGAACCGGAGACATTTTCTTTGTAGTAGATACCAAACCACTGCACCATGCTGCTATTCAGGTGCATGGGCACCGCCGCAGCGTAGGTCCCGTTGTTGTTGTCGCTGACCGACACCAGCGCGTTGTTGTTGCCCGAGTCGAACGTCACTTCACAGGCGATCAGGTCCCCGGAACTTGGGGTCCCAATCGATACCGATTGTGTGTTGGTCGAGGTGGAGCCGCTATCCGCCACCCCGTGCACGTTGCCGTCCAGCGTTATGCCGTTGCCGATCGCCGTCACCGTCAGTGTTACCGACGTGCTGTGCCTTTGGATGCCGCCGCCACTGCCTGTCACCGTGATCGGATAGGTGCCCACCGCCGTGTTCGCCCCCACGGTGATCATCATGGTTGAGGAACCGGCGCCGGGATACGGAATTGGGTTCGGATTAAAACTGACGGTAGTGCCGGAAGGTACGCCGGAAGCCGACAGCATGATTGCGCTCTTGAACCCGTTGCGGACTGTAGTTGTGATGGTAGACGCGCCCTGATTCCCCTGAGCGACAGTGAGCGAGGAAGGTGACGCGCTAATCGTAAAGGCGGCTGGCGCAATGTTTATGCTGCCTAATCCCGAAACCGTCCCCACCGTGGCCTGCAGTGTCACATTCCCGACAGAAACTCCCCGGACAATCCCGGAACTGCTGACGGTAGCAATCGCGCCTGAACTCGACGTCCAGGTGGCAGAATTCGTCACGTCCTGCTGGCGGCCATCACTGTAGTTGCCTATAGCGGTGAACTGCAGTTGATCGCCGGGGTCGATGGCCTGGCCTTGCGGGCTCACGGTGATGGATAACAGGCGGGCCTTTACTGGCGTAGCCATGTCGCTTTTGATTTGCGACTGGGTTAGAGCTACGTCATAGACTCGTATCTCGTCGATCTTTCCCTCGAAGTAGCGGCCAAAGATGCGGTCTCCGCCGATCTGCAAAGGGTTGCTCGAGGAAGCAATCTTCCCTTGATAGACGCGGCTTGAAACCAGCACTCCGTTGACGTAGGTACGAAGCTGCGAGCCATCATAGGTGACGGCAAGGTGGCTCCATGTGTTGGAAGGCAACGGCGCGGTTCCATAGCTCAAGGCGCGAGACGAGGCAAGCATGGCGCCAACCGCGGGCGCCCCTTGTCCGGCCGACGTCCCTTCCAGGGAATAGTCGCTTCCCTTGTCAATGACATCTCTCCAGAGGCCACTTACATTTGAGGGACTCACCCAAGCCTCAAGCGTCATCGAATCTTTCAGGTGCAGCGATGGAGAATCGGGCACTGTTATCAGGGAATTGGCCCCATTGAAGACCAGCGCACTGCCATATCTTCCGGCTTCGGTCCAGGTCGCATTTGCGATCGTCCCGATGTTCCCATTTCCCGAGCCGTCAGCCACGGTCGGGCCCGATCCCTCGTCGAATGCATAGGAAGCCACCAGCCCGGACGACGGGACTGCGCTCTCCTGTTGTTCCTGCGAGTGGAGTTGCTGGACGGCTTCTGCGCTCAACCCCGTGTCGTAAATCCGCAGGTCGCGTACTGAGCCGGAACTGAACTGTGAAGTGCCGTCTTGTGAAAACAGGTAGATCGGGCTTTCGCCAAACCCGTCCGTGTTGCTCGATGCGGAGAGATTCCAGGTGGGGGACTGTAAGACCCCGTCCACATAAAGGGCCACCGCGTCGCCCGCCGTTCGCGTCTCGTCATAAACCACCACGAACTGATGCCAGGCACCACTCGATGGGGCGGCGTAACAGTTCGCGGTACTTCCGGCACGGCCCCACTGGGCGGCCCGGAGCCCATGGCAAGCGGCGTCATCCGAAGAGAGGGCAAAACCTGAGCCTTCTTTGTTCCCCCCCGTAATCAGAATGCCAGGTACTAGACTTGCCGTGAAATCTCGCTTCGTCCACAAGGCAATGCTTACAGCTTTGCTCTGGTGGAGGTCGATGGACGGGATGGTGACGTAGCCCTGGCTGGTAACATCGGCCGTAATTGCCCATCCACTGTCGTCGTGCGTCCACCGTATGCCATCAGAAAGTGTTCCGTTCCTTGCATGGCTGGAACCGTCGAACACGGTCCTTCCGGATCCCTCATCAAAGCTCCATCTGGCAAGTGGAGTCTGCGCCGCCAAATTCGCGGGGAGCATTGCGGCTATGGTTACGAGGATGGCCCCTAGTACGACGGCCAAGGAACGGCATGTCGACCGCTCGCAGCGCAAGTACATGATCGCCTCACGTGGTACCGATTTTCTCTGGGGATCTGGCCGGGAAGAATGGCACCAGACAATAGTAACGTCTATATTAGTGACTTTAGATCAAATATATGGGGGGACGGGTACGAAGGTAACCCTAGAATGGGTACCTAAGTTCATTTCCCTGGGGAAGGGACAAGCCACTCATATCGTCGCCATCCCAGTTGGCCTGCGGTATGGTCGCGGCGGCCTGATTGGAGTATTCGCTCTCGCGGTGCTCGGGATCGACCGCAGTGGTTACGTAGTAATAGGTCTGTCCGCTTTGCACGTCAGTGTCCGTGTAAGCGGTTTCCGAAATCAGCTCAGAGTTCAGCTTCGCATATGGTCCGCCAGGGCTAAGCGAACGATAAGCGTTGTAACCGATGACCTGCGACAAGCTTGGGTTCCATAACAGGTCCACCTCCGGCGCATTGCTCACCGTTACACTCACCATGCAGACCCGTTGCATGTTGCCATTTTGTCCCATCACTGTCATGCGGTAGGTTCCCACATTCGTCAAAGTTCCCACCCCGATAGACATGGTTGAGGTGCCGTTACCCGGAGCTGGAATTGGGTTCGGGCTGAAATTCACTGTCGAGTTGGGTGGCACGCCTGTGACCGATAGCTTGACAGCGCCGTTGAAGCCATTCGTAATCGTAGACGTGATGGTTGAAGTGCCTATGCTGCCTTTTCTAACTGTAAGTGCAAAAGGGAAGGCGGAGAGATCAAACGATGGCCCCCGGCCGATGGTGCTGGAGCCGTACAGGCTCTCAATCTCCCCGGCGGTAAGCGCAGTCTTGTAGATTCGGACATCAGCCACCAAACCGGACGCGAAATTCGACATGCCTCCGCGGCTGAAAAGATAAACGGGATTGTTGCCGAAGTTGTTTGTGTTTGTCGATGTCCGGAAGATCGATTTAGGCGCCTCGAAAACGCCGTCAATGTACAGAGCGATTTGGCTGTTGGCATTTTGGCTCTTGTCGAATACTACGGCCAGCTGGTGCCACCCCCCGGAAGGAGGCTGGCCGTAGCAAATGGTGGTATAGCCCTGATTGCCCCGCACGCTCGCCTGAAGCCCCTGGCAAACTTGGTTATCTGCGTACAGCACAAATCCCGTCGCAGACCGGACATAATCCACGGGAGCTTCAAACAGCACAGCGCTTCCCCGAGTGGCATAGCTGCGGTTGACCCAAAGCGCAACCGTGATCGCACTGGTGTCCGCAAGATCGATCGGGGGGGTGACCACAAATTGGCGGCTCGCTCCATCTGCAACGATCGCATCCGGCGAAGTGAGCCAACCGATGCCCCTGAACAAGGTCGCGGTGTAGCCGTTGCCGGAGGAGTCGAATGCTCGGTTGCCGGTACCCTCGTGGAACTCCCAATGGGCTACCGGAGCTTGGGCAGCCAACCGCCCAGAAATGATCAAGAAAACAAGCATAGCGCAGCCAACAACAATTGCGGAATGATGCGTCACCTGCCGCCAATACATGATCCGCCCTCGCGCGAGCTGTCCCTAACGACCGCTCGTATCTATGAAGTCTGTATTCGGAGTCTATCCCCGATACTAACAAGCAGCCCGTAATTTGGTCTCTAAAATAATCTCTTAATCTTACCAAGGTAATCTATGTCAATTACTCTTCCCGATTACCATTGGCTTAGGCTCGCGCATTTGACTACAAGCAAAGCCACCTACTATCGACGTCGAACATGAAGTTGCTTGGAGATCGGAACACCATAGGGACCGGGCATCTGCAGTTTGCGCTTTTCAGTTGTCCTTGCTAGTTTATAGGCCAGGTACCAGAGTAATGTTACTGTCAACGCATAACATTAACTAATTGTCTATTATTATGTATTTAGAGATGCCTGAATACTTGGGTCTGGCTTTTCGACTCAGTTCATCGACCTGAGATGGGTTAGTAACGCCTTCGGATGAGACTCCCCAACCTGCGGCTTGGGAACCGCGCACAATTGCCGTCTGCCATTCCCGAGGACGATCGCGTTGATTCTGCGATGCTCGTCCGGCTAGTCGCTCCTGATATAGTTTTTTGAACGGCGTGCAGTGCATCGTTTCAACGACGAATTGCCAAAACTGCTGAGACCCTCTTCAAATGACGACACGATCCACTTGGGACAAGCGCATACGGAGGGCACAGGAACTGCACACCCGCGACTCGTCGGCCTCTGAAGTCCTGGCGTTCTACCAACACGTCCTCACTCTTCAGCAACAGATGCAGGAAAGCCTAGAATCGCGCCCGTATTCCAACCCCCAGCCCAACGGTTCCCTGCGCGGTAACCTTGATGCAGAAACGGCCCTACCCTGGATGCCGTCCTTGCTGGACGTCGTCCAGAAGTACGGACCAACGAAATTGGCGAAGCAGGCCAGCGAAGTCAATGCTGCTGGCCCGGCGAAGCACCGCCAGATCCTGATCGACTTTCTGCGGGATGATCAGCCCGCGTCCTACGCGGCCTCATCCTTTTTTGCTCAGGCCCTGCTTCAGCCCTATGCAGAATTCCTCGCCTCGCACCGGCCCATGCCCACGCCCTATTCCAGGCCTCTGTGCCCTATCTGCGGCAGCCGGCCTCAATTAGCAGTGCTGCGCCCCGAAGGTGACGGCGGCAAGCGTCATCTGCTCTGCTCGCTCTGCCTAACCGAATGGGAGTTCCGTCGCATCATCTGCCCGGTCTGTGAGGAAATGGACCCAACCAAGCTCCCGCGGTACTCTGCCGAGGATCCGAGCGCCGTTCGCGTTGACGCCTGCGACACCTGCAAGTCCTATCTGAAATCGTTTGACACGACGGTCGATGGCCTCATGGTTCCAGAGGTCGATGAGATCTCAACCATTGCTTTGGATCTCTGGGCGGCGGAGCATGGCTACCACAAATTTCAGCTCAACCTGCTCGGATTTTAATCTCTCATTCATATTGCCCCGCCTGCCCGCCGCGACGTCATCTTTCACATTGACCACTCTCAGCCGCAGGTGTAGGCTCCTATCCATTTGGCGATGTTTGTGGGTTCCTGGCCGCTGCCAGATGGCTGGCGACATGATGAATCACACCCTATTCACGCCTTCTGACTCCCTTACCGGGTCCTGTGCGAACACTCTTCCCCAGCCCGGGTACTCCACGTTTGCCGTTTCACTGGTTCCTCTCGGAGGTCTGACCTATGGATGTGTCTAGACGAGCATTCTTCAAGACTGGCGTCGCCGGCGCCGTCGGTATCACGGTGTTCGGATTCGATGCCCAGCCGATCCTGGCGCAGGCTGACAGTCTGAAGATCTCCCGTACTACGGAAACTCGCAGCACCTGCCCTTATTGCGCAGTGAGCTGTGGCGTCATCATTCACACCATCGGTGACCGGGCCAAGAATGTCACGCCACAGGTCATACACGTTGAGGGAGACCCCGACCACCCCATCAACCGTGGCACGCTTTGTCCCAAGGGCGCCTCCCTACAGCAGGACATCCAGAACGAGCGGCGCCTGATGAAGCCACAGGTTCGGCGCCCCGGCTCCGATCATTGGGAGGACATCTCCTGGGAACCAGGCCATTGACGAGATCGCGCAGTGGACCAAGAAGACGCGCGACGCGACCTTCATTGACACCGACGCTAAGGGCAACACAGTGAATCGCTGCGAGTCGATTGCCTTCACCGGCGGTTGCACCGACACCAACGAGTTCAATTACCTGGTCATCAAGACCATGCGTTCCTTGGGGGTGGTGCGCCTGGAAAACCAGGCGCGTGTTTGACACGGCCCCACGGTCTCAAGTTTGGGACCAACTTTTGGACGCGGCGCCATGACCAATGGCTGGATCGACATCAAGAACACTGACCTGATGTTGATTATGGGTGGTAATCCGGCCGAGAATCATCCCTGCGGCTTCAAGTGGGCAGTCGAAGCCAAGCGCAATCGCAACGCCAAGATGATCGTGGTCGACCCGCGCTTCACCCGTACCGCTTCGCAAGCCGATCTCTTTCTGCAAATCCGCGCCGGCAGCGACATCGCCTTCCTCGGCGGCCTCATCAATTACGCCGTCCAGAACGATCGTGTCGCCCACGACTATCTGGTCAACTACACCAACGCCGCTTTCATCATCAAGGAAGGCTTCAAGCTTCCCCAGGATGGCCTGTTCTCCGGCTTCGATCCCGAGGCAAAGACCTACGACAAGGCCACCTGGAATTACCAGGAGGGTGGCAACGAGACCGGCAAAGTTGTGCCCGGCGCCCCACCAGCGGCAAAGTCCGGCGCCGAAGCGTCACATGCCGGAGCGAAGGGCATGCCGGCCCCGCCTCCTTCTCTCCCACCCAATGTCGCCTACGATCTGTCGCTCCAGCATCCACGTTGCGTCTATCAGCTTCTCAAGCAGCAGTACTCGCGCTATACCCCGGAGATGGTAGAGCGCATTACCGGCATTCCTCAGGACCAATTCCTCAGCGCCGCCGACCTGTTCACCTCCATCCGCAAAGGTGGCGACATGAAAAAGGTCGCGACCATCATTTACGCCGTCGGTTGGACGCACCACACCTTCGGAACCCAGATCATCCGCACCGCGGCAATGCTGCAGCTCTTATTGGGCAATGTTGGACGCGCCGGTGGTGGCGTCAACGCCCTGCGTGGCCATTCCAATATCCAGGGCGCGACCGACATGGCCGGGATCTTCGACATCCTTCCCGGCTACCTCAAAATGCCGAATCCCTCCGACAAGGACCTCAAGACCTATCTCAACCGCGTGACTCCCGAAGCCCTCCAAGCCCGGCGAGTGGGAATCATTCAATTACTGGTCGAACACGCCGAAGTTCACCGTCTCATTTCTCAAGGCGATGTATGGCAACTCGGCCACCAAAGAAAACGACTTCGCCTTCAATTACCTGCCCAAGATCGACCGCAAGTACTCCTGGGTCGAAAACTGGAACGACATGTACGAAGGCAAGGTAAAGGGATTCTTCGCCTTCGGCATGAATGGTGTCATGATCGGCCCCGACACCAAGAAGAACATCGATGCCTTGAAGCGGGCTGACTTCCTGGTGGTCTGCGAAATCTATCCCGACGAGACCAGCGCCTTCTGGCAGGCCCCCGGCACCACGCCGGAGGAGATGAAGCAGATCAACACCACCGTCTACCGGCTTCCCGGCGCAGGTTTTGCCGAGAAAGACGGCACCATGGTCAACTCCGCGCGCTGGCTGCAATGGAAGCACACTGCCCTGCCGACACCGGGACAGTGCAAGCTCGACCAGGACATCCTGGCGCAGATCTTCCTCAAAGTTCGCGAGCTCTATAAGAAGGAAGGCGGCAAGTTCCCTGATCCCATTCTGAATGCGACGTGGGCTTACACCGTTCCCACCAGTCCATCGCTCGCGGAGGTCGCAAAGGAAATCAACGGCAAGGCCTGGGCCGACATCAACGACGAGAAAACCAAACTCTCGCTCAAAGTGGGACAGCAATTGCCGGGCTTTGGAGCGCTCCGCGATGACGGCACCACTTCCTCCGGCAACTGGCTCTATTGCGGCTCATGGACCGAGGCGGGTCCCCTCATGCAACGCCGCGGCACAGACGATCCCTCCGGTCAGGGCATTTATCCCAACTGGGGCTGGTCCTGGCCGATGAACCGCCGCGTGCTCTATAACCGTGCGTCCTGCGATCTGGCCGGCAAGCCCTTCGATCCTTCCCGGCCGCAGGTCTGGTGGAACGAGTCCGCTCAGAAGTGGGTCGGCAACGACGTTCCCGACTTCAAGCCCGACTCCAAGCCCAGCGATCACATGGGCCCCTTCATCATGAATCCGGAAGGCGTAGGCCGATTGTTTGTTCCCATTGGCGCTGTTGCCGACGGTCCGTTCTCCGAGCATTACGAGCCGATCGAGAGCCCGATTGCGAATCCACTTCACCCCGAACAATCGAACAATCCTCTGGTGAAGAAGTTCCATACTCCGCTCGACAAGTACGCCAAGCGCGATGAAGGCTACAACATCATCTGCACCACCTACCGCCTTACCGAGCACTATCATTACTGGACCAAGAACAACCCCATGAACGTCGAGCTCGTGCCCGAGCCCTTTGTCGAGATACCCGCTGAACTCGCCAACGAAATGGGCATCCGTGGCGGAGAGAAGGTTAAGGTCAGCAGTATTCGCGCCGACTACATCGCCAAGGCCATGGTTACCAAGCGCATCAAGCCCATGCAGATTGACGGCAAGAAGCTCTACCAGATCGGCGTTCCCATTCACTGGGGCTTCAAGGGAATTTCCGAGAGCGAGGGCCGCACCTCCCTGATGCCGGCCAATCGCCTGACGCCTACGGTCTTCGACCCCAATGCTTACACCCCGGAATTCAAAGGATTCCTGGTGAAGTTGACGAAAGTCTAGAGGAGGCACGAGATGGGTGATCGCGGAACACTTCGTATCCAGCAAATCTCGGCCCACCCCGGACCGATAGCAGGCGCTGGTACGCAGCGCCAGGACAAGGTCTGCAAGCTGATCGACACCACCACTTGCATCGGGTGCAAGGCCTGCGAAGTCGCCTGCGTGGAATGGAACGACATGCCGTTCCAGACCACGCACTTCGACAACACCTACCAGACCATGCCCGACACCGACTGGAACTACTGGAACCTCATCAAGTTCAACGAGGACCAGCACGAGGACGGCAGCTTCGCTTGGCTCATGCGCAAGCACCAGTGCATGCACTGCGCCGATCCCGGCTGCCTGCGCGCCTGCCCCGCTGACGGCGCCATCGTGCAGTACTCCAACGGCATCGTCGATTTTCGCCAGGAAAACTGCATTGGCTGCCGCTTCTGCATCTCCGGCTGTCCCTTCAACATTCCCAAGTTCAACGACAACACCAAGAAAGTTTACAAGTGTACCCTCTGCTCTGACAGAGTAGGAGCCGGTCTCGAACCCGCCTGCATCAAGTCATGTCCCACCGGCTGCCTGCACTTCGGCACCAAGGAGGACATGAAGTTCCTCGCAGAGAAGCGTGCTACACAGCTACGAGACGTCTCCGGATTCAAGGATGCCGGCGTCTACGATCCCGAATCCATCGGCGGCACCAGCGTCATCTACGTCCTGCACAACATCAACAAACCCGAATCCTACGGAGCGCTTCCCAAGAATCCGCGCATTCCGTTGGCGTTTACCGTGTGGAAGGACGTCTTCAAACCGCTTGGCCTCTTCGCCGCCATGCTCGGATTTGTCGGTGTGGTGATGCACTACGTCTTTGAAGGTCCGCGCCGGACGCAGCCCACTCCTCCCATCAAGAGGATTGATCCACCGCCCAGTGATGCGGCACCAGGAGGAAATTAGAATGGCGACCTCCGTTAACAACTTCCAGCACCGCCCTAACGCCATTGACCGCTTAGGAAAGACCGTAGTCTACGCCGGCGAACTGATGCGCCATCCGGTCTACACCCGTTTTCTGCACTGGATGGTCGGCATCTTCTTCTTCCTCGCCTTGCTCTCGGGATTTGCCATCTATCTGCCGTGGATCTTCCGCTTCTTTGCGCCCCTATTCGGCGGCGGAGCTATGACCCGCTTCCTGCATCCCTGGTTTGGCCTGGCATTTGTTTTTTTCTTTGCGTTACAGGCGCTGAACTGGTGGCAGGTGATGAATTGGACCTCCGGCGATTCGCGCTGGATGAAGAACATTAAGGACTACGTGACTCGCACCGATTCGGTGGAGTCTTCGGAGACCGGCTTCTTCAACGCCGGTCAGAAACTGCAGTTCTGGGAGATTGTGGCGGGCTGCGTCGCCTACGTGATCACCGGATTCATCATGTGGTACCCAACGGTCTTCGGTAGGACACTGGTATCCATCTCCTATGTCATCCATGACATCTCCGCCCTGATCATGCTGTTCGGGATTTTCTTCCACATCTATCTCAGCACCTTCGGCGAGCCGGGCACGATTCAGGCCATGACCCGCGGCACCGTCAGCGAAGCCTGGGCCTGGACGCATCATCCCGCATGGTACAAAGCGGTGACCGGCCGCGATCCCCAGGAGGCGCTGGAACACGCAAGCAAATTCCCGCCCTCGGGCGAACCTCCCACACTGTAGGACAAGGTAGAGCTGGCCTTCCAGGCCAGCGTCCCCGCCGCCGAAAACACCCCAGGGCTTCAGCCATTCGAAGGGGCGCAGCTTTAGCTGCGCTGTCAGCCATCTCTTTTACGTTGTCATAACGAGCGCCCGATTTTGGCGCCAGGGTTCTGCTCTTCGCCTTCACCCCCGAACCGCCCGCTGCCCTCACCCATCGCTCGCCAACCCGATCCCCAACTGCCCCGCAGTCGTCGACAGCGCCATAAAGTCCTTCAAGTGCGGTGACGATCCTTCCCCTGACGCCCGCGCCTCCTCCTCCAACTCGTTCAGCGCACTCGATAAACGGTCCGAACGCTCAACCGTAACTCCCTCCAACCTTCTGGCCATGTCGTCCAGACTCGCCGACAGCGCGTTGTCAAAGTCCTTCTGCGCGGCCTCCATGCGTTGCGGAAGCTCGAACCCGGGTAGCTCCAGTCGGTACCGAATCAACGCGCCCCGCAACAGAAACAGCGCCCGCAGCCGTGGCTGCCACTGTTTGATCCGTTCGCGAAACGCCATATCGGCAGTGCGCCTTGAACCAAACTCAAACAGCACGCCATCGGCAAGCGCCCTGGTCTGGTCAAAGTTCGCATTGATCGTCTGTGCCAGCGCATACGAGCGCCGTATGGCATCTTTGCGGTCCCCCAGGTCCGGTTCGCGTGCAAGCTGCGCCAGGTTGCGAATGCCTGCAATGAACGACCGCCTCATCTCTACTCCAGCCGGACTTCCCCACAACTGATCGAAGATCAGCCACATCGCCAGCAAGCCCACCAGTATGCCGACCACTCGGTCCCGGCCTGTCACCAGCGACGTCTCAAACTTGAAGCCCTGAAGGTGAATCAGGTAGTAGGCGAGGGCAGCCTGCACTCCGAAATACGAGATCCGCGGACTCGCTGTCATGATCCACGCAGAAAGTGCGGTAACAATGACGAAGAGAATCGTGAACCCCACGATCGTGTCCATATAGGGCAGGATGAATATCTGCGCTCCCAACCCGAAGACGAACCCGCCCACTATCGCGCCGCCGAATCTTAGAATCTGCTTTTGACGCGAGGCTCCGATCGTTGTCAGCGCCGTAAACACGCACGTAGTCACCGACGTGCTGATGCCCGGCCAGTTGACTGACGTGTAGAACACATAACACATCATCGCCGCCATGGCTCCCTTCACCCCAAACTGCAGATGAGCGGGATTGGAGAAAGCGTCCCGGGCGAAAAGCGTCGCAGGCCGCGGAGCATTCTGCTGCTCCTCCTCCGTTTGAGGTAACGGGGTCGCGAACACCCGCGGAATGAGTGCGATCGTCTGCTCCAGTTCCCCCAGCAACGGCAGCCCGGGCGTTTCTGCCTCTGCCTCATGGAACGTAATTGGAGCAGGAACCTGGTGCTTGAGAAATTCAGTATGAAGTTGCGCAACCCTGTCGGCCAGTTCGCCGGCCCTTTGCCGCTCCCGCTCGTCCGGCCTTACCGCCAGTTGCATCATGCTCGACGTCGTATCCACCAGCGTTCCTACCAGCGAGATGACTCCCCCGATGCGTGCAGCGTACGGCAGATTGAATCCCGACCTCACCGAGTAGCGCCGCGCCAGCGATGTCCCCAACATGGCATAGCGGTTGATTTGGCGCTGCGCGTTCGCGCTCACCGGCTCGCCCTTCGCAAAGCACCGCAGCACTCCTTCCACCGCCGACAGTCGCTCCGTCACGGTAAAAATCACGTTGTCGCCCGCGCGAAGGTGCGCAAACGCAAGCTCCACCAGGGTCGTTACGATAATCCCCACCATCGTCGACCACACCAGCCAGAGGGTGTCATGCACGTTGGTCTCGGCTGTCACCCCGCGGTCCCACAACGGCAGTGCTACCACGATGACAACCGAGAACAGCAGCACACCGACATAGTTATTCACCGTACTGAGCGCAAAGAACGCGACAAACAACGCGAATCCGATCCAGATGAAATGCAGAATCGGATCGATGGTGAAGAACGGTGCCGACGCAAGAACGAAGATGGCTCCCAGCAGCGTGGCGACGGTCATCGTCAGCACAGAGTTGATGGTCGACCGCGTACTGTCTCGCGAAACGAACAGCGCCATGACCGGCCCTTGAAAACCGAACGGAATCCGGAAGGCCATGGCGATGATCATGGTCAGCGTCGCCGCCAACACCATCCGTCCCACCAGTTGCACCCGATGCGGGTACGGAGCCAGTTCCTCGCGCAGGAATTCCCAGATCCAGTGCGAGGGGGCTGGGTTTATGCCAGGAGCTGTTGCAGTGGTGGCCACATCAGTATCCGCGAATGATGACTACCGCCGTCTCGCCCAGGCGAAGTGAGTCGGAAGACGGTTCAGTAATCCGCACCCGCACTGGATACCGCGATGCCAGATGCACCCAATTGAGCGTGCGCTCTACGTCCGGCAGCCCATTTCCCAGATTGCTGATGACCTGGCTTGAGGGCGTCACACCGTACCCAACGCTCTCCACGATGCCGTGAAAACGCACCGTCGGCCGGGAAAGCACATAGACATCCGCCTTCATTCCGGGAGCGATATGCTTGAGCTGTGTCTCGCGGAAATTCCCAATGGCCCACCAGTTGCGCGCGTCGATCAGCGTGAACATCTGCTGCCCGGTGTGCGCGTAGGCCCCCTCCGACAGGATGAGATTCGTCACCCGCGCATCGAACGGCGCATACACCTTGCAGTTGTTCAGGTTGTACTCGGCAGTCTGTACCGCGGATTGGCGCGCGCCTCTTTGCGCGGTCAAAGGCTCCAGCGTCGTCACCGCGTGCTTCGACTGCTCAAGCTGTGCCTGGCTCTGCGTAACCATGGACTTTGCCCGCTCATACTGCGCCTGCGCCGACAGCAGTCGCGCTTGCGAAAGCTTTAGCTGCGACTGCGACTGCTTTAGCGCTTCTGCTCGCGCGACTTCCGCTGTGCGCGCCTGGTCGACCTGGTCCACGGTGACGTATTGCTTCTTCAGCAACGGCTCCACGCGGTGCAGATTGTTGTTCGCGTAAGCCCATTCCGCTTTCGCCCGGCTCACCCCCTGCTCGGCATTGGCGACATCCGCTTTGGCTTCGTCCACTGCTGCTTCGTAGCGGTTCAGATCAGCGTGAGCACTCTTCGTATTGGCCTGCGACACCGACACCCCGCTGACTTGCGACGCGATCGTGCGGCTCTCGTCAACAATCTGCCCCTCCAGCATCCGCTGCTCTGATTTCGCGCGCTCCAGCGCATACTCGTAGGGCCGGGGATCGATCTCGAACAGCAGCTGTCCCGCCTTTACATACTCGTTCTCGTGAACATAGAAATGCGTGATCGGGCCATCCACCTGCGGCGCAATGCCGATGTAGTTCGCGAACACCACCGCCGTGTCCGTCCGCGGATAGTAATTGAGGATGTACACCACCAGCATCCCCGTCAGCGCGGTCGCAACAAGAATCGCGATCTTAAGCTTGCGAGCTAAAGACTCCGACGCAGTGGGACTCTCATCCATCTCCACTTCTCCTCACGTACGAAAGAAAATCAGCCATAGCGCAAACGTAAAAAATGCGGTCAGGCATGAATACATCAGCAGCGGCGGATTGAGCGCCGCCTCCAGATTGCGCTTGCGCAGCACCGCCCGCGCCACCACCGTCAGGATCATTCCCACAGCCAGACAGAACAACCACGCCGGAAAATACGATCCCAGAACATTGAACGCCGGCGCCTGCTGGCATCCCGTCAGCAGCAGCAATGGAATGCACAACATGCCCAATCGCAAAATCCCTCTACCTCTGGCTTTAATCATGGCTTGCCCTGCTTCGGCACTGCGTTCAGAAGGTCCCCCGTACGAAACGCCAGCTCCGCCAGGCTGGTCAGCACCTGCGTGCGGGCCGTGATGTCCGAACTTCTCGCCTGTGCCAGCGCTCGTTGCGCCGCGGTTACATCCAGCAAGTTCCGGACCCCATACTTGTACGCTTCGAGCGCCGCATCATAAGACTGCTCGGCCGCTTTCAACAGAGCCGTCGCTGCCTCTCTTTGTCGAAACGCAGTCTTGGCGTTCGAATACGCCCTCCACACCTCGTCTGCGATCTGGTTCCGCGTGACGTTGATCTGCGCCGCGGCCGCGTGGCTGTCTGCTTCCGCGCGCGCCAGGGCACTCCGCCGCGCCCCACCGTCGAAGATGGTCCAGTTCAAGCTTGCCCCGGCATATCCGGTAAACACCGTGGTCTGCGCCGACGGCAACTGCTCCTGAAACCCATACCACGCCTGCGGGCCCGCCAGAACGCCAACGCTGAGCGTCGGATAATACGCTGCCTTCGCCTCTTTCGCCGCTGCCTGCTGGGCGCGAAGCTCCGCCACCTGCTGCATCAAGTCCGGCCGCTGCTGCAGCGCCCGATCGATGAGTTGCTCCACCGTCCCCTCGATGCTGTCCGGAGTCGCCAGCGAGGTAATGGGTTCCACCTTCACCGAAACTGTCGCAGACGTTCCCAACGCGTTTGCCAGATCGCCACGCGCAATCTCCACCGCGCCAATGGCGGATTGCAGATCGAACTGTGCCTTCGCCGTGGCACTTCGCGCTTCCAGCACATCCGGCAGAGTTGCCAGTCCATTCTTCAGCCGGTCCTCCGCCGCCTGTTGCACGGTCTGGGCATTCGTCAGACTTGCCTCTGCCGCTTCTTGTTGGGAGGTCGTGCTCAGCAGCCGATAGTAGCTCTCCTCCACCTGGTAGATAATCCGCCGGTGCGTGTCGTTGAAACCGAAATCCGTGGCCAGCAGCTGTGAGCTTGCCTGCTCTACATTGGCCGAACGCCTCCCAAAATCGAGGATCGTATAACTGAGCGTCAGGGCAGGTTGCGCGTCCAGCAATGTTTGCCGAATAAAGTTGGTGTCGAACAGCAGTGCAATGCGCTGCACCTGCGCCGCCGCTACCGCGCTTATCACCGGATACCATTCGCTCCGCGCCAGTCCCAGCGCCGCCGCTTGCGATTTGGCCCTCTCCCAGGCGAAGCGGGTTTCCGGATTATGTTGCTCCGCCAGGTCAACCAGCTCCGGCAAGGAATACGACTTGTTCGGGTCTACCGCGAAGGGAGGCTGAGGAACACTGGCGGAAAACCCCTGGATTTGCTGCGCATTCGGTGACGTCCAGGGCCGATCAGGCGTCGCTGGCGCAGACTGGCCTGACGCATACCCGCAGGCAGCAAGCGCTACCAAAAGAAGAAAGCACTTGTGGACGGCTTTTACCTGCATGAGCGACTCGTAATCACCATTTTGGCTTCAACAGGCACACCGCCAGATAAAGAGCATGAGTCCACACACTCCTGAACCTTGAATATCGATTGCTACTGCGCGCCGAAGATTGGGCCGTATTGTACCGCGCCGGCAGGAAGCCGCATAGAGACAGATCGGGTTCGCGCCTGCGCTCACTCCTTCTTACACGCCCCGCATCGCCTCTCTGTGATCTTGCCTTTGCCCGGGAAAGGGGATTTCCGTGAAACCGGCTTGTAGAGACGGGCCAACCAATCGAATTCTGCGCTATGCTCAACTCTGGCGCAGCCTATGGCAGTCATCGTTATCGGCGGACACTCCCGCAGCGTCGGCAAAACCAGTGTCGTCGCCGGCCTGATCGCAGCGCTGCCGGAGTTTCACTGGACCGCCATCAAGATTACGCAGTATGGCCACGGCATCTGCTCGGCCGATGGCGAGTTGTGCGACTGCGCCACCGACGACCATAGCTGGGCCATCACCGAGGAACGTGATCGCTCAGGCGAAACCGACTCGTCGCGTTTCCTGGTTGCCGGCGCCATCCGTTCTCTGTGGGTCCGCACCCGTCAGGGCTTTCTGGCCGAGGCGATGCCTCGGCTGCGGGAAGAATTGGCCAAAGCCGAAAACGTCATCATCGAATCCAACAGCGTCATCCGTTTCATCCGGCCCGACCTTTACGTCACGGTGCTCGACCCCGCAACCGCCGATTTCAAGTCGTCAGCCCGTGATTACCTCGACCGCGCCGATCTCATCCTTCTGCACCAGAGTCCCGGAGAACCGGCGTGGACGAATGTGTCTCTGAAACCCGCCGCCAACAAACCCCAGCTCCGCATCACGCCGCCCGCCTATGTCCCTACCGAGCTGGTCGACTTCGTTCGCCGTCGCATCACCAGCACTCATCCGACCGCCTCCCGGCGATAAAATCAATTTCTTGGTTTTGAAGGGGCACGGCTTCAGCCGTGCCGTTCAAACCGCCATAACACGCGGGCTTTAGCCCCTGAGCGAAAGCGGAGCCACCAACAACCATGCCATCACAAACCATCCATCCCTTCGAAATCCTCTTCGACCACGCCGAGCCCAGCCCGTTTCAAGACCCGGCCTTTGCGCTCTACGGCAATTTCGGATTTCCGCCACCGCCCGCTGGTCGCCCGTGGATCTACAACAACTTTGTCCAGTCTCTCGACGGAATCATCAGCCTCCTCGGCGAATACGCCTCGGGCAGTTACATCTCGCAGTCTCGCGAAGACCGCTGGCTCATGGACCTGCTGCGCGCCCACGCCGACGGCCTCATCATGGGAATGACCACCCTGGAGGAAGAGCGCCGTGCTCGTGGTCCCGAAAGCCGCGGCATCGTCTTTCAGGTCGTCGATCCGGCAATGAAAGCCCTGCGCACTCGCCTCGGCAAGAAGCGCGAGCGCAACATCTTCGTCACCCGCGCTCAGGACCTCGACCTGTCGAAGTTCAAAGTTTTCGACGGAGACCTGGTTGACTCCGCCATCGTCACCTCGCCTGCCGGTGCCGCCCGCCTTCAGTCGCAGGCCCAGCGCCCCAACTTTGCCATCGTCTCCGCCGGAAACGGCGAGCACCTCGACCTTCCTGCCGCCATCGCCAAGCTACGCGCGGATCTTGGGATCGAGTACCTCCTCTGCGAAGGCGGGCCCACTCTCTACGGAACCCTCGCCCGCGCCGACCTCATCGACGAGAAGTTCCTCACTGTCTCGCCCGTCGAAGTAGGACAACTCGTACCGCCCGAGCAACCCCGTCTGCCACAGGAGCAAAACACCGCCCATCTCATGCGGCCCACCGTCTTTGGCGGTCCGGGCTTTACCAAGGACACAATGTCTCGCTGGCAATGGCTGAGCTGCCGCAAAGCCGGCGATCATCAGTTCAACCGCTATCGCCGCAGCCGCTGAGCCGCCAACTCGCTCGCGGTGTCATCCCAATTCGGCGTGGATCTTGGAGTTTCCGCTTCCCTGCCACGGCCAGAGGATTAAAATAAATCCGGGGTGACACCTTGCCGAAGTTTGAAGACTGCCTTCAGCGTCTTGAAGTCATCGTGAATGAGCTGGAAAAAGGCGACGTGTCGCTCGACCAGGCGTTACAACTCTTCGATGAAGGCGTCAAACTCTCTAACTCCTGTCGCCAGGAGTTGGAGGAGGCGGAAGGCAAGGTCGAAATCCTGCTGAAGCGCAATGGCAAGCTTCAGCCTGAGCCCTTTGAGCGTGCGCCGTCCGGTGGCGGCGCCGCAAAGTAGTCAACCCCGAGACTTAATCTTTGCAACCGGCGGCGTGCTCCGCCGTTCCCTCATCCCCAAGGGGGTTTGCCATGCGGCCCATCAATGTTGTACTCGCGCATCATGACCCGGTACAGGCGCGAATTCTCGCCGAGTCTCTCCGTCGTCAGTTTCGCAAGTTGGCAATCGTAAGCAGCCTCTCGGACGCGGAAGCCGAGATCGCCCGCCTCCGTGCCGGCTTCGCGATTGTCGATCTCGAGCTACTCTCGTACTCCGATTTGCAGAGACTGTGCTCCGAGTTCCCTGCAACCGTCGTCACCACCGTGCATCGGCTGGCCGATGAAGCCATGTGGCTCAATTCGCTCGCCGCAGGCGCCGTCGATTGCTGCCAGTGCAACGACGTCCACGGCCTTCTGCGTGCTTCAGAGCGACATGTCGGCGGCTTGGCGTCTGCGGCATAAGAAGGTTGAGGGCTGCTGTAAGAACTCGCTCCTCGCGATATCCCGCGCCAGGGCACGAGTTTACTCGTGCCGAAAAGCCCTTCATCTTGAATTGTCGCGAGACTGTGTCGCAACCCTTCTCCGGCTTGCGGAGCGGTACGAACAGCCCAAGAAACCTCGCCGTCAGGCGCAGCATATCTTCGCCCAGCGCTTCAGCGCTGGGTAAATTGACAAAATAACAAGTCCCGGAGGGACCGCATAGGATGAACATCCTCAGCTCGCCAGGACCTTCTCCACCACTCCGACTCCGCCGCGATTCGCCACCTGCTCATAGGTACAGCTTTTCGCATCTTTTTCCGGACGCCACCTCAAAAACTTAGTTCCATGACGAAAGCGCCCACCGGAGAAATGGTCATACCGCACCTCGCACACCAGCTTGGGATCTAGACGCTCCCACTCGCCTGAGCGCTCGCTACTCCACCGGCTCGGCCCGCCCGGAGCGTGCCCCGTGAACCCGCTTCCTCCCATGTACGGCTTCAGAATGCCTTTCAGCTTCTTGCGCTCGCCCGCCTTAAAGCTTGAGCTGAAGCCAACATGATTGAGCAGCCCATCCTCGTCATACAAGCCGAGCAGCAGCGAGCCGACTTCCCTGCCCTTGCTGGCATAGCGAAAGCCCCCAACCACGCAGTCGGCGGTGCGAATGCGCTTGATCTTGCGCATGGCCGTGCGCTCGCCCGGGGCATACGCACAGTCAAGTTGTTTCGCAACTACACCATCGAAGCCGCCGGCCGCCAGCTCTGTTAACCAACGACGCGCCGTGCTGATATCGCGGACCGAAGGCGACAGCCGAACCTGCGGTACCCCAGTCGAAACTTCGGGTGCCCCACTCGGGCCGGGTTTGCCCGGGTGGGCGATTGTGAACTGCCGAAACAACTCTTCCAGTTTCTCCCGCCGCTCGCTCAGCGGCCGCTCGATCAGCAACTTTCCCTGCTCGTCGATCAGCAAATCGAAAACCAGGTACGACGCCGGCGTCTCCCGCGACAGCTTGCGAATTCGGCTCTCTGCCGGATGAATGCGCAACAGCAGATCGTCAAACGACAGATGGCCGTCCTGCAGGATCACGATCTCGCCATCGAGTACGAACTGCTTCGCCGGCAGCTTGGCGAGCGCCTCAACCATCTCCGGGAAGTAGCGCCCCAACGGCTGACCAGCCTTCGATTGCAGCAGAACCTTATTGCCTTTGCGAAATGCCAGGCAGCGGAAGCCATCCCACTTCGGCTCGTATGCCCAGTTCTCGCCTCTCGGCAACTCAGCCACCGCCTTCGCCTCCATGGGTGGAAACGGTGGGCGAACAGCAAGCCCTATCGCCGGAAACTCCTGCTTCAGATCCTCGGCGGGAAGTGCGCCCTCGGCTATTTCTGTTTGCTTCTTCGCCATCTTCTACTGGCCGGCCATGCCCGGTTGGATGCTGGTGGTCGGATGGAAGACGTAATTCGCACCGCGTTAATGCAACAACCATCGGGTTGGAGCCGGAGAACCTTGGCGAGCTAAATTCTGCAGCGGCATGGAGCCGAACCAGCTCCGGCAAGACTTTTACCCCTCTGCACCTTCAGCGTGCAGCAAGTGAGAATCGCGCAGCTGTGCCGTCAGGCATCCCGCCCCGCATCCGCCACTGCGCAACAGGAAATCCGCCGCATCGGCGGGAGACAACGGCTTGGCGAAGTGGTAGCCCTGTGCTTCCTGGCATCCCCAAAGCTTCAGTAGTTCCACTTGCTCGAGGGTCTCGACCCCCTCGGCGATGACCTCGCGTCCCAGCTCCCGCCCCAGGCCAATAGTAGCCCGTATGATGGCGCTACTGTCGGTGTCCTGCGGCAGGCCGCGCATGAACGACTGCGCCACCTTTATGCGAAAGCCCGGGAAGCGCCGCAGATATTCCAGCGAGGAATATCCCGTCCCGAAATCGTCAATGGCGATGCTGACACCCAGTTGCTGCAATTGGCGCAAGAGGTCGCTGTTGCGTTGCCAGGCATCGATCAGGGTAGCCTCGGTCAGCTCGATCTCCAACTGCTGAGGAGAGAGCCCGGTTTCGCGAAGGATTTCGGCAATCTCGACGCTCAGGTCGCCCGGGCCTTTCAACTCCATCGGAGAGACGTTGACCGCCATCACCGGAACATTGATTCCCTGGTCGAGCCACCGCCGGGCTTGCTGACAGGCGGAGCGCATCACCCAGCGGCCGAGCGGCACCATGAGTCCGTTGTTTTCCGCCAGCGGGATGAATTCGCCGGGGAGAATGGTTCCCCGCTGCGGATGGCGCCAACGCGCCAGCGCCTCCAGCGCCCGGACCGCTCCGCTTCGCAGGTCGACCTCGGGTTGATAGAGCAGGAAGAGCTCATCCTTCTCGATGGCCTGCTCCAGATCAGCCAGCAAGCTGACCCGCTGACGCATCTCCGAGTGCATGTTTTCGGTGAAGAAGCGAAAGGTGTTCCGGCCTTCCGCCTTGGCGCGGTATAAGGCCAGGTCCGCTCCGCCCATGAGGGTGTCGGGGTTTTGCTCCTGCTGATCGTGCAGGGCGATACCGACGCTGGTGGTGATGCGCACCCGACGCTCGCCCAGCACAAAGGGAAAGCTCATGGCGCCAATGATCTTGCCGGCCAGGGCGGCGGCCCCGGCGGCGTCGGTTTGCGTCGCCAGGATGGCAAACTCATCGCCCCCCAGCCGCGCCACCTTGTCGATGCTGCGCAGCGCCCGGCGCAACCTCTTTGCCACTTCCTGCAGCAGCAAATCTCCTACCCCATGGCCCAGCGTGTCATTGATGTCCTTGAAATGGTCCAGGTCGAGATACATCATGGCCAAAGCCCCGGCGCCACGGGCGGACTGCGACATCGCTTCACGTACCTGGTCGGCG
Source organism: uncultured Acidobacteriaceae bacterium (assembly GCA_963747055.1). Classification (GTDB taxonomy): domain Bacteria; phylum Acidobacteriota; class Terriglobia; order Terriglobales; family Acidobacteriaceae; genus CAVVDY01. The sequence goes on along the minus strand of CAVVDY010000018.1, from coordinate 91,669 downwards.
AAGACGCGGCGATTCGGCAAGCCGGTAAGAGCATCGTTGCGTGCCAGCCAGGCCACCCGCTCTTCAGCTTGCTTGCGCACACTGACATCGCGCAAAATTCCAATCGCCCACCACTCCCCATTGATGTTCATCGGGGCTACCGACAACTCAATGGGAATCTCGATGCCATCGCGGCGTCGGGCGGAGAATTCGCGGGCCTCCCCCAGCGCCAACCCTTTTCCCGTGGTACGGAAGTGCGCCAGTCCGGCCGCTGCACTTTCGCGATAGGCCTGCGGAGCGATGGTTTCATGGAGGTTCTTGCCCAGGATCTCCAGCGGAGAGTAGCCCAGAATGCGCTGCGCTGCCGGATTCCAATACTGCACCGTGCCCCGGGAGTCTAACGCGATCATGGCGTCCTGCGCCGCCCGGGCTGCGGCCCGGAACTGTTGCTCGCTGTTGCGCAGCTTCATCCTCAACTGGCGGTGCGCCGTGATGTCGCGGAAGAACCACACCCGGCCCAGATAACTTCCGTCCTCCGCCCGTATCACCGTCGAATAGCGTTCCAGGGTCCTGCCATCTTTCAACGCCAGCTCGCAATGATCATCGGCGTCGTGATCGGCATACAGTTCCTGCACCCGATGGAGGAACCCCGCAGGATCGCTGACCAGCTCCAAGACGGACATGAGGACCGGTCCGTCCTCGATGTCCTCCGTCGGCCGTCCCACCGCGGTCTGGTGCACATCCTCGAGTTTCCAGACTTCGAGAAACCTGCGATTCAGGGACACCACCCGGCCTTCGCCGTTGACCACCAGGATTCCATCTGGCGATGCCTCGTGCAAGGCGCGCATCACTGAGAAGCTGAACTTTTCGTCTTCACCCAGCAACAGACGCTCTTGAATGAACTGCTGAGGCGGTTCCTGCGGCATAACTGGCATGGCGGCCGTTGCTTTCAGCCTACCCATCGGCATTTCCCGCGCCAGTCTTGATTTTGGCTTCGGCCGCTGCCGCGGTAACACCTTTATAAATGTTCTCCAGCCTGGTCGATTGAACCCGAAAGGCGCGTTTGCGCTGCAGTCGCAAACGTGCTTCCAGCGCGCACGGCCAGGCAAGGCGAAGATTTCCCGTCTCTTTCGCGAAAAGAGAGAACGCAGGTTTGCGTCTCGCGGGGTCATCTGCCGCCAGCCCGGCTTTTGGGCTCAGGCCGTCAGAGAAAATATTCAGTTGTCAAAGAAGCGTCCGGCGCGGGCACGGAGCCAGCCGATTCTGCGTCCTGGAGACGCAAAAAGAGCCAGCCGGCGGAATTCGCCGTTCTGGCTCTACTGTTTTCACTATAGCAAATTCAGTGGATAAATCTTCACCACTTTCGCAACTTATATTCCCATCTCTGTCATTGGTTTGCGCAGATTTCCGTCACCTTCGCGCTATTGACAAGCCCTTTCCCAAATCGGGAAGAGCTACCCATCGCTCACTGCTAATTGCTAGTTTTTCCCGCCAGCGCGTGTTCCACCACATGCCCCACGCGCAGCACGGTCGCCTCGTCGAAGTGCTTGCCCAGCACCTGCAGCCCGATCGGCAATCCCTCCGAACTCTGGCCGCATGGCACCGACACTCCCGGAATCCCCGCCAGGCTAGCGGTCACGGTAAAGATGTCGGCCAGATACATGGCCAGCGGATCGTCCGTCTTCTCGCCGAGGCGAAATGCCGGAGTCGGAGTGGTCGGCGTGACGATGGCGTCCATCTTCGCAAACGCCTCATCGAAGTCGCGCGCAATCAGCGTGCGCACCCGTTGCGCCTTCAGATAATAGGCGTCGTAGTATCCCGCGCTCAGCGCATACGTCCCCAGCATGATGCGCCGCTTCACCTCCGGGCCAAAGCCCTCATCCCGCGTGCGGCGATACATGTCGGCCAAAGTCTTTACGCCTTTCGCTCGCACGCCGTAGCGCACCCCGTCGAAGCGCGCCAGATTGGACGATGCCTCCGCCGTTGCCACCAGGTAGTACGTCGGAATCGCATACGCCGTGTGCTTCAGCGAGATCGGAACGATCTCACATCCTGCCTCTGCCAGCTTCTGGATGCCCGCTTCCACCTTGGAGCGCACCTCGCCATCCAGCCCTTCGCCGAAGTATTCGCTGGGCACGCCGATCTTCAGGCCATCGAGCGGCTGCCCCACCGAGCCGGAATATGCGGGTACAGGAATGTCGGCCGAAGTCGAGTCCTTAGGATCGCGGCCAGCCATGACTTCCAACACCAGCGCCACGTCTTTCACCGTCTTGCCGAACGGACCGATCTTGTCCAGCGACGAGGCAAACGCGATCAGCCCATAGCGCGAAACACGCCCATACGTCGGCATCAATCCGACCACGCCGCAGAACGACGCCGGCTGCCGAATCGATCCGCCGGTGTCAGTGCCAAGCGAGGCCACGGCAGTGTTGGCCGCGACCACCGCCGCCGATCCACCAGACGACCCGCCCGGGACCCGGGTGCGATCACGCGGGTTGCGCACCGGATGGAAGCCGGAGTTCTCATTCGACGACCCCATGGCAAACTCATCGCAATTGGTTTTGCCCAGCAGGATCGCCCCGGCGCTCTCCAGCCGATCGATCACCGTTGCATCATACGGAGCGGTGTAGTTCGCCAGTATCTTCGACCCGGCAGTCGTACGCACACCCTTGGTGCTGATGACGTCTTTGATCGCGATCGGCACTCCCGCCAGGGGTGGCAGCTCGTCGCCCTTGCCCGCCAGCTCATCGATGCGCTCCGCCTGGCGATAGGCCCGCTCCTCGCTCAACGTCAGGTAGGCGCCAATGTCAGGGTCATCCCTCTTGATCTTCTCGTAAAAAGCGTCCACCAGCGCCGATGCAGTGAACTGCTTCTCGGCGATTGCCGTGCGTGTCGATTCGACAGTAAGACAGTCCAGGTCCATGGCTAGCGCTCGATCACCTTGGGAACTTTGAAGAACGTGCCGTCGGTCTGCGGAGCATTGCTCATCGCCTCGTCATGCGGCAGCGACGGAATCAGCTCGTCTGGCCGCATGGCGTAAGCGAACGCCTCGCCGGGCTTGTCCTGATCGGCGTATCGGGTGGAAACCTGCGCCATCGGCTCGACGCCCGCGGTGTCGAGTTCATTCAGCCGCTCGACATACCCCAGGATCGAGTTCAGATCGCGCAGCATCCGCGCGCGCTCTTCGTCAGTCAACTCCAGGTGCGCCAGGTCAGCGACGTAGCTAACGTCTTTCTCGGAAACCATGCATGTCCTCTGGATTCAGTGTAGCGCGAGGTTGTAAAAGTGTGCGGAGAGAACCGCAGGGCCCAATCCCATTGGGAAACACTCCAAGAAGCCTCCGCGGAGACGCCGAATGCGCCCAGAAAAGCTGGAATCCCTCTCCTTTCCTCCGTGTCCTCCGTGCCTCTGTGGTGATTCTGTGTTCGAGATCAGTCCGCCGCGACGAACCGGATGCTCTTCACCTTGTGGCGGCTCATCTGGTTGAGCGCTGCCACATAGCGATCGCTGAAGCATTCCAGTTGACTGCGCCAGATCCTGTCCGGCACGCGCACCGCCAGCTCGCCGTTTACGCAACCCAGCGCTGCCGTCCGCTGCGCGACCTTCGACCCGCAAACCAGCGGCCAGGCAATCACCGGCGCCTGCTCGCCCGCGACCTGCTGCACGGCGTTCGCATAGATTTTATTGAGGGTAACCCTTGCGTGATGCATTGTCGGGAAGGCTGCATACTAGCATCGCGCATCACGGCTGGCGCACTGTGAAAATTTCGGATATCGCGGGCGGAATCGGTCGCCGTTCGCTGTTCGCTCTCGCTCTTCGCCGGCTTGATCGCGCTGCGGGCGAAAAAGCAAAAGACTCACCACAGAGGCACGGAGAACATCAATTCTGTTTTCAGTCCGCTGTTCGCTCTTCGCTCTTCGCCTTTCGCCCGACCGAACGATGTCACAGGCACAGCAAGGAAATGCTCCAATTTCTCCGTGTCCTCCGTTTCTCCGTGGTGGATCCTTTCCGCCCGACACCGGCGAAGAGCGAAAGGCGAACAGCCTCTGTCACCCAACGGGAAATTCCCTCTCCACGAACCTCCGCGCCTCATCCCGCGAGTGCAGGGCACCTTCCAGCTGCGCATCTTCGACCGCCGCCAGAATCTCGCGGAAGCGCGGCCCCGGCGCATATCCCATCTCGATCAGGTCATCGCCCGACAACAACAGCCTGGGACGCATCTCTTCTTCCGTGGCGTCCATTCGCCGATCGCGCACGAAGGTATACAACGTCAAATCGCCGTGGCTGCTGAGGCTGTCCATGCGATGAAGATCGAGATGCTCCTCGAACCGGGGCAAACGCATGAAGCGCTTCAGTGTCGACTCCTTCATCTTGCCCGCGTCGCCAAAGCGCATGTGGTTGGCAACCAGCGCGACGATCTGCTCCGTGTCTTCGCCCGAGAAGTGCAGTCGCCGGCAGATGGCCTCCGCCATGCGGACGCCGACCTCAACATGGCCGTCGAAACGAATACGGTCAGGCGCCACGCGAAACGTCGGAGGCTTGCCCACATCGTGCAGCAACGCTCCCCATGCCAGCGTACGCGGACAGCGCGGCCAAAGCTTCTCCAGCAGTAGCATGGTGTGGATCCACACGTCGCCCTCAGGATGGTATTGCGGAGGCTGCTCCACTCCGTGCATGCGATCGATCTCCGGCAGCACCTCGACCAGCAGGCCGGTCTGGTCGAGCAACTCGAATGCGGCCCGGGCATGGCCTTCCGTGAGCATCTTCGTCAGCTCATCCCGGATCCGTTCGCGACTGACCTGGTTGATCTCCGCAGCCAGCTTTTGGATCGCCGCGAACGTTCGCTCCTCAATCACATATCCGAAGCGAGCAGCAAACCGCACTGCCCGCAACATGCGCAGCTTGTCTTCCTGAAAACGCAGCTCCGGCTCGCCGATGGCGCGCACTATGTGCAGCGCCAGGTCTTCCCTGCCTCCGACAAAATCCAGCACGCGGTCGCCGTCGAGCGGATCCATCAGCAAACCGTTGATGGTGAAGTCGCGGCGCTGCACATCCTCCTCGGGGCGCTTGGAATATTGCACGTGGTCCGGATGCCGGCCGTCCGAGTAGAGGCCATCGCTGCGAAAGGTAGCCACTTCTACCGCGTGCGGATGTTCGGGCGGCATCGTCTCATACCGCATCTCTTCCGGAATGGGCACCAGCACGACACCAAACTGCGCTCCGACAGCGTAGGTCTTGGGAAAAATTCGCATGACCTGATGCGGCGTTGCGTCGGTGGTGACGTCGTAATCGGCGGGCTCCAGTCCTAACACGGTATCGCGCACGCATCCTCCGGCGAAATACGCCTGGAAGCCGCGCTGCCGCAGCTCACGCACGATGCTGGTAGCGAACTCTCGCATTTCTATGGTCGATTGTATCGAGATAGCCCTCTGCAGCCGGCCCGTCACCATGCGCTCTGAGCCTATTTGGCCACCCGCGCGCGAAACTGCCGGATCCGAATATCGTGGAGATGGTGCAGAAGCGTGGCAAGTGCGGCTGTCGACCAGCCGAACTGGATTGATTTCAGTCTCTCGGCTCCGAACATTGTCGCAGTAGCTTGCGGCTCGCGACACGCGAAAGCGGCAACCCGGATAATGATGGGCCCCAAAAAGTATGGGCACTCACGTAGGAGTGCCCATGGGACGAGCTTTTCATCTGTTAGCGCAGGTTAGCGCAGGAACCGTCGACGGATTGTACCCGCAAACAGCATCGCCCCACTAGCCGCCAGGGCCAGCGTTCCGGGTTCAGGTACGCCCACCGGAGAAACCGAGGTGAGCTGCATGGCATCTCCGTTCCCGCCGTCAGTGCTCATCGTGAAGTAGAAAGTGCCGAGCGGGCCTCCATTGCCAAAAAAGAGGTTGAAGTCTCCACTGATTCCATCCGGAGTACCCCAGGGACTACCAGTTGTCGGTTGGCCAACCAGCTCCTGCATCATGTCCAACATGACTCCGCCGGTATCCCAATAGGTGTAGGTCCCGAGATTGCTGATGGGCTGCAGATCAGCTTTAGTCCAGGTGCCATTGCCGGACGATGCCCCTGTCACGGTGACGGTCAGACTGGAAATATCGTTGTACATGTCGTAGGTGCCACCACTGGGATTGGCCAAGGTGGTGAGGTCAAGGGTGATCTGCCCGGTCGCGCTTGCATTGTTGTCGATTCCTGACCAGGTCAGATTGTATGTCTGAAAGTCGTCGGCATAGGCGCTCGCCGCCAAGGCCAGCAGAACAACCAGCAGTAAACTTTTCAAAATCTTCATTGAACCTCCGTCAACGCGGACCGCACGGGAATGCGCTTGATGGTACTGCCAAGCATCCGACAACATATACGCCGCGGTTTCCGGGAAGTCAACGCTATTCTCTGGCTGGGCTGGTCATAATTTAGGGCACTACCTCATGGCCGGGCGGGTCCTTGTGTGCTCTCTTTGAGTTCGTTGCTCTTCACGAGATCATCGGGTAGTCCAATAATGGCGGGCCGGTATCGTAAAAGGAGCAATTTTTAATAAAAAGAGCAGCTCCGATGGAGGAGACACCCGCACACTTTTAGTTGGCAAAGATCAAAACTCAAGGTAAGGAAACGCGGCTGCGGTTATCGCCTCGGATCAGAACCGTGGCTTGGGACAAGTGCAGCGCTTCCGCTGCGCTGCCTTCATTCAACGCGCCACCGCGTTTGCCTGGATGCCAGAATCGGGTCTGGTTATTCCACGTACGGCTTCCAGCTTCCGTCCTTGCTTTCCATTAAGACAAGGGTGACCTTGGTCGGCGCAGCGCCGTAGAAATCCACGCCATAGGATCGGATCAGCGTGCCGCGGTCCCAGGTATTGAAGCCTTTCACCAGATCGCTCGAGGCGTCGAATTCCTGGCCCAGCCGGTTCGGGTCCCATTTCCAGGAATAGGTCACCTGCGCCAGATGCGGCCGAATCATCTTGATGCTGTCGATTGCCACTAACTGACGCTGCGCCAAGGGCACCTGATAGGTCACGGTCTTGTCGGCGTTCGTGGTCTTCTCGACGCCGCTGATTCCGTCCAGCACCTGCTGCCCGGCTGGCGTCAACTGGGAGACAATCGAGTTCCAGCTCTTCTGTTTGGTCGCCAGGATTCCCACCTTCGTCAGTAGTTTGTAGTGCGGGTCCGTCGGCTTCTCATTCATGCTCGCGACGATCAGTCCGGTGCTGAAGCGGATGGTGGCCGGTCCCTGGCCTTGCAAAATAGTGTTCACCGCGGCGGTCGCCGCCGGCTGCGTCAGGACTGCCCTCGCGCCTTGGACGAAGTAGTAGATGGTTCCGCCTACCACCAGAATCAGTGCTGCCACGAAAATAATGGGAAAGAAATTGGACGACTTCTTTTCCATCTCGATTTCGGCAGCAAACAACTCCCGCTCTTTGGGCTCGGGAGTAACCAGCTGCGGTTTGGGCTGCTTCACGTCAGGATCGCTCATAGTGGGCATTGTATGGCACCTCCGGCGTTCATCGGCTCGCGCGAGAGGTCCGGTGAAGCTCCGTGCCCAACATGCACTAGCAGCGCAGGACTTTACCGTCCCGGCATCGGGTACAGCCGTGAACACTTCCAAGGTATGAACTGTAAGCACATGACCGCAGTGAGGTACATCACGAGAGTCTGTGAGGAGCGCACAAGACGTCCAAGCGCTGCGCAGACGCAATTGCGGCGAAGCGCGGCCAAATGCGGTTTGTCTTCAGAAAAAGTTACTGGATCAGCTTCTCGAGAATCTGGTGCACCGAGCTCAAACTTCCCGGCCACACCAAAGCGGCGACCGCGAGACTTCCCGCTACCAGCGCCACATTGCGCGCCACCTGCACCAGGGGAGCCAGCGGCTTCTCCGCATACTGTTGCTCGCGCAACAGGCGATCGACGCGGACGGCCAAGTCTTCATCCTCGGTGACCAAAGAAGAATAGAGCGAAGACAGCAGAAATGCCGGCTGATGATTCACGCCCAGCTTGGCAACCGAGACCAGCGCCGCTGCCAGCGACAATGCACGCTGCGAGTCGCCTGCCACAGCGTGATCGTCCGCAGCCCACTCGGTGTAGCGCGCCCACTGCTTTTCGATTTTGCGGAAGCCGGAAATAAATGGAAAGGCATCCGGCGCCAGCAGATAGAGGAAGCGCTTTAGGTTGTCGCGCGAGGTCTGGTGAGCCTGCTCGTGCCGGAAGGCCGCTTCGCGCTGCTCGGGGGTAAGCTTGTGCAGCACACTGCGCGACACGATCAGCCGGGGACGAACCAGCCCGGCCACCGCCATCACCGGAGCCTCGCGCTTTACCACCAGCACGGGAGCGCTCTCCCCTTCGACGGCGATCTCCTGCCCATCACGCTCGCAACTGCTCATGTAACGCGAGGTGCGCAGCAGCGAGAAGCCGACCCGAAACGCCGACAGAATCCAGACCAGGAATCCCAGAGCAGCCGCTGTCAAACAGGCAAACCCAACTTTTTCGCCACTGGCCAGCGGCTCAAGCCACAGGTAGCTGGGAATGCAGAAGCCAATCACCAGGAACAATGTGAGCGCCGAAGGAAACATCCGAAAAACGAAGAGGAACTTGGCGGCAAAACCCGGCTTGGAATGTTCGGCTACCCGCAATGCCGCCGGAGCGCCAATCCATACCAGTAGCGCGGCCGCTGCGTGCACGATAAAAAACGACGCAAAGCAGAGGCACAGAAGCCGTAGCAGGTATGGCAGCGCCATTACTTCATTCTCCGGTGAGCGCGCGGCGCTTGGCCTGTATCTTCACTTCCAGTTGATCAAGCAGGTTGGGATCATGCTCGCCCACCGCATCGACCAGGCAGGACAGCAGCAGCTCGCGTGACGGCTCCGTTCCGGCGAGAAACCCCGCCAGCAGGTCGTCGGTACGCTGCCGCTCCCACTCGCCCTTGGAGACGACCTGGGAGTAGATGAAGGCACGCTCGCACTTAGTGCGGTCGAGCAGGCGCTTCTTGTACAACCGGTCCATCGTGGTCATCACGGTGGTGTATGCCAGATCGCGATCGAGCTGTTGCACCACCTCGCGCACATTGCACGCGCCCGTCCGCCACACCACTTCCATTACCGAGAGTTCGAGCGGTCCAAGTGCGAGCGACTGTGTCATCTCGCCCTCTTCCACTCGCCGTTGTGGAAAGATTTTCACCTTGTGACTCCGAAAAATAGCTGGAATTGCGTGAACTGGAATTCTATATTGCTACTCCCTTGCTCGGCCACTCAAAAGCGCTGCCGATTCCATAGGCGGGCTGCGAGCTTCAACTACCATGATAGTAGCTAACGCCTTGCAGTCGTTTGAGTTACTTACTAAGGACCCATCGATTGCGGTTACCGATGGCCGACGGCTGATAGCCGAGAACTCTTCATCAGCTTCGCATATTCTGCCTTGGCCCGGTAGCGGCATCCTCACGCTCACTCGAGGCGCCCGCCTGGGAGCTTCGAGGGTGAGGATGGACCATGAAAAATCTCCTTCCGCTGTTTGTACTTCTGGGGCTGGCCATTGGCGTCAGCGCCCAGGAAATCGTCGACTTTTCAGATCTTCCCGACATCAGCAGCCCGAGCCCCATCCCGGACGGCTACGGCAATCTCATTTGGACGGGTTTCTTCTATGTTGACCCGTACATGTGGGTGGCGCCGGCCAGGGCTTCAAGCATGGGCCGATTGACGTCAGTGCGTACACCCTTGGACACTAAGCATGAGGCAACCATGGCGTGAAGTGCAGGGGCGGGCCTGACGCGACTGCTCCGCTTTTTCAAGTGCAGGAACCTGGAGACTTCCATGTACCCGACATTGTCCCCGCCCATGGGTAGCTTATTAGCTACTGCAGCTTCTTACCTACGGCAGCTTCGCGTACTCCGCCTTAGCTTGCTGATAGATGGGGATGTCAGGATCGGCGTCTTTCCAGAGGGTAAGGAAGTTCTGATAGGCGGCGCGGGCCTTGTCACGCATGGCAGGATCGGACTGAGCCTCAAGCGCGTAAGAGCGAGCGATGCCCAATCGAGCCAAAGCTGCCCACTGAAAGTTGGCCACAAGACCGCTGTGGTCAATAAACTTCTGGAACTCCGCCCGCGCCGCGCTGCCCTGTCCCAACATGAGATAGGCTTGTCCCCGCAAGTAAGGTGGGCATAGAAACACCGTTACATTGGCTGGCGAGGCGAAGTCGAGGGGGATCGCCAGCTTTAGCAGGTCGACTGCCTGGTCGGGTTGGTGGTGGTCCAACGCAATCGCGGCTCGGATCGAGGGTAGCCAGTACTTTTGCACTAGCGTGTCCAGAGGGAATGCGCTGTCGAGGTTCGAAGCCAGCTTCTCGGCCCCTACGGTGTCGCCTGATCGCGCCAGGGTCAACGCTGCCATCGCCTGTATATCGCGGCTTTGAGCGAGCTTGAGGGCAGCGTCGGCTTGGTCGCGGGCCTGCTGGCGGTCTCCCGATTCAGCCTCCCGCAGTGCGGCCGCGGCCTGATATGTAGCTGCCGTTTCTGTCGCACTGTTGTGCGCCGCTGAATCCATGGCGCGCCTGGTCAGCTCGCGAGCGCTCTGTAGCTTGCCGTACCAGGCTTGAGTATCCGCATGCATAGCCAGCAGCAGGTCTTCCGTGCCCGGCTTGCCCCGCGCCGCCGAAGCCAACTCTGCCATCGAATTGGCGTCATTTTTGAGGAAGGCCAAGGTGTAGCGGTTACCGAGCAGCCACTCCCCATCGACTCCCTTCTCTTCGGCTTGCTTGTAGATTGCCTCTGCGTCGTCGAGACGGTTGAGATCCTGATAGTCCAGGGCAAGGTTCACATAGTTGACGCCGTTGTTTACGTTCTGACGCAGAATCTCCTGGGCTTCGGCCGCCGATTTGGCGTAATTTCCGAGGCGTGAATAGACGACGACGAGAACCCGGGAAGAGGCAGTATCTTTCGGATAGAGCTGCTTCCCAAGCTCGTAGGTCTGAGCGGCCTTCTCCAAGTCACCGGTCACTGAGAAGTAATACTTCCCCTCAATAAGCAGTTTCTCGCGTTCGCTAACCTTCCCCCGCAACTCGTAAGCTTTGCGCTCGGTCTCCCGGGCCAGCCCGACTTCATTGAGATTCGTGTAGACAGAAGCCATGAGTTGGTAAGCCATTGCGAAATTCGGATCAAGCTCGATGGCCTGTTTACAGAAGGGGAGAGCGGCGGTATCGCCCTTCAAGGTGAACATCTTCCGTGCCAGGCTATAGGCCTTTAGAGCCTCCAGCGAAGAAGTCGTAGCCTCTTCGACCGGCATGGCGAAATTCTCGACAGAATGAAGCGACTCGCCTAGTCTGTGCCTGACATTAGTCGCCGCGCGATCAAGTGCCTTCAGGACCTGCTCTTTGTTCTGCGCCTGTTCCTGAGCTTCCGCCAGCAGATCGCCCGATGTGCAGTTCACCGCCTTCAACCCGATGACGTACTGTGTGCCGAGCTCATCAATCGAGCCGGTGAGCATCGCCTTGCTTCCTATGCGCTGGCAGACGTCTCGGGCCACGTCGGGGGTCAACCGGTCGCCGGCAGAGCGGCCCGTCAGCTTCAAAGTTGCAATCACCCTATTGTCGTCAACCAGATTGAGGAAGGGGGACTGCTCCAAATGAATGCGCATCGCCTGCTTCAAGGTATCGTCGAAAACCGGGTCCCCGGTAGAGTTCTCGAAATCGGCCAAGACCACCGTGTCCTTCTCCATCAGCGCACTAGCGTTCTGCGAATGCCAGTAAAAGAGAATACCAATCAGGGCGAGCGCCGGAACGGCCAGCCAGCCAAGCAGCCGCCCAACGCGGCCGCGCCGCGAAGGTTCGGGAACCGCGATCTCGGCAGATGCCGCCTCGTCGCTCAACTTGGCTTCAAAAGTCTCCAGGGCTGACACTCCCCTGGGAACAACGCTTGGTGCCTCGACAACCAGGGCCGGAGGTGATGGACTACTCGCGGCGCTGACGCTCATTGCTTGCAGCGAAACCCGAGGCTGGACTCCCGAGGTCGACGGGGTCACCTTGGGAACCACGGTAATGGTTTTAGAAGTTACCGGCGCCAGAAAGCGGTAGCCTTTGCGAGGAATGGTCTCTATATAGAGCGGCCGGGTGGAATTGTCATTCAGAACGGTCCTGATCTGCTTGATGCACTGATTCAGGCCATGCTCAAAATCAACGTAGGTTTCCTCGTCCCATATCGCCTGGCGAAGCTCTTCCCGGCCTACGATCTGCCCCGAGCGTCCGGCCAGAATGGCCAGCACCTTGAAGGGTTGCGGCCCCAGTTTGAGCACCACGCCTTCTTTACGCACTTCTTCGGTGTCGAGATTTAGCTCGAACACCCCGAATCGGAGAAGTCGGTGTGCTGCGCTCAACCGGATCCTTTCAGCTTGGGGCGCTTAAGTGTTCGCGATTATACACTGAAACCTCGTTTTAACAATCGGGCACTTTAATGACATCCCACCTTAAGTGCTGATTTTTCTGGTGCTTGGACGTTGACCTCTAACTGATCTTCATATCACCCAGCAAGTATTGAGCACCCGGCCGATATGCGGCACTGTGCCTCACACGGGAGCGGGATTTGAACCCGCTTACGTCATCCGTTCTTGTACAGGGCCCTGTAAAGGAGGCCACCATGAAAGCGCAAGGCACGCAGGGGTCATTCATAACAGTTATCTGGACGCTTATAGCGAAGGTTAAGGAGATTACCGGCATCGCCAGCGCCCCAATTCATCCCCGCGTCGACGTGGTGAGTGACCTTCTTCTGCAACCGGTGGTTTCTCGAAGCATTCAGCGCCGGCTGGTGGAAGAGGCCCGCCTCAGCCCCAGAGTGTACCGCTTCAGCAGCTCCGATAATTTCGTCCCCCCCGGATGGAGCGGCAGTCCCTCCAAGCTCTTCTCGCGGTGAGCGAAGGTACCGCAGGACCCAACCCGGCGACGGCCAGCTCAACCATCGCCACAGCCCCAACAAAAACAGCGAGGTCATCATGGAAAATGGCAATTCAAACCTAGCGGCGGTAAATCCTCAATTGGCGAATGCAGCTTTCACGCAAGTGGCTTCTGTACCGGGAAAGCAGGGCATAGCGGCACGCGTCTCCAGCAGGCTTGTGCTGGTGCTTCCCCTGTTCGCACTGCTGTTCTTAACCACGTTTGCCAATGCCAGCTACATCCTGTTCTACGGCGGCGACTTCGAGCCGGCGAATCCCGACGCCAACGCCCTGGCAAACGAGAATGATGCCATCGTCAACGGCAGCCCCTACGGCGCTGCCACTTACCAGAACTTCGTAATCCCCGACGGCCATGTCTGGAACATTACGAGCCTGTTCACCAACAACCTGTCGGACCTTCATCCCAATGGCGCCTATTGGGAGCTGCGCGCCGGTATGTCGGAAGGCAACGGCGGAACGCTGATCGCTTCCGGCTTTGGCAACACAGGCGCTGGTACCTTCACCTGGACGCCGACCACCCGTAGCAGCTTTGGCTACGACGAATACCAGGCCCACGTCACCGGCCTGAGCGTCAACCTGGACCCGGGCATGTATTGGGAGTCAGTCGTTCCCCAATCGCTCGACGAAGCCGGGCGTTCCTTTAACACCAACACCTTTACCCGGCCCAGCGGCATTGGCACCCAGATCAGCGACCAGCAGTACTTCGACTCCGCCTTCTTCGGCACCAGCTTCACCAACGCCAACAGCCAGGGCGTCTTCCATACGTTCTCCAGCGGCATTGATGGATACGAGGTTCCCGAGCCTTCCAGCCTGCTCATGCTGGGCTCCGGCATGGTTGGGGTAGCAGGGTTGCTGCGTCGACGGCTGGCTTGATTCATTTCGCACTCGATCGCACGGCGAGCGAAGCAGCCGCAGATGCAACCCGGCGATGGCCCGCTCAACCATCGCCCACAACTTACTGGAAAAGGACGCCATCATGAGAAAGCCTGATTCAAACTTCCTGGTCATTAGGCGGCAAGCTGTGAAAGCCTACTTCGCACAAATAGCTTTGGCGCTGGTTCTCCCCCTATTCGCTCTGTTGTTTCAACCCATATTTGCCCATGCCGACAACATCCTCTTCTATGCCGGCGACTTTGACCTGTCCAATCCCAATGCCAACGCCTTGCCCAACGAGAATGATGCCATTGTCGGCTACAGTCCTTATGGTGCTGCGACCTTTCAGAACTTCATTGTTCCGGCCGGTCACACCTGGAACGTGCAGAGTCTGTTCACCAACAACCTGGCCAAGATCAATCCCGATAGCGGCTACTGGGAGATTCGCAGCGGCTTGTCGGAGGGCAATGGCGGAATGCCGATCGCTTCCGGCGTCGGCACCAAAGCAGCTGGTACTTTTACTTGGACGCCGACCGGCCGTAACGGTTTCGGTCTCGACGAATATCAAGCCCACGTCACTGGAATCAACCTAATACTGACCCCGGACACCTATTGGGAGGCAGTGGTTCCGGTGGCACTCAACGACGCGGAGCGCTCCTTTAACAGCAATACATTCGATTGTTTCAGCAATAGCTGCGTCGGCACCGAGATCGACGACCAGCAATATTTCGATTCGCCGTTCTTCGGCACCAGCTTTACCAATGCCAACAACGAAGGCACCTTCCAGAGGTTCTCCAGCGGAGTGGATGGATACGACAGTACCCCGGAACCATCCAGTCTGCTTATGCTCGGCTCCGGCGTTGCCGGCCTGGCAGGGCTGCTGCGGCAGCGGTTGCTGAGCTAGTCCATACAACTTCTATCCGCGCGGCGAGCGAAGTAGCCGCAGATTAGACCTGGCAATGGCCCGCTCAGCCCATCGCCCACAACCTACGGAATTAGGAAATCATCATGAATACATACATTTGTAACTCGAAAGCGGGATTCAAGAGACATAACGAGACTCCAAGCTCACAGCATAAGCAATCCGGCTATCGGTTAGCCGCTTTTGCAGTCTTGACGATCCTTTCGCTAGCCCTGACAGTACCTCACGCCAGCGCCAGCGTCTCGCTGGAATATATGCAGATGCCAGGGTCCGGCAGCTTCAACTCACCTACGACCTTCAACCTTCCGGGGTACGGCAATGTACAGGTGACCGAGAATACCGAGCCCGCAACGTTCTTCGACCAAACTGGGGCTTACAACCAGTCTGCCGGCAACTACTCTTGGGGCACAGACACGCAGCGCCTGAACGTCTACAACACCTCACAGGGTAGGTGGGGCTACACAGTAACCTTCAGCTTCTTGAATGGAGCGCCTGACCTCTCAAAGTTGGTCGTGGTCCCAGTGGGACTTGCCGATGGAACTACCGCCACGATCGACCAGCAAGGAAGCTTGGTGGGTGAGTACTCGTTCGGTGGGTCTACCTCGACGACGCTTTACAACCCGGGCACGATGACCTTTAGTAGCCAAGGGAACGCTGACCGCTCGAATACCGGCTGGGCATTGTTTCAATTGAATCCCAAAGACGGTTCAATCTCCAGTATCTCGCTCGCCTTCGATCAGATTTCGGGAGACGGCGTCGGCTTCACTCTCGGCTATGTCAACAACACCCCTGAACCAGGCACGCTGCTCCTGATGGCCAGCGGGGTTGCCGGAATCGGCGGAATACTGCGGCGGCGTCTCCTCGGCTAGTTCGGCCGCAGTTTTCTTGGTGGAAGTCTATCTCCACCCGAGGAGCAGGTTCGCGGTGATCTGCTCCTCGTTTTGGAAATTACCGCCCCAACCTACGATCAAAGGAAATCATCATGAATACTCTTACTACCGCACACGAATTATTCCATCGATTGATAACCAAGGCTCTGGCCGCTGCGGGTGTCGCGGCAGTGCTGATTGGCGCAGGCTCGCCATCCATTGCAGCCACATTTACCACGTCCAGGTCAGGCATCAAGACGTTGGGCACGGTCGACTGGATTTCGCCCAGCTCGCTGGGGACGACCATCCCCAGCAATACCGAATTCTTCTCCAGCGATGGTCTGGGCATGTTGGTGAGTTTTGCTCAGCCGAACTCGAACGGCAAAGCCATAATGACCAAGGGCGTCTCTGGAGTTTGGCCCGGGGCGGACGATCATGCCGTTGACCGAACCGCCTGGGTTGGCAACCTCTATGGCAGCCAAGCCGCTCTTTGGACGAACTCTCCCGGCCAGGGGCCGATCACGATTCAGTTCGACCATGGGGTTGCCGCCGCCGGAGCCGCAATCCAGGCGGATTACTTCGGTCCATTCACTGCCCAGATCGATGTCTTCCACGATGGAAGCCTGATCGCCTCCTTCACCGAGAACGGCGACAGCAACAACCTGGGAGATGGCAGCGCAATCTTCATGGGCGTCACCGACGATGTTCCGGAAATCGATGCGATTCGCTTTTCGGTCGTGAACTGCGCCAAGGATTGCGGAGACTTCGCAATCGATACCCTCAGCATTGGCGTCCCTAGCGTTCCTGAACCGGGCACGCTCGCGCTGCTTGGCTCGGGCATTGTCGGACTGGGTACGGTCCTTCGCCGCCGGCTGCTCTAACGGCACATCGACAGACCCATCTGATGCTAATCCGGGCCGGGTTGGACTCGCCGGCCCGTGCACCTTTGATTCTGGAGGTTTTATATGAACCGGCAAAATAAGTCATGGCATGAACTTAATACTGTAGCTGAACAACGTCATAATAACCTGCTTGTACGGTCGTCAATTTGCGCACTACTTTTCATAATTACAGGTTCGGCGGTCGCAGCCCCGCGCTCGGCGCGCCGCTCGGGCACTGACTACGCGATGCAGCTTGGGTCCTCGCACAACAATCGCAGCCGGTCTGGCAGCTATCACCACGCCTCTCTCAACAAGCCGGCGTCTGACGACAACTGGCTGGGCGGAACCGGCAATTGGAGTAATGCGGCTTTGTGGAACGCTGGTGTACCCAACAGCGGCAGCGACGTCTTTGTCGGCTCCGGCGGTGCAGATTATGTCAACATCGATGTCAGCAACGCGAGCATCAACTCGCTCACCATTGGCGGAGCTGCCGGAGAGTCTGGGGTCAATGGGGTTGGCACTCCCCTCGTGCTCGACATCGCCGGTGCACTGACCGTCAAGACCAACGGCTACCTCCAGTTCTTCAACAACCAAACCATCAACGCTGCCACGCTTTCGAATACTGGAAGCGTCTATGTGGGATACGGAGCGACACTGAATCTCACCAACCAGCCCGGAGGAATCACGGATATCGTGAAGGACTCTATCTTTTACCTGAGCGGAACCTTCAATGCGGGTAACCATAGCGCAACCGCCAACCTCACCAGCATTGAAGGCAATTTAACCATGGACTATTTCGAGAAGATCACCACGACCCCCGCTGGTGGCACCTTTGCTGTCGCGGATACCGGGGCGGTCGACATTACGAACCAGGCAATCCTTGCGGTCACCGGCGATATGAAAAATGCCGGCTCGTTGACCGCAGAGTCCAGTGCCTCGGGCGGCTATGCACTCGACGTGAGTGGGGAATTTACGAATCAGTCAAATGCGACACTCAGCGTAAGGCTGGGCAAGGTAAACATGGGAAGTCTATCCAATGAGGGTTTAGTTATCAACTGGGGAAACATCAATCTTGCCCATCAGCCCAATGGCATTACCGACATCGTTGCGGGCTCCGAGTTTCGTAACTACGGCAGTGTCACCGCAAACGGAAACGATGCCTTCGGACATCTGCAAAGTATCGAAGGCCGGCTGCAAATTCAAAACGGCCAGATTAACAACGTCACCCCGACCAACGGCCCTCTCACGATCGCTGCTCCTGGCTATCTTGAACTTGACTGGATCTACCATCCGGGCACGACTCTCCAAGTCAATGGAGACCTGAACAATGCAGGATGGATCAAGAGTAATGGTGGCTCGCTGATGGTTACGGGAACCCTGACCAACAACAACCGATTGGATATGTTCGGCAATGGACTGCCCGACCAGAACCTTCTGACCGCCATGGGAATGCTGGTCAATAATGGGAGGATCACCGTCGCGTATGATCCCACCGTCAGCACTCCCCATTTGGTAAATGCCGGGTCTATCGATGTGGATAAGCAATCAGCTTTCATGGTTGGTACCGGCACCTCGGGGCTCGGCTACCAACAGTTTGCCGATGGGATTCTGACGGAGGCAATTACTGGGCAGAATATCGGGGGCAAGATCACGATTGAGGGCAGCGCCATACTCGACGGCACCCTCGAGGTAGTGCTGGAGAACGGCTTTATACCCCTGGTCGGATCGTCATACAAGTTCCTGAACTTCACGCCGGGAGAGCTTTCCGGTGAGTTCGCCAATATCACGAACGATTACTTCAATAATGGAACCGAGAAGTGGGTTGTGAACTACGATGGCAGCCATGGCTATGTGGAACTGCTGGCAGTCGCAGCTCAGACGCCGGAGCCGGGATCATTGCTCCTGCTGGGCCCCAGCGGCCTGGGTGCGATTATGTTCCTTCGTCGCATGAGACCCGTGAGCTGATGCCCATCTTGAAGGGTCATGGGGTCACAGAGCCCAGTCAAGCGTTGCAGCTCGAATGACGACTAGCGCCTGAATCCAGGATAAAGTTGCCTACATCCCGTCATAGTTCGGCCCGCCGCCGCCCTCGGGTGGAACCCAGGTGATGATCTCGTATGGGTCCATGATGTCGCAGGTCTTGCAGTGGACGCAGTTCGAGGGATTCAGGTGGATTTCCAGGCCGCTGGGTGTGTCGGAGGCCTCCACCATCTCGTAGACGTTTGCCGGGCAGAAATTCTTGCATGGGTTGCCGAACTCGCGCACGCAGCGCTCGTTGCAGATGTCGGTGTCGTGGATCACGAGATGTGCGGGCTGGTCTTCTTCGTGCTTCGTGCCCGAGTGGTAGAGATCGGTCAGCTTGTCGAAGGTCAGCTTGCCGTCACCCTTGGCCGCGCCAACCAGGTGCGCTTCCGCTCCGCCATCGGCCGGAAGATTGGCAAGGTGCCGCAATCGGCGATGCCCGGCATGGTTGGTGTAGTGCTCGCGCAGGCCGCGTCCGCCAGTGAACTGCTGGATACCGGCGTGAAACATACCGGAGAGGAATCCGTTCTCGAATCCCTGGTGAAAATTTCGTACCGGCCAGAGCTCGGTCTTGATCCAGCTGTTCTCCACGCGATCCTGATACTTGGCAAGCACGCCGAGGGAGAAGTCGTCTTTCGCCATCGCGTCGTAGGCGGTCTCGGCCGCCAGCATGCCGCTTTTGATGGCGAGATGAATTCCCTTCAGGCGCTGCGAATTGAGGAATCCCGCGGAGTCGCCCAGGATGAGCCAGCCGTCTCCCGCGACCGGAGGAATGCACCACCAACCGCCATAAGGCAGCGATTTGGCACCGTAGCGGATCATCTTGCCGCCTTCAAGCAGCTTGGCAATGAAGGGATGACGCTTGCACTCCTGCAGCACGTGTTGCGGATCGAGGCGCGGATCGTGGTAGTCGAGTCCAGTCACAAAGCCGAGCGAGACGAGGTTATCCTTCGCGCCATAAATCCAGGCGCCGCCGTATTCGTTGAAGGTCAGCGGATAGCCCATGGTGTAGATAACTTCGCCGGCGGCGATCCGGCCGGAGGGAACTTCCCACAGCTCTTTCACGCCCACGCCGTAGGTCTGAGGATTGCGGGCCTGATCAAGTTGGAAGCGCCCGATAAGCTGCTTGGTCAGTGAGCCGCGCGTACCTTCCGCCAGAATGACAATCTTGGCGCGTAGGTCATAGCCAGGCTCGAAGTTGCTCTTTTGCTCGCCGCTCTTGTCGACGCCCTTGTCGTCGGTGCGCACGCCAACCACGCGTCCCGCTTCGAACAGCAGCTCAGCACCGGCGAATCCGGTAAAGACGGTGATACCTGCTTCTTCAACCTTGCTGCCAAGCCACTTCACGAACTTGTTGATGGAGATGACGTAGTTGCCGTGATCGCGCATCGGTGGAGGGGTGATCGGGAACTTGAATTTGCCGGTGCGGGTCAGGAAGTAAACGGCTTCCTTGACAACCGCCGCGTCGAGCGGAGCTTCCTTCTCGAAGCCGGGAAGCAGCTCGTGCATGGAGCGTGGATCGAGCAGCGCGCCGGAGAGGCAATGGGCGCCGATTTCGCGCGCCTTCTCCAGTAGATAGATGTTTTCCTTCGACAGCGGCGAGTCAGGATGCCTGGCATTGTGGCCGTCGATCAACTGGGAGAGCCGTAGGGCGCACGCCATGCCGGCGGGGCCCCCGCCTACGATCACGACATCTGCTTCCATTGCTGGCCGCTCAATGTCCGGCAGCGGCTTGCGGAAGACAATCATGGAAAGCCTTTCTAAGAGGATAAACCGTTTCGTCGGGCAACGTGTCAGCCGCCCACAGCGCACACGCGCCGGTTCCTCACCGCCCGGGGGCAGGCGGTACGTACCTGAGTTTAGACTAAACGAAACACGCAGACTACAACCCGAAGAGAGAACAGGAACACAAACTACCCAACCGATGATCGAGGGTGCACAGCGCTAACTACGCACCTTTGGCTTTCTTAACTTCTTCGATCAGGGGCGGCACGATGTCAAACAGATTACCGACCACAGCCACATCCGCAACCTCAAAGATCGGGGCCTCTGCATCTTTGTTAACCGCCACAATTGTACGTGCGCCCTTCATCCCCACCACGTGCTGAATGGCGCCGCTTATGCCGAGGGCCAGGTAGAGCTTGGGCGCGACCGTCTGCCCCGAAGAGCCGACCTGGCGGTCCATCGGCAGCCAGCCCGCATCGCAGATCGGACGAGACGCAGCAATCTCGCCCCCCATCGCCTCGGCCAACTGCCGGGCAATGGCGATGTTCTTCTCCTCTTTGATACCGCGCCCGACAGCGACAATGATATCCGCCTGCGTCAGGTCGACCGCCTGCTTGGCCTCCTTGAACGGCGCCTCCGGTTTGTTGCGGATGACACCGTCTGCGATCTCGACGTTGACCGTTTCGACAGCGGCGGGAGATGTGCCGAGCTCGACCTTATCACCGCGGAATGTGCCGTTCTGAAAAGTCGCAAAATACGGCGCATCACCGGCAAATGAAACATCGGCGACAAACTTGCCTTGGAACATCTGACGTGTGAAGAGTAGCTTTCCACCCTCGTACTTGTAGCCGGTGCTGTCGCTAATGAGGGTTCGCCCCAACGCAGTGGCCAGCTTGGGAGCAAAATCGCGGACCTGGTAGGTGTGCGGCATCAACACCAGCGTCGGCTGCTTCTGCTCGATGAATTGCTTGAGCGCGGCAACAAAGCCATCCGGCGTGTAAGGCTCCAGACGGGTTGCCTCGATGTCATACACTTTGGCGACCTTGGCTTTTGTAAGTTCGGCCGCGATATCGGTGAGCCCGCTTCCGGCCACGGCGACTTCCAGCGTCCAGCCGGTGTCCGCGGCGATGGCTTGAGCTCCGGTGATGGTCTCGTAGGAGACGCGATTCAGTTTGCCTTCACGCTGCTCTGCTATGACTAGGATTGTGTCTGCCATGGGATAAAACTCTCTATGAATGCTTCACAAATGTCGTCTGTCGTTCTGGGGATACATGTTGATCTTCGCCGATTCCGTCAGCGCGCGGCAACCCTCGCCCAACTCCACCTCGGTCCAGGCCTGAAGCCCGTGCGCCGCTGGTCGCGCCATGGGTCACTCATGTCACCGGTTGCGGGCTCGAATACGCAAGCCCACGATATACATCGCCAACCCGGCTACGACCAGCGCACCCGCAATGAACTCTATTCCGAGTTGCCCGCGCTTCAGTGCCGCGGGGTTGAAAAACATGACCAGAACCGCAAACAGCACGCAGACCCAGCCCATTACCTTCAGGGCTGATCCGATTTCACGCCCTTCTTCTGTCGATGGCATAACCGCCTCCACTTTCGCGATTGCCACCCTCGACTACCCCAAACTTGACTTGGCACGACTACGCCACGTGACGCTGTTCCTGTTCCTCGCGCTGTTGCTCGCGTTGGATACGGGCCATGTCCAACTGCCCTAACCGGCTTGCTCCCACTATCCGATGAAAGCGCGTGCCTGCAATCACCAGCGCAAGCCCCACAGCGCCTTGAATCGTCGTCCAGATCGGCCAGAAATAGGTACCGTCGCGAATGCTGGTGAAAAAATACACCAGCAGAACCGCGTCAAACCATAGCAGAATCCAGCCTGCGGTCAACATGACGGAGCCCAGGCGCCGATTTTCCACCGTGTTGTCGATTGCCTGCTGATCGCGTTCAAAACCTGGCATACTGCAACCTCCTTTAATCCCAGATTCAGAAGATTAGATGCCGGGCGGCGCAGCCGCTGAGCGGGTCGACGTCCTAAATTAAGATTCAAAGAGCTCTGTTGCCCGCCCATTGGGCGGCCAGTGCCAAATCAGATAACGCGTAACTCGTTTCGCAACTTCTCGACCAGTTTCTTGACCACCTCGGCCGGAGGCCCCTCGATGACCTCGGTCTGCTTGGTCTTCTGCGGGACGTAAAGCCGCTCAATTTTCTGCAGATTTCCGCTGAGGGACGACTTCACCTCTTCGAAGCTGACCTTCTTCATCGGCTTGTTCTTGGCCTGCTTGATCCCGATAAGTGTGGCGTAGCGCAGCTTATTGATACCCGACTGAATGGTGAGCACAGCGGGCAGCGGCATATCGACGAATTGGAAAAATCCGGCTTCCAACTCGCGCTTTACGCGAATGCCTGCCTCATTCTTCTCGATCTGCATGATGATGGTGGCATGCGGCCAGCCGAGCAACTCGGCGAGTACGACGCCGGTCTGGGCAAAGCCGTAGTCGTCGGATTGCAGCCCGGTAAAGATCAGATCAAAGTTTTCGTCTTTGGCAACCGCTGCGATGGCCTTGGCGGTATTGACGGCATCGAGCAAAGCGAATTCGTCGCCCTCGAGGTGAATGGCACGGTCCGCGCCTTTGGCGAGAGCCTCACGCAGCACCTGCTGGGCCCGCCCCGGGCCGCTGGTGACCACCACCACCTCGCCGCCATGCTTCTCTCTCTGCCGGAGCGCCTCTTCCAGCGCATAGGCGTCGGGCTCGTTCACTTCATAGGAAACGTCTTCGCGGATCCAGGTGCCGCTCTCGTTCAGCTTAAGCGGCGCGTCCTTCTGCGGCACCTGTTTCATGCAAACCAGGATTTTCACAAGACTCCTCTGGCCGACGCGAGGCCTTCTGAAGCAGCGGCCTCGGCGTGGCAAACTCCTTAGTATAAATGAGCAGAAGCTGATTGCGTAAAACGGGCTATGGATATTTAACTTTTGCGGATGGCCGGTTGAGACCGCTACAGGCACAAAGAATCGCCTCTTAAACTCATCGTTTGCTGTGAGCGGGCGATTCTCCGCCACACTTGGGACTCGCCATCGCTCCAAAGAAGACTATTCATCCGCTGAAGTGCGAAAACCAGGTGTATAGTGCTTGGCTATAGAAATTCCGGTTCAAACACAGGAGCAGGACGATTCATCGTCCGGCCTGCTGGGAACCAAAACGAAAATTCCGGGAGCCATGCCTTGCGGGTCATTGCAGAAAGGAGCTCTGAAGCACATGAATAGGCGCACCCGTTCACTATCGACTATCGTTCTATTGGCTCTGTTGGCAGCCAGTTCGGTCGCCTGGGCTGGCTCTGTTATAGGGACGAAGCACCCGCTGGTAGCGGAATACACGGTTAAAGCCCCGATTTCGGGCCAACTCAGGGTTGAGTTTGGGCGAACCCTCTCCTACGGTCGCAGTACCTCGTCCCAGCAGGTTAGCCAGAACCAAATGGCAATTACGGTTGTTGCCGGCATGCGGGCCAACACTACTTACCACATGCGTGCCCGCATCGATAGTGATAACCAGACGTGGTACGACACGGATCAGGTATTTACCACCGGCTCCTTGCCGAACGTGCCCTATCCTCACCCCGTTGTGTTATCTCCCCACCCCTTCGGTGAAGGTGTGGACTTAGTTTCCGATGTAAACCCAAACCTGGGCTTCGGGGCGGTGGTTCTTGATAATGACGGATCCATAATTTGGTACTACTACGATCCCAACAACAACGGCCCCGCCCTTGCCTTTCCCATTCGCCAGCTTCCCAATGGCCATTTCCTGGTGCAGAACCACGACTACGTAAGGGAGGTCGACCTGGAAGGGAATGTCGTTAGGGAACTCACGCTGGACCAGGTGAATGCTGCCTTGAAGACCGCTGGCTACGATTTTACAGCCCACAGCTTTCATCATGACGTGCTCAGGCTCGATAACGGGCACCTGATCCTACTGGTGTCCGAGGTGAAGCAATTCTGCAACCTGCCGGTTCCCGGTTGCGTGTACGTGCAAAGCGACTCGATCATAGACGTGGACCAGAACAATACTGTCAGATGGGTCTGGCGGGCTTTCGATCATCTTGGCATCAACCGGCATCCTTTCATGTGGCCGGATTGGACCCACTGTAACGCGCTGGTTTACATGCCTGACGGGAACTTGCTCCTGTCGTCACGTCATCAGAGTTGGGTAATGAAGATTCAGTATCTCGATGGTCTTGGCAACGGAGATGTGCTGTGGCGGTTCGGACCGGACGGAGACTTCAGCCTTACGCCGAACGATCCAACTCAATGGTTTTACGATCAGCACTACCCGGTGCTGCTGAAAGTCGACGGTTCGAAGATCACCCTGGGGCTGTACGACAACGGAAATCAACGACCACATGACGGCCAGCAGTGTTACCTCACGCATTCCTGCTACAGCCGCGGCGTCATTTTTGACCTGGACGAATCGACGCTTACCGCCGACATCGCATGGCAGTATCAGCTACTGTTCTCGAATTGGGGCGGCAGCATCGTCACATTGCCCAATGGGCACGTAGAGATCGATTCCGCTAGTTTCAACGGCGGCAATTCAAGAGTGCTCGAAGTCACCCACGAGCACATCCCGAAGCAAGTCTGGAGACTGGATTCAGATGACAATTATTATTACCGTGCCTACAGGATTCCAAGTCTTTACCCCGGCGTTCAGTGGTGATTGATTTTCGCTTCCGGGTGTCTCACGAATCTTGCGGCGGGGGCCCGCATTGATCCTAGGCCCGGATGGGCAGTGAGTATCTACATCCCACGATCGTCAACCGCGGCCTTGGGATTGAAATCTGCGCCTGCAATGTAGACGGAGGTCGTAGGCCGTCCGGGCGTGGGTTGCTTCTTGCCGCGGGTACGAAGGTTGGGGGGCCGCTTAGGACATCCACGCTTGGGTGGCGACTTCCTCATAGCTGGAAGTCGCCAGTAGAACATTCCCGTTCGGAATCGCTCACTTTCGGATACAGGGCAACGGCAACTTACTGCGTAGTGGTGAAGTTCAGGATATCGCCTTTGGGATGGACCGTCGGATCGATCGACGAAAAAGCAAAGTTGTTGGCCGCATCTGTACCGCCCACACCAAAGTAGTACAACGTGCCCGGCTGCAAGCCGGAGATGTCACAGCTATTGACCCAGAGGTTGTCAGTGCCGGTATAGGTACTGGGCCCGCAATCGGTTTCCATGTTGAGGTTGTTGGGATCGGTTCCAGCTTCCACGACGGTGGAGGCAGCCTGTTCGTAGGTATACCAGGTTATGGTGGCCCCGCTGTTGCTGATGTTGGAAGCGGTCGGCTTGGCCGGATATTGGCCAGAGGGATAAGGTCCGATCACGTCCGGATAAGGACCTTCCAGTGGATTGTGGGTCGGCAGCACATACGAGTCGGTCCCGGGAAAGGCCCCGCTACGCCAGCCAACAAAGTTGCTAAAGTCCTGAAATAGCCGATTGAAGTTCCGGTAAGCATCGTCGGGCTTGTAGTTCTGCCACGCGTTAGCAAAGAATTGGTCGGCTGCGGTCCAGCAACTCACTCCGCTGGTTGGCAGCTTGCAGGTGTCTCCATACACAGCGCCCAGCCAGGCATAGGCAGGCGCGATCATGTCATTCCCGGCCCACCCTAACCAGCAATCAGAGGCGTTAAACCTCTTGCTCTTGGCTCCGCCAAATATCGAGCAGTTATACGGAACCGCCCACGGCTGATATGGGGTACGTATAGTCATTGCCCAGGAGATTGAACTGAGTGGAATAGAACCAGTCGAGCAGCTTCATCAATTCGATCGGGATTCTCGGGTCTGGTGTCGCATTCATATAGTACGCCACATCGTATGCGTTGATGAGTGTCATCGTCCATAATCCGACGTCCCCATTGGGCGCGTTGTAGCAACAGACATAATGGGTGTCGCCTTCCAGAGGGCTATATTTGATGGCCTCCGAAATTGTCTGAATCAGCAGATCCACCCTTTTTTCGATCTCATTGGTCGGTTCGATGCCCGTCTCCAGCCAGTGAACCAAAGCCACATTGGTGTTGTAGGGGAGGCCTCGAACGGTTCCTATCTGGTTCCGATAATAGGTACTGGGAAAGTTCTGGTCCTTATATCCCGGGTCAGGATAATTCAATATATTAGACGTGAGTCGGAGATTGGCTGCCGCGTCGAAGCCAGAGCAGGTTGGCCCTCCATCGCAGTTTTCATTGAGCGTGTCGCCCTGACGCAGGAAGTCCATATACATGCCCCACGGGAAGATGTTCCACTCCTGTGTGGTATCAAACTTCTCAATATTGGCTGCCCAATTGAGATATTGCATGCCGAGCACTTCGGAGCAGGCGTTCCAGTAGGCCTTGTTGCCTGCGTTGACCCACATCAGAGTACCGTTGTCGCTTGTCACGACTCCCGGCTGTGCGCTGAAGTTCACAGTAAAGTCGCCGGTGTTACCCGCTTGTACGACCACCTGGTTGTAGCCGTTGTAGGCGATCACATCGCCAACGTTATAGGCATGATGAGGTTGCCACGCGCCCCCTGTGACACCGTCGAAACGGTCACCCTGCTCCTTGAAGACTCGGTTGCCGTCATAAGTGAAGATGTCCCATGGATCATTGAGCGACAAGTACTGCGAAAGATTCGCGTTCAGATACATTCCCTGCTGATTGCTATTCTTAAACGTCTCGCAACTATTCGTGCCCTTCCGAGCGGCAATCGCGATCGCCTGACTATAGTTGGGAATTGGCGGGAAGGTAGTAGGCGCGGTGACGGTAAACTGTGCAGGAGGCAGTACGACAAACTGCCAAGTTACAGTCTGCGGATCGCTTACAGGAGTATTTGTCTTGTAGTTGACAAGTTGGATGGTCATCGACAGGGTATGGCTGGAATCGTTTACTTTCTTGGATGATGAGGACGACTGCTTTTGCGCTCCCAGCGGAACAATCCGAGCTTCTACGCCTGGCTCCGCGAAGTAGCTATTCCAGCAAATATAGTCTCCTTTGTAGCCGGCGTTTTTATAGACCCATACCGGGTAGTTGTCAGTGGCGGGATTAACCTCTTCGCGCGAACCGTCGCACACGACCGTGAATGAGATATTGGTATCTCCGCAGGTCGCTCCCAATAATCCTCCCGGGAGACATGTTTGGCCGTCGACGGTGGCCTGTGTCGTCATTAGTACATCGTCGCCCGTGGCCACCCCACCGGTCTGGATCACGCTAACGCCCACATTAATCCCGCTACCTTGATAGACATAGTCTGGGCCGAATGCAAAAGCATTGAATCCCAGGGGGCCGTCCGTTGAAGGAGTGGTGGTGAAGGTCGGCGTGCTTGTCGGCCAGGGGGCAGAGCTCCAGTTCGTATCCGTTACCACACATGGCTTACCACCGACCGGATCAGTGCAACTGGCGACGGAATAGTAGTACAGGGTATCTGGCTGAAGGTTCTGAACCACGACACAATGGTTTGTCGTCAGCGTGGGGTCATAAACCTGGCGGGAGAAGTCCAGCTTCTCACCGATCAGGACCATGGAATCGCTCTGGTTCACCGTCTTCCAGCAAACCTGCGCGGAGTTTATGTTACTGGAATAGGGAGTGGTAACGACGATATTTGTTGGCTGATCATTGCCTGCACCTGCTAGAGCAAATTGAGCGGACAATACTAGTAGAACGGTCACAAGGATTCTATTGCGCATTTGATGTCTTATGCCCTTTTACGAATTGACTCACGGAAGGCGGCCTCACCGCGGGCGATAGCTTGCTGGGCGTTCTGCGAGACCCACGGTCGCCACGAATGCACGCTTGACGGTACGGAAAGGTCCTGCCTACTGGTACCGGGACGGATTGAGCTGGCCTATATGACATACTTGGAGACACGGGCGTCCGTAGTCGCCGTCTGCCACAATTCTGACCCGGATGGCAGGTTACCTCGCTAGTGGAGCTATGTGCTTACGATTACTGATAATGGCTGGTACGTCAATGAGTTTCATGCGGCATTCATATCCGAAAGTAACCACGCCGCAGGCAACTTGGTGCTATTTAAGGGAAGAATAGGGATCACATTGCCCATAATTACTACTTTTGTGGCATGAGGCAAAGATTTCTTGCGGTAGAGAAATTAACAAGCTGAGCAATATTCTGCAATGAATAAACACTAACCTCTGATGTCGATTTCTTGAGGCTATAAGCAGGCTAGCGGCAGCGGATTGTCCGGTAAGACAAGGGTGAAGTCTGAATGAGTGCAAGCCCCCAGTCATCAAGTTTCGTTTAGCGAAGCAGCCCGAGCGTAGGCTTGCAGAACTATCGGAGAACGGCGGGGAATCCTTACTTTTGCTATATGACTTTAGGTGGCGTCAAGCCAAAGCCCGGCCAGCTGACCACGAGGTTGCCTTCGAGACAAGCAGAAGGTTTAGTCCAGAGGCCGCAAGCAAGACAATGCGAACCCATGAATAGCTCACATAATCAAATCATGTACATCTTTCTTGAGCGACACGCTGTTTAGTTGGAGCATCCGCCTCTCCCCATGCAGCAGTTCTGTGCTCCGCAGCCGGTTACTGAAGAACTGGACGACTTCGCGCCCACGGCGAAGGTGGATAGCTCTCTTTGCAAATTCTGCGTCTGGCACTGAGGACATTCCGGCGTTTGGTCGCCGAATGAGATGACCTCGAACTTATTACCACAATCCTGACAGCGATATTCAAAAATCGGCATAATTGCTCCTCTTCCGCGACTTGTAATTCGC
The DNA here is from genome assembly GCA_963747055.1 of uncultured Acidobacteriaceae bacterium. Taxonomy (GTDB): domain Bacteria; phylum Acidobacteriota; class Terriglobia; order Terriglobales; family Acidobacteriaceae; genus CAVVDY01. Next base: position 62,722 of record CAVVDY010000018.1, on the reverse strand, counting down.
TACGATCAATTATAGATATCCGGCCTCAGTCGCTACGCGGACGAGGTATCACGGTGAGTTTTATTAGTTGTGTACCCCGAATCAGCTCAACCTCACAGGATCTCCCATTCTGTTCGTCAGTCAGCAAGCGATGGAGATCGTCCACACCTCCAACATTGTGACCTGCGAAGCGAATGATGACATCGCGTTCGCGCAACCCTGCAACTTGGGCGGCAGAGCCCTCGATCACGTTCAGAAGAAGCAACCCTGAGTCTGCAGGCAAGTCGTAGTAGCGCACGAGTCGCCGATGCAGTGGGACTCCCTGTCCCATCACTCCGATATAGCTACGCTTCACGCGTCCGTCGAGAATAAGCCGCGAGGCCACAAACTCAGCGGTATCGGCCCCGATGGCAAAGCAAATTCCCTGCGCTCCCATGATGGTGGCGGTGTTCACACCAACAACCTCACCTTGGGAATTGACCAAGGGGCCACCGGAATTTCCCGGATTCAAGGCGGCGTCGGTTTGAACTACGCCGTCAATGAGCCGCCCCGATCGCGAGCGCATGGTCCGCCCCAGGGCGCTCACTACCCCAGCGGTCACAGTATGCTGGAAACCCAGCGGATTGCCGATGGCAACTACAAGCTGGCCGACCGTGAGTTTCCGCGAACTACCGAGTGGAACCGACGACGCCATGCCGCTGCCGCGCACCACGGCCAGATCAGTGTCGGGATCATCCCCCACAAGCTCTGCCGGATAGTGGTCTCCGCCTTCGGTCGTGGCCATGACCTCCAATGCGTCATGCACAACATGGCTATTGGTAAGAATGAAACCGTCCGGGGTAAAGAGAAAACCGGAACCCGCACCTTCGGCCTGGCGTCCGTGCGCCGCCTGCTTCACCTGGATATGAACTACCGCCGGACTGACTCGCTGTACCGCACTAACTACCGCACGCGAATAGGCGTCCAGCAGCCCAAAGTCGGGATTGACTATGGCGCCGGCTGAAGAAAGCGATTCGCAACTATCGTCGTGAGAGACCCAATCAACAGAGCCCATTAGAACCTCGGAGGATGTGGATGCCGGCACGGCGGCCCAGGATTCGAGACCGCCGCCTATTGGGTTTTTCTCTGTAGCTCCAGGCAGTTGTCGTGCAACTTGGCGTCATGAGTCATGCCATCGGCGATCATGCACTCGTCCAGCGCCGATTTGGGGTCGGAGGTTTCAAAGATCTCCAACAACACCAGGTGCGGTGTGGGCCAGGTTGGCGATAGACGCGCCGCCTCCTTCAATTGTGTAACGGCGGACGTCAGGTCGTGTTTATTCTTGTAAGCAATGCCAAGGTTGTAATGAGCGTTGGCATTGTTGGGTTGCAGCTTGATCGCCTCGCTATATACCGTGATCGCGTCATCCGTCCGGCCCATCACGTCGAGGACCGTTCCCAGGTTCATGCGAATGTCGGCGTTGTGCGGTTGCAGCTTGATCGCCTCGGTGTATTGGTGGATGGCGCCGTTGTAATCGCGCCTGGCATATAACAGGTTGCCCAGATTGCTGTAGGCCGACGCGAGCCGGGGATTCAAGCGAATGGCTTCCCGGAACTCTCCCTCTGCTCCCTGCCAATCGCGATTCTTCTTCAACGCATATCCCCAGTTGTTATGCATTTCGGCGTCATCGGGCTTCAGGACCGCTGCCTTCGTATATTGCTCGATGGCTTCGCTATACCCGCCCTTGTCGAGCAAGAGGTTGGCCAAGCGGATGCGCGCGTCAGCATAGTCCGAATACTCCTTGACGGCATCGCGATACTCAAGAATCGCCTCGTCGAACTCTTTGTCCTTCTCGTCCAGCAGTCCCTGATGGTAGTGACGCTCGGCGGCGGCGGGAATAATAAGGGCAGCCGGTTTGGTGGCAGGTTGCGAATCGGATTTCGGAGCTGCGTTCTGCGGCGCTGGTGTCAATGGCCGCGATGGTTGCGGCAGGCCCGGCTGGGCAGGAGGCTGCGACTGTTGCGGTTGAGGCTGTTGCGGCAGCGGCTCCTGGGCATAGAGCAGGCTGGACAAGGCGAAGACTACGAACAATGCGAAGGTGAATCGATGCAGCATGACGTTACAAGAAGTATAGCGTTCGCATCGCATCGGGGCGGCGATTGGGATACCACGGCGCTACTTACTGCCTTCGTCTGCCAACACCCGCAGATCGTGACCGGTCATCTCCTTGGGCTGGGGAATGCCGAGCATGCCCAGCATTGTCGGAGCGATGTCCTGCAATGCGCCATCCGGCTTCAGTGTGAAGCGGCGGCCATCGCCTTTGAATCCGGCGGGCGTGACCGCCTGCTCGGCGACAACGATGAAGGGAACCGGATTCGTGGTGTGCGCGGTCTGCGGCCCGCCGGAGACGGGATCGATCATCTGCTCCGCATTGCCGTGGTCGGCGGTAACAATCATCGCGCCTCCGGCGCGTTTGAGCGCTGAATAGATCTGGCCCAGGCAGGAATCGACGGTCTCGACCGCGGCGACGGTCGGTGGAATCTTGCCTGAGTGCCCCACCATGTCGGCATTGGCAAAGTTGACCACCATCACGTCGAATGTCTTGTCCTCAATCGCTTTCACTACGGCATCGGCAACGCCCTGCGCGCTCATCTCGGGTTTGAGATCGTAGGTCGCAACCTTCGGTGACGGCACCAGCACGCGGTCTTCTCCAGGAAACGGTTTCTCAACTCCCCCGTTGAAGAAGTAGGTCACATGCGCATACTTCTCGGTCTCGGCTACACGCAGGTTGCGCATATTGAGATTTGCCATGACGTTGGCGAGGATATTCCCCAGCGACTCAGGCGGAGACACGACGGGAAGGGTGAAGTTCTTGTCGTATCGGGTCATGCATACATACGTCAAATCTTTCGGCACTCGGTCGCGCGGCATGGTATTGTCCAGGTCCTCAGCGCCTTCCAGTTCGCGGCCGTCCTGCGGCGTGAAATGGCTGTTGCGGCAAAGGCAGCGGGTGATCTGCCGCGCGCGATCAGCACGGAAGTTGAAGTTGATGCACACATCGCCGTCACGAATCGTTGTCAGTGGCTCGCCGTGTTCATCAACCACCACAAACGGCACAATGAATTCGTCAGTTACGTCCCGGTTGTATGACTCGCGCACGCCCTGTACCGGGTCGTGGTAGCGTCCGCCTTCTGCGTTGCCATACACCATGGCGTCGAAGGCTTTCTTCTCGCGCTCCCAGCGCCGGTCGCGGTCCATGGCATAGTAGCGGCCGCTTACGGAGGCTATTTTGCCGACACCGTACTCTCGCATCTTCTGCTGTAGCTGTTCGATGTAGCCGGCGCCATTAGTGGGCAAGGTGTCGCGGCCATCCATAAAGGCATGAACGAAGACGCGCTCCACGCCATTCTGTTTAGCCATGCGCAGCAGCGCGTAGAGATGGTTCTGGTGTGAATGGACGCCGCCGTCGGACAGTAATCCAAAGAGATGCAGCCGCCGCTCACCGGTGCGGGCCTTAGTCATGGCATCGCCGAGCGCTGGGCTCTTTTCGAACTCACCATTTTCGATCATCACATCAAGCTTCGTGATGTCCATGTACACGACGCGCCCGGCGCCGATGTTGAGGTGACCGACTTCGCTGTTGCCCATCTGTCCGTTGGGCAGGCCAACATGCCGGCCGCTGGTATGAATCAGCGTGTTGGGAAATTCGGCAAGCAGCTTGTCGTAATTCGGCTTGCGAGCCAGCGAGATGGCGTTCGACGGCGACGGCGGAGCATAGCCCCAGCCGTCGAGGATGATGAGAACCAGAGGTTTGGGTTTCATGAGCGGTTAACGATTAGCTCTCCAGTATAAGGCAGAGCAGTTCAGGCATTCGCAGCATTGGGTGGGGTCCTTGCATGGTGCGAGCCTTGTATCCGGGCAGAGCTTTACAGGCCGCGGGAGAACTCGCTTGGAGATGATTCGAGTGCGGGCGCGACCTTGGTGGTGCCGCAACCGCCTTCTATGCTTCGTGACTATGCCACAGAAGACTGTTTGCTCCTTGCAGAGCAAGCCAGACCACGGTTATACTTTCGGTATGAAAACGGCTGTCTCAATCCCGGACGACGTGTTCGAAAAAGCGGAGCGGCTGGCCCACCGCACCAAACGTTCGCGAAGTCGAATTTTCAGTGATGCTCTGCGCGAATATGTGGCCCGGCACTCACCGGACGAAATCACGGAGTCCGTGAACAGGGCCTGCTCCCAAATCGGCGAACTCGAGGATCCATTCGTTACGCTGGCGGCGCGCAGGATTCTCAAGAGAACCGAATGGTGATCTCACAGGGCGAAATCTGGTGGGCAGACCTCGGACCGCCCAGAGGATCAGGTCCAGGATTTCGCCGGCCGCTTTTAGTGGTCCAATCCGACTCCTTCAATCGCGGCAACATCGCTACGGTCGTGTGTGTTCCGCTGACTAGCAAGGCAAAGTGGGCCCTCATGCCAGGCAATATTCATCTTTCAACGCGTAGCACCGGTTTGCCGAAAAATTCCATTGCTAACGTGTCCCAGTTGATCACGGTTGACAAAGCTCTTCTCATTGAGCGCGTGGGCAGACTCCCGGTATCGAAGCTGGACCTCGTATTCGCGGGAATCGAGTTAGTGCTGGCGAGAAGAGGATAATCCCTTTACGCCCGCGCTCTGCTCGCCAGGTCCCCACGATAGTTCAACGCCTTGAGTCCGTTGTAGCGGGCGGCGCCAGCCAACTCTTCTTCAATGCGCAACAACTGGTTGTATTTGGCAATGCGATCGGTACGCGACGCTGACCCGGTTTTGATCTGTCCGGCACCGGTGGCTACAGCAAGGTCAGCAATGAACGTATCTTCGGTCTCGCCAGAGCGATGCGAGATCACGGCGGTGTAGCGGTTCTCGCGCGCCAGGTTGATGGCATCAATGGTTTCGCTGACGGTGCCAATCTGGTTCAGCTTGATCAAAATCGAGTTCGCGATGCCGGCGTCGATGCCGCGCTGGAAGATGTCGATGTTGGTGACAAAGATGTCGTCGCCCACAAGTTGAATCTTGCCGCCCAACTCATCGGTGAGCGTCTTCCAGCCTTCCCAGTCATCTTCCGAAAGACCATCTTCTAGCGAAACGATGGGATATTGCCGCACCCAGTCGGCCCAGAACTTCACCATGTCTTCGCTGCTGTGCTCGCTTTTGTCCGACTTCTTGAATACATATTTCTTCTTGTCCGCGTCGTAAAACTCGCTAGCCGCGGGATCGAGTGCGATGGCGATCTGCTCGCCCGGCTTGTAACCTGCCTGCGTGATCGCTTCCAGCACGACTTCAATCGCCTCGCCGTTCGACTTCAGCGACGGCGCGAACCCACCCTCATCACCGACGGAGGTGTTGTAGCCGCGCTTCTTCAGCACGCCCTTGAGGGTGTGAAAGGTTTCCACACCCCAGCGCAGCCCCTCACCGAACGACGGCGCGCCCACGGGCATGATCATGAACTCCTGGAAGTCGACGCTGCTGTCGGCATGCGCTCCGCCGTTCAGGATGTTCATCATCGGAGTGGGCAGCAGGCTGGCAGTGAATCCGCCCAGATATTGATACAGCTCGACCCCCAGATGGTCGGCCATGGCGCGCGCATTGGCCATCGAGACCGCCAGGATCGCGTTGGCGCCAAGCTTACTCTTGTTGGGAGTCCCATCGAGCTCGCACATGACGGCGTCGACCTCGCGCTGCTCGCTGGCATCCACTCCTTCCAGTTCAGGCGCGATAGTCATACTGATGTTGTCAACGGCCTTCAGTACGCCCTTACCCATGTAGCGTTCTTTTTCGCCATCCCGCAGCTCAACCGCTTCGTGTTCGCCGGTCGAGGCGCCGCTGGGCACAGTCGCGCGGCCGCGAGCGCCGCTTTCAAGAATCACTTCGGCTTCGACAGTGGGGTTCCCGCGCGAATCAAGTACCTCGCGGGCCAGAATTAGAGCGATTGCTGTCATGGTATGAGTCCGGATCCTCGCCGTTGGATTGGCTTTCGCGCCGGCGAAGAATGTTGGAAGCGCCAATTATAACGGGCGGGGAATTCCAACCATGAAAGCGCGGAGAATGTCGCCGGCAAGGGCTAACGTCTCTGCCCTGGCGGGCTAGCGGCTATGCCCACGGGCTGCGGGACGCAACAACCGCCTGCCAGCCGGGTTCTACTGACTCGACCTGGAATCAGTACGACGCAATCACGCAGGTTGGAGCAACTCAGCTTTGGGCATATCCTATCTTTGCTGTCCCCGCACGCAAAGGAGTTGTGCCGCCCATCGGCGGAACTTGGAGTTGACATGAACTGGACCGGGATCTTACGTAGCGCCTGCATTTCTTTTGCGCTGCTGGTCAGCACCTTCTCGAATGCGCAAATTAGCACGGTTGCGCGCATCAATCGCCCGGTGAACGATTCCGATGTCGCCCTGCTGCCGGGAGGGGTGCATCCGCGCGTTGCGCAGGCTCTCGACCGGGGCAGCGTCTCGGCCAGCATGCCTTTGCACCGCATGGCCATGTTCTTCAAATCCAGTGCAGCACAGCAGAAGGACCTGGACGAGCTGTTGCGCGAGCAGCAGAACCCGGCCTCGCCCAACTATCGCAAGTGGCTCACACCCGAGCAATACGCGGCACGCTTTGGCATGAATCCAAACGATCTTGCCAAGGTAAGTGCGTGGCTCCAATCGCACGGCTTCCAGAACCTCGCGGTTTCCCGCAGCCGCACTTCGATCGAGTTCGACGGCACTGCCGGCCAGGTGATGGTGGCGTTTCATACCCCAATCCATCGCTTTGCGCTAAATGGAAACACCCGTTATGCCAACACCGCCTCGCCATCGCTGCCCAGCGCCTTCGCGGGAATGGTCGCCGGGATCACCTCGCTGAACGACTTCCGCCCGCGAGCGATGTCGATTGCCCATTGGACCTCCAGCATCTCCGGCAGCCATTTCCTGGTTCCCGGGGATGTAGGAACGATTTACAACATCAACAGTCTCTACAATTCGGGAATCGATGGCACGGGTGAGGCAATCGCGGTTGTCGGACAGACTCCGTTGACGTCAACCGACGACGGCACTCATGCCGACATCGATACATTCCGTTCCCTGGGCGGATTGCCCGCCATCAACCTGCAACAAATCAAGACTGGGAGCCCCACTTATAGCAGTAGCGACGTCGATGAAGCCAACCTGGATATCGAGTGGTCCGGGGCAATCGCCCCAAAAGCGCAGATCATCTTTGTTTATTCGGAGAACGCGCTGTTCACCTCGCTAGCCTATGTCGTGAATAACGATCTTGCTCCGGTAATCAGCATCAGCTATGGGAACTGCGAATCCGCCTTTTCGACGACCGACATCAGTGTCCTAACGACTATCCTTCAGCAGGCGAACGCCCAGGGACAAACCATCACCGCAGCTTCCGGCGACAGCGGCGCTGCTGATTGCGATGGCAGCTCTTCAAATCCTGTAACCGTGGCGACCCATGGACTGGCCGTGGACGTACCTGCGGCCACGCCGTATGTAACCGGCATGGGCGGCAGCGAGTTCACCGGAGATGACCCGGCATGCCCTAACAATACGTGTACTAACGGCGCACCCGACACCCAATATTGGAAGGGTTCGAGTAGCCCAACCGATACCAGCGCGACCGCCAAGTCGTATATCCCTGAGATGGTTTGGAACGACACCGATGCCTCCGGCATTTCCGCCGGAGGAGGCGGCGTGAGCACGCTATTCACCAAGCCAACCTGGCAGACCGGCACTGGCGTTCCCAACGACGGACAGCGTGACGTGCCCGATGTTTCGTTGAGTTCGTCTCCCAATCACGACGGGTATCTGATCTGCTCCCAGGGCAGCTGCGTCAACGGCTACCGCCGCAGCGACCAAACCCTGAACGTGATTGGCGGAACCTCGGCAGCATCACCCGTATTCGCCGGCGTGATTGCCCTGATGAACCAGAAGCTCGGCATGCCTTTGGGAAATATCAACTCGACGCTGTACTCGCTTGCCGGGAGCGCACCCAGCGCATTCCACGACATAACCACCGGTGACAACAAGGTTCCATGCCAGCAGGGCACCCCGGATTGCCCCAACTCGAACATGACGATCGGCTACAGCGCGGCCACAGGATACGACCTCGCCAGCGGCCTGGGCTCGGTCGACATCGGCGCGCTGGCCTCAGCCTGGACTGGTGGCGGCAATACTCCGGACTTCACCCTCTCCGCCAGCCCGTCCTCGCTCTCCCTGCTGCACGGAACGTCCGGCACTTCTACCATTGCTGTAACTGCCACGGGCGGCCCACTCGGAGGCAGCGTCAGCCTCACCTGTACGGTGTCGGCCTCCCTTGGCGCGACCACTTGTTCCCTGAGTCCCACCAGCGTTAACCCGGGCACAAACTCCACTCTAACCGTGGTCGCTACCAACAGCGCCGCAATGCGAGCTGTGCCCCTTCCGGGTCATCCCTGGGGCCTGGATCTTAGCTTTGGCATGGCGGCTGTGTGCTTCCTTCCCTGGGGAGGCAACAAAGGCGCGGGGCGCCGCTTGCTGCGCAACATCTCCCTCAGTCTGTTAGGGCTGGTATTTGTGCTGGGACTTGTAGCCTGCGGCGGCAGCGGGTCCAACAACAACAATAATAATAATTTCACGCCACTGAACGGCACGGTGACGGTACAGGCTACAAGCGGCAGCCTGAATCACAGTGTGACCATTCCGGTAACCATCAACTAGCGCCGGAACACATCAATTGGATTGGGACGAGGCCATGAGGTGCTGCTCGGCCCAAGGCACCACCCACTGCGCTGCCACTTCTTCCGGCAGCGTTCCTGAGCTGGCATCGTGCAGCAGGATATCGCCGGCCCGCCTGGCGCCAAGCTGCGTCAGCAAAGCATCAAAACTTGGCCGTACCGCATCTATACCCTTGACGGAATATCCCTTAAAAGGTATATTGCTGGCACATGGCTTGGGAGGTCGCGGTCAGTGATGAGTTCGCTGCCTGGTATTACAGGTTGGACGATGGCGAATCTGACAGCGTGGGACGTCGTCGTTGGCTTGTTGGAGCAGCACGGGCCATTGCTGGGCCGACCATACGCCGATGTGATTCGTCAGTCGCGTTATCCCAACATGAAGGAGCTACGAGTGCAGCACGAGGGTCGTCCGTATCGCATCTTGTTCGCCTTTGATCCGCGCCGCACCGCGTACCTGATTCTGGGCGGGGACAAGACCGGTGATGATCGATGGTATGAGACGGCGGTCCAGAAAGCGGACGAGATTTACGCCAAGCATCTGGCGGAGATGGGGTGAGGACATGGCACGCAAGTGGAGAGAAATCCGTAAACAGCGCTCACCGGAGCGCGAGGCCAGCATTCAGGAGCGGATTGCCCGGGAGAGTGCGCGCATCAACTACACCCTGGCCCAGCTACGGACGGCTCGCAGGTACACGCAGACACAACTGGCGGAGACGCTTAATGTCCCGCAGAATGCCGTTTCCAAGGTAGAGCACCGCACCGACGTCTACTTATCGACCTTGCGCAGCTACATCGAGGCCATGGGCGGGCGGCTGGAAATCAGGGCGCTGTTTCCTGATGCGGAGGTCGTCATTACACAGTTCCAGGACATCGAAGGCGGCAAACAGGAGGAACAGCCCTTGGTACACGCCGGATGATGTGGGATTTTAAGTTACAGCGTTGAACTCGTCGATCTCTGAGCCGCCATGAGGTGCTGCTCGGCCCAGGGCACCACCCACTGCGCTGCCACTTCTTCCGGTAGCGTTCCTGAGCTGGCATCGTGCAGCAGGATATCGCCGGCCCGCCTGGCGCCAAGCTGCGTCAGCAAAGCATCAAATCGCAGGCCTCCCTGGCAGTAGGTGTCCTTGTAGGTGCGATCGCCTAGGGCAATCACGCCATACGTGATCGAGGACAAGTCAGGCTTTTCAGTTTCCAGACTGCTAAACAATGCCTGAGCGTTGTCGGGCACGTCGCCTTGTCCATAGGTTGAGGTGCAGATGAGAAAAGGTCCTCCCGCCGGAGAAGACACTGGCGTCGAGGCCGTCCATCATTTGGATGTTTGCTTCGTGACCGGCCGATTCCAAGGCAGTCTGCACCTCCTGCGCCACCATCTCGGCGGTTCCAGTCATGGTTCCTACCAGAATTTTGAGGATCAGCGACAACGTCCCTGCCTTGTAACTACGGTCATATGCAATTCCCGAATCGGAGATTCTAACAGGAAGTATAATGCATGTGCCGCTTGCCCTTGGGGCTGCTTAAAACCAGGGGCATCGGCGGCTGAGTTCACAGCAAAATGCCGTCAGAGCTTGCCACTTCGGTGATCCCCGGAGCGACGGACCCCGCCTTCTTGAAGTTGCTGGGCGATCGCGTGCGCGAAGCTCGCGCCCGGCGCGGTATGACCCGCAAGATTCTCGCCCGCGATTCCGGCGTCTCGGAGCGCTACCTGGCGCAGCTTGAAGCCGGACAAGGCAACATCTCCATCCTGCTGCTGCGCGATATCGCGCGCGCCCTCGACGTTCCCCTGGAAGCGCTGGTCTACGACGGTCCGGAGCCGCCCATCGACCTGGTCCACACTACCGCATTCCTGCGCAGCCTGCCGTCCGACGAATTGGCGCAAGCCCGCACCCTGCTGGTGGAACACTTTGGCGGCGTCGATCTTGCGGCAAGGCGGGGGCGCGTTGCCTTGATCGGGCTGCGCGGGGCCGGAAAATCAACCCTCGGAGCCATGCTGGCCGAACGGTTGGAGGTCCCCTTCCTCGAACTCGACCGCCTCATCGAGCAGGAAAGCGGAGTCTCCCTCAGCGCAATCTTCGATCTGTATGGACAAGGTGGCTTCCGCCGCTTCGAGCGCCGCTGCCTCGACGATGTCATCGAGCGCTACCCGCGATTCGTGCTCGCCACCGGCGGCAGCCTGGTCTCAGAGCCGGCTACCTTTGAGCGGCTGCTGACTATGTGCCTTACAGTGTGGCTGCGTGCCACGCCGGAAGATCACATGCAGCGCGTCATCACCCAGGGCGATATGCGGCCCATGGCCGATAACCGCGAATCCATGGCCGACCTGGAGCGCATTCTCACTGTCCGCGAGCCCCTGTACCGCAAAGCCGACCTCACCGTCGATACCAGCAGCCAGCCACCCGCCCAGGCCACTGAGCTGATCGTGGAAGCGATCAGCGCTTCGACGTAAACCTCCAAGAAGTGTTGCAAGATAATTCCGTGCACCAGCAACAATAATGCACTATAATGCATCAATAGAAGCAGTTCGCTTGTGGGGTGGTTCGGCCTCTTTGGCCGCAGCGTCCGCCGTTTTCCTTCCCAAGGATTTGAGGAGAGTTTATGCCTGAAGTGCTCGACGCACAGCAGATGATCACGTTCGACGTGCCGAGCGGTGAATATCGCCACTGGAAACTCAGCATCGATGGCCGCGTCGCCACCATCGCGATGGACGTGAATGAAGATTGCCCGCTGAAGCCCGGTTACAAACTAAAGCTGAACTCTTATGATCTCGGCGTTGACATCGAGCTGCACGACCTGCTGCAGCGCATTCGCTTCGAGCATCCCGAAGTCGCCTGTGTGGTGCTGACCAGCGCCAAGGAGCGCATGTTCTGCGCCGGGGCCAACATCTACATGCTGGGCTCATCGTCGCATGCGTGGAAGGTCAACTTCTGCAAGTTCACCAATGAGACCCGCAATGGCATGGAGGATTCCAGCCAGCACGACGGTCTGCGCTTCATCGCCGCGCTCAACGGCACGACGGCGGGCGGCGGCTACGAACTGGCGTTGGCCTGCGACGAGATCCTGCTGGTCGATGACCGCTCCAGCGCAGTGAGCCTTCCCGAAGTTCCGCTGCTGGGAGTACTGCCCGGCACTGGTGGCCTGACCCGCGTAGTCGATAAACGCCACGTGCGTCGCGATCTGGCCGACGCATTTTGCACCAATCCCGACGGCGTGAAGGGCGAGCGCGCCAAGCATTGGGGACTGGTCGATGAGATTGCCCCGCCGGCTGCGTTTCACGAACTGGTATGCCAGCACGCCGAAGCTCTGGTCATCGACTCGTCGCGCGCGGCGAACGTGAAGGGTATCAAGTTGACCCCGCTCGACCGGCGCATCGATCACCTCGGCTACCACTACAAGTATGTCGACGTGGAGTTCGACCGCCCCGGCCGCACCCTAACCCTTACCGTTCGCGGGCCCGAAGGCTTGCAGCCGGCCGAGCCGGATGCCATCCACGCAGAAGGCGATCAGTGGTGGCCGCTGCGCATGGCGCGCGAGTTGGACGACGCCATCCTAACGCTGCGCATGAATGAACCGGAACTGGGGCTGCTTCTGCTTAAGACCGCCGGCAATGTTGAAGCAGTCCTCGCTTCCGACCGGGTCATGCTCGAATACCACAATGACTGGCTGGTGCGCGAAACCATTGGCATGTTGCGCCGTACATTCGCGCGGCTGGATGTCTCCTCGCGCAGCATGTACGCGTTGATCGAACCGGGCTCGTGTTTTGCCGGCATCCTGTTTGAGCTGGTGCTGGCAGCCGATCGCAGCTACATGCTGGCGATGCCGGAAGAAGATGGCGACGCGCCGAAAATCGCTCTCGACGACTTCAACTTCGGACGACTGCCGGCAGTAAACCAGATTCATCGCCTCAAGATGCGTTGCACCGGCAAGGCACGCATCCGTGCCGCGATCATGGAAAGCGTAGGCAAGCCGCTCAACACGCAACAGGCACTGGAGATGGGACTGGTGACCTTCGCTCCCGACGAGCTCGATTGGCAGGACGAAGTCCGCATTGCCATCGAAGAGCGCGTCAGCCTGTCGCCGGATGCATTGACCGGCATGGAAGCCAGCCTGCGTTTTCCCGGCAACGAGAGCATGGAAACCAAAGTTTTCGGACGGCTGTCCGCATGGCAGAACTGGGTCTTCATCCGTCCCAACTCGACCGGCGAGCATGGCGCGCTGAAGCTCTTCGGCTCGGGGTCGAAAGCGAAATTTAGCTGGGAACGGGTGTGAGAAAGGCCGCTCTTGGCTATTAGCTATTGGCCTTGGCTCTTAGCTCAAGTTCCGGCCACTGATCTAGATCGCACCCGTGCCCTCTGATGAATGAACAATCAGGCTTGACCGGCTCTGGCCAAGAGCCAAGAGTCCGAAGGTAAAGCGGCAATAGAAAAAGAGCCTTTCAGGGGCGGTACAATCGCCGGTCTTAGAAGAGCCACGTTAAAAGCCAGCTAGCCCAACCGGCTCTGGCCAAGAGCTAAAAGCCAAGAGCCAATAGCCCAAAAGGATTTATCCAATGTCCATCAATTACACCGAACGTATTCCGAACAACGTTGATCTTGGCTCCAACCGCATTCTGCAGCGCGCCCTGGAACACTGGCAGCCGGAATTTCTGAACTGGTGGCAGGAACTCGGACCCAAAGATTTCCAGGTCGCGGATGTCTACCTGCGCACGGCGACCTCGGTCGACGCCAAGGGCTGGGCCACCTACGGCTTCGTTCGCATGCCGGAATACCGCTGGGGCATCTTCCTCGCCGAGCGCGACCCCAATCGCAAGATCGGCTTCGGCGACAGCTTCGGGCAAGACGTGTGGCAACAGATTCCCGGCGAATATCGCGCCATCCTGCGCCGCCTCATCGTCACACAGGGCGACACCGAGCCCGCGTCGGTGGAGCAGCAGCGCATGCTGGGACACACTGCGCCCTCACTTTATGACTTGCGCAACTTGTTTCAGGTTAACGTCGAGGAGGGCCGTCACCTGTGGGCCATGGTCTACCTGCTGCACGCCTACTTCGGCCGCGACGGCCGCGAAGAGGCGGAAGAGTTGCTCGAACGCCATTCGGGCGACGCCAACAAGCCGCGCATCCTCGGCACCTTCAACGAGCCGATCCGCGACTGGCTCAGCTTCTTCATGTTTACCTACTTCACCGATCGCGATGGCAAGTTCCAGTTGAAGTCGCTGGCCGAATCGAGCTTCGATCCCCTGGCGCGTACCTGTTCGTTCATGCTGACCGAGGAGGCGCACCACATGTTTGTCGGCGACACCGGCATCAATCGCGTCATCAAGCGGACGCTGGAGGTGATGAAGGAGCTGAACAGCGATGATCCGGTAGCGATCCGTAACGCTGGCGCCATCGACCTGCCGACGGTGCAGCGCTACCTGAACTTCTGGTTCAGCTCCTCGCTTGACCTGTTCGGCTCGGAGCAGTCGTCGAATGCGGCATCCTACTTCGCCAACGGGCTGAAGGGCCGGCCTGACGAAGCGCGGTATGAAGACCACGTCGCCCGCGAGACGGCCTACGAACTGGGAGTGCCTGACGGCAAGGGCGGGGTCAGGACCGAAGAGATCCCCATGCGCAATGCCATGAACGAAGTCACGCGCGGTTCCTATGTGCGGGACTGCGACCTTGGCGTGAAGCGTTGGAACCGCCTCATTGAGAAGGCTGGCCACGACTACCGCTTGACGCTGCCTTCGACGCGCTTTCGCCGCAACATCGGAGCGTGGGCTGGAGTGCCGACCGATCCCCAGGGCAACCCGATCTCGCAGGAAGAGTTCGATCGCGGCAAGGCAGGCTGGCTGCCCAGCGAGGCCGATCAAGCCTACATCCTCAGCCTGATGCACGGTGTCTACGCCCCGGGCAAAATGGCGGCATGGATCGCTCCACCCGACCGCGGCATCAACAACAACCCTGTGGACTATGAGTATGTGCGGTTTGCGTAAGGGCGCTCTTAGCTCTTAGCTCTTAGCCCTTGGCGGACAGGAACCAAGTCGAACCGGCAGTGACCATGAATGCAAAGCAATCTGTCTACTAACCACCCGATGGTGTCCGATTCTGGCCAACAGCCAAGAGCCAAAAGCCAAAAGCGTCTTTGCGTCATCGGCTCCGGCCCTGCCGGGTGCTACGTCGCCGAGCACCTGCTTAAGCTGCTGCCGGATGCGCGCATCGATGTGCTGGAAAAGTTGCCGGTGCCCTTCGGCCTGATCCGCTATGGCGTTGCGCCTGACCACCAGAGCACCAAGGGAGCGGCGCGTGTTCTCGATCGCACACTTTCGCGCGACCGGGTGCGCTTCTTCGGCAATGTCGAGGTGGGTCGCGACGTGACTCTCGCCGAGCTTCGCACCATGTACCACGCTGTGGTACTGGCCACGGGAGCCCCGCGGGACCGCAAGCTTGGTATACCGGGCGAAGACATATCCGGCGTCATCGGCTCAGGAGCCTTCGTCGCCTGGTACAACGGACATCCTTCGCGCACCACGCCCCACCTGCGCGATGTGCGCTCGGCAGTGATTATCGGCAACGGAAACGTCGCCCTCGACGTTACTCGCATCCTGGCCAAAGATGCCGCAGAACTGAAGGGCTCCGACCTCACGCCCGATGTGCTGGAAGCTTTGCGCTCACAGCCAATCCAGCACATACACATCGTCGGCCGCCGAAGTGCAGCCGACGCCAAGTTCAATGAGCACGAATTGGAAGAACTGGGAACGCTGAGTCGAGCGAAGCCTCTCATCGAAGACGCAACCAACCTCGCAGGCGAAACTCCCGTCCAAAAAGTTCTGCAAAAGTTCGCGGCCGATACTCGCACAGGGCTGCCGGTCACGATTCACTTCCACTTTGGGCTGGCCCCTTCAGCTTTCAAAGGCAACACGCACCTCGAAAGCGTCACCTTCCGCTCGGCCTCGGGCGAGGAGGTCAACATTCCTGCCCAGCTCGCCGTTACCTGTATCGGATATGAAGCCGTTCCCTGCTGTACCGCGGCGCCATCGAATGGAGTCTTCGCCAACAACGGCGGCAAGATCAACGACGGCCTCTATGTCGTGGGCTGGGCCAAGCGCGGGCCTTCAGGAACGATTCCCACCAACCGCGCCGAGGCGCAGCAGGTTGCGCAGAAGATCGCCGGCGAACTCAATGTCGCAGATCAAAGGCACGAACCCGACCTGGCGGAGGTGTTACATTCGCGCGGCGTGGTGTGGGTCGACCATGCCGGCTGGAAGCGGATCGAGGCCACCGAACGCGCGGCGGCCGGTGAGGAACGCTGCCTTTTGAAGCTGTTGCGGGCGGAGGAAATGTTGCAAGCTGCCCGGCAAAATGAACTGCAAGCGAAAGAGATTTGACGATTGTCCTCGCATCACGAACAATTAACCAAGTTTGGTAAAAAACCTCGTTGACTACCCGTGCTTCCAATCCACAATAGAAGTATCTAAGGTGAGGATGTTGCGTTCGTGGCACTGGTCCAGGATGGCAAGTCGGTAGCAGTGAAAGACCCGCCCCACAACCGGAGGAACGCGCTGCACCACGCCTCAAGCCATAAGAAGGGCCTGCGCACCGTCGCCCTGGTGGAGTTCCTCAAGGGAGTTCTGGCCGTCATCGCCAGCGTGGTCTTTCTCGAGGTCATCCACAAGAACGTCGACCTGGAAGAGGCCGCGCAAAACCTGTTGTATTACCTGCATGTCGATCCTGACCGTCGGCTCTCTCATGCCTTTGTTGAAGTCGCGACCAAGGTCATGGACGCCGATGTCAAGCTGGTACTGACCATCGCCTTCATCTACGCCACCGGACGCTTCGTCGAATCCTACGGGCTGTGGCGGCAACGGGTCTGGGCGGAGTGGCTGGCGATCATTTCCGGCGCAGTGTATCTTCCCTTCGAGTTGTACAAACTCATCCAGCATCCCAACTGGATTCATTGGACCATCCTGCTGGTGAACGTCGCGGTCGTCTCCTATATCGCCTGGGTGCGCTGGGATGAAGTCAGCGCCCGCCGCTCTGCCCGCATGGGCTTCGCCGAAGACGGAGATTGAAAGAACAGTTGTCGGTGGTCAGTTGTGCCTTGCAATGGGAAGGGCTTCACCGGCTGCTGAAAAACTCTGTGTAGCGAGGTTTTGAAGGGGCACAGCTTCAGCTGCGCCGTCACTTGGCCCTTTCTTCATTGTCTCCGCGAGCGGACTTCAGTCCGCGAGCGACTCCGCTCCCCCCATTGCTACAATTGACGCCATGGCGGAAGCGCCGGCAATACGTCTCACGGAGATGGTCAAGGCCGCTGGTTGAGCCAGCAAGCTAAGTCCGGCGGTGCTGGACTCAGTGCTTGGGAAATTAGCCCGGCAACATGACCCCAACGTGCTCATCGGCTTCGACACCGCCGACGACGCGGGCGTGTATCAACTCACGCCCGAGCTGGCCATCGTGCAGACCGCCGACTTCTTCACTCCCATCGTCGATGACCCCTACGTCTTCGGCCAGATCGCCGCCACCAACGCCCTGAGCGACATCTACGCCATGGGCGGCAAGCCCATCAGCGCGCTGGCGCTGGTTTGCTTCCCTGAAGACGGCGATCCCAACATTCTGGAGCGGATGCTGGCGGGCGGCCTGTCGAAGATGGTCGAGGCCAACTGCACCGTCATCGGCGGGCACAGCATCCGCGATCCCGAAATCAAGCTCGGCTATTCGGTCACCGGAACGGTCCACCCGCAACGCATTCTGGCCAACAGCGCCGCCCGCCCGGGCGACAAGCTGGTCGTCACCAAGGCCATCGGCACTGGCGTGATCTCCACGGCGATCAAGCGCAACGAAGCTCAGTTTGCCTGGATTCGCGGCGCCATTCGCTCCATGGTGGCGCTCAATAAGAAAGCGGCTGAGATCGTCACCAGCGGCTTTGAAGTTCATGGCCTGACCGATGTCACCGGCTTCGGGCTGATCGGCCATGCGCGCGAGCTGGCGCGCGGCTCCGGCGTAAGCCTGCGCCTCTTCGCCTCGAAGGTTCCCGTGCTGGAAGGCGCGCTGGAGTGTGTGCGCCACGGCTACATTCCCGGAGGCCTCAAGTCCAACCGCTCGTTCACCGAGGGCTGCGTCGAGTACGCCGCCGCCGTGCCCGATGACCTGCGCACCTTGCTCTACGATCCGCAAACCGCCGGAGGCCTGCTGGTCTCCGTCGCCGCTTCCGATAGCGACCGCCTGGTCGAAAGGCTTCGCGAAGCAGGCATCGCCGCCGAAGTCATCGGTGAAGTGCTGGAGAAGCAGGCCCCCCTGATTACGGTGGAGGGGTAGAGGGCTTCCGGCATTATGCTCTTCGCCAAGGTGGGGTGGTGGAGATTGAATCGCAATGGACAGCGCGAGACCGGGAAGTGAAAACCCTGGGCTTGCCGCCGCGCATCTTTCTTTGTCCACGTTAACCGGGCCCAGGTTAGCCCAACCGATGGGCGAACCTGGGGCACCCCAGATTTAACTCTTCATACCTGGGCCACCAGCCCAGCAAACGAAGCTTGCATGGGGCACCCTCCTGAGCGTTGCCCGAGCCACCCGCCATCGACTACTCAGACTGCTTGGCCGGGCCACCTGCCCACTCCTATGACGGCGCGCTCGCAGGCGGACTACCGGGCATCGATTCATTACGTCGAAAAGTAAGGAGGACGCCAAAACACAGAGTAAAGGTCCATGCGACCCAGGAACCTACGCAGGACACCCAAAGAAGCAATTTCGCAACTGCCACTGACAAAGGCGTCCATAACTTCTCAACTTGTTCATCAGTCGGGCCTCTCTGTCTAAGCATCTCCCAGTCATCGTCTTGGGGGAAATTCTTCTCTGCAAACTCGGTCCGATGATATCCGATGGAAACCGCAACCGAGGTATTGCGGGACGGTATATCTATCATTCGCACAAAAAGAGAAGTCAAGAACAAAAACAGAGCAAAAAAAACAGCCCCCAAGACATACATCAAACCTACCCGCCGACGGCCGTTACCCTCGACAAATATGTAAGCCACAAAAGTTGTGAGAATAATAAAAGTTGCCGCACCGATGCGGGCGGCCCAGGTAATATCTCCAAGAGGCGGGAACAAATACATACCTAGCCTAGTAGGTAAGAACTCCGATATCAAGGGCACCGCTACAATCACGCCGGTTAAGAAACCGATGGCACTCTTGAACCGTTCATAGTAGGCGCTAACGGTGATCGTCGGCTGCACTTGCTGGTTCATCTCTATTTCCTGAGGATTGCTGTAATTGAGTGATTTGGCTCGCGAAAGGGATCATGTTCTATTTCGACGGGCTTATATCCGGTCTCCTCGAATCGTACTGTCCAAATGGCGTACACAAGGGATTTTATTGTGCAGTTCGTTAGCTTGGGAGCACTTTTAAAGTGGTCTCCTCTTCGAGCGTAAGACACTGTTGCGCCCGGAGGCACACTTGAGACGTCTAGGTCAAAGACCAGGCTTTCCTCATCCGCCACAATAGTATAAGCCAACATATTCTGCTCTAGAGCGTGCAAGACCGCCCTAGACATCAATAGATAGGCCGGCTTCTTATCCGCAACTAATACGAAGCCCGATGGCTGTCGCAATTCTGCCTTCAGTTGGGCTTCAACTTCTCGGTAGCTGGTCCTAAGGTCGTCAAAGAAGACAGTAGATTTTTCTCGTTGTTCGGGAGACGTCTCAAGTCCCCGAAACTCGCGTTCGGTGGCATCGAGACTTTGGAGCGCACGGTCAATACTCTGTCTTAGGACTTTTCTATTCTGCCCTGCGCTCCCTTGAGAAAGCTTTTGCTGTAGATCTTCAATCTTGTGCTGTAAGGAGGAAGCCTGAACGCGAAGCAGGTCGATCTCATTTGGATTTAGCCTCACTTGCGCAGCTGTCGGTACGCGCAGATGTGGGTCGGGCACCACCTCAAAAGCGCGCACGTTGTCTCCAACTACCTTTCTGTCTCTCGGGCATCCTACCTTTGCCTTCCAACTCGTTTTTGAGGACCTAACCTCAGCTGACCATTGTCCGATCGGTTGCGCGTCCGGAAGGAGCTCAAACGGTACATCATAGGAAAGTGTACCGGGCTTGAGATAAATTATCTGGTACTGCCTTTCCCAACTCGCTGGCCCGGTCCCGGATGGATGAAAGGAGACCCGGAGAAAGTCTTCACATGTGTCGCCTGGAACGGGCACGACGGGCTTGTCGATGCTTACGTGAAACATTACCTTTTGGCCATTTTCAACTGTCTTGGGCCCCGACAACGTGACAGTGATCGGCGGTTCATCAGTATCAAGGTTGAAAGTGCTCTGGTTGTCTAGGTTGATTCTTGTAAAGTGGGCATGGCCGAACTCAACCCATCCAACCTTCCATTCACCGCTTTTAAGGTTCCTGCTGATCGGGAATTGAAATGAATACTCCGAAACCCCGTCTTGCAGCGTCGCTGTGAGCGTAGCCGATGTGTCTCCTTCAAGGCTATCCCGTCGAGTTGATTTGTCAAGGTTAACGATTGTTGCTCTGACTTCGCCGCCACGATACGCTTCAGGCGCAGGTGTGAGTGTCACGGTAAACCTTAAAATGTCGCCTGGTTTGAGTATGTTTGGGCCTTCGATCCTGACGGCGGCCCCTGAAGGCGTTTGTGGGCTTTGCTCGCTACTCAAAGTAACGCAACACATCGCTGCGAATGCAACGACATACCATATCTTCATGATCATGCGAATTGTACATCTGGCATACCAAAGGGGGAAGGAGTGGAGCGACCTCGAGGGCTGGTGGCCCAGGTATCAGATTACGGTGGAGTGCCCTAGGTTCGGCCATCGGTTGGCCTAACCTAGGCGGCGCTCAGCCCTGTTTCTCATGAAACTTGCGGGCGACCGCAAGACAGCGGTTCAGGGCTCCGTCGCTGGAGAGGACCTCCCACCTTCGGCGCAGGGCCACGGCGCAGATCAGCATATCGACCGGGCCAGCCTCGCATCCCCGGCTCCGGCATTCGTTATACAGACGTGCGGCGTACTCATAATCGGCGGTCTCGATTGGCTCATCGAGAAAAGCATCCAGAGCAGCCTCGACCTTCTTGCCATCCTTCGCCAGACCGGAGCAAAAGGCCAAAAGCGAAGAGCGAAGAGCGGCTCTCGTTACCTTCGTAACTTGCGCCCGCCTCGCTTCTCTGCTACGTTCGCCGTGTGAGGCACAGCAGTTGTGTGCCCATGCGTGCCGGAGCTTTCCGGACGCGGCTCTTTAGGACGTTTGGGTATGCCGCAAGGCTGGCTTCAGGTTGACCGTTTCGTTATCCCTCAAAATTCAACATGCATCGTCTCTGGTGCAATCAATCGCGCTAAGTCCAATTTCCGGAATATTTTGCCTCTAACTCCCACGCACTCAAGATTTTGCGCGGAAACTTTTTTCCCGACTCAATGGAATCAAGATTTTAGCTGTACCAGGTGGGAGGGGGGTACTTCCGTTGTCGGTTGCCAGTTGTCGGTTGTCAGAAAGCCAGAGGATGTTAGTAAGTGGTCATCAGACAAAAGCTCACGACGGCCTCTGGCGAATAGCGAAGAGCGAACGGCCAATGACGGGAAGCGCCTTCCGGCAAAAAGCCAAGAGCCAAAAGCCAAGGGCGAACCTGCGGCATCTGTTGGATTGCAACATCTGTCCATTTCGTGGCATCAGCTTCTTCTAGGAACGCTGGAGGACTCATGAACAGAACAATATTTGCCATGACTATGCTGGCAGCCGCGATGTGCTTTGCTGCGGCGCCCCTCGCCCATGCCCAGGGGAACAGCGACCATCACAAGCAGCACGGAAATCCGCATGGCAACAAGGCGTCAGATGACGGCTGGCAGGAGCGCGACGGCTGGGAGTACAGGACCTATGGCCCGGAGGACGGGTATCCGCCGGGATGGAGTCATGGAAAGAAAACCGGCTGGGGCAACTGCGGAATGCCTCCCGGCCAGGCGAAAAAGTATGGCTGCAACACCTACCACTATCAGGGCCGAACCTACTATTACTATCAAGACCCCGCAGGGCAGATTATTGTGCGGCGGCCGGTCATTGTGATTACCCCCGATGGGGTCAGCGTGCATTGACGAAGAAACGGCCCTTGGCACTTAGCCGCTGAGTGCCAAATGCCTCTGGCGAAAAGCGAAGAGCGAATGGCGAACGGCGAAGGAGCAGTTAAAATGTTCATACGAGCTGTGATCCCCTATGTCCCTGACCAAAGCTGAAGCGCTGGAGCTGTTTCGCTCCGATGACCTGATCGGCATCGGCATGGAGGCCGACGCGGTGCGCCGCCGCCTGCATCCCGAAGGCGTGGTCACCTACATCATCGACCGCAACATTAATTACACCAACTTCTGCACCGAGTACTGCACCTTCTGCGCCTTCTACCGTCCGCTGAAGGGCAAGCTGGCGGCGGAGGGATACATCCTCGACTTCGACACCATCTATGACAAGGTGCGCGAGACGGTGGAGCTGGGCGGCACCGGCGTGCTGCTACAGGGCGGCCTGCATCCCGACCTGAAGATTGAGTGGTACGAGGCGATGCTCAGTGGGATGAAGCAGCGCTTTCCGCAGGTCCATCTGCACTGCTTTTCGGCGTCGGAGATCATCTGTATAGCCGAGGTCAGCGGCCTGTCGATCGAAGAGACGATCCGGCGGCTGCGCGATGCCGGGCTGGATTCCATTCCCGGCGGCGGAGCGGAGATTCTGGACGACGAGGTGCGCTACAAGATTGCGCGCCTGAAGTGCCTGACCGACGACTGGCTCAACGTGCATCGCACAGCGCACAAGCTGGGTATGCGGACCACGGCGACCATGATGTTTGGCGTGGGCGAGAGTTACGAGAACCGGGTGAACCACTTCCAGGCGATCTACGATTTGCAGGAAGAGACGGGCGGATTCACTGCGTTCATTCCATGGTCGTTCCAGCCGCAGAATACGGCGCTGGGCGGACGCGGATGGGACGAAGCGACCGCGGTCGAGTACCTGAAGACGCTGGCGATTGCGCGGCTGTTTCTGACCAACTTCAAGAATGTGCAGTCGAGCTGGGTGACGCAGGGGCTGAAGGTTTGCCAGATGGGACTGCGCTTTGGCGGCAACGACGTTGGGTCAGTGATGATCGAGGAGAATGTGGTGCGCGCCGCCGGCGTGCGCAATTGCACGACAGAGGAAGAACTGCGGCGGATCATTCGCGATGCGGGCTTCCATCCGGCGCAGAGAGACACGCTGTATACGAAGTTCTTCTTGAATTAGAGGCTTTGAAGGGGCACGGCTTGAGCCGTGCCGAACGGGCCGGATCAAGAGCTGGCTTTAGCCGCTGAGGGCTACGGATTCCCTCAGAGGGTAAAGCCAAGATTGAAAGATCGCTGATCGGCGCGGCTGAAGCCGCGCCCCTTCAAAGCACCCGCGGTTGAAGAATCGACGAAAGGACCCTCGCCCGTGAAAGAGACTCCCGAGCAATACAAAGCGCGCATACTCGGCCTGATGGAAGGCAAGGACGCGATGTCCGTACAGCGCGAGACGGCAGCGCGCCTGGCCAAGCTGATGGATGGAGCGCCGGCTGATCAGCTCAGCAAACGTCCGGCGGCTGATAAGTGGTCGGTCAGCGAGATCCTTGTACATCTTGCTGAGGCGGAGGTCTCGTGCTTCTGGCGCTATCGCCAGATGATTGAGCACAACGGAGCGACGATCATTCCGTTCGATCAGGACCTGTGGTACAAGCTGGGCGACTATCCTGCGCGCGATGCGAAGGAATCGCTGCAGCTTTTCCGCCTGATGCGCGATGCCAATGTGCGGATGCTCGACCGGCTCACCCCCGAACAGTGGCAGAGCGGCGGCGTTCACACCGAGCGCGGACCGATGACGGTTGCTGACCTGGTGCGGCAGATGGCGGGCCACGACATCAACCACGTCGCGCAGGTGGAAAAGTTGGTGGGAGCTTAGCGGGTTTCAACGCAGAAGCGATTGTCGGTCTGGACTTTGGGGAGCGGTGGAATGAAAGTGGCGGCAAGGCGACCGTCCCCTCGACGGATGAGTTGGGATCTCGCGTCTGGTACTCCAGACATGAGTCAACGCCACGAATTGCAGAGGGCAGGCTCCAATGAAAAAGCCGGGCACGCAAGCACCCGGCTTTCCATCAGAAACGGTTAAGAACTTAGCTCCGGCGCAAACGCCGAGCTGCAAAAACTATACCAGCGCCCAGCAAAGAGAGGGTGGCCGGCTCGGGCACCGTGCTTGAGTACTCACGGAAGGTATAGTCAAAATCTGGAAATGACTGGTACCCCGGATTGGCGAACACGTTTCCTCCAGGATAGCCGTTGTTGACATCACCCCAGAGTCCGCTCGCGTTGTTCACGCTTTCAAACACCAGGTAGTAGGTGGTATTAGGGGTTACGGTGACTGGATTCCAGAATACGTCGACCCACTGATTAGGACCGACTTGCCCAGACGTGGCGGAAGCCAGTTCATTTCCATTGTTATTCGGCAGATTATCCCACAAGCTGATCGTGATTCCATCGCTGCCTTCAATGGTGTACAGAAAAACGCCAGCGCCGCTGGAATTGTTGGCCGACGGCGTAAAGGACTGCGCCAAGTCGGTTTGGGCAAACCCCGCCATGTAGGCGTTCTGCGTAGTGTCTTCCTGATCAATCACGTTCGTAGCCAAGGAAGCCACACTGAAAGTTACGAGCACAACCGCAAGCAAGAGAAGTCGTTTCATGAGGTACCCGCCTCCGGGCACCAACGGTCTCACGGGCTTGTGGAAAAAGCAAGCATTAAATGGCCAACCGAGCATTTTTTTGCAAAGCCGTAACATGCCCTCGGCCGATAGCGTGGGTATCTATTGCAAGGCCCTTACTTTAGATCCATGCTGGACTGCGCCCGGCGGAAGGGGTAGTCCTGCACGTGGACCAGTCCGTGGAAGGGCTGACGGATGTCGGCAATCGCAACCAGAGAGAGCGCAATCAGCAGGGAAAACGAAAAGACCTGCACCGTCTGCAGCACTTTGCTCTCGGATCCAAACATACAGGAGGAAGAGATGGTCAGCACTCCTCCGATCAGAAGTACGCACCAAAGCACAGCGGGAAGGCGATCCGCGCTCTGCACAATGCGGGTGAGCCGATGCCTTGTCAGCTCGCTGACGTGGGTTAATTCGTGGTCCTGAGCGTTGCTTTCGGTGGGCGAAACTACCTTGGCGGCGAGCACCGTCTTCCACATTTCGGTGGCGATGGCCGAGGTCCGCTCGGGTACCTCTCCCCGGCCCATCTGCGGCCATTCGTTGGTGAGTACCGAGTCAACGTAGGAGCGCGCCAGATTTTGCAGTTGGGTGCGCTGCGGTTCGGGCAGAGCTTGAGCCACGCGAAAGACGCTGAGCGCGGAATCGGCCTCAAGGTCGGCGTTCACCGAAGCGGCGTCATATGAGGTCCACACGGTAAAAAGCATGAAGCCCAGGATGACAGCGTAGGTTGTGCCCAAGACGCTAAGCTGCCATCCGATGACATCGTTGTGGAGGCGGCGTCCCTCGCGCGGCCAGAAATGGTTGAGCAGGACCATAGCCAGCAGCGCACCGCAAACGGTGCCGAGGACGATGAGGATGCTCTCTATTGCATAGCTCATAGACAGTGGGTTGGGAAGCTCCCGCAAACAGGACTACGGGGCTTGGGTATCTTAACCCGAGAGGGCTGCTGCTGCATGGCCTCGAGTTGAAACTACTTGTGGGTGGGTTTTCCCGGCACCGGAGCGCCCTGCATCTGCTGCTCCTGCATGGTCTCCCCGGGCTTAAGCAGTGAAGGGTGGAAGGTGGTGTCGGTAGTGGCGTCCGTGCCCGGTTCCGCCGCAGTCGCAGGGGGTTCGGCCGAGCCTGCTTTGCTGGAGGATTCTGTGGCGCTCGGCGCCGACTTCGCAGAAGCACTCTGCGCGGGCTCGGGAGCATCGGTAGCACCAGTAGCACCTGCCGGTGCGGCGGCGGCTGACGCCGGAGCTGATCCTCCCGGGTGAAGCGTGTCAGGAGGCGCATGCGTTGGGCCATCTGCCGCGCTGGCACTGGATTCTTTCACCGCTGGCTCGGCGTCGAAGGTTGCCTTCGCGTTCATCAACTGGTGAAGCTCGGCATCGTGTGGTGCGGCAAAGAAGAAGCTCAGCAGATAGCCGCGTTGGGCAGTGAGCGCCAGCGCCACCGAGACCCGCCGCGATAGGGCGTCGCCGGTATCCTTGTAGGCGACGACGCCGTTCATCACGATGAAGGTGCGGCCGTCACGCTGGAAGGCGCGCGCGTCTCTCATGTCCTGAAAAATGGGATGGCCAAGGCCATAAGCGACCAGGAAATCACGTACGGTGTCCTTGCTTTTGCTCAAGTCGGGAAACTTCACATTGGGGTAGCAGGCGAGCGACATGGCAGAAATGGTGACCTCGCCGAAGTCGTCGTAGGCGATGGCGCCCGTCTGCTGCGGCACCTTGCGCCAAGCGGAGACCAGCGTACGCTCGCAGGCTTTGCGCAGCAGGAGTTGGTCGGGCGACATGGCGGGTTGGCCGGTGTTCTGTTCCCGACTGCGTTCGACCGCAGGTATCACCGCCGCTTCCGTTCCGACGTGCCAGCCCTTGGGCAGCTCGTATCCGAAGCCGAGCGCTGCATTCTCGTAGGTGTTTCCGACGACTTTGCCGACATCGAGCTTCTTGGCGGGCGGATCGGACTTGAGCTGGTTCAGGACTTGAATCGGGATTGCCGGCCCTTCATAGGGCTCAGCGCCGACACCGAGATAGTCGTTAATTGATTGCGGGGGGAAAAACCGCATGTGCTGCACGGCTGACTCGAGTTGCTGCAGCAATTTTGGATCACGTCCCGCGGTGACGAAGCGAAGCACGTAGCCATCGAGGTCGGTAGCGTAGATGGCATGTTGGTCGATGCCGCGACGAGTTTCGAAGTAGAAGAATTGATGTCCGGCAATGGTGGTCTTCGAGAGCCCGTGCAATTCTTCGACGCCGATAGTCAGCTCATCATCGAGTTCATGGCGCAGCAGCAGCCGTGCTCCCGGCCGATTGTCACCCGTGGGATGGGCCGAGATGGCCAGTATCGAGCGATGGGGCACCGAGCCAACAGTTTCCAGCAACGCGATGCTGCCGTCGGTTGGGGTTGCGGTCGGGACGGGACGCAGGCTGGCATCAGGAGGCAAGTCGATAGAAAAGCCGAAAAAAGCGTTCACATAACGGTAATTGGAAAGGAAGCCCTGATCGGGATAGAGAGCGGGATGCTGAGCTGGATTGGAGCTGGAGTTCGGCTGGTCGGCCGCGTCGCCGTATCCGAAGGCGAAACTGCAACAAACGATAACGGCAAGCAGAACCCGGAACCGCATGACTTCCCCAGTGCCCTATTGTTTCGCCTTACGGGGGCAGAGGTCAACGCCCTGAGGCAACCTGGCAACCGTGCAAAAGGCATCCGAATCACCAAGGCCGAAACGTATTTTCAGCGGCTGCGTTCGTGGATCACTCAGGTACAATCTATCGGGTTGGTAAGTCGCTAACTCAGACATCCGTCATGGCGATTTGTTCCGGAGCGACGTCCTGAACGCTATCCTCTCTTGTTTGTGCTTTGCGCTGCTCGAACCGCACGGGCTTCGGCAGTACCTGCGCACGCATTTCCTCGACAAGACATTCCAGGGAATCTATCAGCCGAATGCCTTCGATCTGATGCTGCTGATTCCGTATTTCGTGGTGCTGATTCTGCTGGCGTTTTATGGGATGCATCGGTACCAACTCGTCTACCTTTATTACAAGCACCGCAAGAACAAGGTGACGGAGCCGCCCTCGCGTTTTGCTGAACTGCCGAAGGTCACCATCCAGCTTCCGATTTTCAACGAGCAATATGTAATCGACCGGCTGGTGGAGAGCGTGTGCCGCCTCGATTACCCCCGCGAAAAGCTGGAAATCCAGGTGCTCGACGATTCTACCGACGAGACCATACAGGTGGCGTCGGCGGTGGTCGATCGCTACGCAGCGATGGGGTACAACATCCGCTATCACCATCGCACCAACCGCGAAGGCTTCAAGGCAGGAGCGCTGGCCGCCGGCCTCAAGGAGACCGACAGCGAGTTCATTGCAATCTTCGATGCCGACTTCACGCCATACCCGGATTGGCTGCAAAAGGTCATTCACCATTTCTCCGATCCGGAGATCGGTATGGTGCAGACGCGCTGGACGCACCTGAACCGCAGTTATTCCTACCTCACAGAGATCGAGGCCATCCTGCTGGACGGGCATTTCGTGCTGGAGCACGGCGGCCGCTCGCGCGCAGGCGTGTTCTTCAACTTCAACGGCACCGCCGGGATGTGGCGGCGCAAGGCGATCGAAGATGCCGGGGGTTGGGAGCACGACACGCTGACCGAAGACACCGACCTGAGCTATCGCTCGCAGTTGAAGGGATGGAAGTTCCGCTACCTGCAGGATGTGGAGTGTCCGGCGGAGCTGCCCATTGAGATGACGGCGTTCAAGACGCAGCAGGCGCGCTGGGCGAAGGGCCTGATCCAATGCGCCAAGAAAGACCTGCCCTATCTGTTGCGCGCCAAGGTTTCGCGGCGGGAGAAGATGGAGGCGTGGTATCACCTGACGGCGAATATCAGCTACCCGCTGATGATCGTGCTGAGCACGCTGCTGCTGCCGGCGATGATGATCCGCTTCTACCAGGGCTGGTTCCAGATGCTGTACATCGATTTGCCGCTGTTCCTGGCGTCGACGTTCTCCATCTCCAGCTTTTATCTGGTATCGCAACGAGAGCTGTTTCCCAAGACGTGGTGGCGGACGTTCTGGTACTTGCCGGCGCTGATGGGCCTGGGCATCGGGCTGACCATCACCAACAGCAAAGCGGTGCTGGAAGCGCTAGTCGGGTTGAAGAGCCCGTTCGCACGCACGCCGAAATATCGCGTCGTCAGCAAGCGTGAGAGGAGCATAGCCGCCAAGAAGTATCGCAAGCGGCTGGGACTGATTCCGTACGTCGAGCTGCTGATTGGTTCCTACTTTGCGCTCACCATCTGGTACGCGGTGGTGAACGAGAACTACGTCACGGTTCCCTTCCTGGTCCTGTTCGTCTGGGGATACTTGTACACGGGAGTCATGTCGTTGCTGCAAGGTCGCTTCGACGTTTTCGGACAGGCGCGGGCTGCGGAAGAGCACAGCGTGAAGCCGTTCCCGGTGGGAGTGTAGGCGCCCGGAGGCGACGGGACTGGGACAGGACTAAACAGGCCTGCTGAAAAAGCCGGAAATTGAGGCGTTTTCGGCACGACCAAGGTCGTGCCCTGATGCGAAGCATCCCCCAGCGAGAGTTCTTCAGCAGCCCGTAAATGTAAAGCCCGGCTTTGTTCCAGCCGCTTATGGACGGACCGAAGGCCGTCCCCTTCGAAGCCCGGAGTTGGATCAGACGTTCCCTAGCCCTATTCCCATCCTCATCGCGCTGACGTTTTTCCGGTAGGCGCCAGACGGCACTACCGCCGGCGCCCTGCCTTGACACTGTGGTTGCAACACTTTATGCTCGTAGTTTGCCGTAATTTGCGGCTCCCGCCCGTCTGTACCTGCCAGAGTTTCCCGTCAGGAGCTTGGCCTGCCAGACCCGGTTCGATCCGGAGGTCTCTGACCATGCGGGATGCTTGCGTTTTGTAGATAGGAAGGCCTCCGGGCGAGGCTGCCAGGTGGTGACATGCAGATTCGGGTGAGAGAACTGGAACTCCGCAAACTGGAGTTCAATGAGAATCTTCCTCCCGGAGCGGTTGAGTTCGGGCCGGAGCTGCGTCAGGTTGGACCTTTGCACACCGAGGGCCGGGCGGAGCTGGTGGTCGAGCATCGCGGACACCGCCAGGACGTCGAAGACATACGGCTGGTGGGAAGCCTGGGAACCAGGATTGAGGTGTTGTGCGCCCGCTGTCTCGATCCGGTCATCCATAAGGTAGATTGGGAGTTCGATCTGCTGTATCGGCCGCAAGGGGTAGACCGGCGGGGCGATGAGGTTTCCATCAGTCAGGCGGAGACGGAAATCGGCTATTATCAGGGCGAAGGGCTTCTGCTGGAAGATGTGCTGCGCGAGCAGGTGCTGCTGGCGACGCCGGTGAAGACAGTATGCCGCGAAGAGTGCAAGGGTCTGTGCCCGAGCTGCGGGCGCAACTTGAACCAGGAACAATGCAATTGTGAACAGCGTGCCGGCGATCCCCGCTGGGCGGCGCTGGGCGAGATCAGGAAGAAGTTGCAAAGCTAGACCGTGCGGCCAAGCCGCGGGTCGCAAAGTGAGAGGTTTTCATGCCGAATCCAAAACGGCGCCATTCCAAGGCGCGCACCGCGAAGCGACGGGCACACGATCATTTGACGGCGCAGTCGCTCTCGGAATGTCCCAATTGTCATGAGCGCAAGCTGCCGCATCGGGCGTGTCCCAAGTGCGGTTACTACAAGGGCCGCGAAGTTATCGAAATCGAAGAGAGCGCCAGCTAACCGGCGGCCTCCCTACCCAGGTTCGCCCTCTGCACCCTCACAGAGTCGGTGACGGTTGCCGATGGCATTTGATCTACTACCGCATGGGCTGCTGACACCTAAAGATGCCAACTACGATTGCCCTTGACGCGATGGGGGCCGATCGGGCTCCCAAGCCCGAAGTCGAGGGAGCGATTCTCGCCGCGCGCCATTACGGCGTGCAGGTTCTGCTGGTCGGACAAGAAAGCGTTGTCCGAGCTGAGCTCGACCTCCATCCAGTGTGGCGCCGCCTGCCGATTGACGTCGTTCCTGCCAGCGAGGTCATCAGCATGCACGAGAAGGCGGCGCAGGCAGTGCGCTCCAAGCGCGACTCGTCCATGCGCGTGGGCTTGCGGCTGGTGCGCGACGGCAAGGCGGACGGATTCGTCAGCGCCGGCAATACCGGAGCGGCCATGGCCACGGCCAAGATGGTCCTGGGAGCGCTGCCCGGCGTCGACCGGCCGGCGCTGGCTACCGCGTTTCCTACTACTCAAGGCACGGCTACCATCCTGATCGACGTTGGCGCCAATGTCGATTCCAAGGCACAAAACCTGCAGCAGTTCGCCATCATGGGCGAGGTCTACTTCCGCACCATCTTTGCCGGCCGCTTCCCTACTGCGGAGCATCCACGCGTCGGCCTGCTCTCCATCGGCGAAGAGGAGAGCAAGGGCAATGAGCTCACGCGCGAAGCCTACAAGATGATCAAGGACCTTCCGCTGAATTTCGTAGGCAACGTCGAGGGGCGCGATCTCTATAACGGCAAAGCCGACGTGCTGGTGTGCGATGGCTTCGTGGGCAACGTCGCGCTAAAGATTTCCGAAGGCATGGCAGACGCAGTACGTTTTCTGCTGAAGCAGTCGCTGCAGGCAACGATTACGCGGCAGGTTGGATTCTTGCTGTCGCGCCAGGCATTCGTCGCCTTCAAGAAGCGGCTCGACTACTCCGAATATGGTGGAGCGCCGCTGCTGGGGATCAAGGGCGTTTGCATCATCTGTCACGGTTCCTCGAACCCGAACGCGATCAAGAACGCGATTCGCGTGGCGTCGGAGTTCGCCAACAGCAAGCTGAACCGCGTCATTGAAGAACGCATCGGAGAGACCAGCCGGCAGATCGCACACGACAACGGGAAGCATATATCCGAGTCTTCGGGTTCGGTGGCGAGCGACGCGGTATAGTTAGCACGCCGGATGCTTGGCCTCCCCAGGGGCTGAAGCAGCTCACCAGGTTCAGTGTTGCAGGCTTGCAGCCGGACTAAAATCGCAGTCGCCGCTTCGCGGCTCGTCGATCGCACACAAATGACCTCTCACACTTCTTCCATCGCATTCCTATTCCCTGGCCAGGGCTCGCAGTACGTCGGTATGGGCCGCGAATTGGCTGCCCTCTTCCCCGTCGCCAAAGAGACGTTTGACGAAGCCGATACGGCACTTGGCTACAAACTGTCCCAGCTCTGCTTCGAGGGTCCGGAAGATCAGTTGAAGCTGACGGAAACAACCCAGCCGGCCATCCTCACGGTGTCTGTCGCTGCGTGGCGCGTGCTGCAATCGCAGGGGATCACTCCCGCCTATGTCGCCGGTCACAGCCTGGGCGAATATTCGGCGCACGTTGCCGCCGGGACGCTATCGTTTGCCGACGCGGTTCGCACGGTTCGCAACCGCGGCAAGTACATGCAGGAGGCGGTGCCGGTCGGCATGGGTGCCATGGCAGCGGTCCTGGGGATGGAGATCGACCATCTGCGCGAGATTTGCGAGGAAGCGGCTGACCACGAGGTCTGCCAGCCGGCCAATCTCAATTCGCCCGACCAGACCGTGATTTCAGGCAACAAGGCGGCTGTCGAGCGCGCGGCAGAGCTTGCCAAGGCAAGAGGCGCCAAGCGCGCAATTCTCCTGCCTGTCAGCGCTCCCTTCCATTGCGCGCTGATGCAACCGGCACAGAACCGCCTGGCCCACGATTTGCACGCACTTGAATTCCACGACACGCAAATTTCGGTGATGTGCAACGTTGACGCTACCCTGGTAACAACCGCTCACCAGAGCCGAGATGCGCTGATCCGGCAGGTAACCGGTGCTGTTCTATGGGACCGCTCGATACGGCAACTGGCGAAGATCGGTGTGCAAGAGTTTGTCGAGGTGGGGCCAGGCAAGGTGCTTTGCGGCCTGTTGCGGCAGATCGATCGCTCACTCAAGTGTCTTAACGTTGAGGATGAGGCCAGCCTGGAAAAGGTCCTGAACCACTTCACTCCGGCCTCGCCCAAGGCGGAGTAGTCCCTCGCTGGCTGGAACGTTACGCTTGTTTTAGTATTGCCCCATGGGAAAGAATTCCGGCCAATTTGAAGTTGCCTGTCCTTGCTGCGGCGCAGCACTAAAGATCGACGCGGCCACCAAAGCCGTCATCGCCCATACGCCCAGGGCTGTTCCCAAAACCTTCAACGATATGGACGAAGCCGCTCGCGCCATGAAAGAGCAGGAGAGCCGCAAGGAGTCGATCTTCCGACAGTCGGTGGAAGCCCAAAAGAACCAGGCGGACTTGCTGGAAAAGAAATTCGCAGAGGCGCTGAAGCGCGCGAAGGAAGCGCCTGATACCGGCAAGCCGATACGGGATTTCGATCTGGACTAGGGCTGCATGCAAGCGCCATTTCTCTTAGCGATGCGACCCAATCAGAGCTGTCATCCTGAGCGAAGCGAAGGACCTGCTTTTGATGGCGCAGCGAAGAGTGTTGGCTGGGAAACGAAAGCAGGTTCCTCGCTGCGCTCGGAATGACAATTCCATAGGTTGCCGCAATGAGGCGACTCTGTGGAACTGCTCTCCTACGTGAACATGAATTCCTTGGTCTTCAGTTCCCTCACCTGATCGCGCAACTTGGCTGCCTGCTCGAACTCGAAGCGCTTGGCGGCTTCACGCATGTCCGACTCCAGCTTGGCGATAAACGTGTCCAACTCTGCCTGCGACTTGAACTCGGGAATACCGTCGGCTTCGGCTGTCAGGTCTGTGTAGTCGGCATTCGCGACCGCGACGAGCGACATGTCGAGGGGCCGCACGATGGTCTCCGGCGTGATGCCATGCTCTTCGTTATATGCCCGCTGAATCGCGCGCCGCCGGTTGGTTTCGTCGATGGCGCGCTGCATTGATTCCGTCATCCTGTCGGCATAGAGCACCGCGCGGCCATTGAGATTACGCGCGCAACGTCCGATGGTCTGGATCAGCGACCCTGAGGAGCGCAGGAATCCTTCCTTGTCTGCATCGAGGATCGCGACCAGAGACACCTCGGGCAGGTCGAGCCCCTCGCGCAGCAGGTTGATGCCGATGAGCACATCGAACTCGCCCTTGCGCAGATCGCGCAGGATCTTGATGCGCTCCAGCGTCTCGATCTCCGAGTGCATGTAGCGGCAGCGCACGCCAACCTCGCTGTAGTACTCGGCCAGGTCCTCAGCCATGCGCTTGGTCAGGGTGGTGACCAGTACGCGCTCGCCCTTCTTCACGCGGTCGCGAATCTCGTGCAGCAGGTCGTCGATCTGCCCCTTTACCGGACGCACTTCCACCTCGGGATCGATCAAGCCTGTCGGGCGGATGATCTGCTCGACCACCACTCCGGCTGATCTGGTCAGTTCGTATGGCCCCGGCGTTGCGGAAACGTAGATCGCCTGGTTCACGCGGCTTTCAAACTCTTCAAACGTGAGCGGGCGGTTATCCAGTGCGCTGGGCAGACGAAAACCGTATTCGATCAGGTTCTGCTTGCGCGAGCGGTCGCCGTGCCACATGCCGTGCACCTGGGGAACGGTCTGGTGCGACTCATCGATGAACAGCAGGTAATCGCGCGGCACGTAATCCAGCAGCGTCGGTGGCGGCTCGCCCGGCAGGCGCCCGGTGAAGTGGCGCGAGTAGTTCTCGATGCCGTGGCAGTAGCCCATCTCCTTGATCATCTCGAGATCGAAGCGGGTGCGCTGATGAATGCGCTGCGCCTCGACCATGCGCCCCTGCTTTTCCAACTCGGCTTCCCACCACGCCAGCTCTTCCAGAATGGAATCCACCGCCGAACTTTTGCGCTCGGGCTTCATCACGTAGTGGGTCTTGGGATAGATCGGCAGGCGCGCATACTTCTGTTTCACCGTGCCAAATAGCGGATCGATCTGCGCCAGCGACTCGACTTCGTCGCCCCACAGCTCGATGCGGTAGGCAACATCCTCATACGTCGGGAAAATCTCGATGATGTCGCCGCGCACGCGAAACGTTCCCCGGCGAAAGTCGCCTTCGGTGCGTTCGTAAAGGATCTCGACCAGTTTGCTGATGATCTCCTGGCGCTTGATCTTCTGTCCCTTCTCCAGGAACAGCAGCATGCCGTAGTACGCCTCGGGCGAGCCCAGGCCGTAGATGCAGCTTACCGAAGCGACGATGATGCAGTCGCGCCGCTCGAACAACGACTTGGTTGCAGAAAGCCGCAACTTATCGAGCTCGTCGTTGATGGTGGCTTCCTTCTCGATGTAGATATCGCCGGCGGGAATGTACGCTTCGGGCTGGTAATAGTCGTAATAGGAAACGAAGTATTCGACCGCGTTGTGGGGGAAGAACGATTTGAACTCGTGATAGAGCTGTGCCGCCAGCGTCTTGTTGTGCGCCATGATCAGCGCCGGGCGATTCAGGTTCTCGATGACCTTGGCCATCGAAAACGTCTTGCCTGAGCCGGTAACGCCGAGCAGCACCTGATGCTTCTCGCCCTCAAAGGCGCCGCGCGTGAGCGCCTCGATGGCGGGCCCTTGATCGCCTTGCGGCTTGTAGGAGCTGACGAGTTTGAATTCCATGGGACTAGTTGCCAGTGGTCGGTTGTCGGTTGTCAGTGTCGAGTAAACCTGCGCACACGCCTACAGAATGCGATTTCGGCGGGTGGGCATCTAATGATTATAAGCTGGACGAGCGACTCTTCCCGTGTCCAGCTTGCTGGTTCAACTTCGCCTGTGACGGTACGATTCTGCAGAACCTGCATTTTTACAAGTTGACAGCCGTGCGAGTGGCCCCTACTATGAGCCGACCCTTCGGCGGGTCAAACTTCGTCAACGTTCGAGGCAAGGAGGAACCTGTGAAAAAGATCGGGGCACTGTTGGGCCTTGCTTTTGTACTATTCGCAGGCGTAAACATCGCGAACGCCAGTCCAATCAGCTACATCTTTCAAGGCACGGGTGCAGGGCACCTGGGGAACTCACCTTTTGACAATGCACTGTTCACCATCACGGTCAACGCGGACACGGACAATGTGCAAGACCAGGGAGGCGGCCTGTTCGTGAATGTGGGCACCTCGGCGCAGATTGTTATCCAGGGCCTGAACCCAGCTACCTTCCTGATACCGGTGCAGCTCTTCGACAATCAACCGGTTGGTGTCGCGGGACTTTCGCGGGCCCCGGATGCCGCCGACCTGATCGATCTGGTAGACCCCGCGTTCAACAATTACGACTTGAAGGGCGATTTCGGTCCCGTGTTCATCCCATTTCCCCTGTTCGGTCAGTTCAACTGCCAGTTTGGCTGCGTCAGCACCACAGAGGGGGACCTGGATTTCATCAGCATGACGGACCTGACCTTCAGCGCTACGACCGGCGTCCCTGAACCGTCCACCCTGGTCCTTATGGGCGCTGGCGTTCTGGGATTGGGAGAGCGCTTACGCCGAAAGCTGAAAGGCTAGAATGAGTTCCATTCACTGCGGGTCAGCACCGGTGCAATCCGGGAGCTCATCCCGCCCAGAAGGACGGGGCTTTCACCTTTCGCGGCCTGCGGCCGCCGGCCTAATGAAAGGCAGGCATGTGTCGTCCGCTAAAGCGGACTCGGGCGTGTCTCTTGAGCGCTCCCAGCGCTAAAGCGCTGGGCTAAGATATGCCGGCTCCTGCGGAGCCTGTCATCTATCCCGACGCTAATTCTGCTTCGCGAGGTGGTGACAGCCGAAAACTGACCAAGACAACTGCCCTACCTTAGCTCCTCCATGCACTCTTCCAGCACCTCGCGAGAGGGACGGACCAATTCTTCCGGCAGGGTTGCCAGCGGAGCGTCTGTCATGTTGAGCATCTCGAGAAAGTTGGGCGCGGTGTTGTTGATGTACAGCACGCCGGTAAGCACTTCCTCTTTTGCCGCAGAATCGACCAGGCGTTTAATGGCGCGCACTTTGTCGGTGGGATCGTAGTCTTCTTCCAGCTTGTGCAGGCGCAGCGATGAGCCATCATGCATGGTCACGTCCAGGACAGCGCCGGGACCGTAATCCACAGCGATGTCCTCGAAGTGAGGCACGAAGTTGATGTCGTGCAGCGGCTCCTCGTGGTCGATGAGGAACTTGTAGGACTTGGTCGAGCCTTCGTGATCGTTAAAGGTCACGCAGGGTGAAACCACGTCGAGCATCACCGTTCCGCGATGCGACAACGCTGCCTTCAGCATGGCCTGGAGCTGCTTCTTGTCACCGGAGAACGAGCGGCCAACGAATGTCGCGCCCAGCATGATGGCCAGCGCGCAGGTATCAATGGGCGGCAGATCGTTGATCACCCCAGTCTTCAGCTTGGCGCCGACGTCGGCGGTGGCAGAGAACTGGCCTTTCGTAAGGCCGTACACGCCGTTGTCCTCGATGATGTAGATCATCGGAATATTGCGGCGCATGAGGTGTATGAACTGCCCGATGCCGATGGAAGCAGTGTCGCCGTCGCCGCTTACACCGAGGGCGACGATCTTCGAGTTGGCCAGCACCGCGCCGGTGGTCACCGACGGCATGCGTCCGTGTACCGAGTTGAAGCTGTGCGAGCGGTTCATGAAGTAAGCCGGGCTCTTGGACGAGCAGCCGATGCCCGACATCTTGATCACGCGCTCGGGCGGGATGCCCATTTCGTAGAAGGCGTCGATGATGCGCTCGGAGATAGCATTGTGGCCGCAGCCGGCGCAGAGCGTGGTTTTCCCGCCGCGATAGTCGATAACGGTGAGCCCCAGGCGGTTGATCTTCGGTTTGGGCTGGGGCTTGGGTTGAGAGGCCGGCGTGCTCGCCATTTACTTGCCCTCCTGCGAAATGATTTCGTCGGTGATGGAGCGTGCATCAATCGGCAGCCCGTTGTAGTGGCTCACACTGCGCAGCTTCGCAATCTCCGGAACCGCGATATCTAATTTGATGAGCTGCTTCATCTGTGCGTCGCGGTTCTGATCGACGACGTAGATGCGCTGGTGCGCGGCAATAAACTCGTGCATCTCGCGGGTGAAAGGATACGCCCGCAACCGCAGGTAATCGGCCTTGACGCCATACTCGCTCTGCAACTGGTCGAGCGTTTCGGTAACCGCGTGATGCGAAGTTCCGTAGGCGATGATGCCGATTTCATTGCCTTCGTTGCGAACCATCTCCGGCTTTGGAACCTGCGTGCGCGCGTACTCGAACTTGTGCGCCAGCCGATCGAGGTTGTTGACGAAGTCGTCGGGGCGCTCGCTGTATTGCGCCTTCTCGTTGTGTCCGCTGCCGCGTGCAAACCACGCTGCGGCAGGATGCTCGGTGCCCGGCAACGTGCGATAGCCCACTCCGTCGCCATCTATGTCTTTGTAGCGGGCAAAGCCTCCGAGCCGGTCGAGGTCCTCCTTCGAGAGCACCTTGCCGCGCTTGATCGGCGTCGTCGGGTACTCAAACGGCTCCGACATCCAGTTATTCATGCCAAGGTCGAGGTCGCTCATGACGAACACCGGAGTCTGTAACTGCTCGGCCAGGTTGAAGGCCTCGCTGGCCATGGAGAAGCATTCGCCCACCGAGGAAGGAATCAGCATGGGGTGTTTGGTGTCGCCATGCGAGAGCGCAGCGACAAAGCCGATGTCGCCTTGCGAGGTGCGCGTCGGCAGTCCGGTAGACGGCCCTACGCGCTGGATGTCCCAGATCACGCCGGGAATCTCGACGTAGTAGCCCAGGCCGGCGAATTCCGCCATCAACGAAATTCCGGGGCCCGCAGTAGCCGTCATGGAGCGAGCGCCCGCCCAGCCTGCTCCCAGCACCATGCCGATGGCTGCCAGTTCGTCCTCTGCCTGAACGATGGCGAAGGTCGCCTTGCCGTCAGGACCGATGCGGTGCTCCTTCATGTATTCGATCAGCGACTCGACCAGCGACGACGAGGGCGTGATGGGATACCACGTCACCACCGTGACGCCGGCAAACATCGATCCCAGCGCTGCGGCAGCGTTGCCGTCGATGATGATCATGCCGGTGGTCTTGTCCATGCGCTCTACGGTGAACGGGTCGGCCTTGCTCAGCGACGAAGCGGCATAGTCATAGCCGGCCTGGGCGGCATTCCAGTTCAGGTCAGCAGCCTTCTTCTTCTTGGCAAACTGCTTGCGCAGGGCCTTCTCGACCTCCGCCATGTCGAGGTTCAGCAACTTCGCAACCACCCCGACGTACACCATGTTCCTCACCAGCTTGCGCAGCTTCGACTCGGGGCAGACTGCGGCGGTGATCTTGTCGTAAGGCACGGTGTAGAAGGTCAGGTCGCTGCGCAGCTCGCTGAGCTTCAGCGGCTCGTCGTAGAGCACGACAGCGCCGGGCGCCAGCGAAAGCACGTCTTCTTTCGCGGTCTCGGGATTCATCGCGACCAGGAAATCGATCTCCTTCTTGCGCGCGATGTAGCCCTTCTTGCTGGCGCGAATGGTGTACCACGTCGGCAGGCCCGCGATGTTCGAGGGGAACATGTTCTTGCCCGAGACCGGCACGCCCATCTGAAAGATGGTGCGCAGTAGCACGGTGTTGGCGCTCTGCGATCCGGAACCGTTGACGGTGGCGACTTGTATGCTGAAATCGTTAACGACGGGTTGGCGGCCGGCGCCGGATTCGGTGCCGTGTACCGCAATCTCAGTTGTTGCCATCAATACCCCTTGGTGGTCCCCGCTCTGTATTTTGGGATGTAAGGGTGGGGTGCTGCCTATTATAGGACAGCGGCAAACCGGAGTCATTAGGAGCTGGCGCGGTTTGCCATACGGCACGATCGAGGCCGCGCCCTCATGCGAATTGATCGCCGGGAAAGAGTCCTCAGCGTCTAGCCGTTGGGCACTCTGGTATACCCGGATGTTTCAGCCGAGGCGACGTTGGGATCGATCTCGCCGTGGTGCCGGGTGAGGATCTGTTTCGCTTCTGCTGTCCTCTCCGGTGCATCTACGATCACCAGGAACCGCGTTGGCTTGTAGTTGCGAGCAGTGATGTCGGCATGACCTTTCTCGACCACGTTGTGATCGTTCAGGTCGCTGTCAGCAATCTTGCCGGAGAAGATGTCTTTGATCCTGTCGCCTGCCGATTCCGCATGGGCTGCGGTGGAGGCAGTGGCGGAATTGGGAGAGTATTCGTCTGAGGTCAGCTTTGCATCTTCCGGCAAAGAAATAATCTGATCCGGAGCGAAGCTGGCGGCGCGCAATAGGGATTTATCGACGTTGAGCCTTGGGACTACAATTTCGAACGGACCGACAATGTCGATTTCGTGTAAGGCTCCCGCGAGCGGCAGGGGAAGCTGGAGCGGAGCCGTGGGTTTACGTCATGGATGGAACGGCGTCAAGCGAACGAACGGCAAGGAGAGTGCTCGCTTGAGGCGAAGCGGGAGCAATGATGAGCTTGAAATCAGAGATTAGGATCGGCAGCCAATTTGAGTTCTCGATACATGGAGAAAAATGGGTTAGGCAGAAAGCGGTCGTCACCCGATTTTTGTCCAATCGAGAAGAAGGACTAGGGCCGGAAGCGGACTTTTACATCGCCGATTGGATGGACGCAAGGACCTTCTAGGAACCGCCGAAAGCACTGGTCTTCCATCAGGCAGCCGACGGAAATATTTATCTGAATGAAGAACAGGTTGACATCGTGCTTGATGAATCATCAGGAACTGATCAGAAGTAGTCTGGCCAATTGACGATTGACAACTCAAAGATATCAGGGGCGCCATAGCAAACTACCTGACACCGGACCGGTATCAATGCGTGTAAGGGCGGTTTCTCTCGGCCATCTCCATGCGTACCAAACGATCAGCGACGTACACGCCACTTCTATCGCTCCAAAAAATAGATAGTAAGAACTTGTTCCCGTGAGATGAAAAGCTGGAAGGATGAAACTGGTCAAGAGAACAGCGGCGGTTTCTATTATGCCTGCGACGATGTTCGCCCAGCGATTTGCTCCGGGCTTCAGGATCCGCGACAGCAGAATCATCGCCATTGGGATCTCCATGAGTATTGCGATCCCTAACCACGCTCCCGGGGAAAAATGGAGAACAGCGGGACCTCCCTTACCCGCCCCCAAGACGTCGATGCAGAAGAGCACATCCGCATAGATATAGTTGAGCGTCGCAAACAGCCATAAGGCTGAGAGCCTGACTCGAATGTCTTCCATGGCGGCCTCCTGCGCTGCCTAAGCGGGCCGTGATGTTCGGCCTACCGCAGTGAACCCAGACGATTTTGGCAAGATGCGGAGCTATCACATTCGTACTACGGATGAGCTCTGGAAAAAGACTCATCCACCGACTCGGGAAAAAAACGCAACTCAGGGCTGTGGGATGGGGCCGCCCTGAGACTCCCATTTTTGAGCAAGCCAAACCTACCCCGCCAAGTTGCAGTAGCGCAATAAACTTCGAGTCCTCCTGCTGAGAAGGGATTCCTAACTGTTGTAAACAGGCCATTACACTCATCATTATCCAGAGCCAGCGGCACAGGCGAGCTCGGCGGGCAGCACCAAGCCGCCGGCCACGACGTAGTCTTTTCGACTTGCTTCTACGGCTGTAGAACTCCGGCCAGCGCTCCTCCGGCAATCAGATCGGAGACACGGACGAAATCGCGAGACAAAATCCGGTCTTCGACGATCGGCGGGCTTACCGAGCGGATCGCGGCGTGCGCCGCCTGTCCACGTTTGCTGGGCTTCAAGGGGGCGAGAAAGTCAATCGCCTGTGCAACCGCCAGGGCTTCGATGGCCAGCACGTTGCGCGTGTTTGTGACCACGCGCTGCAGCTTGTTCGCAGCCGTCATGCCCATCGACACAAAGTCTTCTTTATTGCCGGAGGTTGTGATCGAGTCGACGGAGGCGGGATGGCCCAGCACCTTGTTTTCACTGACCAGGGCTGCAGACGTGACCTGCGCCATCATGAATCCGGAGTTTAGCCCCGCGCCCGGTGCCAGGAACGCTGGATGCCCCTCGTTCAGCGAAGGATTGACCAGCCGCTCCAGGCGGCGTTCGGAAATTCCCGAGAGTGCAGTCAAAGCTACCGCCATGAAATCGAGAGCGAATGCCACCGGCTCACCGTGAAAGTTGCCCCCGGAGAGGATCTCGCCTGCGACCGGGGCGCCGATCGGCGGCCTCGGCGCTCCAATCTTCTTTCCCGCAGGAAATACCAGGGGATTGTCCACCGCCGAGTTCATCTCGACTTCGAAGACATTGCGACAATGCACGACGGTATCGCGCACTGCGCCGTGAACTTGCGGGATACAGCGCAGCGAATAGGCATCCTGCACCTTGCCGCAATCGCGATGCGACTCGCGAATCTGGCTGCCCTCGAGCATGACGCGCAAGTTGTGGGCAGCGACAAACTGTCCTGCGTGAGGACGGGCCGCCTGGATGCGCTCATCAAAGGCGACATCGGTTCCACGCAGCGCGTCTACGGTCAGCGCTCCGATGACGTCTGCGCTGTCGGTCAAAATCTCCGCCTGCAGAGTTGCCAATAAGCCGACCGCCAGCATGGCTTGCGTTCCATTAATCAGCGAGATGGCTTCCTTGGCTTCCAGAACCAGAGGCCGAATATCGGCCATGCGCATGGCGTCGGCTCCGGCTACGCTTTTGCCCTGGTACACGGCTTCTC
Source organism: uncultured Acidobacteriaceae bacterium (assembly GCA_963747055.1). GTDB lineage: Bacteria > Acidobacteriota > Terriglobia > Terriglobales > Acidobacteriaceae > CAVVDY01. The sequence goes on along the minus strand of CAVVDY010000018.1, from coordinate 20,773 downwards.
CTTCGCCGATGAGCACGAGCGCCAGGTGCGCGAGGGGCGCCAGATCGCCGCTGGCCCCAACACTCCCCTGGGAGGGGATGACGGGATGCACTCCGCGATTGACCATGGCGCAGAGCGTGTCGATGACTTCATGGCGCACCCCGGAAAAGCCCTTGGCCAGCGAGTTGGCGCGCAACAGAATCATGGCGCGAGTGACATCCCAGCCCAGCGGCTCGCCAACTCCCACAGCGTGGGAGCGCAGCAGGTTGACCTGCAATTGGCGGATATCGGCGGGCGAAATGCGCACGTCGCTCAGCTTTCCCACGCCGGTGTTAACCGCGTAGGCCACCTGGTCGCGGTCGAGCAGGTCTTCGACCACTGCCCGGGCGCGGCCGACCGCCTCGCGCGCTTCCGCCTCCAGCAGCACGGGACGGTTTTCGTAAACCACCTCGCGCACCGCCTCCAGCGTGAGATCGTTGCCGTTGATGTGAAGGGCTTTCAAGAGAGCAATCCCATATTCGAGATGGAACGAGCCTGGGGATCAACCACAGAGGCACGGCCGCAGAGAAAACCTTAACAGAACCTATCTGGTTTTTCTCCGTGCCTCAGCGTCTCGGTGGTAATGTGTTGTAAGGTGGCAGCGAACCGTCATCCGGAGAGCATTGTTTTCGGGCCTCGCCCTGCGGCCTCCAGCAGCGGATCGAGATATTTCTGCGGCAGTGGGGTCCGTTTCATGTCCGCGCCGACCACCAGGTGAACGGTATCGCCTTCGGCCAGCAGGGTTCGATCGCAGTCGCGCAGAATCTCATATCCGAAGCGCAGCAACGATTCGCGCACGTTCACCAGGCAGGTTCGTACGCAGATCAGGTCATCGTAGAGCGCCGGCATCTTGTAACGGCAACGCACGTCGACCACCACAATGTGGATGTCGTCCTGCTGCTCCATCTCGCGATAGTTAAATCCGAGCTGGCGCAGTAGTTCGACGCGCCCAACCTCAAACCAGACGATGTAGTTCGAGTGGTACACCACTCCCATCTGGTCGGTTTCCGCATAGCGTACGCGAAGTGTTGTCTCGTAGAACTGTCGCGTTTCCGGCGAAGGGCCGTCAACCTCGCTCATTGCGGCTTTTCTGCTGCTGCTGCCGGCTTTTCTGCCGTCTGCGTCGCAGGCGGTTCAGTCTGATTGGCGACCATCTGTCCGCGCAGCGGTTCACCGATGGTCACCGCCTTCCCGTCGGCCGTGTAGTCCACGAACTGCGCGGGCAGGGTTTTGGGCAAGGGGAAGCCACGCGTGTTCTGCAGGCTGTACTCCACATGGGGAGCGTAGGAGCTGCCGCTGTTGCCACACTCTCCGACCACTTCACCCTGCTTGACCCGTTGCCCGGTATGCACCTTTATGCTTCCGGCCTTGAGGTAAGGAATCAGCGAATACTCGCTGTTTCCATGGGCAATCAGGACGTAATTGCCCCGGCTAATCATGTCTGACCCCATTCCCGGTGGGTGATCCGGGGCGTACCCTGCCATCTGCACCACCACACCCGCAGCCGGAGACAGCACCGGCGCTCCATAACAGTAGTAATCGCTGTTCCTCTTGCCGTCGTTGTCAAACGGCATCCCGTCTTTCAGAAGCATGAAGCTCACGGTATGACGATTGTCCTCGGAGCCGGCGAATACGTTGTCGTAGAGATTGCGGCCGCCTTGCAAAACGATCCAGGTGCCCTCAAAGGGAAGATGCAGCTTGGTGCTGTCCTGATAGTCGGCATAGCCGTCTCGCGCCGTTGGCGGCACGGGCATGACTCGCATATCGCTCAACTCGCCCTGGCCATTGATTGCCAGCATGACCATGAAGGCAACCTTGGCCTTGCTGTACATCGAGGTGCGCGAATAAATGGTGACCGGCGACGTCAGGTTGGGCAGGAAGGTTTCGCTCAAGACTTGTCCGGGTGTCCCCAGCTTTTCGGTGACCTGCTTGGACATGGTGGCCAGCTTGGACTCCGGCGAATCCTTCTTCATCTCCGGCGTAAACGCGGCATAGAGCAGGCCCGTCTCGCCGCGGGAGAAATAGTCATAGAGCTGGCGCGCGCGCTCCTTGGCCTTCTCGCTCATGATCGGATAGGGCAGCGGCGCCGCCGGCGGCTTCTTGGGCGTCTCGGCCCTTTGCGGGGTAGCCGCGCTCTCTGTCGTGGGGGTCGCAGGTTGCTCATAGGCGGGTTTCGTCGCGTTCGCCTTGGGTGCTGTCGCCGACTGACCCGTCGACGTTTGCGCCAGCAGCAGCGCGGGGAACAATAAAATGGATACTGCCAGCCTTCCAAGTACCTTCACGATTCACCTCACCCAGTTTGGTTTGCGCTTCTCCAGAAACGAACTCACACCCTCGCGAAAATCGTCGGTGGTGCGAATGCGGGCGTTTTCCTGGACGGCCTCGGCGACCTGCCGATCGAGTTCCGCGGCCGAATAGTCTTTCAGGAGACGCTTGGTTGCAAGAAGAGAAGCAGGACTATTTTGCAACAAATCGGCGGCTAATTCACGTGCTCTCTGCAGCAACCGCTCCGGCGCCACCATTTCGTTGGCCAATCCCAGTCGATACGCCTCGTCCGCACCAATAATACGCCCTGTCAGCAGAAGGTCACGAGCCAGCTTCTCCCCTAGCTGACGCAGCAGGAACGCCGACACGATAGCGGGGATGAATCCGATGCGAACTTCGGTATATCCGAATTTTGCTTCCGTCGACGCCAGGGTGAAATCGCAGAGCGTTGCCAGGCCGCAACCGCCGGCAATGGCCGGACCGTTTACCGCAGCAATCGTCACCTTTGGAAACTCATACAGGGTGCGAAACATCTTCGCCATGGTTTGCGAGTCGGCCAGGTTCTCTTCGTGGCTTCGTGAAGTGAGGGCCCGCAGGTTGTCGAGGTCCATGCCGGAACAGAACGCCTTGCCTGCGCCGGTAAGAATGAGGATTGACGCAGGAGAGGCTTCGACCTCCGCCAGGGCCTGCAGCAGGTCGTCAATCAGTTCATAGCTGATGGCGTTGCGCTTGTCGGGCCGGTTCAGGGTGATGAAGGCGACCGGGCCTTCATAGATAAGGGTCAGGGACGTGAAGGTGGAGCCGCTCATCCAAACACTCGCTTGAATATCTTGTTTACATTGCGCAGCGGGCGCTGCAGATCAAATGCCTGCTCCAGCGTCTCGCGCTTTACCTTTGACGTGATCTCCGGATCGCTGGTGATTAGATCATGAAAGTTCAAGTCTTCCTTCCACGCTTTCATCGCGTTGGCCTGGACCAGCCGATAAGCATCCTCGCGCAGTACGCCGGCTTCGACTAAGTCCAAAAGCAGTTGCCCGCTGAAGACCAGCCCTCCGGTCGATTCCAGATTCTTCAGCATGCGCTTGGGATAAACCAGCAGCGTGTCGATCAGATTGGTCGTCTTGCTTAGAAGGTAGTTGAGCAGGATGGTTGAGTCGGGCAGGATGACCCGTTCGACCGAGGAGTGCGAAATGTCGCGCTCGTGCCACAGGGCGACGTTCTCCAGCGCGGCCTGCGAGTTGGCGCGCACCACGCGAGCCAACCCGCTGATCTGCTCACAGGTGATGGGGTTGCGCTTGTGCGGCATGGCCGAGGAGCCTTTTTGCTTCTCGCTAAAGTACTCTTCCGCCTCGCGCACCTCGGTCCGTTGAAGATGGCGGACCTCGGTGGCGATCTTGTCCAGCGTGGAAGCAATCACTGCCAGCGTCGCGACGTAAAAAGCGTGGCGGTCGCGCTGGATTACCTGGCTGGAGACCGCCGCGACCTCAAGGCCAAGCCGCCGGCAGATCTTCTCTTCAATCTCGGGATCGAGGTGCGCCCCATTGCCCACCGCGCCCGAGAGCTTGCCGACGCGCATCTGCTCCGCCGCCAGTTCAAAACGCGTGATGTCGCGCTGTACCTCGGAATACCAGTTGGCCAGTTTCAGGCCGAAGGTGATGGGTTCGGCATGAATGCCATGGGTGCGGCCAATCTGCGGCGTGTCCTTAAACTCAAAGGCGCGCCGCTTGAGCACCTCGCTGAGCTTTGTGAGGTCGTCGCGAATAATCGCCGAGGCCTGCTTCAGCAGCAGTGCCTGCGCTGTGTCGACGACGTCATTGGATGTCAGGCCATAGTGCAGCCAGCGCGACTCGGGGCCGACCTTCTCGGCGACAACCGTCGTAAATGCGATGACGTCGTGCTTGACCTCGGCCTCGATCTGATGGATGCGGGCCACGTCAATGCCGCCCTTTTCGCGAATGGCCTTGGCCGCCGATTGCGGCACAATGCCGGCTTCGGCAAGCGTTTCAGTGGCGGCAATCTCCACTTCCAGCCAGGTGTGGAAGCGGTTCTCGTCGCTCCAGATGCGGCCCATCTCGGGCCGGGTATAACGTGCGATCAAAAGTTGCTCCTTGCAAGAAGTGCCGTGGACAGTGGGCTACGGAACCAGATTACCCCATCCGAGGCCAACCTATGTTATGGTTGCGCCGCCAAGTTTTGCCCCATTTGCGGACGACTGAGTCACCCGCACCCGGAGGTCACCCATGAAGCCGATCACTGTTGCTCTGCTATTGAGTTTGCTTGCTCTGCCCGCTCATGCCGCCAAGAAGTACTCGTACTATCGCATCGGCAACCAGAATGATGTCACCACCGCAACTACTGCAGGCACCGTCCTGATGGGCGGCGGAACGGACGTAGACGCAGCTTTCCAGTGGATTTGCCAGCGGAGCGGGAACGGCGATTTTCTGGTCATTCGCGCCACCGGTACCGATGCCTACAATCCCTACATCCAGCAGCTCTGTCCCAATGAGAACTCGGTCGCCACGCTGATTATCCCCAACCGGGACGCGGCCAACAATCCCCAGGTTATTGACATTATCCAGCATGCAGAAGCGTTGTTCATCGCGGGTGGCGATCAGGCCAACTACATCAACTACTGGCAAGGCACAGCGGTACAAAGCGCTTTGCAGGGCCTGATTGCGCAAGGCGTTCCCATCGGCGGTACCAGCGCAGGGATGAATGTCCTGACACAATTCGTGTATACGGGTGCAGGCAACAAAACTGTGACCTCCACCATGGCCCTCGCGGATCCTTACAACAAATACATCGCCTTTGCGGAGAACTTTGTGGGCATCTCAGCCTTGCAAGGGCTGATTGACGATCCCCACTTTGTAACCCGAGACCGCATGGGCCGCGACCTGGCATTCATGTGCAGGGTCTACAACAACGGCTGGTCCGGCGCCCCGCGGGACATCGATGTCGATGAACAGACCGCTTTGCTGGTGGAGATGAATGGCGATGTGAGCGTCGTGGGTAACAGCAACGCCTACTTCCTCACAGCTCCCGGGCCGCCGGAAGTTTGCCAGCCGGGTACGCCATTGACCTACCAGAACATCGCGGTATATCGAATCACGCCGACGCAAGGCAGGTTCAACGTGGCAAGGTGGAACGGGTCGGGCGGCACAGCCTACAGCGTCAGCGCCACGGCGGGGGTGATGTCATCTACTCAGCCGGGCGGAAGTCTGTACTAGTTCTTGGATGATCCAGGCAGGTGTAGCCAACATTGTCCCATGGTGCCCCCATTTTATATCGTATTACGATATACTTTCCTGGGATGCCCACCGACGACCTGAAGCAATCTGACTACGCAGCGCTTGCGGAGTTTCGCTACCAAATTCGCCGATTTCTGCACTTCAGCGAACAGGCGGCACGCCGCGCCGGGGTTGAGCCACAACAGCACCAGCTCATGCTGGCCCTGAAAGGTGCCGGGAAAGGCGGTTCGCGGATCCGAGATCTCGCGGAACGCTTGCAGATTCAGCATCACAGCACGGTCGAGTTGATCGACCGGTTAGAGGAGAGGCAACTGATTCGGCGAACCCGCGGCGTCGATGACCGTCGCGAAGTTCACGTCAGCCTCACGTCCCAGGGCGAGCACGTCCTGCAAGAGCTCACCCTGCACCATCGCGAGGAGCTGCGCTCGGCGGCGCCCGGGTTGATTGCGGCGCTTCGCCAGGTAGCCGGCCGGGAGCGAAGGCAACCACCGCGGCGTTCCCCTGGCAAGCCAAGGGCTTCCGCGAAAAAGGTGAAGCCATGAGCGAGGCGGCGCCTACCCTGGGCCTGGATGGTGTAACTCCGCCGGGGCTGCGCAAAGCAGCCTACGGAGGAGGACACTTTCGCACGGGCCTGATGTCGTTCCTGGCCGCCGGCGTTGGCTTGTTCGCGGGATTCATTGCCTTCCTGCTCTACAAGCTGATTGGCCTCTTCACCAACATATCCTTCTTCCATCGCGTTTCCTTCGCCTTCAGCAGCGCGCGCAACAATCATCTTGGACTGCTGGTGATCGTCATTCCGGTCATCGGCGGAATCATTGTGGGCATCATGGCGCACTACGGCAGCGACAAGATTCGCGGCCATGGCATCCCGGAAGCGATGGAGGCGGTGCTGGTCAATCGCAGCCGCATTGAGCCGAAGGTTGCCATCCTGAAGCCCCTCTCCGCGGCCATCGCCATCGGCACCGGCGGCCCGTTTGGCGCGGAAGGTCCCATCATTCAAACCGGCGGCGCGCTGGGCTCGCTGGTCGGCCAATTCCTGCATACCACGGCAGCCGAGCGCAAAGTACTGCTGGCTTGCGGGGCTGCCGCCGGCATGGCAGCAACCTTCAGCACTCCCATCGCGGGCGTTACCCTGGCCATCGAGCTGCTGCTCTTCGAGTTCAAGTCGCGCTCCTTTATCCCGCTGGTGATTGCCAGCACCATCGCCACCAGCGTGCACTTCTGGCTCATGGGCCGCGGACCAATATTTGCGGTGGGAACGGTCGACTTCGGGGTGCCGCACGCCTTGCCTTTCTACCTCGTGCTGGGGGTGCTCTGCGGTTTCGCGGCACTGGGCTTCAGCCGCTCACTGTACTGGGTTGAAGATCAATTCGAGAAGCTGCCGATTCACGACATGTGGTGGCCGGCGATCGGAGCGCTCGGCCTGGGCATTATCGGCTACTTCGTTCCTCGCGTGCTGGGGGTGGGCTACGACACGATCTCCGACATCCTCAACACCAGAATGCTCTTGGGCGGCCTGCTGGCGGTGATGATTTTCAAGTCGGCGGCGCTGGTGATCTCATTGGGTTCAGGCACCTCAGGCGGATTGCTGGCGCCGATGTTCATGGCCAGCGCGGCCATGGGCTCGGCCTTTGCCATGATCGTCGACAAGCTGTGGCCGGCGGCGAATCTCTCACCCGGGGCCTTCGCGCTGGTCGCCATGGGCGCAGTCTTCGGGGCGGCGTCGCGCGCGGCCTTCACCTTCATCATCTTCGCCTTTGAGATCACCCGCGATTACAACTCCATCCTGCCTCTGATGCTGGTCAGTGTCATCGCCGATGGCATCGCCGTCTATTACGCGAAGAATTCCATCATGACGGAGAAGCTGGCACGGCGTGGGCTGCACATCCATCAGGATTATGAACCGGACGTGCTTCAGCAGGTGAGAGTGGAAGAGACGATGTCGCGCGACTTCGATACCATTCCCGGCACGATGACGGTGGCCGAACTCTCCAGCCGCATCAGCCGACGCGATCCAGAGGTGACGCGGCATCAGGGAGTATTTGTGCTGGACGAGAACCAGCGGCTCGCAGGCATCATCACCCGCTCCGACCTGATGCGTGCGCTGGAACAGGATCCGTCCGGCAGCAAAAGCGTTCTGGAGGCCAGCTCGCGCGAGCTGGTCGTCACCTATCCCGACGAGGTGCTCTACGACGCTGCTTCCCGCATGTTGCGAGCCAACGTCGGCCGCCTGCCCGTCGTCAATCGCAAACAGCCGCGCAAGCCCATGGGTTATCTGGGCCGCTCCAGCATCATGGCAGCGCGCCAGCGCCAGCTGGAGGAGGAGTACGTGCGCGATCCCGGGTGGTGGATGCCGCGCAGAAAAACCGCGTCATAAGGCCGCCCGCCTCACTGCCCTAAATGGGACATTGTGGGAAAGAACTTGTTTGCTGTCTAATACAAGGGCTGTTCGGGGCTGACGCGTTTGCTGCCATTTTTCCGTTCCGGTAATTCCGACCTGCTCCGACGTGGAGAATCCATGAAACTTCTGCTGACTGTCCTCTGCTGTTTTGCCTTTGCCTGCGCTAGCTGCGCACAAACGACCGATAACACTCAACCGCCTTCGAATTCGGTCTCCGCCGAAAGCTCGCAGACCGCTACTCCGCTGCCCGCGCCACCATCCTCGGAGAGCAGAGACAACCGGCTCTTCCTTCCCACCGGATGGATCTATGGCTATGGGCAGTTCGACATCGCTCCACCGCACAACGAGCCTGACCCCGGCCTGTGTGCGCCCAATGCCGGGCAGCCGCAGTACGGCGGCGTCGACGCGCCTTGCAACAAGTTCGCACGCTACCTCATGAGTGGCAATTTGGTGTTTCACCCGTTCGGACGGACCTTCTTGCACACCCTGAAGTTCGAATGGAGTCCCACCCTCGCCTTCGGCAAGAACCTGCCACAAACTCTCTATACCTGGGACTGGAACTGGATTGGCATGGAACATTCGTGGGTCGCGGCCATCGATCTGCCCAAGAGATTCGACATCCGCATGACGCAGCATTTCATATGGGTGCCGCAGTACTCGAATCTCGGACCTGCCTACATCGGGGGCAATGGCCCATGGGGTCGTTACGTGACATTCGGCGTTCGCAAGACCTTTGGTACCTATCGCGACTATTACGGTCCTCATCCCTGGAAATAGTTCAGTTCCCCAAATCAGTTCCCGAAATGGAATGCGCTAACACCGTTTTGCGGTTGTAGAGTCCCGCCATAGGGACTAAAATCCAGTGCTCTCCGAAATTGCCTCCGCCGTGCGTGGTCTAAACCGAGCGCGAAGCGCCGGGCGGTACAGAAACCCGTCAACCGAGCCGATGAGGAGAGAAGCACATTTCGCATGGACTGCATCTTTTGTGGCAAGTGCCACATCTAACGAACTTGAGTGCAACTGACTCAAGGAGCAATATGTCCAATCATGACAAAGACTTAGAGGTAACCGATCCCGAGCTCAGGGACGACGCGACGGAAGCCCGGACCCTGCCGCTGCTGCCGGTACGTGACACTGTGCTGTTTCCTCACGCCGTGCTGCCTCTCACTGTGGGCCGCGAGAGCTCTGTTCAACTGATCAATTCTCTCGGCGAGGACAAGACGATTGTGGTGGTGGCGCAACGCGAGGCGCGCGTGGACTCGCCCCAGCCGACGGATTTGTTTTCCGTGGGCACTCTGGCGGTGGTGCATAAAGTCGTTCGCATGCCCAATCAGAGCCTGTTCGTCTTTCGCCGAAGGTCTGGAGCGGGTGAAGGTCACCGAGTTCACGCAGATTCAGCCTTTCATGCGAGCGACCGTGGACACCATCCCCGAGATCATCGCTCCCCAGAACGCACAGATCGAAGCCCTGCAACGCAACGTGCTTACGCTGTTCCAGCAGATTGTTGCCGGCTCCCCTACCCTGTCGGACGAACTGTCGACGGTTGCGGCGAACATTGAAGATGCCGGCCGCATGGTCGACTTCATCGCGTCGTCGTTGCCTTCGCTCTCGACCCGCGACAAGCAGGACGTGCTGGAGACGCCTGACGTTTACATTCGCCTGGAGAAGATCAATCAGCACCTGGCGAAGGAGCTGGAAGTTCAGCAACTCCGCAACAAGATCCAGAGCGAAGTTCAGGACCGGGTGCAGCAGACGCAGCGCGAGTATTACCTGCGCGAGCAGATGAAGGCCATCCAGAAGGAGCTGGGCGAGCAGGACGAGACGACTCGCGATGCCGAAGAATTGCGGCAGAAGATCGAGTCCGCCGGCATGCCCGACGACGTGAAGAAGGAGGCGCTGAAAGAGCTTGGGCGCCTGGCACGCATGTCGCCGATGGCCGCCGATTATGGGCTCACTCGCAACTACATCGAGTGGCTGGCGATTCTGCCGTGGCAGAAGTCTTCGGGCGTGGAAGTCGACATCCCCAAGGCCAAGGAGATTCTCGACTCCGATCACTACGATTTGGAGAAGGTGAAGGACCGCATTCTGGATTACCTCTCGGTGCGCCGGCTGAAGCCCAGCATGAAGGGGCCGATCCTGTGCTTTGTCGGACCTCCGGGCGTAGGCAAGACCTCGCTGGGCAAGTCGATTGCCCGTGCCCTGGGCCGGAAATTCGTGCGCCTGTCCTTGGGCGGCGTGCATGACGAAGCCGAGATACGCGGCCATCGTCGTACCTACATTGGCGCTCTGCCGGGTCAGATCATTCAGGGCATCCGCCGGGCGGAAACCAACGACCCGGTGTTCATGCTCGACGAAATCGACAAGGTCGGCCGCGACTTTCGCGGTGATCCAGGTTCGGCACTACTGGAGGCGCTGGATCCGGAGCAGAATTTCAGCTTCCGCGACAACTACCTCGACGTTCCATTCGATCTGTCCAAGGTGCTGTTCATCACCACCGCGAACATGCTCGATCCCATTGCGGAGCCGCTGCGCGACCGCATGGAGATCATCGAGCTGCAGGGCTACACCGAAGAAGAGAAGGTGCACATCGCCTTCCAGTACCTCATCCCGCGGCAGATCGAGGAGAACGGCGTCACGGCGGACCAGATCGAGTTTCCGGAAGAGACCATTCGTTTCATCATCCGCCATTACACGCGGGAAGCGGGTGTTCGCAACCTGGAGCGCACCATCGGCACCATCTGCCGCAAGCAGGCGCGGCGCATTGCTGAAGGCCATGGTGACAAGATGGTGGTGTCGACCGAGTTGGTCCAACACCACGACATGCTGGGTGGCATCAAGATCCGCGTGGAAGGCGAGATCGCCGAGCGTACCAAGCGTTCGGGCGTGGCGGTCGGCCTTGCCTGGACGCCGACCGGCGGCGATGTGCTCTTCGTCGAGGCCAACAAGATGAAGGGCAAGGGCGGCTTCACCATGACTGGACAACTCGGGCAGGTGATGCAGGAGTCCATGCAGGCCGCTCTGACCTGGGTGCGCTCGAATGCACGCGACTTCGGGATTGACGAAGGCTTCTTCGCTGACCACGACATTCACATCCACGTGCCCGCAGGGGCCATCCCCAAGGACGGTCCGTCGGCAGGCGTGACCATGGTGACGGCGCTGGTCTCGTTGTTGACCGACCGGCCGGTGCGTCCCCTGACCGCCATGACCGGCGAGATCACGCTAAGCGGGAATGTCCTGCCCATCGGCGGCATAAAGGAAAAAACCCTGGCCGCCAAGCGCGCAGGCGTGACTGACATCATTCTTCCGGAAGACAACCGGCAGAATGTGCTGGAAGACCTGACGCCCGAGCAACTCCAGGGATTGACCATGCACTATGTGAAGGCGATTCCTGATCTGCTGGCGATTGCGCTGCCCGGCTCACGCGCCGAAGTGCAGCATGATGCCGAAGTGCGCGAGCAGGTGCTGACGGGCGCGCCGGCGGCATAAGAAAAGAGGAAGCGAGATAATTCGCGTCAGGGCACGACTTCAGCCGTGCCGCTCGGGCAACCAATCAATATCGGGCTTCAGTCCCTGAAATTTCAGACAGGGGCTGAAGCCCAATTCCTTTTTCCCCAGCTTATTGGCACGAGTAAACTCGTGCCCTGACGCGAATCTTCGCTGGCGAGCCAGTGGCCGAAACAAACATCCCAACGTAAAGGCTGCCAAAACGGTGGCCTTTGTTTTTTGCCCGGCATACCCCAGCGTCGCCAGCGCATCCCAATATGTGGGAGATTTTGTCATGGGTATCGCTGCGCAAGAGCGAGGGATCGCCGCATATTTTGCGCATCGCTCGGAGAGCGAGAGCGCCGTTCGCGAATACGCAAGTTACGGCTGCCCCTGGAATCTCGCCTGTTGAGAAGATTTTGTGGGTCGGCTCCGAATCTCACCCGCCTACACCATCTGCGTACCCCACAAATCGTGCAGATGAACTACACCCAGCAGGAGCCCCTGATCATCCACCACGGGAAGCGAAGTAATCTTTCGCCGCTCCATGATTTCCAGCGCGGCAATGGCAAACTCCTCCGGGCCAATGGTCGTAGGATTCGTCGTCATGCACTGCGCGGCGGAGAGATCAAGTGCCTGTTTGCCGTGGCGTTCGAGCAGGCGGCGAAGGTCACCGTCGCTGATCAGCCCCGCCAACTTGCCGTCCGCAACCACGGTTGTCATGCCCAACGCCTTGCGTGACATTTCATAGATGACCTCGCTCATGCTCGCCGAAGGAGCGACACGCGGCAGCGCATCACCGCGATGCATCAGCGAAGAGACGCGGGCCAGGCGCTTTCCCAGCTTGCCGCCGGGATGCAGGTTGGCAAAGTCTTCTTCTCGAAAGCCGCGTCTCCGCGAGAGGGACATGGCAAGCGCGTCGCCCAGCGCCAGCATAGTTGTGGTGGAAGCGGTTGGCGCCAAGCCGAGGGTGCACGCCTCACGGGTAACTGAGCAGTCCAGGGCCACGGTTGCCGTCTGGGCCAAAGTTGAGCGGCGCGATTTGTCTACGGCCGAGTAAAGATCGTCACCAGTGAAGGTGATCAGCGGAATCGCCAGCCGCTTGATGGTGGCGAGCAGTTGCAGGATCTCGGCGGTTTCGCCGCTGGATGACAAGGCAATTACCACATCTCCGCGAACCACATTGCCCAGGTCACCGTGAAGCGCTTCCGCGGGATGCAGAAACAGCGCGGGCGTCCCGGTGGAGCTGAGCGTGGCCGCCACCTTTCGCGCGATGATACCGCTCTTCCCCATGCCGGTCACCACCACTCTGCCGCCACAGGAAAAGAGGAGTTCGACGGCGCGCTCGAAGCTCTCGCCCATTGGCCCGGCGATGCGGTCGGCCAGGGCGCGCAGGGCCTCGGCTTCAACCCGGACTACATGTTCACCATGGTTCTTCACCATATAGAGCCTGAAGGATTCATTGGGGAGATGGTGACGGAGGTTCCGTCGGCTGCGGCAAAGCAGGCTTGGGGAGGCTGGGCGTACGCTCAGGTTGCAGTCCATCGGGCTTGAAAACCAGCACTCGCGCTTCGTTCTGGCCACCCTCCAAGGGTACCGGCTTGCCCTGGAACGAGACTTGCGTCGCCCCGGTATTGCCCGTCCAGACTACGATCTCCTGATTGGCATGGAGCGTTCGTTCCTGGCCCGCGTCGAGTACGCCCCGCGTCACGTACTTGCCGTCCGCTTTCAACGAGAGCCACGCGCGGCCAGTCGTTTTCACCACAACCTCAAAGCCCGAAGCTGCAACCGGGGAATTGCTGCCCGTGCCGGCGGCCGATGCCGGCTGCCCCCCGGACGGCGTAACCTGTGAGCTGGTTACCGGGCTCTGGGTTGGGGAGGTCGGGCCGGCTTCGCTCGAAGCGCCTTGCGGCGAAGTGCTTTCAGGCGGCTGCGCCGCAGCAGGTTCCCTTTCCGCGCGCCATGCCTGGCGCTCCTCAACATGTTGCTGGTACAGTCGCCAGGCGCCAAAGCCACCGACTACCACAAGCAATAGTATTAATACTGGCAGTATCGGAAACCCTCGCCGGGCGGAGCTATCTGAATCGCTGTATCTGCTTTCGACACCCTGATTTTGATGGGCCATCAATTGGACGTCGGGCTCGGCATTGCCGGCAGCGTGCAGATAGTCAGCAACCGCCTGGTCCTCGTCCATGCCCAGGTACCTGGCATAGGCACGCACAAAGCCTTTGTTAAAGATACCGCCCGGAAGCAGGTCGAACTGCTCCTGCTCCAAGGCCTTCAGAAGGCGGGTGCCGATCTTGGTCGTCTCCGCGATTTCTTCCAGAGACACGCCCCTCATCTCACGTTCGCGGCGCAGCCGCTCTCCAAACAAGTGCGCGGACTGTTGCTTGGTATCCAGAAATCACCACGATCCGATTGAACGCAAGTGCTGCGCGAATCATAGAAAGAGAGTCACCACGTGTCAAACTTCGGGCACCTAGCGACGTTACCGCTGCCAAATTCAAGGCGACAACAATTTTCGGTGTATTACAATCGCCAAGTTTCTAGTACCATATAGCGAAGTTTTGGCAGGGTCCTCCCGTCGGAGTCGATTTCATATAACGTCCAGATATCTCGGGTTTCCCGCATGAAAATCGCCTCTCCAGCTACAGAGTCGAGGCTGTATGACTTGAGCATTTTCCACGATGTCGCTAAGGCGCTGACGTCGTCCCTCGACCTTGACATCATTCTCGAAACCATCATGCAGAAGATGGCTGCGTACTTCGAACCAGCCACCTGGGCACTGATGATGCTGGACGAGGCAAGTGGGGAGCCGCACTTCGTCGCGCCGGTCGAACCTGAGTTCCAACGCCTCAACGAAGTGCGATTCAAAACGGGGCAGAGCCTCGCTGCCTGGGTGACTGAGACCGGTGAAGTCCTCGTCATTCCCGATCTCCGCGAGGACGCTCGTGTGGATCTTGCCACCGTGAGTCCGTTGATGGCCGACGATTGCGCCGTAGTCTGCCTGCCGGTCCGCACCGTCAACAGCATCTTCGGGGTCATGCAGTTGATGGGAATCAACTTGCGCGTCTACGAACAGAACGAGCTTTTCCTTCGTACCATCGCCGACTACGCCGCCATTGCCATCGAGAATGCCCGTGCCGTGCGCCGCATTCAGGAACTCAGCATCACCGACGACTGCACCAAGTTGTACAACCAGCGCCATCTTTTCACCGTGCTGGACGAGGAAGTGCATCGCTCCGCCCGCTTCGGATATGAGTTCGCGCTGCTGTTCCTCGATCTTGACCATTTCAAGAACGTGAATGACAAGTATGGACACCTGGTCGGCAGCCGGCTCATCGCGATGGTGGGACAATGTCTGCGCGAAAATCTGAGGCTGATCGACGCGGCATTCCGCTATGGGGGCGATGAATTCGCCATTCTGCTGCCGCAAACCTCGCGCGAATCGGGCCTCTTCGTCGCACGACGTATTGCGCGTGCTTTTCATCGCCGGGAGTGGCGGCCGGACGAGAACGTCTTGATTCCGCTGCGCGCCAGCATTGGCGTGGCCGGTTACCCCCAGGATGCCACCACCCCGCAGGCAATCGTGCAGCGAGCCGATGAGCTGATGTATAAGGTGAAGCAGGCGGGCCGCGATAACATTGCCCTGGCCGGAGTTGGTATCGTTGGCCTCGGCGATCTCACCGCCGGCGATTGAGTTCTCTCCCAAAAAACCAAAACTGCTCTTACGGCTTTGGCGGCGCCGGGCGCCATACATTGGGGTTGGCAGGGGCCTGCGGATTCACTCCGAAGTCCCACACATACAAATTCATCTCCTGCGGTCCCAGCATCTCCACCAGGGCATACTCGCCGGGCGCGAGATCTTTCGCCGGAGTTACCTTCAGCCATTCACCCTTGCCTACCTTCTCAACCGTGACCGGGATGAAGTTGCCCTCCTGGCTGGTCTTGCCGGTGAACGTCACCTTCAGATTGCCGACCACGCGAACATCGCTCTTCACCTCCGCCCGCACTATACGAAAGCGATCGCTCGGGGAGATGTCCGACGGCCCTTCATCAATGTCGACGTACAACATCGGCTGCCCGCTATGTGCCTGGATTTGCGCATGCGCGCCCTTCAGCTCGAGAGACTGTTTTGAGCTGGCGATTGGATTAATCGCCGACCGCAGCACGTTCTTCTTTTTGTTCTGATTGATCTCGCTGCCGTTCTGCAAAATCTCGGCCGCCTCCGGTTTCCCGTTGTAGCTCTCAAACAGAAAGACGCCACCCGAGCCGGGCAGCCGCAGTCCGGAAGCAATCTCCGGCGAATTCGCCTCCTCGGCCTCGCGCTCTTCGCGCTCCTCCGGCGTCTCCACCCCCACGTGTAGCTTGCCCGACGCCAGATCGGCTGCGTACTTCTTGGTGGCATCCCAGTCGACCAGCGATACCGGAAGCTCTTCCCACTGATAGCGCTCAGCGCTGAAATAGCGGACCCGGTCGCCCTGAATTTCGTACTTCACCACCGCCTGGTACGACCCGTCTTTCAGAATCAGCCGCTGGGTCTGCTGCTGAGCGCGCGCCGGTACTACCAGCAGTAAGGGCATGACCAAGGCCAGCAATACAAGCCAAAACGGGTTAGGAAAACTGCGGAACATCACCTTTAGTTTAGACCCCGCGACACGCCAACAGTTCCGGGAACCAAACCGCCGGGCGATGTGAATTCCATTTGGATTCGTGTGGCTCACATGGCACTCCCGGCAGGTCAGGCCGGCTTGCGCGGCAGTTTTCTGACAGCGGGCCGCCCACGTACAATAGGAGTTTCCCCTAGCGATATGCCTAAGCCGCAGTCGATCACCAAGAAGAGCCGGATCTACTGCTGCGGCATCTGATCCTGTGTAACGAAATCGATTCGTTCGACCGAAGGAGACTTTGCCAGAGATGTGTTTACTGGGGCGACTGATCGGTGCGGGCTCCTGGAACCGCGTCCTGTTATTGATACTGCTGGCGTTGTCCTTTGCTTTTCCGCAGGCTGCGCTCGCTCAATCGAAGCGGCCTTCCAACAAGCCGCCGAAGACTTCCGGCACGGCGCCGCAGCCTGCAACTTCCAGCACAGATGCCGGGCACGAGCAGAATGCATCGCTCGGCGTCATCTCTGGAACCGTCACCGACCAGGCGGGAACGGTCGCCGTCGGTGCGACGATTGAGCTCACGCGAAGTGATAATTCTCCAAAGCTTTCAACCACCTCCGGCGATAACGGCGAGTACTCCTTCACCAATGTCGCGCCCGGGCCCTTCAGACTGACAGTGAGTGCTCCGGGATTCGACGCCAAGACTTTCTCTGGCGAAGTGCAGGCCGGGCAGACCTTGCTGGTGCCGGCAATCCCCTTGACCATTGCGGCGGTAACGGCTGAGGTCAAGGTCGAACTGACCCCGGTCGAGGTCGCAGAGGAGCAGGTCACGGAACAGGTTCATCAGCGCGCCTTTGGCTTTATCCCCAACTTCTACGTCAGCTATACGCCGGATGCAGCTCCTCTCCCGACAAAGCAGAAGTTCCGCCTGGCGTGGAAGTCGGTTAGCGACCCCGTCACCATTTTGGGCGCCGGCGCTCTGGCCGGTATTTATCAGGCCGCCGATGAGTTCCCCGGTTATGGTCAGGGCGCGGAGGGGTATGGCAAGCGCCTGGGAGCCGCCTATGCCGACGTCTTTGTGGGTACATTCGTCGGCGGAGCAGTGTTTCCCACGTTGTTCAAGCAGGACCCTCGCTACTTCTATCGGGGCCCCGACAGCAGTGGTTCGCGCTGGCTTTACGCCCTCGGCAACGCGGTTATCTGCAAGGGTGATAATAAGAAGTGGCAACCCAACTACTCCGGCATTCTCGGGGCCTTCGCTTCCGGTGGAGTGTCTTATCTCTACTATCCAGCTTCCGACCGCAGCCTGAGTCTGGTCATGCAGAACTCCGCTGTGAGAATTGCCGAGAACAGTTTGTCCGGCGTCATCCAGGAGTTCGTGCTGAAGCGCTTCACCTCGGTGCACACGAAGAAGCAGCACGTCTCCGCCCAGCCGTAAACAGCCCCGGCTTCACACACGATTTCCTGACGAGGAGCGAAGCGACGAGTCGAAGGGACCACTCTTCCCTTACGCATGTAGCAATCTCCAGACGTACGCAAATGACATTCGTTGCGAATGACCTCGTTCCCGACTACAAGACACATCGTATTTGCGAGCTGGGTAAAGGGATGAACGAGCCTACGAAAACAACTATGCGCCCCGCCTGGGGTCACATCGGACAACAGCCCGACTGCCAAAACAACTCACGAAGTGGGCGATCCCTTAACCGCAACCAATCTGCCGTTGGTAACGATGCCAAACGGCTTCAGCTATCACCTGCAGGAGATGGCGTTCTTCAACTGGTTCTATGGAGGCCCATCCGTCGGAGTCAACGGCTGGTACTCGGATAACGCAACCTTTCTCGACGATGCCGGGCCCGTCTGCCAACCATAGAGTTGATCAGCCATGAACAGAGTCTGGAGGAGGGCACGGCCCTCCTCCAGCGGCCGGCACAGCCATGTACGGATCCACGGCGAAAGGGTTGCCTACGAACGGGGCTCCGTCTTCAGCCTATGGGGGCGTCACGGCGCTGTAGGCGCTGTAATGGTCCTGGTCAGCTATGACGGACAGACTCGGTACTACTCGCCATTAGCAGCGCTGCCCCCACCGCCGCTCACCTGTAGCGCGACTAGCCGGGCGATGAGGACGGTCAGGTAGAGCTGTCCCGCGAGCGCCTCTCCCATAGCTACCATCCGGGCTATCGGCCCGCTGGGGACAATATCGCCGTAACCCACGGTGGTCAGAGTAGCAAAGCTGAAGTAGGTCCATGCCGCCATGGTATCGGCGGGAGTCGACCCGGAAGTACTGAAGGCATGAGGGTGGACCCGGTTGATGATCGCGTAACCATGCGCCCAGCCCATGCCCAGGAGTAAATAGGCAGCTATGGCGCCCTGAACCCGCGACCCGGAAACGGGCCCGCGCTCGAACACTCGAACCAGCAGGACAATGATCAACAGGATGATGGCGGCGAGCGTGATCGGATCGCGCAGAGTTTCCAGCACTGGATACCACCTCGCCCCCCAACGAACGATCAGCCCGGCGATGCCGGCAAGGACGCTCAAGTAGAACAGAACCGGACGTCCCCAGGCAATGGCCGCTCCGGAAACCAGCATCAGGGAATAGGCAACCTCAACATACGCCCGGAGGTGCTGCTCGACAACGTTGATCAGAGGAAAGACGAAGGTAAGCAGGACCAGCAAGGTCAGAAAGAAGGACAGATTGGCTTGGTTCTTCCAGGTGTCATGCACCAGGCGGCGAGCCTTCTGACTGACGTGACGTTTAGCAGCAACGGGAGGCATCCTGCGCAGCAGGATACCGCAAAGCTAATTCCTTCAACCAGCCTTTTTGGCACGAAAGGGACGGTCCGGCTCCAGCGTCCGGCATTTTCAAGTGAATCTCCGGCCCGGCGTTGCGGCATCTGCAGGAAAACATTGCAACTTTCATGCTGCCACTGGTAGCTTTTCTAGTTACACGACAGCCTAGTGACTCGTAAGATTACGGCGGGTTCACAATGCTGCTACTTTCAAGTGGCAAATCGGAGAACACTATGCATACAGGATTGAAATTCGCCAAACTGACCGCATTCTGCACGCTCGCAGCGGCACTGGTCATCGCCATGACGGCGCCGGGATTTGCGCGCGACCGGTATGAAACCATTGACGCAACTGCCTGGGGTACCAGCACCCAGATGGGCGCTCATGCTGATATCACCATTGTGATCTATGACTGGTCCACCGCGGCCGACCGGCAGATTCTGGTCCAGGCGTTCCAGAAGGGGCAGAACCAGGGCTTGGTCAATGCCCTGACCAAAATGAAGGCGGTAGGGCACATCTCGATTACCGGCACACTGGGCTATGATCTGGCTTACATTCGCATGGAGCCAACTCCCACTGGCCGCAAGATCTCCTTCGTGACCAACCGCCAGATCCGCTTTGGAGAGGCTTTTGCCGACACCCAAAGCACCGCCTACAACCTTTCGGCGGGTGAGATCGAGCTCAACGACCAGGACAAAACCAAGAGCGGCGGCATGTTGGCGCCCGCGGCACAGCTCATCATCAACGATCAGGGCAAATTGCAAATCGATCTGAGAGAGAACCCCTGGCGGCTGTCGGACATCATCGACTGGAAGGGCGGTTCCGATAATTAAGGTTTTTTTGGCCCTTAGCAGATCGGAGTAGAACCAGGCTTCAGGACGGCGTCGGGTCTGCGGGCTAATCTCTTCCGCCGCAGTGGTCATTTGGAATGACCACTGCGGGGATTCGTTTTTCCAAAGGCCTGAGGATGGCGGCGCCGAAGCGCCGCACTGTCAATCTGATCTACTGTGCCGGCTGTTCAGCAGGCTTGGCCTTGTAGGCCCTCTTCCTGGGAGCACGGTGCATTACGCGACTGCGGCTGCACCTGCGTCTCATCCACAACCGAACCCTCTTCCAGTTGTCCGCCGCAGAGGTTGCCCTCCGGCACGAAGTAGAAGTGGGTTGCCTTGCCCTTGGTACCGCCGGCGCGAGGCTGAACCCGGCTGCCGTCGATCTTGGTCGGTCCGTCGGTCGTGAGGTAGTACTTCACGTTGACCGCGCGCTGCGAGCCCAACGTTTGCTCGTTGACCGATTCCTTATCGTCGGTATAGCCCACCACGTCCAGCTTGCCGTTCGGCATCTGCTGCAAGCGCAGCGCCAAGCGGTCCAGCGTGTCTTTGCAATCGTTGTCTACACGCCACGGCTTCTTGGGGTTCTTCTCAAACGTACACTCGCCCCAATCTTCGATGTTCACGCAGCTCTTCACCGCGGGAACGTTGACCGCCGCCGTGCAGCTGGCGCTGAGGTTGGCGCGATCATCGGTGGCCGTGCCGGTTACGGTGATGGTGTTGCCGGCATCCGCATTGGTTGCCGTCAAGGTGGCCGAGGTGCCGTTGGGCGTCAACTGCCCGCCGGTGGCCGACCACTTGTAGGACATCGGCCAGCCCTGGGGATCGGTGGCCGTCATGGTGATGGTCGAAGGCTCGCCGATGGCAATCGTCGTCGGGCTCGCCGTGCAGCTTATCTCCGGCGGCGCCGGCTGCTTGATGGTGAAGCTGGCCGAGCAGGTCGCCGAGTTGTTCTTCTTCTCTTTGGCGTCCGTCGCCGTGCCGGTTACCGTATAGCTTCCGGGCGCGAGCCCTGTGGTATCCACCGTGGCTGTGGTGCCCGTGCCGGAGACCTTCGCCCCGGTGCTGGTCCAGTTATAGGTAATCGTATGTTTGGGCTTGAAGTTCTGTGCACTGATGGTCGCCGTTACT
>CAVVDY010000017.1:0-451897 GCA_963747055.1 uncultured Acidobacteriaceae bacterium | reverse complement strand
CATGTGGGGAACGCTGGTTGGAGTTGTGCCGGCGACGATAACGCTGGCGGTTCAGGACTTCTCGGGTTTCTCCATGAGCCTGCTGCTGGGTTCGGCGCTGGCCACTCTACTTTGGCTCTTTCCCTTATCGATCGCCTACGCAGTGGTCAAACATCGGGTGCTCGAGATTCCCGCCCTGCTGCGCCGCAGCGCGCGCTATCTGCTGGTGCAGCGGGGGTTCGTGATTCTGCTGATTGCGGTCAGCGTGGGAGCCACGATCGCCTTTGCGATGGCCTTCTCCCGCTATATGCATACCTTGACCACGGCGGCGCTTCCCGGAGCAATCGCTCTTGGATCGGTCTTCGGCTGTGTCCTGCTCTGGACCGGTGTCCAGGTACACAAAGACGTTGGCCGTCGCATCGACCGGGCGTTCTTCCGCAGCGCCTATGACGCACGAGTCGTGATGGAACAACTGCTCGCAAAGACCCGCACAGCTACAACCCGCGATGAATTGGCTGCTTTGCTCGAATACCATTTGCGGGAGGCGTTACATCCCAGCTCCGGCGCTGTGTATCTGGAGTCTCGCGACGGGCAATTGGCTGCTGTGGCCGGAAACCTGCCGCCGGAATGCGCGAAATACTCTCCGGCTGAGCCTGCGCTTCGAGAACTTGCCAGGTATGGCAAACCCTGGGATGTCTCCGGCACTACTCTGAATGGAGAACCTTTACCGAGATCGTTGCTTGCCACCTCACCGGAGTGCCTGGTGCCCATCCCCGGCCGCGACGGCCGATTAGCAGGCCTCATCGTTCTAGGCCCGCGACTCTCTGAGGAACCTTACTCGGGCGAAGACAAGCGGCTGCTGCTGCTGATCGCCAACCAGGTAGGGGTGGCGCTGGACAGTATTTCGCTGGCTGAGAATATTGCCGAGCGGATTGAAGCAGAACGCCGCTCCACACAGGAGTTGGAGTTCGCGCGTCAGGTGCAGGCCCGGCTTCTTCCTCAAAAGCTGCCGGCGATGAAGACCCTGGAATACATTGGGGGTTGTGTGTCCGCGCGGACGGTCGGGGGCGACTACTACGATTTCCTCGAACTTCGCCCTGGGCGACTGGGCATGGTACTGGCCGACATCGCCGGAAAGGGCATCGCCGGAGCACTGCTTATGGCTAACCTGCAAGCCAACTTGCGCAGCCAGTACGCCATGGCGGTGGAGGATTTGCCTAGACTGCTTGCCTCGGTTAACCGCCTCTTCTTTCAGAGTACCGACCAGAACAGCTACGCCACGCTCTTCTTCGCTGATTACGATGACACGACCCGCCGTCTGCGCTACGCCAACTGCGGGCACCTCCCCGGCCTGCTGCTTCACCCAAGCGGCGATTCCAGAGAGCCCCCTGCTCCGACGTGGTTGAATTCCACCTGCACGGTGTTGGGCCTCTTCGAGGAGTTGTCTATCCAGGTCGAGGAGATCAGCCTCGCACCGGGGGACATCCTGGCCCTTTACACGGACGGGGTCACCGAGGCTGTAAATGAGCATGGAGAGGAATTCGGCGAGAACCGGCTGGTCGATGCGTTACGCGGCAAGAACGACCTATCCGCGGAGCAACTACTCCAGTCGGTGTTCGACGCCGTCGGGCGCTTCAGCCCCGGAGAACAGCAGGATGACATTACACTGGTGATCGCGCGCTGCGTAGGCTAGTGGATCGGCACGAGGTTGCGCTTCGATTCGGGGGCCTCCACGCTCGGAACTCCCACACCGTGGTACTCGAATCCCAGGCTTCTCATTTGGTCTCGATCAAGAAGATTTCGGCCATCGAGGACAAGCGGACGTTGCATGAGGCTGGCAATTCTCGACCAGTCCAGATACCTGAAGCTCTCCCACTCGGTGACGATCATCAGAGCTTCCGCCCCATCGGCCAGAACATACGGATCGGAACAATAACGGACGGAAGGATAGACCTTGCTGGTCTTCGCCATGGCCTGCGGGTCGTAGGCGCGAACCTGGGCTTTCTCTTCCAGCAGCCTTCGGATGAGCTCCATCGCTGGTGCAAAGCGAATGTCGTCGGTATCGGGTTTGAAGGCCAGCCCGAGCACGCCAATGCACTTGTCCTTCAAGGTCCAAAGCGATTGCGCAGCCTTCGCCAGAAACCGGTCGATGCGCCGCTTGTTGATCAGTTCAGCGTCCCGTAGCAGTGAGACATCAACTCCTGCTTTCTCCCCCAGGCGGATGAAAGCCTGAATGTCTTTGGGCAAGCAGAAGCCACCGAATCCCAAGCCGGGACGAAGGAATGCCGGGCCGATGCGCGGATCCAGGCCCATTCCCCGCGCCACCTCGCTCAGCGTCAGCGCCCATACTTTCGCAGATGTCGGCGATGAGGTTTGCATAGGAGATCTTCAAGGCCAAAAACGAATTACTGGCATGCTTGATCAGTTCGGCGCTGTTGATGCTGGTGACCAGAAGCTCCGGCTCAAGCTTCTGCGGACACTTTCCTTCGTGCACCGGGCACCGGGCCAACTGCTGCGACAGAATCGGCCGGTAGATTTCGCGAAGCTGCGCTTCCGCACTTTCGTCGCTTACACCGATCACCACCCGGTCGGGATGGAGGAAATCGAGCACGGCCGAGCCTTCGCGCAAGAATTCTGGATTGGACGCGACCGCGAAGCTCCACTTCGAATTACGGCCGTAGATTCCGAGTGCACGCGAGAGCTGTTGCCCGGTCTGCATCGGCACAGTGCTCTTCTCGACTATCAGCTTCGAACTGCGCGCCTGCGATGCAATCAAGCGAGCAGTGCCGTCAATGGCGCTGAGGTCCGCGTCGCCATCCTGCAGCGGAGGCGTACCGACGCAAATGAAGATGACATCGCCGAAACGCACCGCCTCGGCAAGATCGGCGGTAAAAGTGAGTCTCCGCGCTGCGACATTGTCTACGACGAGATCCTGCAGATGGGGCTCGTAGATGGGCAAACCACCTCGGCAGAGGGTTTCGATCTTGTCCTGATCATTGTCGGTGCAAAGAACCGTGTTGCCGATTTCGGCCAGACATGTTCCCGTCACCAGACCGACATAGCCGCAACCTAAGACTGTGATGTGCAAGCGAATTCCCTTCCCCAGCACCGCAAATCATGGCAAGGGGTATTGCCTTCTGGCCGTGACCCTGCCCATTTCAACATTGAAGCAGAGGAGGGCCGGCCCAGCGCAAGGCGGATAGGTCACACATGCTTGTGATATCGCTCCCTGCAATCACTTTGCCCGGAAACTAGAATGAGGCTGCCATCCTATGCAGACCCAGACGATCATCGAGCCGTTCCGCATCAAGAGCGTTGAACCGATCAGTTGGACTACCCGCGAGCAGCGGGCAGAATTCCTGCGCGCCGCACACTACAACCTGTTCCTGCTCCCGGCCGACGATGTGCTCATCGACTTACTGACCGACTCGGGTACGGGCGCAATGTCGACCCATCAGTGGGCGGCGATAATGGAGGGCGACGAGAGCTACGCCGGCAGCAGAAGTTTTGATCGTTTCCGCGACTCGGTTCAGGAAATTTTCGGCTATCGCCACGTCATCCCCACACATCAGGGCCGCGCCGCGGAGCGCATTTTGTTCAGCGTGATGTGCAAAAAGGGAGATGTTGTGCCCAACAACACGCACTTCGACACCACGCGCGCGAATGTCGAGTTTGTGGGTGCTGAGGCCGTCGACCTGCCTTGTGCTGACGCACGCAATCCGCAGGAACGTCATCCCTTCAAGGGCAACATGGATGTCGATGGGCTGGAGGCGCTGATCGCGAAAGTGGGCCGCGAGCGCATTCCGCTTGTGATGTTGACGGTGACCAACAACTCGGGCGGCGGCCAGCCGGTTTCGATGGGCAACGCCCGGGCTGTCAGCACCGTTTGCCGGAGACACGGCATCCCTCTCTACTTCGACGCCTGCCGCTTTGCCGAGAACGCGTACTTCATCAAGCTGCGCGAGGAGGGCTACGCCTTCAAGACTCCGAAGCAGATTGCGCAGGAGATGTTCGCCCTCGGCGACGGCTGCACCATGTCGGCCAAGAAGGACGGCATGGCCAATATCGGCGGCTTCCTTTGCACCAACGACGATTTTCTCGCGCGCCAGGAGCAGGACCTGCTCATTCTCACGGAAGGCTATCCCACCTACGGTGGCCTGGCCGGACGCGACCTTGAAGCCATTGCTGTGGGTATTCAGGAATCGCTGCACGAGGACTACCTGCGCTATCGCATTGCGTCGACGGCCTATCTCGGCAACCACATCTCGGACCACGGCGTGCCGATCGTGCAGCCGCCCGGCGGGCACGCAATCTATCTGGACGCCAAAGCGTTTCTGCCGCACATTCCCATTGAACAATTTCCCGGGGTTGCGTTGGCAACCGAGCTGTATCTGGAAGGTGGAATCCGCTCGGTTGAGATCGGCAGTTTGATGTTCGCCGGCGCCGCCAAGATGGAACTCGTCCGGCTGGCGATTCCACGCCGCGTGTATACGCAAAGCCACATCGACTATGTCGTGGAGATCATCCTGAAAGTATATGAACGGCGCGACGAGATTCGCGGCATGCGGCTGACTCACGAGGCGCCATTCCTGCGCCACTTCACCGCGCACCTGGAGCCGGTCGAGGTGCCGGTCAGCGTTTAGCCGGGAATCGTTATCCTCCGACTAGGATACTGAGGGTGCGCATGCATGTATGCGCCGGAATCGAGCGCCTCTACGACGATTGAAACCTTCGCAGCGATGCTCCCCACCACGCCATCGAGAGCAGCAGCAACACCGCGATTATCCCTTGCGAGGTGACGCAGTATAAGCACCAAACCTCCAATGTCCGCACCTCAATGTTGGTGAGATACAGCGAGAAGCCCATGCCGACCAGCGTAGCCAGGAGAAGCCATCCGCGGCGGCGCAACAGCGCAAGAATCCCGATCAGGAAGTAACCTGCAATCCCGATTGCCGCCACCGGTATTCCGTACATCACCGCATACTGACTGTGGTTGACGATGCCGCAGTCCCACTTCGCATTGATGCTGCATGGTGCCGTCTCATTACTATAGTGGACGCGCAAGGCCAGCCAGGACACCGCAAGCCCCGCCATTGCTAAGAGGAAGAGTATGTAACGCATCTGTAAATTTCCGGTCTAATGGAATCCCCATCGGCAGTATACGATTCAAACCTGGGTTATGCTTAGACATCACAGGACCCTGTGATGTAGTACAATCGCGGTTCTTTATGCGAAAGGGCCTTTCCAGCCTGGTGGTGGCGGCGATGCTATTGATGGTCGTCGCGCCGCTGCTCGCCTTGGCGCCGCAGACATTGCCCGCTTGCTGCCGCGCCGGCGGCAAGCACCACTGCGCCGCCATGGTGCATCTGGGCGGGGACGGCTTCCGGGCACAGGTACCGACTTGCCCTTACCGGCACGGTGCCGCCGTGGCTCCAGCGCACTCGGCACTGCAGGTTTCCCGGCTTACTTTGGCGATTACCGCCAGTTGCAGTGAGCTGTACATTCCCGCAATCCAGACGGTTACTGTCGCCTCCGCATACAGCGTTCCCAAGCGCGGCCCTCCACTCGCCTAACTCTTAAATCTCCCTCAGCCTTCTTGAGTAAGTAGCAGGACATGCACAGTCCAGCACTGCTGCTGTACCTGCCTAGCGAGTTGAAACGGAGAGAGTTTGTGCGAAGGAATACCCTGCTTTACGCGCGGCGCGCGAGTGCGCTGTTGCCGCTGGTCTTGCTGGCGGCACTGCTTCCCTGCTCCGCCACTATCCTTGGCAATGTTCGGGGAGTTGTCCATGATCCCGAGCATCGTCCGATCAGCGGCGCCCGCGTTGTAGTGGAATCCACCAACTCGGCCTACAAGCTGACGGGCGAGACCAACGCGGACGGTGTCTTTCAATTTTCCGCCGTGCCAGTAGGCGAATATCGCATCACAGTCGATGCTCCGGGGTTTGCCAGTGACGCGCAGGTGCTGGTGCTGGGGGCGGCCAGCGCACCAGTGCTACATTACCTGCTTGCGTTGGCCGGGGCCCATGAAAGCGTGAACGTCGAGGCATCGCCGGCGGACTTGAATCCTGAGTCGCCACGTCGCGACATTTTCATCGACCAGCAACAGATCAAAACGTTCGCCGGCGCCGACTCCAGCAACAGTTTCAAGATCATCACCGATTTCGTGCCCGGCTCGTACATGGTGCACGACCAGCTACACGTGCGCGGCGGTCACCAGGTCACCTGGGCCATCGACGGTGTGGCCGTGCCCAACACCAACATCGCCTCCAACGTGGGGCCGCAGTTCAATCCCAAGGACGTTGACTACCTTGAAGCCCAAACCGGTAGCTACGGCGCGGAGTGGGGCGACCGCACCTATGGTGTGTTCAACCTGGCGATGCACAATGGCTTCGAGCGCGACCGGGAGGCGGAGCTCATCACGAGTTACGGGAATTACAATCAGACCGACGACCTGCTCAGCTTTGGCGATCACACCGAGAAGTTTGCCTACTACGCCAGCATCAGCGGCAACAGCACGGAGTACGGCCTGGAGCCGCCAACCGTAGACAACCTGCACAACCAGGCCCACGGCGGAGGTGGATTCACATCCCTCATCTACAATCCGAACCCTAACGATCAGCTTCGCTTCAGCGGAGCGTTACGGCTCGATTACTACCAGGTCCCCAACGACCCTGATATGCAGGAGGCGGGCGTCAACGACCGCGAGCGCGAGCAGGACATCTTCGGAACGTTGACCTGGGCACACACCTACTCACCCAGCATGATGCTGTCGGTTTCGCCTTTCTATCATTTCAATCGCGCTGCGTATGAAGGCGGCGCCACCGACGTCCCTGCAGCTACCGACAATCGTGCCTCCAATTACGAAGGCGGGCAGTCATCCCTGTCTTTGGTGAAAGGCAAACACAATGCGCGTTTCGGCGTATACGCCTTCGCGCAGCAGGACAATACCTATTTCTCGGTCGTGGCCAATGACGGCTCCGGACAGCAGTTCAACCAGACCGTGACTCCCGGCGGCAACATGGAAGCCCTATATGCCGAGGACCAATACCGAGCAACATCATGGCTCACCTTTAGCGGCGGTCTGCGCTATACGCATTTCGCGGGCAATGTCACGGAGAATCCCGTCGACCCGCGTCTGGGTGTCGCCATCCGCATTCCCAAGATCGGCTGGATCGTGCGTGGCGCGTACTCCTGGTTCTATCAGCCGCCTCCGCTGGATACCGTATCCGGTTCGCTTCTCGACTTCACCATGGCCCAGGGTCTGGACTTCCTGCCGTTGGACGGCGAGCGTGACCAGCAGCAGGAGTACGGCGTGACGATTCCATTTCGGGGGTGGGCTGCCGACCTGACGTATTTCAATACGCTGGCAAAGAACTTCTTCGACCACGACGCCATCGGGAACTCCAACATCTTCCTGCCGCTGACCATCCAGTATGGCCGCATCAAGGGCTTCGAGGTAGCGCTGCGCTCGCCGTTAATTGCGCACCGATACTCGGCACACGTGGTCTATTCCAACCAGACGGCGCAGGGTGCAGGAGCGGTCACCGGCGGTCTGACCGATTTCTCGCCGCCGGAAGACGGCTACTTCTTTCTTGACCACGATCAACGGAACACGCTGTCGGCCGGCGTTGAAGGCAGCCTGCCGTACCGGATGTTTGCGTCGCTGGAGTTCAACTACGGCTCCGGCTTCCTGGACGGCGATGGGCCGGGGCACCTTCCTCCCAATCACACGTTTGACTTTTCCGTCGGCAAGAACTTCGGCGAGACATTTACAGTCCGTTTCATCAGCACCAATATCGGCAACCAGCGCTATCTGCTGGACAGCAGCAACACCTTCGGCGGAACCCACTACGCCGATCCGCGCATGATGTCGGTGCAGGTGAAGTACCGGTTCAAGTATTAGGGGTAGAGCGGGCCTTCAGGCCTGCGTTTGGGGAAAGACCTCCGATTTCTCGATTCTTGGCAACGCCAGCCTGAAGGCCAGCCTCTGCTTAATGCTTGTGTTCGTGATCGGCGTGTGAGTGCCGGTGGGGATGAGAGTGCGTAATGCCTCCGTGCGAATGCCGGTGCGCGTGCACGAGATTGGCCCGCAACAGCAGATCGAAGTCCGCGAGGACCTCGCGCACCGCACCCGACGCGATCGCTGTTCCCTCCTCCATCACGAACACGCGTTGGGCAATGTCTTCGACGATCTCAATCTGATGCGTCGTGGCGATGATAGTCTTCGACGTGCTCTTCCAGTTCTGGATCAGGTCAATCACCTCGCTCTGGCTGCGCGGGTCGAGTGAGGATGTTGGCTCGTCACAATAGCACATCAGGATCGAGCACGATCACCGATGCCAGGGCCACCCGCTTCTTCTCCCCGCCGGAGAGGCGATACGGTGGTCGGTCGCGCAGGTGCTCGATGCGCATGAGTCTCAATGCGTCATCGACTCGATCGACCATCTCCTGTTTCGGCCACTGCAACTGCGCAGGCCCGAAGGCCACCTCATCGAAGACTGTGGGATTGAAAAGCTGCACATCAGGATTCTGGAAGACCAGAGCGACGCGACGGCGAAACGCAATGCGAACTCGTCAGATTGCAGCCGATCAGCGGTTAGGGTGCTTCCGCAAAACATCACCGATCCGCGCGAGGGAAAGCACAGCCCGTCGAGCAGTCGCAACAGCGTGGACTTTCCGGAGCCATTCGCGCCCATGATCGCGACCGACTCACCAGCGCCGATCTCCAGTGACAAGCCGCGCAGAGCGGGAATCTGTTCGTATTCGAAAAACACCTCGTGACATTGGAATAGAGCGCTCAATTCAGGCTACCGTCCCCACCATGTTGCAAGAACGGCAACAGTCACAAAGACGCAAAGGGCCAGACTGTCACGCCAGGTTATTCTCGTTTCCTCAAGGATCTGTATCTCCCCCCGATAGCCGCGCGACTGCATGGCGAGAAAGACGTCCTGGCCCAGGTCGATGCTCTTGCTCATCAGCACCCCGGCGGTTTGCGCAACCAGGCGTCTCTTGTCCCGCCCCCGCAACACGCCGACTCGACGACTTTCGCGCGATTCGAACATCTGGGTCGCGTTCTCGGACAGTAGAAAGATGTAGCGATGCGCCATCATCAGCATCATCACCACTTCTTTGGGAACATACAGCGAGCGCAATGCCTTGAGTACCTGCTGCCACGGCGTCGTTAGAACCAGCGTGGTGGTCAGCGTAACAGCGGCTTCAACCCGCGCTACCAGCATCAGCGCTGTATACAGTCCCTGGCGTGTGATAGGTGACGCGGGTGAAAGCGGCTCGCCCGGCGTCAGAAATAACGCCGGCAACGCGATGACGCCCGTGAACCCAAGTACGATCAGCCACACTCGCAACACGAGAGTTCGCAAAGAAACTGCAGACAGAAGAGCCAGCACAACAGCGCCGGCAAAGAGAGCGAGGACGACCGTGATCTTTTGTGCAAGCGCGACAGCGATCACCAGAGCGAGCACGCCGCCCAGGCGTACGCGTGGATCGAGTGCTTGCATTATGCCCGGCTGCCGGGCCGTCTGCTCGCTCATCAGGGCGCGGCCCAGTGCCCGGCTCAGGCTTTTCAGTGTCGAACCAAAAAAATCTGAGCGGCTCACGTGATCTCCTTGCGAAGCCGGTTCCGCGAGCGCCTCTGCGCGAGCAACGTGATCAGCAGGCAAACTCCCACCCCAAACATCGCAGACAGCAGATACCCCAAAGCCCGGCTCCTCACGAAGGCTGGGGCATAGGCGGGGAACGGCGATGTCCAAAGACTCGCCATGCGCTGCAGGCCAGATGGCGTTGTTGCCGGCGGTGCCTGGCCATGCGAGGCTGCAGCGATCTCCGCGCGCGATTCGACCTTCGCGAAGTCTTTAGGCGCCCATTCGCCCCATGCCTTGCCTGTCGCCAGGATGCCCAACGGGGTAAGAATCAGAAGCAGAGCCACGGTCGCCCACAACCTTCGTAGCGATGCCCGTGAACGCATGCCGCCAGCCACCACGGATCCCTCTACACCGGAGGTCGCCATGAGCAGCCCTGGGTCAGCACTCTGCAGATACGCCACCAACCCTGCAGAGATGACAGCCTCGGCCACACCAGCAAAGGTCAGGTGTCCCAACATCATCGCAGGAATCGCGATCTTCAACGGATAGGGCGCATAGAGTGGCACGCCGCCGGCGTCATGAAACAGCATAGGCTGGATGCCGAGTTCGACGGCCGCAAACAGCGCGGAAGCGTTGGCAGCAATATACCCCGCAATTCCGGCGGCCACGATGCGCCGCCGGGAATCGATTGGCGACCGCGAAGCGAACAACCGGTAGCAGGCATACGCCACCAGCGCGCCAATCACCGCCATATTGAAGCAATTGGCGCCAAACGTGGTGATGCCGCCATCTCCGAACAGGAGCGCCTGCAACGCCAACGCCAGCGATATGGAGAGCACCGCGCCCGCGGGACCCAGCACGATCGCAGCAATGGTCACGCCCAGCGCATGTCCGGTGGTTCCGCCGGGCAGCGGAAGATTGAACATCATCACCACGAAGGCAAATGCTGCGAAGACCGAGATCAAGGGAACGACACGACTGAACAGGACGCGCTTCAGCCGCTTCAGGCAGACATACCAGGCGGCAATCGTCCCACCGTAGAGCACGGCGCAGGTCGACGGGCTAAGGTATCCGTCCGGGATATGCATGGTGGCGGGCTGTCCGAGTTGATTCTACAGGGCAATTCGGCGCAGCCGCGCGGGCGGCTAGCGTCGATAGGTGCCCATGTATTCTGCCTCAGCCAGAACGTGTCCCCTCAATGCCGAATCAAGCTCGGAGCGAGTGGCGCCGGCCGGCAAATCGAGTTTCCTGTCGACAGCATAGAGGCGAAAGAAATAACGATGCGTCTTCCCCGGAGGTGGGCAGGGTCCGTTGTAGCCGATCTTGCCGAAGTCGTTACGGCCCTGTCGCGTGCCGTCGGGTCGCTCGGCCTGCCGCGGAAAGCTTTCTGCAAGTCCGTGCGCGCTGGCGGGGATATTCCACGCAGTCCAATGGACCCATGTCCCCGAGGGTGCGTCCGGATCATCCACGATCAGCGCAAAGGTCACCGTACCTGCTGGAAGCGTGCCATGCCAAGACGGGTTTCCCCAATGCAGCTCTGGCGACTGGTCTGCCCCGCTACAGGTGTATTGCGGCGGAATGGCACTACCGGGTGCAAACGCGGAAGTGGCCAACTGGAGTTCTTTCTGCATGGAAGCTCCTTGCACCTTCAGGCTTAGGGGGGCCAGCGCAACCACCGGGATGATCATCGCAGATACCACGAGATTCGCAAGTCGCATAGCTCCTCCAGGCTAGTTGGCAACACTAGCCCGCTGGACTTTATCATCCCAGATTTTGCGGGGATTAGACGGAAAAGAAAATTGGGGCGACCGGCGATAGCCGGCTGCCCCTGAGCGAGAGTTACGGCAGGTAATAACGGAATGAGGTGAATACCATGTTGTTGATGGCTTCAGGCGTGCCACCAATACCTCTCCAGGCATCGCGAGTGATGTAGGAGTACTGCATACCCATCTGAAGGCGGCCCTTAGGACCGTTGTACGGTTTGTACCAGAAGCCAGCCGTGCCCTCGATGACGGCGCGCGTCTGGCCGCTGCAGTTCTTCAGAGACCCTGGGCCGAAGCCGTTAGCCCCGCTCGGCAGCGTTTCGGTACCGCAACCGGAGTTATCGAAGAACGGCGAACCATAGCCCACGGGCTTGCCGTTGTCGTCGAGCCAGTAGTTGCCGACGTATTCGCCGCCGCCATCAAAGTAGAAGTCCCACTTGGGCAGGTGAACGTCGAACTCGGCCAACCCCTGGTAAGCGGTCAGGGGGACGAGATAACCGTTCGGCTGCACCGTCAAGTCAGGCAGGCCCGAGCTGCCGTAGCGGCCAACGCCCTGCCCGCCGAGGAAGTGAAGGGCAAACTCGTACTTCTTCTTGGCGAAGAGCCAGCGAGCATTGGCGCCGCCACCAATGCCGGTGGCGGTGTCATTGAATGCACCGGCTGCCGATGGATCTGCGCTGGTCGCGTTCGGGTAGATGCGATTGCGGAAGATGCTGGCCAGCACGAACACTTCGTAGTGCTGCCCGGAAGTCGGCTCAAATGCCAGCTTGCCAACATAGTCTGGAGACAGGTTGGACGAGTAGTTCGCCAAGGGGTTATAGAGGCCGCCGCCGTTGCCGGGACCGCCGACCAGGAAGTTCGCAGGGTTGCCGCTCGCCGAGACGATGGCCTCGTTGTTCTCGATTGAGAAGCCAGCCCAAATCTTGTTGTGGAAGTTCTTGACCACGCGGAAGCCGTACTGCCGTGCCCAGCTATAGCCGGCAACATACTGCGGATCGATCTGCATCGGGTTCGCTTCGGTACGGTTGTCCAGGCCCTTGCGGGTTTCCGCCACCAGGCTCCACATCTGGCCGGCGGTAAGGGTCCACCCACTTTGGAAGGCTGCCTGCGCCCATACTTGGCGCTGCCGCATGGTGTAGCTGTTGCTCTGATTGTCGTTGGAAGTTGTGCCGGCGGACAGGAAGTCCATTTCGTAGTAACCGGTCAGATTCACGTTTGCCATCTTGCCCTGAACCAGCAACGACAGACGGGACTGCCGGCCGCTACCGTAAAATTCCGACTGCCTGGCCTGCCCGGCAGCCGAGAACGGAATTCCATTGAACGGAGTGTTGATGTCGCCGAGCGTGGCGCGCTGCCGCCATACCGTTTCACCCGCCAGGAAGCCGCCCGGCGTGATGGTGACACCCTTGTAGTGAATCGCTGCCGGATTCTCCATTTCCCCGAGACGTTTTTGGGTCTCAGTCAGGGTGTCCACGGTATTCGCTTCCGCCGCCTTCAAGTCCTTGACGTCGCCTTGCAACGCGTTGATGTCGCCGCTGTAATCCGTTGAGGGAGCAGGTGCGCTGGGAGTAGGAATGTTCTTCACTTCCCGTTGCAATTGCTCGATGGCCTGATCGCGGGTCTGAATCTGCTGCTGCAGTTGCTTAATCTGCTCCTGCTGCGCAGATACTGCATCTTTAAGCTCTTGAATTTCGTTAGGAAATACTGATTTCGCCGAACCCTTGTGCTGGGCCTTCGGCTGGGTTTCACCGTCTTGTGTTTGCGCAAAGACGCTGCACGTCATGGCGCACGACAGCGCAAGGATCAATGGAAGTTTCATCTTATCTCCTGAAAGATCAGTGGGCAGGATGAACCACAAATACACCAGTAGCGTGAAGATACCCGTGCGACAACAACCCTGACCCAAACGTTTTCCTAGCGAATCGTAGGTTGCCAAAGTTAAGGAATTTTGAATATCCCGTTAAAGTTGTACAAACAGACCACCGGAAGGTAGTAGCGAGCTTTAATCTGGTTTTTATCGGCTTCCCTGGAATGCGCGGTTATACTGCGGGTTTCTGGCAGTACGATTTCAACGGACGCCGTGTTACTACCTGACAAGGAGACCCACTGTGTTGCATCGCAAGTGCGCATATGCCGTAGGTACAACGACACTGGTTCTGGCAATCCTCATCCTTTGCGCTGGCTCCGCTTCGGCTCAGAGCCCGTTTACCTCCCAGACGCCAGAGTTCACGCAAAATGTAAAGACTGTTTTGTTCCCCTTCAACGTCTATAGCCGCATCGAGAACCCGGATGTCCTGCAAGCCAACGCGGAGTGGCTGAAGCAACATCCCGATGCGCATTTCTGGATCCAGGGACGGGCGGATAACCGCGGCGATGTGGTCTACAACTTGGCCCTTTCGTACCGGCGCGCGCAGTTCGTCAAGGCCGACCTGATCAAGTCCGGGGTGAGCGAGGAGCAGATCGGGTTTGCCACCGGTTGGGGCAAACTGTATCCCGTCTGCGATCACAACAACGAGTCCTGCTGGCAGGACAATCGCCGCGTGGACATCGTGCAGCCTGACCACGCGCTTTAGACGTGGCTGACAGAACCCTTGGGCCTCGTTCGGCCGCGCTCACTCGCGCCGGCGAGGCCATTTGATTCGTCGGCCTGCCGTCCAGCCTGTTTTCCGGTTCGTCGTTGGAAGCAAGCGGAGAGTGCACTCGGCACCGCGGCTCTCGTGCGGCCCGCCGCCTCCCCTGCGCTATTGATGAGACTCGTACCCAATGATTGGGCACATCCTGATCAGTGTGAAGGTCGCGTCTGTCTTCGATCCGTTGCCGGCTTTCTTCCTTGGCGGCTCTGTGGTTGACGTTACCGGCGAATTGAGATTACTTGACGAAATCGAGATGGCCCACTTCTTGGTCAAACCGCAGAGCGATTGCTATAATCACCCAGTCGCACTCCTCACAAGCGCGTCCGCGTCTGTGGCCAGGTAGCTCAGCTGGTAGAGCGCAGCCCTGAAAAGGCTGGCGTCGGCGGTTCGATTCCGTCCCTGGCCACCATCTGCCTTGAAATGAATGCCTTTCGGTTCGCCTGCAATTCGGGGATTAGGGCACGCGGCAAAGTTTTTCTCACCAAAACCCTCGTCGATCTGGAGGCATCGATGGCGAGCCTCAGATCAGGAGTGGCGATAGTCATCGTTCTGGATTTGTTTCCAGATCCCAAGTTGCTTCGCGGATTCTGGGGAAATCCTGTCAAACGCCCTCAAGCCGACTTCTAGCAGACGCTCATACGGTGGAGCATCCGTGCCTAGCACTAACGGATTCGATAGGGGCACCGAGTCTGCTGCATTGGCATCGGGCGGGCGCCACAAAAGTCCGGGCCACACAGAAGCCAGGATGCCCCTAGCCGTCGGCAAAGGCCGATCCCGCTTCGTCGCCCAGCCACGCCTGCGGATCGTGATCGGCTAAGGGTTGCATGTTCGGGTTTTGCATGATGGTGCGTGCGCAAGTGTTCCATCGCAGAATGGCATCGTCATTTCCATGCCGCGCGAACTTTGTAGCTCTTTCGTAATGAGCCATCGCATCGTGGAAAGCGTGATAGGCGGAGACACGAGCCCCGGGATCGCCCATACGAATACGGGCATGCCCCAAACGCTCCGAGATAATGCCGGCGTAATAGGCTTGCTCGTAGTCTCCCGTGATTCGCGCGAGAATTTCCAGGGCATCTTTAGGTTGCGCGTTGGAATGGAATTGATCGGTCCGTGCCAGCAGGAGCGAGATCAATGCCTGCTGGTGATCGGGATGGATGGCCAGCACGTCAAGGCAAATGCTTTCGGCAAGCGCCGGTTCGTTAAGCAGCCGGTAACGCTCCACCTTAGCGAGCGCTTCGGGGACACTTTCTTCCGAAATCGACTTGAGTTCGAAATGCATAACGCCTCCTATGCCTTGGTATGGCTGAAAACACGAAACAACCTGGAAACCGGATCGAAGAATCGATCCACGACCCGCTCCTTGAGCGGAATGATGGCGTTGTCTGTAATTGTGATGCTCTCCGGGCAAACCTTGGTGCAGCACTTCGTGATATTGCACAAGCCGACACCGAATTGCTTTCGCAGCTCTTCACGACGGTCGCCCACGTCCAAGGGATGCATTTCCAGGGCTGCCGTGTAAAGCAGAAACCGCGGCCCGATAAACTCTTCGTGCATGTGGTGGTCCCGCAACACGTGGCAGACATCCTGACAGAGAAAGCACTCGATGCACTTGCGAAACTCTTGGACTCTTTCGACATCTTCGGGCGCTATTCGCCAGGTACCGTCTTCCGCGTCAGGCTTTCGCGGCTGGAATTTCGGGATGCGCTGCTTCACTTTGTAATTCCACGAAACGTCTGTAACCAGGTCCTTCATATGAGGGAAGGCTTTCATCGGTTCGATCGTCACGGGCCGGTCCAGTGGCAAAGAATTGAGGCGGGTCATGCACATTAGCTTTGGCATGCCGTTGATCTCGGCGGAACAGGAACCGCACTTCCCTGCCTTGCAATTCCAGCGCACGGCGAGATCGCCGGCGTGTTCCGCCTGAATCTGATGAACCGCGTCGAGGACCACCATGCCGGTCGAGACTTCAGTGGTGTAGTCCCGGAACTCCCCCTGTCCGTGCTCGCCGCGCCAGATACGGAAGGTTGCAGTCGCCATTACTTCATCTCCTCAATGATTTGCCGCAGGTCCTCACGCATGGGCGGGATTGGCTCGCGCGTGAGCTGCACTTCCCCATTCGGTCCCTTCCGCGCCACGATGTTGAATTTCCCCAACTGCTCGTCTTTGGCCGGACGATCATCACGGAAATGAGCGCCGCGGCTTTCCTCCCTTTCCAGGGCAGCGCGGGTCACGATTTCAGAGACGGTCAGCAGATTATGCAGGTCAAGCGCGGTGTGCCAGCCGGCATTGTATTCACGGTTGCCGTCCACGCTTACGGCGTCACTGGCAGTTGCCAGTTCTCGAATGCGCTCGAGCGCCTGCAGCATCTCGTTCTCTTGCCGAACGATGCCCACCATGTCCTGCATGATGTCCTGAAGCTTGTGTTGCAGTGCGTACGGATTCTCTGAGCCATTGCCCTCGAAGGGCCGCAGGGCCCATTTTTCAGTAGATGCGAGCTTTTCTGTATCGATCGTCCCTAATGAGCTTTGCTTGGCGAACTTCGCTGCGTATTCTCCCGCGCGCTGGCCGAAAACCAGCAGATCCGAAAGCGAATTTCCTCCCAACCGGTTGGCGCCATGCAAACCGGCAGCACATTCGCCGGCGGCAAACAAACCCGGTACGTCCGACATCTCGGAATCGGCATCTACGCGAATTCCGCCCATCGTGTAGTGGGTTGTGGGGCCAACTTCCATCGGCTCCTGGGTGATATCGATATCGGCCAGTTGTTTGAACTGGTGATACATGCTGGGCAGCTTCTTCTTGATGTGTTCGTGGTGGCTGGAAATCCTCTCCTTGATCCAAGCAATGTCGAGGAAGACGCCGCCATGCGGAGTGCCGCGTCCTTCGCGTACCTCACGCCGGATGCAGCGCGCTACGTGGTCGCGCGTCAGCAGTTCCGGCGGCCGCCTGGCATTCTTATCACCCTGGGTATAACGCCAGCCTTCCTCCTCGGAATCGGCGGTTTGATTGGCATACAGCGGGGGGATGTCCTTGAACATGAAGCGCTCACCATGTCGGTTGCGAAGCACGCCTCCTTCGCCGCGCACGCCTTCCGTAACCAGGATGCCGCGCACGCTAGGCGGCCAGATCATTCCCGTAGGATGGAACTGCACAAACTCCATGTCCATGAGCGCCGCTCCTGCATGGTAGGCGAGAGCGTGGCCATCTCCGGTGTATTCCCAACTGTTGCTGGTGATCTTGAAGGCCCTGCCGATTCCTCCTGTGGCCAGCACTACGGCTTTCGCACGAAAGAAGTGGAATCGCCCGCGCTCGCGATCATAGCCAAAGGCTCCCGCGATGCGATCGCCATCTTTCAGCAGGGTGACGATGGTGTGCTCCATAAAGACGTCGAGCCCGAGATGGATGCCGTGGTCCTGCAGGGTGCGGATCATCTCCAGACCCGTCCGGTCGCCGACATGCGCCAGCCGGGGATAGCGATGACCGCCGAAATTGCGCTGGAGAATGCGACCGTCTTTGGTGCGATCGAACAAGGCGCCCCAGGCTTCCAGTTCCCGCACACGGGCCGGGGCCTCTTTGGCATGAAGCTCGGCCATGCGCCAGTTGTTCAGATACTGGCCTCCGCGCATGGTATCGGAAAAGTGAACCCGCCAGCTGTCGCGATCGTCCACATTCCCCATCGCGGCGGCAATTCCGCCCTCAGCCATGACGGTGTGTGCCTTGCCCAAAAGCGATTTGGAAATGACGGCAACTCTCGCGCCGGCGGCAGAAGCTTCGACGGCGGCACGCAATCCCGCTCCGCCAGCTCCGATGATCAGCACATCGTGCTCATGCGTGATGTACTCGGCCACTAGAAGATCCTCCAGTCGGTCCACAGACCCATTGAGCACATCCGCACATAGAAATCGGCGAATGCCACACTGAACAGACTGCACCAGGCAAAGATCATGTGCCGGCGGTTGAGACAGCTCACACAGCCGTACACGCGCTTGCGAACAGGCGAGCCCGCCAGGCGGTCG
This sequence comes from uncultured Acidobacteriaceae bacterium, assembly GCA_963747055.1. Classification (GTDB taxonomy): domain Bacteria; phylum Acidobacteriota; class Terriglobia; order Terriglobales; family Acidobacteriaceae; genus CAVVDY01. The sequence continues at coordinate 433,904 of CAVVDY010000017.1, read as the reverse complement.
CGAACACCCCCGACAAGATGGCGCAGCGAGTGGCAGCCGAAGGTATACGAGGTCAATAGCGCGAGGTTGGCAAGCAAGACCAGGGTGCCGACGCCAATACCGAAGTGGCCATCGAACCACATTGCATTCCACACGTCGCGCCCAAGAATGACGAGAAACACCAGAGCCAGATAGAGAAAGTACCGGTGAACGTTTTGCAGGATTAGCGGAAAAGATCGTTCGCCGAGATAGGTTTTTCGCGGCTCGCCGACCGTACACGAAGGCGGATCGGCCCAGAAAGCCTTGTAATAGGCTCCCCGATAGTAATAGCAAGTGACTCGAAAGCCTCCCGGCGCCCAAAGGATAAGGACTGCTGCGGTAACCCAGGCAGGCATCCACACGGGCATTTGCCCGAACCAGCCGTCAGGGCCGAATAATTCCGGCGAGTAAAAAGGTGAGAGATATGGCCCGAAACGATAGTGCGCACCCTGCAGAGCCGCCCAGGTGGAGTAAACAATGAATGCCGAGAGACCAAGAAATACAACCAGCGGCTGTACCCACCAGTTGTCGGCTCGCCGTGTCCGTCCAAAACCCGACGCCGACAACGGCACATCAATGTGACCCATTGACCCTCCTCACCCCTTGGATCGCAATGCCCGCACTCAATCGGAAGCGCTAGATATCATACACAAGCGAAATCATCGCGGCGGCTTGCCAGGCCACCCGGCGTCCGAAGCGGCAGCATTGCACCGCAGCTTTCGGCATGCCACGCTGGTACCAGTGCTATGGCCCAGGGCTATGGTACAGTTGCGTCACTGCCGGTTCGGAGCAGGCGGTCGAATCAGTGGGAGGAACGTTGATGAGCACCGGGCGCCAGATTCGCAGCTACGACTACGTTAACCACCCCTACGATCGCGTCCGCGATGTCCTCAAACAAAACGCAATCGCAGTGTTCGAGTCGGCAACCAAGGCCGCGGCGTCCCGCGCAGAGACAGTTGCCGCTGAACTGCACGTCGAGTTTGCCGGTCTTGGAGTGAAGGCTGACATCAAGATTGTCGTGAAGAGCATCGACGAGAAGCCGGCCGATAATACTTCGGGCGCCAGCACGAAATTGCTTCTGGAATGGGAAGCCGCAACTTTGGCGCGGCTGTTTCCACTCATGCAGGGCGAGCTTTCCATCTACCCCCTGACCTCGACCGAAACACAGCTGGATTTCTGTGGGACCTACGAGCCACCGTTCGGCGCCGTAGGGAAGACCATGAACGCGATCGTCGGTTACCGCATCGCGGAGGCGTCGGTACATCGTTTCGTCAGCGATGTCGCGGGACATCTTCGGCGAGCGCTGGCTGGCTAATGGCGAAGACCTCCCGATGCCCATGTGAAGCAAGTGAATCTAGTGAAGCATGAAGAAGAAGGTAAAGGAACAGCAGCCTAATCGGGTAAAGATCTCTAATAAGAGAAACTCGCGGGCCTCCGTCGGCCCCACTATGCCGTGGTATTTGTTTGTTATCGCGGGGACGATGGTCCTTGCAATAGCTGCCCTCACCCTGTATTCGCGGCGCACGCCGAAGGCAGATGCTCAGGTTCAGAGCGACTCGAAGGTCGCCTCGGGATTTCTGCCCACCAAAGCCAATCCCGGATCCGCACCCGGCCCCGCACCCGACGGCATGGTCTGGATCCCCGGAGGCGAGTTCTCCATGGGAGCCAACGATCCGCCTGACATGGACGAGGTTGGGATGAAGGCGACGGAAGATGCCCGGCCCATCCATCGCGTCTACGTGGATGGCTTCTTCATGGACAAGACGGATGTTACCAATGCAGAGTTCGCCAAGTTCGTAAAAGCCACGGGATACGTCACCATTGCCGAACAGAAGCCGCGGGCCGAGGACTTCCCCGGAGCACCTCCGGAAAATCTGGTTGCGGGATCTGTCGTTTTCTCTCCGCCCAACCACCCGGTATCGCTCGACGATCACTTCCAGTGGTGGAGCTACGTACATGGTGCAAACTGGCGTCATCCTCTCGGTCCCGGCAGCAACATCAAAGGCAAAGACGATTACCCCGTAGTTCAGATTGCCTACGCCGACGCGGAGGCATACGCGAAATGGGCGGGAAAGCGACTGCCAACCGAAGCAGAATGGGAGTTTGCCGCTCGCGGCGGCATGACGGGCAAGCCTTTCGTTTGGGGAGATTCCTTCCGTCCTGGTGGCAAGTGGATGGCGAATACACATCAAGGCCACTTCCCGAATCAGGATACCGGTCAAGACGGTCACGCCGGTATCGCCCCAGTCGCGCAGTACCCTCCCAATTCGTATGGTCTTTACGATATGGCCGGCAATATTTGGCAATGGACCAGCGACTGGTATCGCCCGGACTACTATCAGCAGCTCGCCGCCACCGGAGGGGTGGCGCGCAACCCGCAAGGGCCCGCTTCATCCTACGATCCCGCAGAACCCGACCAGCCGAAGAAGGTCCATCGCGGAGGCTCGTTTCTCTGCACCGACCAATATTGCTCGCGGTACATTGTGGGCACGCGCGGAAAGGGCGAGGTGAGCACAGGTACCAATCACCTCGGCTTTCGATGTGTGGAAGACGCGCCTCAACAGAAGCAAGCTGGATCTACTACAGATAACCACAGTTAGCGCTCGAAGTCCCAGCTGTGCAACGTTTTGGACTGCTGGTGTGCGGTCTCCGCTCGCGACGTTTGACCCGGCCAAACTATTGGAGGAAAATAGAGATAGATGGTGGACAGAGTCAAGATCTGCGCAACGATACTCCTGCTGCTCGCAGTGATCTATATCTTTGCGCTTCCCGCCTTTGACCTCGGTCCAACTGCGCTCCGGGCGTCGCGGTACGCCACCATGGTCTTAGTTAGCATGGGACTGGCCGCGTCAGTCTTAAGTTCCGCAAGGCCCAAGGTCGGGCCACTTCCGGTCCCGCCGGAAACTCCTGCTCCACCAATTCCCGATCTTATCGATCTCACTTGCACCAGAACGTGTTAGTCCTCGGGCGCATCAAACCCATAGGGCTGTGACCCTGTCCCACCGTTCTGGAACCGTTTTCTCGTTAACTTTGCAAGGAGGCATTCATGGCCGCAACTGCCACGCGGCGCAGGTCCACATTTCAGCCGTTCTTTCGGTCATTAGCAAGTACTCGAAAGAACACTCTACTGCTCGATTACGACGGTACGCTCGCTCCGTTTCAAAACGAGCGCAGCTCGGCCGTGCCATATCCCGGAATTCCGGAGCTCCTGAACGAACTCCAGTCCCTGGATAGGACAAGGATCGTGATCGTCAGCGGTAGGCCTGCCAGGGAGATCCCTGCGCTGTTGGGCATGTCTCTGGAGGTTTGGGGCTCGCACGGGATGGAACGCCTGCTTCCCAGCGGGGAGTACCAGGTAAACCAGCTGGACCGGCGAATATCGCGCGCCTTCGAGAAGGCGGCTGATCAACTCACTAGTTGCGGCTTGCAGGAGCTCATGGAGGCAAAGACCGGCAGCCTTGCGGTCCATTGGCGTGGGCTCAACTCCGAGGTGGCCCGGGATGCATATGCTCGCGCGCTCCGGGTGCTCCAGCCGGCAGCGTTTTCAGAGGGCCTTGCTCTTTTGAATTTTGACGGTGGAATTGAGATTCGGGTAAGGACGCCCAACAAAGCGGACGTTGTGCGAACGGTACTGAAAGAACAGGATGCTGACACTCCCACTGCGTACCTGGGAGACGATGTGACGGACGAAGACGCTTTTTCTGCATTGAATCCCTGCGGCTTGACGGTCCTGGTTCGCAAGGAACACCGGCCGACGGCGGCAAAATTTTGGATTCGCCCACCCGAGGAACTGATGTCGTTCCTACAAAACTGGCTTAGCGCCTGTGGAGGTGAGTATGACTTCGAATAGGCGGCTCATTGTCGTTTCCAACCGTCTCCCGGTTTCGATTGAAAGCACGGGAGATTCATTTGCTTTAAATCCAAGCTCGGGAGGCCTGGTCACCGCCTTGCGGTCGGTCTTCAGAAGATACGATGGATGCTGGATTGGATGGCCAGGAACGGAATATTCGCCAGCTGTCGAGGAATTACTGCGCTCTGTACCCGAATTTGAATTTGAGGTCCATCCCGTATTCCTGACGGAAGAGGAGCGGTTGGAGTTTTACTCCGGATTTTCCAATGAAATCGTCTGGCCTCTGTTTCATGATCTTCAGTCCAGGTGTAACTTTCACCCGACATACTGGGATTCCTACGTAGCCATCAACGACCGGTTTGCCGACCGGGTTTCCAAGGTTGCTCAGGATGGCGACTTCATTTGGGTGCATGATTACCATCTGACCGGAGTCGCGGCTTCCATTCGCCGCCTGGGCATGCAGGCCACGCTCTCCTACTTCCAACACATACCATTCCCGTCGCCGGATATTTTCGAGAAGCTGCCCTGGCGCACCGAACTCCTGGCATCGATGCTTGATTTTGAGCTGGTTGGACTGCAGACGTTCCGTGATCGGCAGAACTTCGCCATATGCGTTGAGCGCTTCGCTCCGGACGCAAAGATTCTCAATTCCGGCAATCAGATGGTCGTCGAGCGGGGCAACCGGAGGACCATCGTGGGTGATTTTCCTATCAGCATCGACTTCGATGAATTTGCCTCGCAAGCGGCCAGCCCGGAGGTCACGAAATTGACCGCCCAGATTCGCGCCGACATGAATGGCAGATCGCTGCTGCTCGGGGTCGACCGGCTCGACTACACCAAGGGCCTTCCCGAAAAGCTCAGAGCGTTCTCTCACCTGCTGGAGCAATCCCCCCAGCTAAGACGAAAGGTCACGCTTCTGCAGGTTGTGGTACCGAGCCGCGAAGACATTCCCAAGTACAACGAACTGAAGCTGGAAATCGAGCGAACGATTAGTGAGATCAACGGGCGCTTTACCGACTCCGGCTGGGCTCCCATCCATTTCATCTATCGGCGTCTGGACCGCCAGCAATTGCTGGCATACTATCGCGCAGCCGACGTCGCGCTGGTGACGCCCCTGAAAGATGGGATGAATCTGGTCGCCAAGGAATACTGCGCCGCGCAGATTGGAGAGCAAGGCGTACTCGTATTGAGCGAGTTTGCCGGCGCGGCCTCCCAGTTGGACTGCGGGGCGATAATTGTGAACCCCAACGATATTGCCGGTGTGGCACAAGCATTACAGTCCGCTGTGCTGATGAGCCGAAACGAGCGAGTTCGTCGGATGAAGACCCTGCGGCAAGCGGTACGCCAAGCAGACGTATATCAATGGAGTAAGGCATTTCTGGAAGCCGCGGGCCGAATCATTGATGTTAAGGACAGCATCGGGCGAACGGGAAACCTGATCCAGTCGCTGAACGGCAGAAAGCGGTCCCCGGCAAGTCTGGGACTGCGGGGCGTGCGCGCCGTCGCGCAAGGCGTCGGGTCGTCAGTTGCAGCTCTGGTAGGCAAGAGTTCAGGCAAGGCCCGAGGGTCCGGCCCGGTTCAACCGATTCGCCCTACGAATTACCAATAGCCCAGCGTACGGTGTGCCTGGCCAAGAATTCATTGCACACAGAGCGTCCGGGATCTTCTGGCCGTTCCCGCTGGAACTCCGTCATGAGGATCGCCGTGCTGGGCAAGTCTGCCAGGGCCCCAGCCCGTTGCGATTACGCCAAAAAGAGTTCCCAACTAGCACTTTGGCAGTACGCGGCCTCACAGCCCGAAGTGTAGTCTTTTCCTTCTTTGTTAATCGTTAGCCACGAAGAGCGACTTGTTTGCCCCATGAGGGGTGCGCCTTGTTGTGCCCGGGGGTTCGGAGGCAGGGATGAAGACGAGAATAGCGCTGGCGATGTTCCTGTTGTTGGCATTGGTTGCGGTTGGCATACTGGTTTCCTGCAAGAGATCCGAGGCGCCGCAGCAAGCGCAAGCGACGGGTGGTACACAGGCTCCTCCGGAAGAGGCTCTCAAGCCGAATCCTGATCGCAACGCCTACTTCGGCGAGGAGCATATTCATACCAGTTGGTCGGTCGATGCCTGGCTCATGGGTAACCGCATCACCGGCCCAGACGATGCGCTCAAGTATGCGCAGGGCCAGACCATCAAGCACCCCATGGGCTTCGACATCAAGATCGACACCCCCATGGACTTCATGGGCGTCACTGACCACTCGGAATACGTCGGCGTAACCAAAGAAGCCAATACACCCGGCACCTACGTAAGCAAGTTGCCTCAGGCGCAGCCGCTCATTATTCACGACCCCAATAACCAGGAAGAGATTCAGAAGACCTTCACGTATCTGGTGAACCTCATGGCGGGAACTCCGGTGAAGGCCTTTATGAGCCCCGAGGTGGCAGGCAGCATTTGGAAGGAGAACGTCAAGATCGCCGATGCGAACAACCACCCCGGCAAGTTCACCGCCTTCTGCTCTTATGAGTGGACTTCCATGCCTAACTTTCGCAATCTGCACCGCAACATCTTCTTCCGCGACTGCACCCACATACCGCAGATGCCCTACAGCGCGCTGGATTCCTACCACCCCGAAGACCTCTGGAAATGGATGGACGCGCAGCGCAAGGCGGGCAACCAGTTGCTGGCCATCTCGCACAACGCCAATCTAAGCGACGGCTGGATGTATCCCATTGACCTGGACAGCTTCGGACGTCCCATCGACGCCGCCTGGGCGGCCGATCGCGACCTCAATGAGCGACTGGTCGAGATCAAGCAGATCAAGGGTGCTTCTGAAACTCACCCTTTGCTCTCGCCCACCGACGAGTACGCCAGTTACGAGCTCTTTGCCGACGGCCTGCTGGGTCAGCCGGCCACCGGTGGCCGTATCGATCACATTCAGGGCAGCTTTGCCCGCCAGGCGTTGAAAGACGGCATCACCATGCAGGATGTACGCGGCTACAACCCGTACAAGTTCGGCATGGCCGGCGGCTCCGACTCGCACAACACCGGCAGTCCTTATCGTCAGGACAACTTCTATGGTGGTCACGCCCAAATTGACGGAACCGTGGACCGGCGCTTTGCTGGCGTCCTGGCTTTCGGCACCCTGGACGTGCGCTACGAAAACCCCGGCGGCCTTACCGGAGTGTGGGCCGAGGAGAATACCCGCGAATCCCTCTTCGACGCCATGTATCGCAAGGAGACCTTCGGCGTCAGCGGCCCGCACATCAAGGTGCGTTTCTTCGGTGGCTGGGGCTACAACAAGGGCATTTTTGACGCCAAGGACTGGGTCCATCAGTCGTATGCGAACGGCGTGCCCATGGGCGCGGACCTGACCGCGATGCCGCAGGGAAAAAAGGGTACGGCACCCACATTTGTCATATGGGCGGTCAAAGATCCCGACTCGGGCAATCTTGATCGCGTCCAAGTCATTAAGGGCTGGACGCAGGACGGTCAGAGCTTCGAGAAGGTTTTCGACGTGGTGTGGTCGGGCGACCGCAAGCCCAATAAATGGACGGGCAAGGTCCCTCCGATCAAGAGCACCGTGGACCTCGAAAAGGCCACCTACACCAACGATGTGGGTTCGACGGAACTCAAGACCGTCTGGACCGATCCTGCGTTCGACGCCAGCCTGCACGCCTTCTACTACGCCCGTGTGCTGGAGATTCCTACTCCGCGTTGGACGCTGATCCAAGCGGTCAAAGCCGGGCTCAAGCCGCCCGAAGTGGTTCCGCTCACCGGACAGGAACGCGCTTGGACGTCACCCATCTGGTACACGCCGAGCGCCGAGGCCCGCAAAGCCGCTCCCGCCGGACTGACGGTCGCCGACCTCAAAGCAAAGGGCGCAACCGCATTAGGTGACGCCCAGTTAAAGTCGCTGATCGTGGGCAAGGCGTTCTGGGTACGCAACAACGTCACTGGTGAGCAGTTCAGCGTCAGCTACACGCCCGACGGCGATAGCAATGTGTGGCACCTGAGCTCCGGTTCCACCCTGCCGAGCTATGTGGGCAATCCCATCCGCGACGGTTATCAGGGAATCACCACGCCCTACAAGATCGAGGGCGGCAAGCTGGTGACGAAGGTCCAGCAGGATCCCTACTCGGTCACCATTTACAAGCTGGGCGACACGTATTACGGCGCCCGCAGCAACGAATTCGGTTACGCCAACTACGAGATGATTCCCTCGCCGCAGTTTGTGGTCAATCCGCTGACGGCTATGCTCAACCAGTTCTCGATCGAGGTGGGCCTGACCGAACAGCAGCAGCAGCAAATACTCCCTTACCTGAAGGGGGAGATCATCCCCAAGCTGAAGGCGCTGAAGAAGAACACTTCTCTGTCCCCAGTGCAGAAGTTGGAGCAGTTGAAGCAAATCAGCGACGACGTCGACGCCAAACTTACGCCTCTGCTGGATCAACAGCAGCAGCAGAAGTTCCAGGCCATTCGCCAAGAGCATCGCCGGGAGCTGGTCGAGAAGCTAGGCGGAGAAGCGCTGCAGAAAATTGATAACGGAGTGAATGCGTTCTTCGATCAGCATGCGCAGAGCAAGAAGTAAGGGACTTTCTCAGTGGCCGAGCGTCAGGGCGCGGGCCTGCGATTTCACGCGCCGTGACTGGTGAAGTCAATGAACCTGTTACTGGTAATCGCAAGCTTGGGCGAAGCGGCAACTGGCATTATCGTTCTCGCCTCTCCGCCGCTTGCAGCCAGGGCATTGTTTTCCGCTGAAATTGGCGGAGCGGGCGTCATGATGAGCCGCATCGCCGACGTCGCGCTGATCGGTCTGGGCGTCGCCTGGCTGGCCCAGGGGCGACTCACTGCAAGCCTCCTACGGCATGCTGACGTATAGCACGCTGGTGATGCTGTGCCTCATAGCGGCTGGAGTTGGCGGCGCGGCCGGATTTCTGCTTTGGCCGGCCGTAGCGGTTCACGCGATACTGTGTGTCGCTGTGGGATATGCGATCCGAAGAGCCAGACGCGCCGCCGGCATACAAGCGTAGATGAACGATTCCCCTTTCCTGTGGTGGAAATATTGGTGAATGAAGTATCTGTAGTCTCGGAGCCGCAGCGCGCGGTTGAGCAGTCCCAGAGCCGTTCTTTTCTTCCGATGTTGAAACAGTGGCTTCGCGAGCCGTTGCTGCATTTTCTGCTTATCGGTGCAGCGCTCTTTGCGCTTTACGCCTACGTGCAGCACGGTCGCATCGGAGTTGCATCGTCCCACCAGATTGTTCTGACTCTGGATGACATTCGCCAAATGGACATCTACTGGGTCGCCCAATGGCACCGCCAGCCTACTCCACAGGAGTTGGCTGCCATGATTGAGGACAGGGTGCGCGAGGAGGTCCTTTATCGCGAAGGGCTGGCCATGGGATTAGACAAGGACGACGAGATCGTAAAGCGCCGCATGGCACAGAAAATGCAGTTTCTGAGCGAAGATGTAGCTGCCGCCCACGAGCCCTCCACTGCGGAGCTCAAAGCATGGTTCGACAAGAATAGCACCAGGTTCGCCCTGCCCAGCCGCTACAGCTTCCGCCATCTTTACTTCTCTCCCGACAAGCGCGGTAAGAATGCCCAGGAAGACGCCGCCAAGGCACTGGCGAAAATCGCCGGCCAGCCCGAGGATTCCAAACTGGCTGCTTCGCTCGGCGATCAGTTCATGTTCCAGGACTTTTACGGCGATCGCACCCCGGAAGCCATCGCCAAAGAGTTCGGATCGCAGTTCGCCGTCGTTCTCGAAAAGCTGAAGCCCGGTTCATGGCAGGGGCCCGTCGAGTCCGGATACGGCTGGCACCTTGTCTTTATTAGTACTGTTATTCCGGGACGCATTCCGGCATTTGAAGAGATGGAGCCTGACGTCAAGACCGCCTGGCTGGCGGATCAGAAGCAAACAGCTTGGGCGACGGCCTATAAGGAGATGCGGGCCAAATATACGGTGCTGTTGCCGGGTCCGCCGGACCAGCAATCCGCCCAGGCGCCCGTGCCCCCGCCCGCGAAGCAGGTACCCGCACCTTCCGGGGAGGGCCCGCTGTGAGACATCGTGCTTCGAAGGGGCACGCCCTTAGGCGCGCCGTTGCGACCTCGCTGTTTATTACCCCGAGCGGACTTCAGTCCGCGAGGGGCCGCCTTGCGCTTGCTCTCATCGCTCTGCTTTTCATCGCGTTGTCGGCTCCAATCGCCTCAGCGCACGAGGCACGTCCCGCCTATCTGGAAATTAAAGAGACGGCGCCCAATCAATTCAGCGTGCTGTGGCGTACCCCGGTTCTCGCAGGTATGCGTCTGCCGGTGTTACTGCAGCTTCCCGACGACGTCAAGAACCTGCGCGAGCCCGACGTCCAGGAGTTGTCCGACTCCTTCGTCGAACGCCGTTGGATCGACGCCGGTCCCAAGGGCCTTGCCGGCAAGCGCATCGAGTTCCCCGGACTGCAACTCACCATCACCGACGTGCTGGTGCGCGTTGAGATGCTCGACGGCAGGAAATGGACGACCATCGTACATCCCTCGCAGGCCTGGGTGGAGATTGCCGCCTCACAGACATGGATGGGAGTGGTCGGCACTTACATCGTCCAAGGCATACGCCACATTCTCTTCGGCGCCGACCACATGCTGTTCGTGCTTGGGCTATTGCTGATCGTGAAAGACCGCTGGATGCTGCTCAAGACCGTGACAGCATTCACTGTTGCGCACAGCATCACGCTGGCCATTGCGACGCTTGGCTATGCTGAAGTTCCGGTCGTTCCACTCAACGCCGCGATCGCGCTGAGCATTCTCTTTCTAGGTCCTGAAATCGTTCGCTCCTGGCGTGGCGAGACGAGCTTCACCATCCGACATCCCTGGGTCGTCGCCTTCGCATTCGGCTTGTTACATGGTTTCGGCTTCGCCAGCGCACTCACCAGTGCCGGCCTGCCGCGGCATGAACTTCCTTTGGCCCTGGTCAGCTTCAACGTCGGGGTCGAGCTCGGACAGCTTAGTTTCATCGGCCTGATTCTCGCGCTGGAACGCTCCTTCCGCATTCTCGAAGTTCGCTGGCCACGCTGGGTGGAGGCGCTGCCCGGATACACCGTCGGCTCGCTAGGAGCATTCTGGACGATCCAACGAATTGGAATGCTGCTCGGAGGCTCACGATGAGAGCGCCTCAGTCGCCGCTCATGACGCGGGCGATGACACTCGTTGTGGTCATATTTCTGTGCGCTGAAACCGCCTTTGCCCATCCTCAAAAAGGCCAGGCCACCGGTTTCCTGACTGGCTTCTATCATCCGATCTCCGGACTCGACCATGTGCTGGCGATGGTGGCGGTCGGCCTTTGGGGCGCCCAGCTTGGCTCCCCCGCAATCTGGTTGTTGCCCGTCGCTTTTCCCATGGTGATGGCAATGGGCGGAATGATGGGCCTGATGGGCATACCGCTGCCCGGCGTTGAATACGGCATCGCCTTGTCGGCCATTCTGCTCGGCGCCGCTGTGATGTTCGAGCTGCGTCCGCCGCTGGGCATAGCCGCCGCGCTGGTCGGCTTCTTTGCCATCTTCCACGGTCATGCTCACGGAGCAGAACTCCCTCCCGGACAAAGCGCCATGCTCTACAGCATCGGCTTCGTGATCGCGACAGGCTGCCTGCACGCGGTTGGCATCGGCATCGGCACGGTCCACAAATGGGGCTGGGGCAAGACCGCCTTGCGCTTTGCCGGAGCGTTCGTCATGGCCGGCGGCGCGTTCTTCATGTGGAAGGCGATTGCATGATGCGACGCAATCCATCCCGCATTCCGCTGTACGCCTTCGTCTTCTTCGTGCTCGCCATGAGCGCTCTTCCCGCCGATGCGCACCTCAACACCACCGGCATGGGTCCTATCTACGACGGACTGATGCACTTCTTCATGAGCCCCGAGGACTTTATTCCCGTGCTGGCGCTGGCATTTCTGGCTGGTTTGCGCGGCGTGAACTACGGACGCCGAGCGCTCTTCACCATCCCCACCGCGTGGCTGCTTGGAGGACTCATCGGGCTCAGCGCCCTCGCCGCCAATCCCCACCCGTTCATCGCCGCCGGCTGGTTTCTGCTTCTCGGAATATTGCTGGCTGCCAATGCAAAGATTTCTCTGCGCCTCACGACTGGCATCGCTGCCCTGCTCGGGCTCTACCATGGCTACCTGAACGGCACCGGCCTGGGCGCCTCGACCGACGCAGCCATAGCTACGTTTGGACTGGCTTTCGGTGTCTTCGTGCTTGTCGCCCTTGCGGCGGCCTTGGTCGTGCGCCTGCAGGCGGAGTGGGCCCGCATCGCGGTGCGCGTTGCGGGAAGCTGGGTTGCCGCCAGCGGCCTTCTCATGCTCGGCTGGGCCGTCCGCACGAAATAATGGCAAGCTTCCTCCTATCCTACTTGCCGACTTAATAATTCAAGCCATGTGGATCGCGACAGCGCTGATCAAGTATCAGTCTCGATCAGCTTTTTTCAGTTGTGCTCCAACCTGTCGACGGTTAAGGTACTTGAACTGGGGACAGTGGAGTCGCCATAACACACGCATCCCTCACGGCTGGAGCGCGCATCCCACGCGGCCCCAAATCTTCTCCAAAGTAATCTTCTTCCCATGGCGAACTCCGGCCTGTAATTTATCACCACTGTAACCGGGGATCCTAACTAGCATTGGTGGAGATCATGTTAAGTGGTGTCATTCTGTTGTGGTTCATTCTGATGGCGCTATCGGTCGCATTCGTAGCGATTGACATTCTTTCCACACCCGAATCACCGGTCATGAAGTGGGCTTTTGTGCTCATTACCGCCTACACCGGTCCCTTTGGTGCATTTCTCTACGTCCTCGGTTGCCGTGAACCGCTTCCCGGCCTGCATGAACGTTATGTAGAGGCTCGTTGGCGACAAGTTCTTGGATCGACAATGCACTGTGTCGCAGGTGATGGCGTGGGAATTCTTATTGGAGCGGTTCTGGGGAGCCTGCTTCAACTCTCTCCGCTGGTGCATCTTGGCTTGGAATATGTTCTTGGGTTCGGCTTCGGGTGGTCCATCTTTCAGGCACTCTTCCTGCGCGCCATGGCTGGCGGTTCGTTCAAGCTTTCTCTCCGCATGACGTTCGTTCCTGAATTCCTCTCGATGAATACTCTGATGGCAGGTATGGTGCCTGTCATGATTCTCACGACAACCCGTTTCCCCGGCGGCGATAATCCCCGAAACGCAACTTTTTGGTTTGCAATGTCAATGGCACTCCTTGCTGGTGGAATCGTCGCCTATCCGATGAACTGGTGGCTAGTGTGCACACCACCTCAAGCACGGAATGATGACGATACGAAGGTCCGGGGCCACCGATGTAGTTGGCTCCGCAGCGCAGCCGGTGACGAAGTCGATGAAGATGCCTGATGCTCCCGCGAGGCCATCGACGGCGACCATCATCAGAATGGGGGTCCTGAGTGTGGTGATGTTTGCATGTGGCATCGCTGTCTCTGTGCTCTTCCTCGGTAAGTAAACGACCGCGATCTCGGCCCTAGTTGCCGTCAGTTAGGAGTCCTTTGGCAGAAAGTTCCCCGCTGAAGGTGCAGTGAACAGCGCTGTGGACAAGAAATCTCAACCACTGTCAACAGCCGCGAAGGACTGGTAGTGTCCTAAATCAGGACACCACCGAAGAACTTTTTCAGTTGCGCTTCCCGAGCGCCTCCGGATAACGTATCTAGGCTCTTCTTCCCCAATCCAAAACAGCGAGCAAGGTGCACACGCGCACGGTCTTTCCTGTGCGTGGGCGCCAGACAGGAGACATCGTGTTTTCCCTCTCGGTTCCCATTAGTTCCGAAGGTGGCCACAGCAGCTTCCAGAACAATCTTCCCGATCCCGTAACCTCAGGCCAGGAGCTCCCAACCTTTAAATTTGAACTTGAAAAATCCGAAGGACGTGTGCTGGAGGGCAGCTTTGGCAAAGAGGCGACCGTAGAGCAGTTGCCCATATCCAAGGGCCTTGCCGGCGTCTCCATGCGCATGGAGCCGGGAGTAATGCGCGAGCTTCACTGGCATGCCACCGCCGCAGAGTGGGCGTTTGTTACCGAGGGAAGGGTACGCACCACGGTCATTGATCCTCTGGGCTGCTGCGAAACCAACGATTTTGAGCCGGGAGATATCTGGTATTTTCCGCGCGGCCACGGCCATGTTATCGAGACCCTGGGCGACAATCCCTGCCACTTCATTCTGGTCTTCGACAACGGCTATTTCTCCGAGTTCGGCACCTTCAGTATCAGCGACTGGATCGGCCTGGCACCACCGCGGCTGCTGGCCAAAAATTTTGGGCTTCCGCCCGAAACCTTCGAGCATTTTCCGAAGTGTGAAGTCTACTTCGCCAAGGGCAAGATTCCACCCGAGGTCGCCGCTCCTCCACTGCAAGGCTGGAAACCACCTGCACTCACCCATAAGTACAGCCTGCTCTCCCAGAAGCCTTATGAAGTGTTCAACGGTGGCATGGAGTGGCGCGTCGACGGCTCTCAGTTCCCTATCTCCACGACCATGACCGGCGTCATATTGGAGATGGAGCCGGGAGCGTTGCGGGAATTGCATTGGCATCCCAACGCCGCCGAGTGGCAATACATCCTGAGCGGTCAATTCAACGTGACGTTGTTCGGTTCGCGCGGGCGCTGGCGCGAAGAGACCCTCAATAAGGGAGACGTTGGCTATATCCCGCAGGGGTTCGGGCACTCCATCGAAAATGTTGGGAACGAGCAAGCCCGCATTCTCATCGTCTTTAATAGCGGCCACTATCAGACGATTGATCTCTCGCAATGGATTGCTGGGAACCCAACCGACGTCCTGGCCACGAACTTCTCTCAGGACGCATCGCTGTTTGAGAAGTTCCCGCGCAGGGATGTGTTTCTGACGAAGTAGATTGCGCGGCTTGCTTGCGTCTTTCAGTTCTGGCGTGGGTAAAACGCCCTTACCCGGAAGCCCGTTCCACGGGCATAATGGATACTGGGGATGGCGTACAGAGTGTCAGCAAACCTCATTACTACAGCCACGGCTAGGCTCAGCTTCGTAGATGGCCAATTTGTCCCCGGCGGCCGGGAGTTTGACGACATCAATCCCGCCGACGGCAGCCTCATCGCACGTGTGGCCGAGGCCGGCCCCGAAGTCGTTGATGCCGCCGTCGCTGCAGCCCACAGAGCACTCGAGGGCGAGTGGGGCAGCTATGGAGTGCGCCAACGCGCGGCCCTGCTCTACAAGATCGCTGACGGCATCGAAGCGCGCTTCGACGAGTTTGTTCGGGCAGAGTCCGCGGACACCGGAAAGCCCATTGCTCTGGCATCCCGGCTCGATGTTCCCCGCGCCGCGGCGAACTTTCGCGTCTTCGCCGACATAATAAAGACGGCCTCACTGGAAGCCTTCGAGACCGAAACTCCCGACGGCAAGCACGCGCTGAACTATGCGGTGCGCAAGCCGATCGGCGTGGTCGGCATCATCACTCCGTGGAACCTCCCGATCCTGCTGCTCACCTGGAAGGTGGCTCCTGCCCTGGCCTGCGGCAACGCCGTGGTGGTGAAGCCGTCGGAAGAAACCCCTGCGAGCGCCACGTTGCTTGCCGAAGTAATGCGCGATGCCGGCGTGCCCAGCGGCGTCTTCAACCTCGTGCATGGCTTCGGTGAAGGCTCAACCGGCGAGCATCTGGTGAGCCACCCGGGCATCGATGCTCTGACCTTCACCGGCGAGTCGCGCACCGGCGCGGCCATCATGAAGGCCTGCGCCCCGGGCGTGAAGCCAGTTTCGTTTGAACTCGGCGGGAAGAACGCCGCCATCGTTTTCGCCGACTGCGACCGCGACGAGACCATCCGGCAGATGAGCGACGCCGTCTTTCTCAACACCGGCCAGGTCTGTCTGTGTGCCGAACGCGTTTACGTCGAGCGCCCGATCTTCGACTGGTTCGTGTCGGCGATGAAGGACAAAGCTGAGAGCCTGAACATCGGCTGGCCCGCTGACAAGGCAACAAACATGGGGCCGCTGATCTCGAAGGCGCACCGGGAAAAGGTGCTATCGTACTTCCGCATGGCACGGGAGCTCGGCGCCACCACCATTGCCGGTGGCGGCGTTCCTGAATTTGGCGATGCCCGCGACAAAGGCTTCTACGTTCAGCCCACAATCTTCACCGGGTTGCCGGAGTCGTCGCCCTGCGTGAAAGAAGAAATCTTCGGGCCGGTATGTCATATCGCGCCCTTCGACTCGGAAGACGAAGCCATCGCGATGGCCAATGACACAGAGTATGGCTTGGCAGCGTCGATCTGGACCAACGACCTCAAGCGCGCCCACCGTGTAGCACGGCAGATGAAGGTAGGCATCACCTGGGTGAATTGCTGGTTTTTGCGTGACCTGCGTACACCGTTCGGGGGTGTGGGGCTCTCCGGCATCGGACGCGAAGGCGGAACGCACTCGCTGAATTTCTATTCCGAGCTGAACAACATCTGCATTCGACTTTGACGAGGAGCGAGGTAGTGCCCACTGGCAGTGAAATGAAAGCCACAGTCGTCGAGGGCAAGGCGAAGCCACGCGGCCGCTTCCCTCACCTGAAGCGTGCGGGCGACTTTCTGTTTGTATCGGGCACCAGTTCGCGCCGCCCCGACAATACCATTGCCGGAGCCGATGTGGATGAGTTCGGCACCACGCACCTCGACATTCGCGCGCAAACCCGCGCCGTGATCGAGAACATTCGCGACATTCTGGCCAGTGCCGGAGCGGACTTGAACGACATCGCCGAAGTTTCGGCCTTCCTGGTGAACATGAACGACTTCGCCGGATACAACGAAGTCTACGGCGAGTTCTTCGACCATAACGGCCCGGCTCGCACTACCGTCGCCGTGCACCAGTTGCCGCATCCGCATCTGCTTATCGAGATGAAAGTGATCGCATACAAGCCAGTCAAGCAGAGGGAATCATAACTATGGCATCCATCAGCTCACTGCGAGCGTTCAACCTGCACAAGTGGATCGACGAGAACCGCGACAAGCTCAAGCCCCCGGTCGGCAACGCCCAGGTTTGGGAGGACGGCGAGTTCATGGTCACGGTCGTCGGCGGCCCTAACCAGCGCCGCGACTATCATGATGATCCCACCGAGGAGTTCTTCTACCAGCTCAAGGGCGACGTCTTCCTGCGCATCATGGAAGAGCCGGGCAAGCCTCCGAAAGACATCCCCATCCGCGAAGGTGACGTATTCCTTTTGCCCAAGCACATGCGCCACTCGCCGCAGCGCCAAGCCGACACCATCGGACTGGTCATCGAGATGCCGCGTCCCGAAGGCAGTGTTGATGCCTTCGAATGGTACTGCCCCAACTGCCATAACCTTGTTTATCGTGCCGAGGTCCGGCTGAAGAGCATCGTGAAAGATCTGCCGCCATTGTTTGACAAGTTCTACAGTAGCGAAGAACTCCGACGTTGTAAGACTTGCGGCACCGTACACCCTGGGAGGTCATGATTGATACGGACAATCGACATTCATTCCCATTTCTTCCCCGAAACCTGGCCCGACCTTGCTGAGCGTTTCGGCACGCCCGACTGGCCATGGCTGAAGCACCTCGGCAACGGGGAAGGCATGGTCATGCTCGGGAACCGCGAGTTCCGCCTGATCAAGCAGTCCTGTTGGGACCCCGTTGTTCGCCTTGAGGAGTTGGACCAGCAAGGCATTGATTTGCAGATCGTCTCCGCCACACCGGTGTTGTTTTCCTATCACCGCCCCGCCGAACAGGCCTTGGAAGTTGCGCAAATCTTTAACGATGCCGCTCTGGAATTGTGCAGCCATGGCAACGGGCGCCTGCGGGCGCTCTGCCAGGTTCCGCTACAGGACATCGATGCCTCGTGCGCCGAGCTCACGCGATGCATGAAGGCCGGACACCTCGGTGTGCAGATCGGCAACCACGTCGGGCCGAAGAACCTGGATGATCCCGGCATCGAGACTTTCCTGCATCACTGCGCCAACGAAGGCGCCGCTGTCCTCGTTCACCCCTGGGACATGATGGCACCCGAGCGCATGCCGAACTACATGATGCCTTGGACCGTCGCCATGCCCGCCGAGACCCAGCTTGCCGTTGCCGCCTTGGTTCTGAGCGGCGCTTTCGACCGCCTGCCGAAGTCGCTGAAGATCTGCTTCGCGCATGGCGGCGGCAGCTTCGCCTTTTTGTTGGGCCGCATGCAGAATGCCTGGGTGCATCAACCCCTGGCTCGCGGCGGAGCGGAGTTTCCACCGGCGCATTACGTGGACCGCTTTGCCACTGACTCCGCCGTCTTCGATCAACGCTCCCTGAAACTTCTCGTCGATGTGATGGGCGAGGATCGCGTTTTGCTGGGCTCCGATTATCCTTACCCGCTTGGCGAGGAGCACATCGGCGACTTGATTCGCCAGAGCGAGCTATCCTTGCAGGCCAAGGCAAAGCTGTTGGCGGGTAATGCCGCTGAGTTCTTCGGAGTCGGCGGAACGAAAGCCAAGTCTGACATTGTGGCACAGGCGTCTACAGCGCTGGAAAGCTCTGGCTGTCCCGTTGGGCGAACAAATGGAAGCGCAGCGTCACATCCGGACGGCCTACTGAACTATAGCTCTTACCTGAGCGTTCCCGAGCTGCTCAAGCTGCAACACCAGCTCTCGTCTCCGCCAACCCACGACGAGTTGCTGTTCATCATCATTCATCAGACCTATGAGTTGTGGTTCAAAGAGCTGCTGCACGACCTCGACTCGGTGGTCGAAAGCCTTTCTGATGTGGCCTCGCGGCAGTGGCGCGACCAGGTGTATGAAGCGGCGCGCTTGCTGCGCCGCTGTACCGAAATCATGCGCGTGCTGGTAACACAGTTCACCATTCTTGAAACCATGCTGCCAACGCACTTCATGGCCTTCCGCGAAAAGCTGGAGCCGGCGAGCGGTTTCCAGTCCGCACAGTTTCGCGAAATCGAGTTCCTGTGCGGCCTGAAGGATGAAAACCACCTGCGCTTGCACACGCAGGACCCGGAAGCTCACGCTCGCCTGAGGCAGCGGCTGCACGCGCCTTCCCTGCGCGATGTCTTTTTCGATGCCCTCGCCACGATAGGCAAGCTGCCGGAATCGCCGGCAAACAGCGAAGACGCACGCTTTCAGCAACGTGCCGAAGCCATTCGCAATGTCTACGAAGACGAGCGCAACTACCGTGATTGGATCGACCTCTGCGAGCGCCTGACGGAGTTTGACGAGTTGATCGTCGCCTGGCGCCTGCGTCACATTCAGGTGGTCGAGCGCATCATCGGCGCGCGCCGCGGCACAGGAGGCAGTGAAGGCTCCGCTTACCTGCGCACCACACTCGGCAAGCGCCTCTTCCCCGAACTCTGGGAGGCCCGTACCATGCTCCACCAACCCGAGTCGAACCCTACGCACGCATGAGCCCGGAACGCAGCCAAATCACGCTTATCGGCTCCGGGCTCACGGGGCCGTTGCTCGCCATTTCTCTGGTGAAGCGCGGCTTTCCTGTCCGCCTTTATGAACGCCGGCCCGACATGCGCCGCGTGCACATCAGCGCCGGCCGCTCCATCAACCTGGCGCTCTCTACCCGCGGCATTCACGCCTTGCAAGAAGCTGGCCTATGGCACGACGTGGAGAACATCATCATCCCCATGCGCGGCCGCATGATGCACTCCGTCGCCGGCGAGCTCACCTTCATGCCCTACGGCAAAGACGAGACTGAGGTCATCAACTCCATCTCGCGCGCCGACTTGAACATCGCGCTGATGAATGCGGCCGAGAAAATGGCGTGGATCATCCACTTCAACCAGCGCTGCACCGGATTCGATCTGCGTACCGGTGACGTCCATCTGCGGAATGAGGAGACCGGCGAGGACAAATCGGTTGCCTCAGATGTGGTGATTGGCGCAGACGGCGCTGCCTCCGCCATTCGCAATGAGATGCTGAAGCTGCCGCGCTTCAACTTCTCGCAGCATTACCTCGATTACGGCTACAAGGAGCTGACCATCCCCGCCGGCCCCAGCGGGAGCCATGTCATGGAGACGCACGCGCTGCATATCTGGCCGCGCGGCACCTTCATGTTGATTGCCCTGCCCAACATCGACGGGACCTTCGGATGCATCCTCTTCCTTCCCTTTGAAGGCGACACCAGCTTCGCATCGCTCGACAACGAAGCCAAGGTGCTCTCGTTCTTCGAGACACAGTTCCCCGACGCCTTGGGCCTGATGCCGAATCTGGTCGAGAACTTCTTCGCCAATCCCACAGGCGCAATGGTCACCCTCAAGTGCTCACCCTGGCACGTTGATGGCAAGGCGCTGCTGCTCGGAGATGCTGCCCACGCCATCGTTCCGTTCTTCGGACAGGGCATGAACTGCGCCTTTGAGGATTGCACCTACTTCCTCGATCTTCTTGATCGTCAAGGTCCCGACTGGCAGGTGCTCTTCTCCGCCTTCGAGAAGTCTCGCAAGGCTGACACCGACGCCATCGCCGACCTCGCCATCGAGAATTTTGTCGAGATGCGCGACCGCGTCGCCGATCCGCGCTTCCTCTTCCGCAAGAAAGTTGAGCTCGAACTGGAGAAGCGCTATCCGCGGCGCTTTGTCCCCAAATACGCCATGGTGACCTTCCACCGCACGCCCTACTCCGTTGCAGCCGCGCGAGGCGCGATTCAGGACCGCATGTTGGGCGAACTCTGCGACTCGGTGCAGCGCATGGAGGACCTCGACTGGAACAAAGCGGCAGCTCTGGTGCAGCGTGATCTCACGCCTCTGGCGGGTATATAGATGGCGACCGTGACCTTCGACACCTCCGCCACCTTCGCCGCCGAAATGGACGCGCGCGATCCGCTGGCATCTTTCCGCGATCAATTCCACATCCCGCCTGCGCCGGATGGCAGCGCCTCAATCTATCTCTGCGGGCATTCCCTCGGGCTTCAGCCCAAGCGCGCGCGTGAGTACATCGAGCAGGAGCTCGACGACTGGGCGCAGCTAGGCGTCGAGGCGCACTTCCACGCACGCCAGCCATGGATGCCCTACCACCGTTTTCTGACCGAAAACATGGCAGGCGTGGTCGGCGCGCAGCGCGAAGAAGTTGTGGTGATGAATTCGCTGACGACGAACCTTCACCTGATGATGGTCTCGTTCTATCGCCCCACGCCGCAGCGCCACAAGATCGTCATCGAGGCGGGGGCATTTCCGTCTGACCGGTACGCTGTCGACTCGCAGATTCGCTTTCATAAATTCGATCCGGCTACATCACTGATTGAGTTGAGGCCCCGACCCTCGGAGGCGACCATTCGCCAGGAAGGCATCGAAGCCCTCTGCATCGCGAAGGCCCGTCCATCGCACTCGTCATGCTGGCCGGCGTCAACTACGCCACCGGCCAACTCTTCGATATGGAGACAATCACGCGCGCCGGACATGCGCAGGGCTGCGTCGTGGCCTTCGACCTGGCCCACGCCGCCGGCAATGTCCCCGTCAAGCTGCACGACTGGGATGTCGACTTCGCCGTCTGGTGTACCTACAAGTATCTGAACAGCGGACCGGGCTGCGTAGGCGGCTGCTTTGTTCACCAGCGCCATGCGCGTGACTGGAATCTCCCGCGCTTCGCAGGTTGGTGGGGACACGATCAGGAGACCCGCTTCAAGATGGGGCCTAATTTCCGGCCGATGCCCGGCGCTGAAGGCTGGCAGCTCAGCAATCCGCCAATCATGGCCCTGGCCCCACTGCGCGCCTCGCTGGAAATCTTCGCTGCCGCAGGGATCGAGCAACTCCGTCAGAAGAGCATCTCGCTCACCGGCTATCTGGAGTTTCTGCTCGACCAGAGCAGATCGAACAAGTTCACCATCATCACACCGCGCGACGCCCAGCAGCGCGGAGCCCAACTCTCCATCCGCATTGCTCAGAACGGCCGCGCGGTCCTCGACCGCCTGATTGGTGAAGGCATCATCTGCGACTGGCGCGAGCCGGACATCATCCGCGTAGCGCCTGTGCCGCTGTACAACACGTATGGCGATGTATACCGGTTTGTGCAGCGCTTCGTCGCGGCACTTACCTAGCGGTGGCAGTCTGAATCTGCCGAAGCACAATCTCAATCACCTGTACGCCAGCGGTCGATTCCGGATCAATCAACTCCATATGCGTCCCATTCGCGATCTCGACCACCGTCGGCGGCTCGGGATCATTCTTGCGGGCGGCTATATACGCTCGCGAAATCGCGATCGGCACGACTTCATCCTCCGCTCCATGCACCAGCACGCGCCGAACTGAAGAGGCCTTTTTCGACGGGCAGGTGCGAGCATAGAGCCCCGAATCCGACTCCGGCGTCGCTCCCAAGAATTCTTTGACTGCTCCGTTGCTGAGGTTCAGCTCGTATGCCATCCGCAAATCTGCCACCGGAGCTAGCGCTACGACTGCTCGCAACAGCATGGCGTCGCTTGCCAGCAGCAGCGCAAGGTGCCCGCCCGCGGAGTGGCCAATCACCACAGGTACCTGCCCCATGTATTCGCGCGCGGCTCTGACTCCGGCGAGCACATCTTCAAATGTTCCCGGCCATCCGCCACCCGGCTGGCCTACCCGCCGGTATTCGAGATTGGCCGTCAGCACGCCTCGGGCCGCCAGTGCCGCGCAGAACGGCCGGGCGTGCGTGAGGTCGTACTTCGCGCGCCAAAAGCCGCCATGAATCATCACCGCTGCGCCGATTGCATTCTCCGGCCGCCACAGCTCGAAGAACTGGTCCTCATCGTTCCCGTAGGTGATGCGCTCCGCGTCTTCCATCATTAGTGCCACTCATCATCTCATTCGCACCACCCTCTTGTACGCGGACACGGCAACTCCACAAAAAGTTCCCCGCCTATCCGCAACTTTCCCTTGACATTCTCTTTCAGTGGAATAAATATGCAGTCTGTTGTATATTTATTTGCATGTCCAAGCTGTCGCGCCATGCCGCCATCCGAGACCTGGTAGGGAGCCAGCCAATATCCTCCCAGGACGAGATGCGGCGCAAGCTGTACCGGCAGGGACATCGGGTCACACAGGCGACTCTATCGCGCGACCTTCACGAGCTGCGTCTGGTGAAGACGCCCGAGGGTTACAAGCTACCTCAGGACGATTCGGAAAACGCCTTTCTTCCTTCGGTCGAGCGCCTGATTCGCGAGTTTGTCTACGACGCGATCCCGGCGCAGAACCTGGTGGTAGTCAAGACCAGCGCGGGCAGCGCACAGCCGGTCTCGGCGGCGATTGACGCCGAGGAATGGGACGAGGTCGTAGGAACCATCGGCGGCGATGACACGATTCTGGTCATCGCTCCCGACACCAAACAGGCAGAAAAGGTGGCCGCCAGGATTCGCGGCTATTTTCGGTGAGATATAGCAACGCAGTGAACACGGCACTACAACCCGCGGTCTTTGGCGCCACCGGATACTCCGGCTTCGAGTTGGTACGCCTGCTGGCGCGGCATCCGCACGCCAAGAAGCCCCTGCTCTTCAAGCGCAACGGCGAGAGCGGCGGCCATGCCGACCTGAGCGAAGCTTATCCGCAGATTGCGGGCAACGGCGGGTTTCCGTTTGAGAGCTTCTCGCTGCAGCGGATGAAAGATGCTGGCGTGGACTGCGTCTTCTTCGCCACGCCGCACGAGTTCTCGCGCGAGCTTGTGCCCGAGATGATCGCCGCCGGATTTCGCGTCGTGGACCTGAGCGGTGCATGGCGACTGAAGGACTGCCAGCAATCGCGCGGCATACAGCTTCGAGGATGCCAACCCGCAATCCGCTGCACAATCTCGACAGCCAAGCCGTCTACGGCCTGCCCGAGCTGTATGCAAACGACATCAAAGGACGCGAAGTTGCTGGCGAATCCTGGCTGCTATCCGACGTCGATCATCCTGGCGCTCACGCCCTGGCTTCGCGCCGGATACGTCGACCTCGAGCACGGCATCATCTGCGATTCGAAGTCCGGCGTCTCTGGCTCGGGCAAGACGCCTTCGGCCAAAGACGCACTTCGTGGAAGTCGATGGCGACTTCAGCGCGTACAGCGTATTCGGGCATCGCCACACCGGCGAGATGCTGGAGCAGTTAGGCCTGAACAGCAGTTCGTTGCAATTCACGCCGCATCTGCTGCCTATCCCACGCGGCATCTTGTCGACGATTTACGTGAAGCTGGCAAAGTCCGTTTCAGCCGACGAGCTGGAGCAGTGCCTGCGCAGCTTCTACTCCGGCAAGCCGTGGGTGCGCGTCTTTGGCGCAGCGCGGCTGCCGCAGATCAAGTTTTCGCTGAACACGAATTTCTGCGACATCGGCTTCTCGCTCTCGCCTGACGGGACGCGGGCGGTGCTGGTGTCGTGCATTGACAACCTTTTGAAGGGCGCAGCCGGACAGGCGGTCCAGAACATGAACCTGATGTTCGGTTTCGACGAGAAGGAGGGACTGCAGTGAAGCTCGTCGTGAAAATCGGTGGCGCTGCGCTCGACAACAAGGAGCTGGTGAACAAGTTCGCTAAGACGATCCCCAGTCTATGTCGGGAGGAGCACAAGCTGGTGATCGTGCACGGCGGCGGCGCGGCATTGAGCCGGACGCTGAAGCAGCTCGGTTGCGAAACCACTTTCGTCAATGGACTGCGCGTCACCAATGAACAGACGCGCGATGTGGCGATGATGGTGCTCGCAGGCCAGTTGAATAAACAACTGGTGGCAGCGATCGGCGCGGCGGGTCAGCCGGCGATCGGCATCTGCGGAGGCGACCTGCGCATCTTCCGCGCCGCAAAGAAGCGTTATCCCGATCTCGGCTTCGTCGGCGAAATCGTTTCCGTCGATTCCCCGTGGATCGAGCGCCTTTGGGCGGCGGGCATCGTGCCCGTTGTATCGAGCCTGGCCCTCGGAAATGACGGCGAATATTACAACGTGAATGCCGACGCCATGGCTTCGGCGTGCGCCATCGCCTGCGGCGCCAACGCCTTGGTCTACCTGACCGATGTCCCTGGCGTGAAGGATGCCGACGGCACCGTCCTGCGCTGGCTCGAGGTTGGCTCCATCGAGCAGATGATCGCCGCAGCCACCGTGAGCGGCGGCATGTTACCCAAGTTGGAAGCCTGCACCAAGGCGCTGAAGAAAGGTGTCGCGCGGGTGCGCATTCTCCCCGCGACCGAGGCCGAAGTCTTGCCCGGATTCTTTACTCACCCCATCGAGTGCGGCACGGAGGTCGTTGCCTCATGAAGACCTTCGATCGCGCCCTCGAACGACGTTCCGGATGAACTGACCCTGCGCTTAGTCCTAGAGAGGGACGAACGTGGGGCACAGGTTTCATCTCTTCAATTGCAATTCATCACTTATGTCGGCAGGTAGCTGTCTGCCGCCTTTTTTCCTTTTGTTTTTTGAGTCGCAACCCGAAGGAGTTCGACATGATTGCTACCACGATTCCCGCAGGCGCCAGCCCGAGTACCTACGCACAGCGTGGCGTCACCGGCCGCGACCTGGTTTCCATTACCGACTTTCTGCCCGACGAGCTCGCCTGCTCGCTGGAGCTCGCTGCCGCAATGAAGGCGCGCCCGGCGGATTTCCGCGGCACGCTTGAAGGCAAGCAGATCGTGCTGTTCTTTGAGAAGCCGTCGTTGCGCACACGCCTGACCTTCGAAGCCGGCATGAACAGCCTGGGCGGCACGTCGTTCTTCGTCGATCAGACGCAGTCGCGCCTCGGCGCACGTGAGCCGCTGAGCGATGTCGCGCACAATCTCGAACGCTGGGTCGATGGCGTAGTCCTGCGCACCTTTGCACACGAAACCGTCACTTCGATGGCGACACATGCTTCGATTCCGGTGATCAACGCCTTGAGCGAGCTGGAGCATCCCTGCCAGGCGATGGCCGACATGCTGACCTTGCGCGAGCACTTCGGCGAGTTGAAGGGCTTGCACCTCGCCTATGTCGGTGACGGCAACAACGTGGCGCATTCGCTGCTGCTGGCGGCGGCCAGCCTGGGCGCGTCCATCTCAGTGGGAACCCCTCAGGGCTACGAGCCGAATGCCGACATCGTTGAGTCCGCGTTCGAGCTGGCAAAGCTTACCGGCTCCAAAATCGTTATCACCAACGATGCCGTCGAAGCCGTTGCCGGCGCCGACGCCGTCTATACCGATGTGTGGGCCAGCATGGGGCAGGAAAGCGAGGCTGCTGCTCGGCAGCAGATCTTCGCGCCCTTCCAGGTGAATCGCAAGCTGTTCTCGCAGGCCGCCAAGCACGCCGTGTTCATGCACTGCCTGCCGGCGCACCGCGGCGACGAAGTTGCGGCGTCGGTCATCGACTCGCCGCGTTCGGTTGTCTTCGATCAGGCGGAGAACCGCCTGCACATTCAGAAGGCCATCCTGGTCCTGTTGCTGGAAGCCGGTTCGCACCGCTTCCCCCCGAGGAGTGCCCATGCGTGAAAAGGTCGTACTTGCTTATTCCGGAGGTCTCGACACCTCCATCATCATTCCCTGGCTGAAGGAAAACTATGACTATGACGTCATCGCCTACGTGGCCGACGTCGGCCAGGGAGACGACCTCGACGCAGTCGTTGCGAAGGCGTACAAGACCGGCGCCAGCAAGGTTATCGTCGATGATCTGCGCCACGAGTTTCTGACCGACTACGTCTTCCCGGCGATCCAGGCGGGCGCGGTGTACGAGCACAAGTATCTGCTTGGCACTTCCCTCGCGCGGCCGATCATCGCGAAGTATCAGGTGCTGACCGCGCTCAAGGAAGGCGCGACGGCTGTCGCCCACGGCTGCACCGGCAAGGGCAACGATCAGGTGCGCTTCGAGCACGCCTTCCAGGCGCTGGCTCCGGAGCTAAAAGTCATCGCGCCGTGGCGCGAGTGGAAGCTCGTCTCACGTGAGGACTGCCTCGACTATGCCGAAGCCCACGGTATTCCCCTAGCCCAGAGCCGCGAGAAGATCCACAGCCGCGACCGCAATCTGCTGCACGTGAGCCATGAAGGCGGCGAATTAGAAGACCCCGACAACGCTCCACTGCCCGCCACCTGGACCTGGACCAAATCGCCGCAGGACGCACCAGACGCAGTCGAGAAGGTCTCCATCGAGTTCAAGCAGGGAGTGCCGGTGGCTGTGAACGGCGTACAGATGGATCCCGTCGCCCTCGTCGAAGTGCTGAACGAAATCGGCGCCCGCAACGCCATTGGCCGCATCGACCTGGTCGAAAACCGCTTCGTCGGCATGAAGTCGCGCGGCTGCTACGAGACCCCCGGCGGCACGTTGCTGCTCACCGCTTATCGCGAGTTGGAGGCGCTATGCCTCGACCGCGACCTGATGCACTTCAAGCAGCACATCGGTCTCAAGTACGCCGAGGTTGTCTACTTCGGACTCTGGTTCACGCCGCTTCGTGAGTCGCTGCAGGCGTTCGTTGCTAGTTCCCAGGCCGACGTGAATGGCACGGTCACGCTCGCCCTCTACAAAGGCAACATCGATGTCGCGGGACGCAAGTCCGAGTCGTCGCTCTATCGCCCCGATATAGCCAGCTTCACCATGGGCGCCAGCTACAACCAGAAGGACGCGGAAGGTTTTATCCGCATTCTTGGCCTGCCGGCGCGCTCGCGTGCGCTGGTGAAGTCTGGCGTTCCCAAATTCGGCGTAAGCAGCGCCACAACCGAGGAGGATGGCGCGGCACGTTCCGAGGTGTCGAAGTGAAGATGTGGTCGGGTCGCTTCCAGCAGGAGCCGGACGCGGAATTCGAACAGTGGCAGCGGTCGTTCCCTTTCGACCGCATCCTGCTGCCGTACGAAGTTGCGGCCAGCAAGGCGCACGCGTCCGCGCTGGCGAAAGCCGGCGTCCTGACGGCGGCCGAGCTTGAGGCCACGCAGAATGCGCTCGACCACATCGCAGCCGAAGACGTGCCTTCGGCTGACGATCCTTCCATCGAGGACGTGCACCATTACGTCGAAGTGCGGCTGGTGCAGCTTGTCGGCGAAGTTGGCTACAAGCTGCACACCGGCCGCAGCCGCAACGAGCAGATTGCCACCGACCTGCGCCTGTACGTGCGCGCGAAGATCGACATTATTTCGCAGCAGATAGCTGAGTTCCTCGGCGAGTTCGTGAAGCAGGCGGAGGCAGCCGGCGACGCCGCCATGCCGGCCTACACACATTTGCAACGTGCGGAGCCGGTTCTGGTCGCGCATTGGCTGCTGGCCTACGTCGAGATGTTCCTGCGCGATCTTGATCGCCTGGATGATTGCCGCATGAGGCTCAACGTCTGTCCACTGGGTTCGGGCGCGGTGGCGGGCACCGTCCTGCCGCTGGATCGCCAAATGATCGCGAGCGAACTTGGCTTCAGCGCGCCTACCCCCAACAGCATGGATGCCACCAGTGATCGCGACTTCGCGTTGGAGTTCACCCAGGTGCTGTCGCTCATTGCGTTGCACCTGAGCCGCTGGGCGGAGGAGCAGATTCTGTATGCGACGACCGAGTTCGGCTTCGTCAAGTTGCCGGAGCAGTATTCCACCGGTAGCAGCGCCATGCCGCAAAAGAAGAATCCCGACGCCATGGAACTGATTCGTGGCAAGGCCGGCAAAGTGGTTGCCGATGCGACCGCCTTGCTGCTCACCATGAAAGGTCTGCCGCTGGCCTACAACAAGGACATGCAGGAGACCCAGCAACCGGTTTTCTCGGCGGCCGAACAGGTGGCTAGCATGTTACGGGTCGCGACGGGTTATCTCGCCACCGTCAGCTTCAACTACGACCGGATGCAGCGAGCCGCCGGCGGCGGGTTCATGAACGCGCTGGCTGCAGCGGCGTATCTGGTGCGCCAGGACATGCCCTTCCGCAAGGCGCATGAGCTGATCGCAAAGGCCGTGCAGTTGTGTGTCGAAAAAAGCTGTGAGCTGGAGCATCTGTCAACGGCGGAACTCGCCCGCTGCGGCATTGCGGCCGACGCCGGATTCTATCGCGCTCTGACATTGTCAGATGTAATAGCAATACACGATGTTCCTGGAGGCACTGCGCCGCAGCAGGTCAAAGCGGCATTGCAGAAAGTAAAAGCCAGACTATCCCCCATTGTAGGAGTTGCCCATGCAGGCGCGTAACGCCACCCTTCCCGATGCCTTTGCCATCGAGCAGTTGATCCAGGTCCATGTGGCAGATGGAACGCTGTTGCCCCGCTCACTCTCGGAGATTTGCGAGAATATCCGCGATTTTATCGTGGTTGAGGACGACGGTGAGATCATCGGCTGCGGCGCACTGCACCTCTACGGCATGCACCTGGCCGAGGTCCGCTCCATTACCATCGGCTCCAAAGCCAAAGGCAAGGGCGCCGGCCGTGTCCTTATCGACACGCTGCTGGTTGAAGCCGAGCGTCAGAGCGTTACCTGCGTTTGCCTGTTCACGCGCATTCCCGACTTCTTCTGCAAGATGGGCTTTCAGTCCGTCGCCAAAGAAGCGCTACCCGACAAGATCCACAAGGACTGCCTGAAGTGCCCCCGCCTTCACGCTTGCGACGAGACCGCCATGTACTTGGGTACCCTGCCCGAATACATGCCCCGCGGCAATTTCCTCCCCTCTCGTAAGGAGCTGGTGCAGATCGCCAGCCGCTAGAAGCTCTCACCTGTCTCGCAAATCTGTCTTGCAGAGACCCGGCGTTAGCCGTGCCTAAAGAGCCGATGATGCGGGCTTTAGCCCTGACGGGCTCACGCTTCCTTTTCAAACGCTTCTGCCTGCTACTCGGCCGCGGACTGGATTCCTTGAGGGCGAATCCATGAAAACTTACTCCTTCTATTCCCGCATTTGTATCGCGGAATGCCCGACGGCAATCACGTTTCGCCGTGATGCCCCTCACTGCGCGGTTGCACGATTAGGAAGAGTCTCTAGACAGAAGTGAGCCGTAACGATTCGAAAGAGCGCAATCAATGCCTCTTTCGGCAGACGCGAAGCCTGCTCCGCTTCGCTGAAGTGCTGGCCTTCTGCATGGGAAAGGAGCGTCCTGCACATGCCAGTAGCGACCTCGCTGGACCCGGCCGAAAAGGCCTACATCGACCAAAGCATCGCAAAACATAGCGGCCATCCCGGGGCCTTACTCGGAATTCTCGAGGCGGTCCAGGAGCACCACCGCAACAAGTACCTACCCGAAGACGCCCTGCGCTACATCGCGAACCGGATGGAGATCCCCCTCTCGCGGATGCACAGCGTTGCCACCTTCTATGCCCTGTTCAACCTTCAGCCGCAGGGTGAGCATACGATCTGCATCTGCCGCGGGACTGCCTGCCACACCCGAAATTCCCGCACTCTTCTGGAAGCCTTGCGCCTCGATCTTGGATTTGAGCTCAACAACGGCGACATGGGCAGCACCGACGCCGACAAGCTTACCCTGACCACCGCCGATGGCAAGTTCACGGTTCGCACTGTCGCCTGCTTCGGACAATGTGCCCTGGCGCCGGTCGTCGAGATCGACCATCGCATCTGCGGCCACGTCAATGAGCGCACGCTGCAACGCGAAGTGCGCGCCCTGGAACGGGAAGGTGAATGATGCCGCGCATCGAAGACATTGGCACCTTTAACGCAGTCCGCGAGTCCGGTCTCAATAAACTTCTCCCTCCCGTGCCTCGCATCACCATTGGCATGGGCACCTGCGGTCGTGGCAACGGCGCGGAAGGCCTCTATCACGCCTTTGCCGAGGCCATCGGCCAGAGCGGCATCACCATGTATCTGGCAGGCGTAGGCTGTTTCGGGGCTTGCTACCAGGAGCCGATCGTCACTGTCCACATCCCCGGCCAGCCGCTGATGTTGCTGAGCCGGGTGCAGGCACACGATGCCGGCCGCATCCTGCACGACGTCGCCGAAGGGAATATTCCTCCCGACCTGGTCTTCTGCAAGATCGAGGAGTGGGACCACATTACCGGCTCCATCCGGTATGGCAAAGGTTATCAGGAGATACCGTCCTGGAACGAAGTTGCCTTCTTCAAGGGCCAAAAGAAGATCGTATTGCGCAACTGCGGACTGATCAGCCCCGACGACATCGAGGAATACATCGCGGTCGGAGGCTACCAGGCGCTCTATAAGGCTCTGATCGACGCCAAGCCCGAAGCTGTCATTGAGCTGATCAAGGCCTCCAAGTTGCGCGGCCGTGGCGGCGCCGGATTCCTCACCGGCAACAAATGGGAGTTTCTCGCCAAGGCCAAGTCGGATCAGAAGTTCATCATCTGCAATGCCGACGAGGGCGACCCCGGCGCCTACATGAACCGCAACGAAATCGAAAGCGATCCTCATGCGCTGCTCGAAGGCATGATCATCGGCGGCTACGTGATGGGCGCGATGCACGGCATCATCTATGTTCGCGCCGAGTATCCGCTGGCGGTCCATCGCCTCAACCGCGCCATCGAGCAGGCCCGCGAGTATGGGCTGCTGGGCGAAAACATCCTGGGGCGCGGCTTCAAGTTCGACATCGAGTTGGTCGAGGGCGCCGGCGCTTTTGTCTGCGGCGAAGAAACCGCGCTCATCGCTTCGCTGGAAGGTGAAGCTGGACGGCCGCGGCCCCGGCCACCCTTCCCTGCCCAGCATGGCCTGTGGGGTAAGCCAAGCAACATCAACAACGTCGAAACCTGGTACAACATCGCGCCCATCATCATGAAAGGCGCTGCCTGGTTCACCGAAACCGGCAGCCCCAAGAGCGCCGGCACCAAGGTTTTCTCACTCGTCGGCAAGATCAACAACACCGGCCTGGTCGAAATGCCATTGGGCACGCCGCTGAAGACTTTCGTGTATGACATCGGAGAAGGCAGCGCACCCGGACGCGAGATCAAGGCGGTGCAAACCGGCGGCCCTTCGGGCGGAACCATTCCCCACGAGATGTTCGATACCCCGGTCGACTACGAAAGCCTAGCGCAGCTCGGCTCTATCATGGGCTCCGGCGGCATGGTGGTGATGGACGAAGACATCTGCATGGTCGACGTCGCCCGCTACTTCATCGAGTTCACCAACTCAGAATCGTGCGGCAAATGCGTGCCCTGCCGGGTTGGGTTGAACAAAGAACTGCGCATCCTGAACCGCATTACCACCGGCTTCGGTCGCATGCAGCATCTCGAAACTCTCGACGAGCTCAGCCGCTACATTCGTGACTGCTCGCTGTGCGGACTCGGTCAAACCGCGCCCAACCCCGTGCTCACCTCCATGCGGCACTTCCGCCAGGAGTTCGAAGACCACATCGTCTCCGGCCGCTGCCAGGCGGGCGTCTGCGAAGAGCTGGCACTCTCTCCCTGCGAGAATAGCTGCCCCCTGCACATGAACATTCCCCGCTTTCTGCAGCTCTACAAGGAAGGCCGCCTGGATGACGCTTTTGATTCCGTCATCTTCGACAATCCCCTGCCCAGCTCGACCGGCCGGGTCTGCCAGCATCCCTGCGATAAACGCTGTCGCCGTCAGACCATCGACAACGCGGTCAACATGCGCGACGTGCATCGTTACATCGCCGACACCGTGCTCTTGTCCGATGGCTTCGATGCCGCTGTGGAACGTGTCGCATCTCGGGCCCTGGAACCGACCGGACGTAAAGTCGCCGTTGTCGGCGCGGGACCAACCGGCCTGACCGCCGCTTTCTATCTCGCCCTGCTGGGACACGACGTCACCGTCTTCGATCCCATGCCAGAACCCGGCGGCATGCTGCGTTTTGCTCTGCCCGAGTACCGCCTGCCGAAAGCCGTCCTCCATCGCGAGATTGAACTCATTCGGCGGCTGGGAGTGAAGTTTGTCCTCAACACTCGTGTCGGCTCCGATATTTCGCTCAACGAACTCGATGAGCGCTACGATTCCGTCTTCCTCGCTGTCGGCACCTGGAAAGAGTCGTGGGTCTATCTGCCGGGAACCGAGCTGAAGGGCGTCTATCCCGCTCTGCCGCTCCTGGAGATGGTCTCCAAAGGCGAGAGCGTACCACTTGGCAAGAAGGTGGTCGTCATCGGAGGCGGCAACGCCGCGATTGACTCTGCGCGTACCGCCCTGCGCACGGGTGCCGAAGTCACCGTCGTTTATCGGCGCCAGCGCAAAGACATGCCGGCCATCGAAGAGGAGACCGCAGCGGCCGAAGATGAGGGCGCACGTTTCCTCTTCCTCGCGGCGCCGCACCGCGTCATTGGCGACGTCAAAGGCAACGTCCGTGCCCTCGAAGTGGTGAAGACCCGCCTTGGCGAGTACGACACCTCGGGGCGCCGCAAGCCGATCCTGACCGATGAAGTACGGCGTATCGAATGTGATTCCGTCATCCTGGCGGTTGGCGAATCGGTGGATATTGACTTCGCGAAGGCATCAGGACTGCGCATCAAGCAGCATGGCACCATCGAGGTTGACCATTTCACCCTTGAGACCAGCCGCCCTCGCTTCTATGCCGGCGGTGACCTGGTCACCGGCGCCTCCAACGTCTCCAATGCCATGTCGTACGGAAAGCTGGCCGCGCGCTCCATCGACAAGCAGTTAATGGATGCCGACCGCTGGGACGAACTCTTCCCGCCTATTTCCTATGAGCAGAAGGTGCCGAAAGAAGTCAGCGAGGGCCGCAGGAACATGCCTCCGCACCTGCCTGCCCACAAGCGCGCGCACAACTTTGAAGAGGTAGTCACTGTGCTCACCGCCGAGCAGGTCCTGGACGAAGCCTGCCGCTGTCTTCGCTGTGACGTGAAGGCGGCGCCGTCGCGCTAAAAGAGAGGAGAAGCCTTGCCACCGAAAAAAATCTCGATCCGCATCGATGGAGAAATGGTGAGCGCCTTCGAGGGCCAGACCATCCTGGAAGCGGCGCAGAATAACGGCAAGAACATTCCGACCCTCTGCTATCTCAAAGGGCTGAAGCCGGTTGGGGCATGTCGCCTCTGCATGGTCGAGGTCTCCGGCATTGATCGCCTGCTGCCTGCCTGCACCACGCCCCTGCAGGACGGCATGTCGGTCATCACCAACTCGCCTCGTCTGGCCCGCTATCGCCGCATCACCATCGAGCTGCTGCTGGTAGAGCGTAACCATACTTGCGCGGTTTGCGTTTCCAACGGCCACTGTGAGCTGCAGGACATGGCGTGTGCCCTCGGCGTCACCAACGTGCGCTTTGCCTACAACTTCCCTCGCCTGCCCGTGGATCTGTCGCATCCTCGCTTCGCGCTTGACCACAACCGCTGCATTCTGTGCACTCGCTGCGTGCGGGTATGCGCTGAGGTGGAAGGCGCGCACGTCTGGGGCATCTCCAACCGCGGCATCCACTCCCGCGTGGTGTGCGAGATGGACAGCAGGTGGGGCGAGGCCACTACCTGTACCAACTGCGGCAAGTGTGTGCAGGCATGCCCGACGGGCGCCCTTTCGGAGAAAGGCAAGAGCGTGGAGGAGATGGCGAAAGACTCCGCCTTCATCACCTCGCTCGCACACCGCAGAGGAGTACAGGCATGAGGAAAGTGAAAGTTGCTACCACGTGGCTGGATGGCTGCTCCGGCTGCCACATGTCGCTGCTGGATCTGGACGCCGCCCTGGTCCCTATCGCGCGCAAAGTCGAGCTGGTGTACGGGCCGCTTGGTCGATGCAAAGGACTTCCCCGAGGAGGTGGATGTCACCTTCATCGAAGGCGCTGTCAGCACTCACGAAGACTCTAGAAAAGGTGCAACAGATACGGCAATGCACCAAGGTATTGGTCTCGCTCGGCGACTGCGCCGTCACCGGCAACGTTTCGGCCATGCGAAATACGATCCCAGTCAGGGCCCTGTTGCAGTCGGTCTACGTGGAGAAGAGTTCCCGCGACGGGGCGATCCCCAAACAAAACCTGCCGCAACTGTCGCCCCAGGCCCGGCCGGTACAGGACTTCGTAAAGATCGACTACTCCGTCCCCGGCTGCCCTCCGCCCAGCAAAGTCATCGGAGAGTTGCTGGAAACCCTGCTCGACGGCCGCAAACCGGATTCGGGCGCCAAGCTCAGGTTCGGATAGGAGCCCAGATGAAACGCATCATCATCGATCCTGTCACCCGCATCGAGGGTCACGCCAAGATCACCATTCAGCTCGACGACAACGGCTCGGTTTCCGGCACCCAGTTTCAGGTGACGCAGATTCGCGGCTTCGAGAAGTTTGTAGAGGGCCGCCCCTACTACGAGATGCCGGGTATCACCAGCCGCATTTGCGGGATTTGTCCCATCAGCCACCAGCTGGCGTCGGCCAAGGCCTGCGACGCAATCATGGCCGTGCGTCTGCCATCCGCAGCCAAGCTGCTGCGCGAACTGATTCACTGCGCCCAGTTCTTCCAGTCGCATGCCCTCAGCTTTTTCTATCTGTCGGCTCCTGATTTTCTGCTGGGCATGGACAGCGATCCTGACACGCGCAATATATTCGGCCTGATCGAAGCCAATCCCGATCTCGCACGCTCCGGCATTGAGCTGCGCAAGTTTGGATTGCAAGTGATCGAGACCCTGGCCGAGGAGCGCGTGCATCCTTCCTGGATCGTTCCCGGAGGCGTGAAATCTCCGCTCAGCACCGCGGCCCGCGACCGCATTCTCGCCGGCATACCCTCCGCCGCCGCTGGCGTGGAGAGAGCGCTGGAGCTGTTCAAGAGTACACTGGATAATTTCAGCGAGGAGATTGCCAACTTCGACTCGGCTCCCAGCATGTATGCCGGACTCGTTGACCGCCGCGGCACTCTCCAGCTCTACGACGGGCTTCTGCGTTTTCGCAGTGCCGAAGGCGAGGTCCTCCAGGATGGCATTCCCAGCGAGGAGTATGCGGACTATATCGGCGAAGCGACCTTGCCCGATTCGTACTTGAAGGCCCCCTACTACAAGCCCGCCGACTATCCCCAGGGACTGTACCGCGTGGGCCCGCTCGCGCGCCTGAATGCCGCCGACCAGTTCGGCACTCCCAAAGCGGACTTTGAACTGGTCGAATTCCGCCATCGTTTTGGACGAATCCCGCACTCCGCGTTCCTCTATCACTATGCGCGTTTGCTGGAGATGACCTACGCGCTGGAGCGCATGCAGCAATTGCTCGATTCGCCCGCCATCATGGATACTCACGTCCGCGCGACCGCCGGCGTCAACGCGTTGGAGGGCGTGGGAGTGATCGAAGCCCCGCGTGGTCTGTTGATCCATCACTACAAGGTCAACGACGAAGGCGCCATGACCTGGGCCAACCTCATCGTCGCCACCGGGCACAACAACCTGTCTATGAACCGTGGCGTGTTGCAGGTAGCCCGTCACTTCGTTCATGGCGAGACGATCGAGGAGGGCATGTTGAACCGAGTCGAGGCGCTCATCCGGGCCTATGATCCCTGCCTTAGCTGTTCGACGCACGCGGATGGGCGCACCGCCCTGTGCGTCGAATTGCGCTCCCGTGACGGGATACTTCTTGACGAACTGCGGAGCAACTAAATGTCCGGCATACTCATCCTCGGATACGGCAGCACGCTTCGCAGTGACGACGCCTTAGGCATTCACGCGGCCCACGCCCTCCAGGAGTTCTACCGTGACCAGGCGGGAGTCCGTGTTCTGGCGACATCGCAGCTCACCCTTGAATTAGCTGAGGACGTATCGCAGGCGCAGTTTGTGCTCTTTATCGATGCTGCCGAAGGCGAACCTCCCGGCGAGATCTCCCGGGAATGCCTGGAACCTGAGGAAGAGAACCTTCGCTTCACCCACCGTTGCACTCCCCGCATGTTACTTAAGGCAGCCGGCCGGCTCTATGCCCGAGCACCATCGGCGATGAGCCTGACCATGGCTGGAGCTTCTTTTGCCGTTGGCATGGGGCTTTCCCCCGAGATAGAGAGCAGGCTGCCGGATCTATTGGAAGAAGCCAAGGCCATCGTGTCGAATTGGCGGGTCAACCTCCGGATGAACAAGTTGCAGACCCGGCCGCAAAGCGAACTACTCCAGCACTGAGTCGCGCCCCATCGCTAGGACGTGAATTCCCTCTCGCGCAGCAATTCCTGCTTCACGATTTCCCGGTCTCCCGGATCAATCACCCGCTGCATCAGGATCGCAGCCAGCCCCAGAAAAACGCCTCCGGCGATCACTGCCAGAAGACGGTTGTTGTGCAGCACGTGGATCATTACCCAGCCAAAACATACCGACGCCAGGATCTCCGGCAGGGTGATGAAGAAGTTGAAGATCCCCATGTAAACCCCGACCTTCTCTTTCGGCAAAGATCCGGAGAGGATCGCATACGGCATCGCCAGTACGCTTGCCCATGCAATCCCCACCCCCACCATCGAGAGAATCAACAGGAACTTGTCGTGGATCGCACCCACCGAGAGCAGTCCCAGAGCTCCACACAGCAGGCACAGGCTGTGCGTATGCTTCCGGCCTATCTTCCGGGCGATGGCAGCGAGCGCCGGCGCGAATAGGGCGCACACTGCTGAATACACGCCAAAACATACCCCGGCCCACTCTACGCCGTCGTTATAGATCGTCGAGGCCTGATTGGTCGCACCAAAGACGTTCCATGCCACGGCCACCGGGAAGTAAAGCCACATGCAGAACAATCCCAGCCAGGTAAGCAACTGCACCGGAGCCAGCTGCCGCATGGTCGGCGGCATCTTCCGTATAGCCTCGAAGATTTCCTCCAGGTTGACCATCCAGCCGCGGCTCTGGTTTGTCTTGTGCCGAAACCCCTCAACGTCTTCCGGTGGATATTCTCTGGTTGTCAGGATCGTCCACAGTACTGCTCCAAAGAACGCCGCCGCCCCGATATAGAACGACAGCCTCGTCGACCAGGGTATGGCGTGATGGCCGCTGCCCGCGCCCAGATGAAACACGTTGGTCAGCAGCCACGGTAATGCCGACGCAACAACCGCGCCCACGCCGATAAACAGGCTCTGCATCGCAAAGCCTTCTGTGCGCTGCTCCTCCGGCAGCAGGTCAACGACGAAGGCCCGGAAGGGCTCCATGCTGATATTGATCGAAGAATCCAGAACCCATAGCAGCCCGGCCGCCATCCAGAGCGCCGAACTGCGCGGCATCATGATGAGCGCTGCCGAACTGAGGACCGCTCCGGCCAAGAAATAGGGCCGCCGCCTTCCCAGCCGGTTCCAGGTGTGATCGCTGGCGTGTCCGATGATCGGCTGCACGATCATTCCGGTCAGCGGTGCGGCCAGCCAGAGTATCGGTATCTTGTCGGCGGTGGCGCCCAGGTGCTCGTAGATGGCGCTCATGTTGGCCATCTGGAGTCCCCAGCCAAACTGAATGCCGAGGAAGCCGAAACTCATGTTCCAGATCTGCCAGAAGCTCTTGGGAGGCTTGCGCATAATGGCCCGTTGCTGAAGGTCTCCGCACCCGGAGTTTGCGGAATGGCCCCGGTCGAAACTAGTTCCGGGATGTCGAATTGTCAACCGTTCAAAAGGTCGTTCAAAAGGTCGGTGTCCAGACCTTCTACTTCGATCGCTACCGAGAATAGTTTTGCGCTACATCGTGAGGACAATCACAACCGATGTTTGTCACGGGCAGAGTGTCACGGCCAGAGAATAAATCCTTGGTTCGGGATTGCGGGGCTGTTGCGTCCAGGACGTAGGATTAGTCGTACCAACACCGTTCGTTCTCGCGTTTGTTTCTAGATGAGGACAGCCGGTGCTGCAGCCTCATCGTGGACGCACGGCGATCAATTCTGTATCGAGCGGCACGCCCCGCGCGATCTTTACGTGTACCAGCGCTTCGAACGGCTTCATCGCGGTCGTCGATCCAGGTATATCGTGCATGAGCTTTTGTACCGAATCAGGACGACAAACAAACTCGACAGCTCCCTGCGTTCCGAAGGTCGTGGTGCCCGCCAGAATCATCATGTATCGCCCCGGACTCACACCCGGAACCAAGCCAATGACCGCGTAGTCTTCCGTCAAGAGCGCATTGGACGGGCTTGCCAGATAACTGTGGGCCTCGCCCGTTTTCGGATGCCGGTTGACCAGGGCCAAGTCGCCCTTGCGTGGTCCCGATGCGACCCGCTCAAAGACGAATTCCTGCGTCCCCCCTATGTCGTGCAAAGAGAGATTTTCTGACGGGGAACCAACAAAAATCAGATTCGTATTGTTCGCATCGTCCAAAGAAAACAGGCTGCCACGCTTTACCCTCAGCTGGCGGCCGAGCGAGTTGAACATTTCATCCAACGCGTGAACCGCCAGCACCTCGCCAACACCCGTGTAGTGGTCATGGACAGAGGTCGCAGAGTCCTCGCGCGGGTTGAAATACCGCATCCCGGTCTCAGGCCTTCCAACGAACGCTGCGTTGCTGAAGATGACCCACGGCTGCTCCGGCGCTGATAGGAAGGGCCGCCAAAACTGGGCCAGCGGACCGTTGATTACGGGCCCTGCAACCCCGCTGGTGCTAGCCACATTTGCTTGCTTGCGTACCCAAAGCAAGCTCGCAAGCACAATGACGGCAACCGTCAAACACCCTAAAATGATGCTGACTGAAAGTCGCCAGCGCGCCGAACCGGTCTCAAGTCCACTCGCCGGAGCAGTAGCCTCGTTGCGCGGGAGCGAGGTCTCCGGCGCAAGTGGCGCCTGCCTGGGCTCAAAGACGAGGTGATAGCTGCCCTTCGGAATCTTTACGAGAATGGGATCGGTCGCGCCCTCAGTGGCGTAGTACTCAGCCAGTTTCATGCGCAGCCGTCCTGCCTGCACGCGAATGGTCGAATCCGACTGGGGATCGAAGTCCGCCTGCCGCCCGTAAACCTCGACTGCGATTTGATACTCCTTCAGCGGCGCTTCGGGGTGTTCCACCGATTGCTTGGCGAGGTATTGCAGCAGCTTGCGGAGGGATTCGGAGCCGCGTAGGCTATGACTTTTTGTAAGGCGCTCTATTTGTTGGAAGAATTGATCTGAATCTGCCGCGACAGTGCGAGTGACAGCCATTTAACAGCTATGTAACAGGTGGTGGATTTGGTTGCAAACACAGCATTTTACCCCCAGTAACGGTATAAAACCTAATGAAACGCCAAACTTCACCGCCTTTGTGCAAGAAGTTGCATGTCTAAACTGGCTCTGAGAAATCCATCGGTTGCCGCAGACCGGATTTCAAAGGCTAAGCACGGAGAAACAGGGTGCAGGCATCCGCCCGGTGCGGCCGAGTCTCTAGGCGCGACCGCTTCGGGGCAACTGTTAGTACTTGCGCTACACGACAAATGAAAGGTGGGTGTTTCAATGAAGGGGTTGAAGGTGTCTCACCTGGTGGCATTAGTCGTCCTGCTGAGCGTACCGCTGCTGATGGTTGCTCAGTCGGATAACGCCGTCATATCTGGGACCATTACCGACAGCACGGGAGCTGTCGTTTCTGGCGCATCGATCGATGTAACCAGCACAGCAACCGGGAAGACCGTGACGGTAACCAGTGGAGGCACGGGGAATTACGCGGTCAACGCGCTCAAGCCCGGCCAGTATCAGGTTCAGGTAAAAGCTGCCAACTTTGCCAGCGTCACCCAAAATGTGACCCTGCAGATCGGCCAGACCTTGCCGCTAAACTTCTCGCTGAAGGCCGGCGCCGTGACGGAGAACGTCGAGGTAACCACTGCGGCGCCTCTGGTTGCAACCCAGAGCTCTGATCTGGGGGATGTAATTACCGGCCGTCAGGTCGTTGACCTTCCGCTCAACGCCCGCAACTTTACCCAACTTGCCACCCTGGTTCCCGGTGTCACCCGCGGCTCCGACACCAACGGCGACGCTACCGGCGGCAGCGGCAATGCCGAAACCTACCGCTACAACAGCAGCGGCGGCGCTGCGCTGGTCGTCAATGGATTGCGCCCTCAAGCCAATAACTTTCTGCTCGACGGCTTCGATAACAACGAATCCCTGGTGAACACCATCGTCTTCTTCTCGGCGCCGGATGCCATCCAGGAGTTCCGCGTCGAAACCAACGTCGCGCCCGCTGAATTCGGACGCGCCGGCGGCGGCATCGTCAATACCGCCATCAAGTCCGGCACCAATCAGTGGCATGGCACATTGTGGGAGTTCTTCCGCAACAGCGCTCTCGATGCCACCCAGTGGGAGCCGGTGCAGAACGCCAAGAAGTTCCCCTTCCATCAGAACCAGTTTGGCGCTGCCGTGGGCGGCCCTATCATGAAAAACAAGCTGTTCATCTTTGGCGACTACCAGGGCTTCCGCTCGTCGGCTCCGGCCAGTACCGACTACGCTACGGTCCCGACCAACCTCATGCGCAGCAGCGGCTACACCAACTTCTCCGAGTTGCTCGGCCAGGGGATCAACATCATGAATCCTCTGACCGGCCAGCCCTTCCCCGGCAACATCATCACCATCCCACTGAACCCGGCGGCCGTCAATTACTTGAACGCCTATCCACTGCCGAACTGCGATGCCAACACCAATCCCAATTGCCACGGCATTGAGCAGAACTA
This sequence comes from uncultured Acidobacteriaceae bacterium, assembly GCA_963747055.1. Classification (GTDB taxonomy): domain Bacteria; phylum Acidobacteriota; class Terriglobia; order Terriglobales; family Acidobacteriaceae; genus CAVVDY01. The sequence continues at coordinate 392,790 of CAVVDY010000017.1, read as the reverse complement.
CACCACAACCCGGCAGCGGACGCAGACGATCAACGATTACGATATCCGCGCCGACTGGATCATTGGGCAGAAGGATTCCGCCTTCGCCCGCGTCAGCTCGGGCAGCGATAACCTGACCACCACATCGCGCCTCCCCATGTTGCCGGCCGGCTTCGGATCAGGCACCAACCCAACCAATCCCTGGTCCGCGGTAATCGATGAAACCCACACCTTCGGCACGAACCTGATTAACGATTTTCGTTTTGGGTTCATTCGGACCAACTTCGGCTACATTCCTCCCTTCCAGAGCGAGCCGGTGTCAGCCAACCTGGGTATCGTCAACGCCAACGTAAACGCCTTGGGCCAGCCCGACCCGCAACTGGGCGGTGGTGCCCTGATCGGCGGCTTCAATAGCCAGCTCGAGTACACCGGTGATTACGGTCCCTACCAGGTTCCGCAGAATACCTGGCAAACCGCCGACAACGTTTCCTGGGTCAAAGGCAAGCACAACGTGAAGTTCGGCTTCAACATTCTGCGGCGGCAGGTCAACTTCTTCCGTCCGCTCACCGGCAAGGGCTTCTTCAACCTATGCGGTAATGGCCAGCCTCCCAGCATCACAGGCTACGAAGTGACCGACCTGCTGATCGGCTTCACCTGCAACTATCAGGTCGGGCCTGCGTTGGGCGACTCCCAAACCCGCAACTGGGAAAATGGCTTCTACGGCCAGGACGACTGGCGCGTGACCCCGCGGCTCACCCTGAACCTGGGGCTGCGTTATGACGTCATCACCTGGCCGGTGGAGAAGCACAACAATCAAGCCAACTTCGACATCTTCACCGGGCAGCTCCAAATCGCCGGCCAGGACGGCAATTCCAGGAGCTTCATTCCTACGGCGTGGAAGAACTTCGCTCCTCGCATCGGTTTCGCCTATGACCTGTTCGGCGATGGTAGGACGAAGATCAGCGGAGGCTATGGCATCTTCTACTTCGTCGATCGTGGTGGCATCAACAACCAATTGGCCCAGAACCCGCCCTTCAGCGGACAGGTAAACTACAGCTTCGCCAACGGCTATCGCGTCACCTTCACCGGTCAGGCTCCCCAGGGCACCAACGATGCCAATGGCAACTGTCTGACCAGTTGTAATCCAGTCGGCGCAACTATTCCGCTGCCCTCTAAGGGTCCCATCCAGGTGGATCTCAACAACCCGCAGAACGTGGCTATCTCCATCGCCACTCTGCCCTCCAACGTAACGCCGAATGTCCAGGAGTGGAACCTCCAGTTCGAGCGGCAGCTCGGCCAAAGCATGAGCTTCAGCCTGGCGTATGTTGGCAACAAAGGAACCCACCTCACAACCTATTACAACTACAACCGCCAGCAGTACAACGATCCTCAATGCAGTGTGACGGACCCCATTGGCTGCAACTTCCCGGCCCTGGGCGCAATCAACACTCAGGCGACGATTGGAAACTCCATCTACAACTCGTTGCAAACCAGCCTCAACCGTCGCTTCACCAACAATCTGCAGTTCACCATCAACTACGCCTGGTCTCACGCGATTGATGACTCACCGGGCGCCTTTGACACCTACAACATCAACAACACCTCGCCGGTCAACTACCGCGATTTAGCGGCGGAGCGCGCGACCTCCAACCTTAACGTCGGGCAGCGCATTGTATTGACGGGCTTGTACGCTCTACCCTTCGGCCACGGACAAAAATACGGTTCCAACTGGAACGGCTTCACCAATACCGTGATCGGAGGCTGGCAGCTCAACCTGCTCTTCACCGCACAAAGCGGAACCCCGTTCGATGTGCTTTATAACGGAGGCAACCCGACCGTGCGTCCTGACCTGGTAGGAAATCCTTACGCCAACATGCCGTCTCCCAACTACTACTTCAATCCTGCGGCGTTTGCTGCGGTTCCGACCAATAGTGCGGGCGTGACCACCCGCGCCGGAACCACGCGGCGCAACTACCTGACTGGTCCGGGGTACAACGACGTGGACCTGTCGACTTTCAAGGACTTCAAGTTCACGGAGCGCTATACCCTTCAGTTCCGTGCTGAATTCTTCAACCTGTTGAACCATCCCAACTTCGTCAACCCGAATTACAACTTCACCGATGGGAACTTCGGCAAGCTGCAAAGCACCCGCCTCGGCAATGAGCGGCAGATTCAGTTTGCCGCGAAGTTCTTCTTCTAGTCGGCAACTGTCGTATGACTAGGGGTGGGATCAATTCCCACCCCTTTTTCTGGAAATAACGTCATGGCAACTATAAGAACCTCGCCCAGACTTCGATTTTTTGCCGCTCTATTCGTCCTTCTTCTCCTGGGAACTCTGTGCTCTGCCCAGCCGCAAATCACCAAAGTCGAGCCCCCTAATTGGTGGATCAATTATTTCTCCCCCATCATGGTATTGCTCTACGGTGATGGCCTTGCCGACGCGACCATCACCGTCGGCTATCCCGGCGTCAAGGTACAAAAGGCTCAGGCGCAGCCCGACGGCAAGCACGCCTTCGTCTGGCTGGAAATAGCCGACGAAGCCAATCCCGGGGACGTACCTCTCTCCATCAAGACCTCTTCCGGAACCATACAGGCTACCCTTACTCTCGAGGCCCGCCAGCCCCAGCAAGGCCGCTTTCAAGGCGTCACGCAAGATGACGTGATCTACCTCATCATGCCCGACCGCTTCGCCGACGGCGACACCTCCAACGACATGCCTCCCGGCGCCGCGCCGGGAACCTACGACCGCAACGCGCCCAAGACCTATCATGGCGGCGACCTCAAGGGCATCACCGATCACCTCGGATACATTAAGGACCTCGGCGCCACAACTCTCTGGCTGAATCCTATCGATGACAACTCCGACGCCACTTCCGACTATCACGGCTACGGCGCCACCGATCTCTACCAGGTTGAAGACCACTTCGGCACCATGGCTGACTTCCAGAGCCTCGTCGCCTCCGCTCATCAGCAAGGTCTGAAGGTCCTGCTCGACATGGTGCCGAATCACGTTGGCCCAAATCATCCCTGGGCAAATTCTCAACCTGCTCCCGGATGGCTGCACGGTACGCCTCAGGACCACATCAACACCGATTACAACTACCCGCCGATCAGCGATCCTCACGCCGTTGAGAAGAACTACATCAGCGCTCTCGACGGCTGGTTCGCCGACGTGCTCCCCGACCTCGCTCAGGAAAATCCACTGGTCGCGCAATACCTGTTACAGAACGCGCTCTGGTGGACCGAGAGCAGCGGCATTGACGGCTTCCGCATCGATACATTTCCCTACGTGCCGCGCACCTTCTGGGCCTACTACCTGAAGAACCTGTTCACGGTTTACCCCAACTTCTTTGCCGTCGGCGAAATCTATAACACCGATCCCACCGTCACCTCCTACTGGGCCGGAGGCCACCCCGGCTTCGACGGCGTCGACACCCTACTCACCACCCCGTTCGACTTCCCCATGCAGGACGCCATCAACCGGGTCATCAACCAAGGCCAATCAGCGACCGTCATCGCCAACATCTTGCGTCAGGACCGCCTCTTCCCTCACCCCGAAATCCTCGTCACCTTCATCGGCAATCATGACATGCCGCGCTTCATCACCCAGGCCAACGGCTCGCCCGAAAAGCTGAAGGCCGCTTTCGCGCTTCTTGCTACTCTGCGCGGCATCCCGCAGATTTACTACGGTGATGAGATCGGCATGCCGGGAGGCAACGACCCCGACGACCGCCATGACTTCCCCGGCGGCTTCCCGGGCGACGCAGCACAACGCGTTCACCCAAGTGGGCCGCACTCCCCAGCAACAGGACATCTACGCATATCTCCAGTCGCTGCTCAAGCTGCGCCACGACCATCGCCGCGTTGCGCGAGGGGGTGCAGAAGCACGTTGTGGTTGACGACGACTACTACCTTTTCACTCGCGAAACGCCGGGTGAGCGGCTGCTCGTAGCGTTCTATAAGGGCTCGGCGCCGAAGAACCTGACGGTCGATTTGACGAACACTTCCATCGCCGACGCCAAAACCATCACTCCGTTATCTGGAGGATCGGCCCGCAACCCTCGCCGGCGCGCAACTCACCTTGCAACTCGCGCCCATGACCGTCGCGATCTATCGCGTGGAATGAGAGGACGCGCTCTGAGCCGCGCTGCGGCCTTTGCGCCGAAGGCCCTATAATCGGCATTGCGCCAACCCGCCTGCGCAATGCAGCGCGCGGAACGATACTTCACTTTTGAAAGGTTTCAACTCTGCGTCTCTTCAGGAAGAAAGAAAAGCAGGAGCACCGCATCATGCGCCAGGCCAGGGAACGGGCCGGGGCGCTGGTGCCCGAATACCATCGCCCCACGCCCTGAGTGTCCTCACCCCGAGCGCTGGAGCATGTTCGACTCCATGACCGCCGAGGTCGAAGTCCTGGAGTTCCTGCGCACAATGGTCACCACCATCAAGCCCAACCTGGTGGTCGAGACCGGAACCTTCCTTGGTGTCAGCACCCTATGGATCGCCGAAGCCCTGCGCCTCAACGGCTTCGGCCGCATCGTCAGTTGCGAATACGATCCCCAGGTCTTCGCCGCCGCCAAGGAAAAGCTCGACGCCTCCGAGTTCCGAGATCTCATCGACCTGCGCAACGAATCCAGCCTGGAGATGAAGGTCGACGGCACCATCGACCTCTTCTTCAGTGACAGTGACATGCCCATTCGCGAGCAGGAAGTCCGCCGCTACCTGCCGCAGATCTCCCCCTTCGGGCTCATTCTGATGCACGACGCCAGCTCCCACCTCAAGCAGGTACGCGAAGCCGCACTCAAGCTCGAAGGCGAAGGACTCATCTCCGTCGTCTTGCTGCCCACGCCGCGCGGACTCGTGGTCGCCCAGAAGCGCCAAGGCCGCCGCTGAACCAACCCGTTAAGCCCCTCTGCCATTCGTGCCTCTGTGGCAAAGACGTCTTCCCGACAAGGCCCGCAAGAAGCAGCAAAGTTTCGCCCGATAGCTACGGACAACACCTGATCGCCTTCGGTGAATCACACTAGGTATCCCTGCTCGAAGCAATGCAACCCAAACCAAGCATTGGAAACAACGAAGGAAGCGATGAGTTGATCGCTTCCTGGAGGTGCACTATGAAAACTATGATCGGGGTGTGGATCGCAGCCTTTGCGCTGGTCTGCACTCTGGGATTGGCCGAAGCCTTCGCCGCTCCGGCCTCACACACGTCCAACAGCAAAGTCGTTGAGCTCACCGGATGCCTGCAGCAGGGGCCTGTCGCCCGCGAGTATCTGCTCGACAACAATGGCACCGCCTGGGGAGTCAACGAGACCAGCGCTCTCTACCTCAACCATTATGTTGGGCAGAAAGTGACCATTACCGGCAACGCCATCCATCCAACCATGTCTGAGCGCAAGGACGGTGGCGCGCATCACTATTTGGAGGCGATGGACGTCGCAGTCGACGCCCAACACTGCCAGTAGCGGGTACCCCATTCCAGCTCGTGCCGGCGATCCCGAGAGTAATCGTCGGACGAGCTAGGGTGGGCATGCATTCCATACCTTCGACGAGCCTCTTCCAACGCAACCTCAAGCCAATGCTTGGTAGTTGCGAGTCTTCACAACCGCATTTTTACACTCATCTTGACTATTTGCGGCATCAAAGAACCTCCATGCGCTCCAGAGAAGGGCTGCGGAAGCCGTCTCTTGACGACCCCCCAATAGGCACCTTTTGTCCATTGACGGCTTGCGCGGGCCTGTAGTAGTGTCCACAGACACTTATGCCACTTGTTGGTTGAGCGCGAGCCCACTCTGATCGAGGCAGCCGTTTCTCGATACGAGTCAACCTTAAGTCCAACCTATAGACCCAGTTGTCCCCAAAAGAGGCCATCTGCTATGAGTCTCAACCTACTCGCATGCATTCCGCCTAAAGGCGTTTCCCTGTCATCCGTCAAGCACAGTGCGCTGGCCGCCCCAGCGATAGACGTGTCGCGCTTTCACCGCACAAGCCGGTTTCTCGGGTTGGCTTTCCTGCTGATCCTGGGCATGGTATTGCCGAAAGTGTCCGCCGCCCAGATGGTGATGGACGTAGATCACGAGATGGAAGCGGCCCGGGCGAGGAGGGCGGCGAAGCTGCCGCCATACGAAATAGTCTATTGCGGTAAGGATATTGTTAACAACGAACCCGAATCGCTGCCAGCGGGTGACTACAACTCCGACCTGCACGTGGTTGGGCCCTGCGTTGCTGACGGGAAAAATGGCGGCGGAGCGTACAAGTATCACTGGGTATTCCTCCACAGCGGCGGAACACTGACCTTCAAAGACCAGCAGCTTGACCTCTACGCAAACTCGATCCTGGTGCTGAACGGCGGCACGCTGGAAGCAGGCATGCCCAATGCAGACAACGCCATCGGTGCCAAGGGCGGACTGGTGGCCATTCACCTGTGGGGAGCGAAGGACGATGCCGCTATCTTCTGCCAAGACGAGAATGGCAAGGAGGATGTCAGATGCGGTATTCCCAAAGAAATTTGGGACGAAAACAAAATGGATAAGATCTATCCTGACAAAGCTTGCGTCCCTAATTCCCAGTACCCAGAGGGGGAATGTTTCTACCAGTATGACTACCCGACGATCAGTACCCTCTATTTTGGGCGCAAAGCCCTGGCGGTGTCCTACGGCGGCACGCTACGACTGTATGGGAAGAAAGGCTCGACCTTCGATGGGCTGACACCCGACCCGGCGAACACAGGGAAAAGCTGGCGACGGTTGAGTACCAACTTAAAGACGACGGGGACTCAGTTTGACGTGGATGGCGAAGTCGACTGGCAGAAAGGTGACCATATTGTGATCACGCCCACCGACTATCTGCCGGGCCATGCGGAAGAAGCCATCATTTCTGATGTGATGCCTGACGGCGAGAACACGACGATCACGATCAGTGGTGTCGTGCTCGACGACGGAACGGTGCAGACGGGCGGGGTTCGCTTTCCGCACTACGGGGAGACCTACAAGATTCCGGCCGACGTGCAAAGCAAACTGAAACTCGGCCGGAGCGAAATCGACACGCGCGCCGCAGTGGCGCTGCTGACTCGCAACATATGCGTCATCTCCGAGGGAGATCGTGGTCCCGACACACCCCAGCCGGGCTGCAATTCCTCATTTCCGCCAACCGCCGGGAATTATTTTGGCGGCCACGTCATCTTCCGCCAGGGATTTAAGCAAGTCCAGGTTCAGGGAGTGCAGTTTCGCCAATTAGGCCAAGGCGGAATGATTGGCCGATACGCGGTGCACTTCCATATGGCGCGCAAAGTGCAGCCGGACACCTTCGTGAAGGACTCTTCGATCGATGAGTCGATGACGCGCTGGATTACTTTGCATGGTACCCAGGGGTTGTTGCTAGCGCGGAACGTAGGGTGGAAGTCGATCGGCCACGGCTTCTACATTGAGGATGGCACGGAAACCGACAATAAAATCTACGCGAACATCGGCATTCTGGCCCGGGCCGGGGTTAAAAACAGCCAGAACCCCCGCGAGGTGCCCGGCATCCTGGCCCATGCCACCTTGACGGACAACCGGGATCCTTACGCCACTGACTGGCAACATCCCAGCGTGTTCTGGATTATGAATGGATGGAACGACTTCGAATACAACATGGCAGCAGGGGCGGGGTCTTGCGGGGTTTGCTACTGGCTACCAGCAGGTGCCAACAGCGGACCATCGCGCTATGAATACTGGACCGGATATGCTTCGCGCCAGCGCGGGTTGCAAGATGCCGCCGGGCTGCGAGATTTCAACTCCGGCACGTCTCCGCTCGAGACCTTCGTCGGTAATTCCTGTTCCACGGCCATGTTCTCCTTCATGGAGATCGGCCAGCTTAACAGCGGTTGTGACGGCTTCGGGCCCACATCAGACAAGACCGTGGCAGCTATTCCTGGAGCCGGACCAGACATTCCCGGGGCCCTGCCCGATAAGGCGGTGCTCGATTACTATCCCCTCGTCACCGGCTTGCGCGATCCAACTAAGTGCAACAATTTGACCAAGGACTGCTGGAGCAACACCGACCCAGTCAATTTGAAGTGCAATGGAACCGGCGATGCTGACGAAGCCAACTGCATGGCCACGACCCTTGACCACTACACCACCTCCTTTAACTTCGCTCAAAAGAACTTCTCCGCCATCTGGCTGCGTCCATGGTGGAAGCTGGTAACCGACAGTTCGGTCACCGACCAACTGGGGCCGGGCCTGACCTTTGTCACCGGGGGAGGTTACACGCGATCCGATAGCTCTCTGGGAAATTGGAACGTCGGCCTGAGAGACGTTTATGTGGGGCAAACGCAGCCTGCTCCGATTGACCAGAAAGCGGCCTTCTTCGCTTCCGATCTAGGGCCTTTTACTCCCACGGGAATTCGTAAGTGCGACAACGGCCAGATACCGGGCGGTTACTGCCTTTCAAAGGACAACGGCATTAGCATTCCCATTACCAATTTCAATTCCGGGCAGCGCATGTTCAATATCTATGATGGGCCGTCATTCCAGGACTCCAGTGCCTATCTCGACATCCGAGCGAGAACGATTACCGATTGCAATTCGAACAACCGTGATTCGCAAACCGGTGTCTGCAACGACAGCATGTATATGTTTGGACATTCTGAGGGACTGCTGCAGGGAGCGGCTATCTCGCCGGGGGTTAATTCTTGCTATATCCCGAATGCGGCCATTGCATGGAAGCAGGAAAATGGTTTTTACTATCCTCCGGCCTTCCACTCCAGGAATCTGGCCTTCCGTAATGTCGACATCCGCCACTTTGTGGTCGAACCGCTATTTAAAGAAAACAGTTTCAATGCGAATTTAGATGCCATCGCGGCCCGCTACTGCACCTGGAAGCCTGATCTCTTCCTGCCCTTCAACGACATCGATCGCCAAACCGTGCTGAACGATAACGATGGTTCACTGACTGGGTTGCTTGCCGATTCCAAACCTCCCCGCGAGACTTTGTCGATCAACGAAGACCCTTTTTTCCGCGCACCCAAAGTAATTCCCGAGTGCTCCTCCGACAAGCACTATGGCACCGACCAGAAGGGAAAGCCCGCCACAGCTATCACCAGTCCATACGAGTATGTCAGCACAGCGATCATCGCGGACTGCGCCTTAAGGTCGGTGGTGGATATGTGTCTTGAGAAGAAAGGGGACGAGTGCGTCAAATGGGACTATCGTGCAGAATGCGGCAAAGGCGAAGAGAGTAGCGGAATGAGAAACTGGAGTTGGGCCTGTACCCACTGTTACGGAGCACCTCTGTTTCGGCAGAACTGGACGGCCCAGGACAACAGCGAATGCGACGCGGACCCTTTGTGTAAGGCCGGCGATCCCCTCCATCGTCCGGGACGGATCACCATGATGGGCCAGAGCACGGGCCAGCGCAGCACCCTGACGGCGAACCATGGTTGGTACTACATCGACACGACGGTGCCTTTCGACAAACAGGTGGGCATTCCTCTACAGGAAGGAAAAACCGTGTTCCTCTCGGGTCACACCTATTACGTGTACCTCATCTACGGAAAACCCGATACCCAGATGGAGTACTGGATGTACGTTGGATCAGGTGCCGATGAGAAGACCGTCGAGAACGAGGTTGGCAGATATCGGGTTAATGTTAACAGCCAGGTCTATGGCTTTTGTCCGTTGCACGGCCAGAGGCCTCCCGGGTGCCAGGATTTGACTGCGGACCCCGACTTCCTTACTTCGGTCAAATATGATCAGGTAAGCGGATGGTTGAAAGTCAAGGTTAACTTACAGGCATATAAAGGAGAGTTCCAGGGCGACAAGAAGAATTTCTGTAAGCCGGTCAGCTATTGCTCGTGGAATGGAAGCAGTTGCGGCTGCCAACCTGGCTCGGCTTGCAAAGATGATTCGGTCTGTAGTTGGGGGCCGAGCGATGTCGATTGTCCCAGCAAGGGATGCTTTGGATTCAGCTTCAAGATACAGCCGGAATTCAATAGCAACCCCAAGCCGGGCCCGCCACCGCCGGCGGCATTTCCATCTGACACTTACTGGGACGTCGCCTACAAGCTGGTGGATCAAGCCGTATCTGGTCCTGAGTGCCACTACACTGAGCAGCCGAAATAGAGGAGCATTGGGAATCTGATCGTTTTTCGGGAGCCAGGGAGCCACAGAGCTGAGGCCATCTCGGTCTGTATGGCTCGCATCGTATGGTTTGACCGGCGCCTTCACCTGGGGTGGTGGAGCCCAGCCAAACGTTCGACGCACTTGAAGGAGACCAATTAATGAAGATCACACTGCACGTGGCCGCTGGCGTCCTGGCCTTAGGACTTGCCTATTCGCTGGGCCCGGATTTCGTTCGCTATATGAAGATTCGATCGATGTAGCCATTCAGCCCAATTCGCTGTGGCCGGGCACATTCACTATAGCGGCATAATCGTAGGCTGCTACGCCGACACCGGGGCGGGACCACGTGTTCCAGCCACAGGTGACCCGTAAGCACCCCCCTGCCTCTCAACCTCACTGCCCTGAGTGCGCAAATTCATAGCATCCCGGCGCCAACCGCGTTAGTATTCCCACGAAAACAGATACTCCGCGCAGGCGCACGACCTGGGTCCTGACGCGAAGCGGAGGTGTGATATGCGTCTCTCGCAATTTGTGTCCTTCGCCGTCGTTCTCTTCTCCCTGGCTGCTTTCGGCCAGAACGCCCATATCAGCATCCCTGCAGGTACGCCGGAGGACAAAGCCCTCTCGGCCATTGCCGCCGAGCCCGACGCTTCCAAGCGCATGGCGGCATATGAAGACTTCATCAACACGTACTCCTCCAACAAGGCGGCTGTGGCTTATGCGGAGTGGCAACTGTCACAGCTCTACGCTGCCGACGGCGACAAGAACAACGCGCTGAACTGGGGCGACAAGGCTTTGCAGGACTATCCCAACGACCTTGACCTGATCGTCTCCGATGCCAACCTCGCCATGACGATAAAGGACAACGCCAAGACCGTGGAATATGCAGTAAAAGGTGCGGCTGTCTATCATGCCACCCCTCCGCAGCAGCAGAGTGCGGTGAAGTCGAACTACGATTTTCTCGAAACCGCGGCCTACAATGCCATCGTCGCCGAGCAGGACCCCAACCAGCGCATGGATCTCATCGAGCAGTTCACTCCCGCCTTCCCCAAGTCGCAGTTCGCGTCGCAGGTGACGCAGCTTGCCCTATACAGCCTGCAGCAGCTCAACCAGCCGGACCGCCTGCGCGCCTACGGCGAGAAGACGCTGGCCGCCGATCCTGACAACATTCCCACGCTGCTGATGATGGCGAACTCTTATGCCGGAGAACCGAGAGAGGCGACTAAGGCCATAGGGTATGCCGAGAAGGTACTCAAACTGATCGGACCGGCTCCCACCGACAAGACGCAGAAGTCCTATGCCGGGCTGGCGCACACCGCCATCGGCCGGGCCGACCTCGCTCGCGGGCGGGGCGAGACTGGCCTGGCGCAATTAAGGTCGGCGGTCACGCTGCTGCAGGGCGATCCCGCCGATCAGCAGGTCGCTCTCTACTATCTTGGCTATGCGGCAGCCAAAGCCAACCGTAGGTCCGAGTCCATCACCGCGCTGGAGAAAGCCGCCGCCATCGATGGGCCGTATCGCGCACCAGCGAAGGAGATGCTCAGCAAGGTTCGGAGCGCCGGAAAAGACTAGGGCGGCCCCGGAAACTCAGATCGCAATCCAACCCGCGCGTATCGCCTGCAGGCTAGTGACCGCCACGACGATCCAGAGTAGTACCCCTTGTAACAAGGGTCGCGGTCCGACTTTTCTCAACGCCGCCGGCGACAACGTCGCTCCGATAAGGAACAGCGTGAAGATCAGCATGAGTTTGCCCAGGTTGCTGAGGTGGTGGTAGAAGTTCGCCCCGGGAAACACATAGGTATTCGCGACCGCTGCCAGGCAGAAGAACAGGATGAACCACGGCCATTGAATCTTCGTCTTGCTGCCCCTGGCCACGGCCGTTGTCACCGTCACGGGAACGATCCACAGCGCGCGTGCCAGCTTGACGGTCGTGCCGATGGCCAGGGCGACCGCTCCGTACTTGGCGCACGCTCCGACCACAGAGCTTGTGTCGTAGTTCGCCAGCGCCGCCCATAATCCGAACTGGGTTTGCGAGAGCTTCAACGAAGTGCCGATCGCGGGGAAGGTCAGCAGCGCGATGGAGTTCAGCAGGAAGATGGTCCCCAGCGAGACCGACATCTCGTCCTCATCAGCCCCTACGACGAGACCGACTGCGGCGATGGCGCTGCCGCCGCAGATTGCGGTGCCAGTGGAGATGAGGAACGCCGGCCGGTCGCGCACCGAGGCCAACTTGCCAATCAGAGTGCCCACCGTCAGGGCGAAGGCAATCCCTACAGCCGTGTAGACGAAGCCACTCTTGCCGGCGCGCACCACCTCTTGCAGGTTCATGCCAAAGCCCAACCCGACGACGGCTGCTTGTAGCAGGGATCGCGAGACCTGGCGCGATTCTCCGGGATAAGGGTGGCGGGCCACCGCGCCGAATGCCAGCCCAACTAACAATGCCATCGGCGGCGACGCCCAGGGGGTGAGACAAAATAAGAGGCCCCCAACAAACAGGATCTTGGATTTCATTCAGGGACGTTTATTGTTACGTGGCGCCGGCGAGTGGCCAGGCGTTCCTCCATAGTAGCTAAAATGGGCCTGGTGCCAAGGAGCGGTGACATTTTCCTTGACCTCAGGCCCATTCGATCCTGAATTGGATCGGAGGTGATACTTGTATGTTAACTCCGGGCTGGCGAAAGTCAACGGAAATCTCGCAAGATACTTATTATGTGGGCTTTACAGTTTGCTCCTCACAGCGAAAGACCTCTCCGGCGGGTTTGAAAGCTTCTTGCGGCCGGTCTGCCCCTGACGTGCTACACTCCGCTTTTCTCCCATGGTGCATGCCATCCATGTGCTAGGCGTCGCGTTGTTGGGCGACACGAAAGCCCCAAGCGGGACCATGCCAGCCAACGGCCTGCTGCATTACACCTTGCCGCCTGACAAGCTGGCGCAGGCCCATGCCCTCTATCGCATCGACGTCTCGCTCTACATCATCGTCACCTTCTACGTCTTTCTTGTGCTGTGGCTGATGTTGCGTACGCGATTCGGCGCTCGCCTGCGCGACATCGCCGGGCATCTGTCACGATTCTGGCTGGTGCGCGCTGCCGTGTTCGTTGTGCTCTTTCTGGTCACGCTCGAGCTGTTGCAGCTTCCCTTCTCTATCTATCGGCACCACATCGGTCTGGCATACGGACTCTCCGTACAGCAGTGGGGCTCGTGGTTCGGCGACTGGGCGAAGGGACTGGCCATCAACCTCGTCGCCGCAATCATTCTCGGCTGGATCCTTTACGGCGTGTTGCGCCGCAGTCCGCGCCGCTGGTGGTTCTACTTCTGGCTGGCGACTATACCCTTCCTGCTATTCGGCATCTTCATTCAGCCCATCCTGATCGATCCGCTGTTCAATAAGTTTGAACCGCTCACTGATCACCACGCCGACCTAGTCGAACAGATCGAGCGCGTCGTGCACCGCGCCGGCATGGAGATTCCGCCGTCGCGCATGTTCGAGATGAAGGCCAGCGAGAAGACGAACGAGCTGAACGCTTATGTGACGGGGTTCGGATCCAGCAAGCGTGTGGTGGTGTGGGACACGACCACTCGCCACCTCACCACTCCCGAGACGCTTTTTGTCTTTGGCCACGAAATGGGCCACTACGTTCTCGGGCATCTGATGAAGGGCTTTGTCTTTGTCGAGGCCATGCTGCTGGTCTTGTTCTACTTTTCCTACCGCCTGGCGAATTGGCTGATGCGGCGCAAGGGGAGCGCATGGGGCATTCGCAGCCTCAGCGACTTCGCCTCGGCCCCGCTGCTTCTGCTCATTTTCTACGTGCTTTCGTTCGCCACCGAACCGGTATTCAATACTGTCTCCCGCCACTTCGAGCATGAGGCCGACATTTACGGGCTGGAAGTGATCCACGGACTGGTTCCCGACTCGCAACGAACAGCGGCTGAGTCGTTTCAGATTTTGGGCGAGCGCTCGCTCGACTATCCTTACGTGGGCAAGTTGGCCGAGGTGTGGTTGTGGTCGCATCCCACCATCGCCGATCGCGAGGTCTTCTCGCAAACCTACGATCCCTGGGATGAAGGCAAGCCGCCGAAATTCGTAAAGTGAAGAAGAGATGATTAGACTTCTGGTGAAGACGTGCTTGCTTGGCGGGTATGCGCTGCTGGTGCTAGCGTTGCTGGCGATGAGCGCGTGCAATCGCAATCAGGCAAAATCGCTGGAGCCCCCGCGCAATGCGGCGCCATTTCGCAGTCCGTCACCTCAGCCGCATCGTGATTCGGGTGCTGCCTCGGTCCAGTCATCCCGAGTCTGAACCGGAAGCGACCATCGACGCCGGTCCTGCTACAACCAAATTCGACTTCTATGTGCTCGCGCTGTCGTGGTCGCCGCAATTCTGCGCGGACCACGAACGTGATCGCTCCGCCGAATGCGATCCTGCGCGGCATTACGGATTCGTCGTTCACGGGCTATGGCCGCAGAACAACGACAGCACCTATCCCGTAAGCTGCACGGCCGCGAACCCGCTCACCTACGACCTCATTCGCCAGACGCTGCCCATCATGCCGGCACGCGGGCTGATTCAGCACGAGTGGGCGGTACACGGAACCTGCAGCGGACTGGATCCGCGTGAGTACTTCTCGCTCATGGAGCGAGCGTTTCGCGACCTGAAGGTCCCAGCAGAATACCAACATCCTGCACAAGCCATTCAGGCTAGTCCCAATGAGATTGAACAGAAGTTCGCCGCCGCCAATGGCGCGCCTGCCGATGCTTTTCGCGTCGCGTGCAGTAAACGGGAGTTCGTCGGCGTGGATGTCTGCCTGACGAAGGACCTGCGGTACCGGAGCTGCGGCGACGCAGTGCGCGAGTGCCATGCGCGGCAGGTGGAGATTCTTCCGACGCCGAAGGAGCCTTGAAACTTGGCATGATAGAATTGGCTAGTCAGATGACTAGTCATTTGCCATTTAAGAAAGAGCAAATCATGGGAAGTTGGCAGGTGCAGGACGCGAAAGCGCGTTTCAGCCAGATGCTCGAAACAACTCTGAAGAAGGGTCCCCAGGTGGTCACCCGGCGAGGCGTGGAAGCAGCCGTTTTGGTGCCGATTGACGAGTGGCGGCGCCTGAAGGAAGCATCTCGCCCCAGCATCAAGGAACTGCTGCTTGGTCCGGGACCGCGCTTCGAAAATCTGGTGCCACCGCGACGTAGTTTCCGTATGCGCCGCCCGCCCAAGTTTTAAATGACCCGCTATCTGCTGGACACCAACGTCATATCGGAAACGCGCAAGAATAAGCCGCACGGAGCCCTTGTGGAGTGGCTTTCCGGCTTGCATGAAAGCCAGATTTATCTTTCAGCCGTCACTCTGGGGGAGTTGCAATCTGGAATTGAGTTAACGCGCCAGCAAGACGCTAACAAGGCAAGAGATATCGAACGGTGGGTTGACCAGTTGGCATCCACCTTTCATGTGCTGCCGATGGACTCCGCGTGCTTCCGAGAGTGGGCTCGAATCATGCCTCACAGACCAACTCACTTGATACAGGACGCTATGATTGCCGCCACTGCACGCGTTCACAATCTCACGGTCGCCACTCGTAACGAAACAGACTTCAAGCACTTCGCAGTAACCGTGGTGAATCCTTTCAAGCACTAATACCGAAGCATGGTAGGGCCGGCTGGGATCGAACCAGCAACCCTCAGCTTAGAAGGCTGATGCTCTATCCAATTGAGCTACGGCCCCACGCGCGATGCACAGCAGTGGTGCTGCTTCTCATTATCGCAAATTCAGGCCTCAGCTCAGCACCCGCCGCAGGAAGCCTTTGATACCGACCCAGCTCAGCACGATCAAGCTCACCGTCAGCGCAATGATCGTTACCCAGGCGGGCATGTGCGGCAGTGAAGGCGTGAGCGTCGTGCGCAGGCCCTCGCTCATGTAGACCACAGGATTGATCAGCACCAGGATCTGCAGCCAGCGCACGGTGTGCATCATGGCCCACGGGTAATACACGCAGCCGAGGAACGTTACCGGCACCACAATGATGCCGAACATCAGCGCGATGTGCTGCGGCTGCACCGATGTGCCGATCGTCAGCCCGACCGCCCCCGAGACGAGGCTGGCCAGCAGCACAACAACTATTAGCAAAGGCCAACTGAAGATGTGAATTTGTACCGGGTTGACCGGGATGAAGTACACCAGCGGAAATATCACGAGGGCGGCGAGAATGCTCTGCAGCCCGCTGAAGATGATTTTCTGGATTGCCACCCAACTTGCGGGCAGCGGCGACATCACCCGGTCGTGAATCTCACGCGTGGCGCCGATCTCGACCGAGAGCGGCAGGGCGGTGGCCATGATTCCCTGAATGAAGATGCCGATGGCCAGCAGGCCGGGCAGGATGAGCGTTCCGAAGCTGGCGCCGGCAGTGCTCTGGAAGCCCTGTCCGATCTTGGGAAACAGGTAGGTGAAAACGAACACGAACAGCAGCGGGTTCATGATGGTGCGAATCAGGAAGGCGACGAATTGCCGGCGCAACACAGTGAGGTCACGCAGGAACAGTCCCCAGAAGGCGCGCCATTGGTTTCCGGTATCAGTCACGCAACTCCCTCCCTGTTAGCTTGATAAAGACGGTTTCCAAGCTGGTCTCGCTGACTCTCACGTCCTGCAGGCCTTCGCCGGCGATACCCACAATCTCCGGCAGCAAGCCGGCGCGGCCATCGGTAAACAACCGCAGACCGTCGGCCGAGGTCTCTACTTCGTTGACCCCCGGAAGCTGCCGCAGACGCTGCGCCAGGCCGTCGAACTGCCCACCTTGCAGATGCAGTTCAAAGACCTTCTGCGCGCCCACGCTGCTCTTCAGCCTGCCCGGCTCGTCGCAAACCAGGATCTTGCCGTGATCGATGATGGCCACCCGCTCGCACAGCGCGTCCGCCTCTTCCATGTAGTGCGTCGTCAGGACGATGGTGATCCCACGTTGTCGCAGTGTGCGGATGATGTCCCACAATGCCAGACGCGTTTGCGGATCGAGACCGGCGCTGGGCTCGTCGAGGAACAAGACCTCTGGACCGTGGGCAATGGCCCGCGCAATCTGCACCCGCTGGGCCAGGCCGCCGGAGAGCTGTGCGACGTTCGACTTCGCCCGTTCAGTAAGCTTGAACAGTTCGATCAGCTCATCGGCCTTTGCCGCCGACCGCACGTGGCTCATGCCGAAGTAGCGGCAGTGAAAGTAAACGTTCTCAAAGACCGTGCACTGGCGGTCGAGGGTGTTGAACTGGGTGACCACCCCCATGTACCGGCGGGCTTCGGCAGGATGCGCGACCACATCGATGCCAGCGATCTTCACTACCCCACCGCTGGGCAGAGAGCGTGTCGTGCTGATGCTGATGGTGGTCGTCTTGCCGGCCCCGTTCGGCCCAAGCAGACCGAAGAGTTCCCCGCGCCGAACGGCCAGGTCGATTCCCTTCACAGCCTCGACCGGAACCTTACCGGGGTAGGTCTTCTTCAGCCCGCGTATGTCGACAACAAGATCGGCTGCGTTGCTCACGTTGCTCCGTTGTAGTGATCAGGCGAACAGGAGTGTTCCAGCAGTTTACAACGAGTCACGTGGCCAGAGTGGACTAGACGGCTTGCCCGGCGGCGAAGCCCGACGCCCAGGCCCACTGGAAGTTGAAGCCGCCCAGATGCCCGGTCACGTCGACCACTTCGCCAATGAAGTAGAGGCCCGGAACGTTGCGCGCCTCCATGGTCTTCGCGGAGAGCTCGTCGGTATCCACGCCGCCGGCGGTGACCTCCGCCTTTTCGTAGCCTTCGGTGCCGGCAGGTGTGATAGTCCAGCGATGAAGCGCGGCGGCAAGCTCGTCCAACGCTGCATTTGTGAGGCGCTGAGGAGCGTGCAGCTCCAGCCAGCGGTCGGCGAAGCGGAGGGGAAGCACGGAGCGCAACGCACTTCTGATCGCCGCAATATCCCGGTGTGACGCCGAAGCACGAACCGACGCGAGCGGATCGAGGCCGGGTACGAGGTCGAGTGTGATTGCGCTCTCTCTGATGCCAATACGACGAGACTTGCAGAATTGCCGGACCGCTCAATCCCCTATGAGTGAACAGCATCTTCTCGCGAAAGCTCTGGCCGTCGGCGGAAGCCACGACGTCGGCTGAGACCCCAGCGAGATCGGCATAATGTTGTTGAGCTCCGCCGTTCCACAGCAGTGGAACCAGTGCGGGGCGGCAGGGCTCGATCCTGAGCCCGAATTGCCGCGCGACATCGTAGCCGAATGACGTTGCGCCGATTTTGGGGATCGATAGTCCGCCGGTGGCGATGACGAGTGATGGAGCACTAAAGTTGTCCCCTCCGTACTGATCTGAAACTCGTCGCTGTGACGACTTTACTGGCCTTCGCATTCGTGAAGATAGTCACGCGGGCGTCAGCGCATTCGCATTCGAGCATGGAGACGATCTCGCGCGCCGAGCCGTCGCAGAAGAGCTGCCCGAGCTTCTTCTCGTGATAGGGGATGCCGTGCTTGCGGACCAGTTCGACGAAATCCGCTGGCGTATATCGCGCCAGCGCCGACTTGCAGAAGTGCGGGTTGGCGGAGAGGAAATTCTCAGGACGGCAATGCAAGTTGGTGAAGTTGCAGCGCCCTCCACCGGAGATGAGGATCTTTTTGCCAATGTGATCGGCTACGTTCCAGCAGGGCTACGCGACGGCCTCGCTTACCCGCTTCGATGGCACACATCAGTCCGGCAGCGCCGCCGCCCAGAACGATGACATCGAAGTCGCGCCGCATCGACAACAGTTTCAGGTTTCGAGTTTCCCGATTGCAAGTGGCGCGGGAATCTCAAACGCCAAGGGCGGCAGCCGCCGGTCTGGCGACAGAGGCAAGGACCAGTGTGGCATCGTCGCTGAAGTTTCCCTTGGCATGCGCTCGCGCCTGCTGCAAGACCGAAGCATGCTGCTCCTTCGGACCCAAAGCATGCGCGCTGAGCAGGGCCTCGGCCAGCCCGTCAGGACCAAACTCGGCGCCGCTGCCATCGGCAGCCTCGCTAATGCCGTCGGTGTAGAGCGCCAGGTGATCGCCCGGTTTGAGAGCGGTTCGGTGGACTTCAAATTCATCGCCCAATCCCAGACCGAGCACCGGTCGAGTGGCCGACAGATGCTCGACCTTGAGGTCAGTTCGCAGCAGCAGGGGTGGGCAATGGCCCGCATTCACGTAGGCCAACAGGTGGGAACGGAGATCGAGCGTCGCATAGACGATGGTGACGTAGTGACTCTCGCTGAGTTGCTCGCGCAATAGGTGCTCGACCTCGCGCAGTATCAGGTCGGGGCTGCTGCCGGACGAGGACAAGCTGCTGACCGAAGCGTAGAGCATGGCCGCGATCATCGCGCCTGGTGTGCCTTTACCCGACACGTCGGCGATACACAGATGCAGCGAATCCGACGTCGGCTGCCAGACGCCGAAGTAGTCGCCGCCCACTGTGCCGGCGGGCAGGCTCTCGCCGTAGACTTCAATGTCTCCGGTGACTACGTAACGTGGAGGCACAATCCGTGTCTGAAGCTTCTGCGCGTCTTCACGCTCGAATTCGGAGATCTTCTGTGACGACCGCGCCGCACGCGCTCGCTCCGTCAGCAGGTTGACCTTCTCCAGCAGCGAGTCGTTACGCCAGGGCTTCTCGATGAAGTCATTAGCGCCAGCCTTCATGGCCCGCACGGCCAGCTCGACGTTTCCCCAACCGGTCAGCGCGATGATGGGCAGTGTGCTCTCAAGGCCGCGCAGGCATTCGATGAGTTCCAACCCTTCGATTCCCGAGGTACTGTCGCGCTGATAGTTCATGTCCAGCAGGGCGATATCCGGCATCTGCCGCCGGGCGGCGGACATGGCTTCCTGCGGCGTCGAGCACAGCTCGATTGTGTAGCCGTCGCCTCGCAGTAGCATGGCAAGCGCCTCGCGAACATGTTCCTGGTCTTCGGCAATAAGAACGCGCGCTTTGGGATTCGGAGCTGTCATTCGTGTGCCATACTGTGGTGCAGATCAAGTGCCAACAGCCGAAAGATAAGCAGCTGCGGTCTCAGTGGCTTACAGTGATGACTGGGTCGGGTTCGTCCGGAAGCGCGTACGCTTTGTCCGCAAATGGACATTGTGATTGGATCGGAGCGTGGGCGGCCCAAAGGTGCCGCGTTCGTTACGGAACATCTGACCTTTCAGGAGGCACTGACTACGAAGAACCAGCCGCACCGCTTCTCACTATCAAGCGAGGGAACTCCGGATGAAGAAGGTTCACGGATACAAATCACTAATTGCACTGTTCGCCACATTCTTCTTACTTTCATGCACATCGGCCACGCACAATAGCGCCGCTGGCACGGCGGCTGCTGACAAGGGCAGCAGTTCATCGGCACGGCCCAGCCCGTTCATCAGCTATCGCGACGAAAGCCCGGGCAACATTCACAAGATCACGCCCCAAGACCTGCCGGCACCGTTTGCCACTAAGCCGACAGTTAGTGGGCCGGTGATTGTAGACCGTCCACCCAACGTTTTGCCCATCGCGCCGGAAGGCTTCAAGGTCAATCTCTTTGCTACCGGCTTTGAGGAACCCCGCAGACTGCTAACCGCACCCAACGGCGACATCTTCATGGCGGAAAGCCGCGGCGGCAGGATCAGGGTATTTCGCGGAATTGGGCCCGATGGCAAGCCGCAGCAGACGGCGACCTTCGCCAGCGGTCTCAATCGGCCCTACGGCATCGCGTTCTATCCGCTCGGACCGGATCCTCAGTACATCTACATTGGCGAGACCGATGCCGTCATCCGATTCCCGTACAAGAATGGCGACCTGAAGGCCAGCGGCAAGGCAGAGAAGATTGCCGAGGTGCCCGGCGACGGCAACCACTGGACGCGCGACCTGGTCTTCTCGCAGGACGGCAAGCAGTTGTTCGTTGCCGTCGGTTCCAACTCCAACATCGACGACCCCGACACACATCCAGAGGAGAAGGGCCGCGCCACCATCATGGCGATGGATCCCGATGGCAAGAACATGCATGTATATGCCTCGGGCATTCGCAATGCGGGCGGTGGACTGGCGATCGATCCTAAGACCGGAGAGCTATGGTGCTCGGTCAACGAGCGCGACGGGCTGGGCGATAACCTGGTGCCTGACTACATTACGCACGTCCAGGAGGGCGGCTTCTACGGCTGGCCGTATTACTACATCGGAGGCAATCCCGAGCCCCGGCGGGACGGGGCGCACCCCGAGCTGAAGTCGAAGGTGATCGTGCCTGACGTGCTGCTTCAGCCGCACAACGGTTCGCTGCAGTTGACGTTCTATGACGGCAAGCAGTTTCCCGCGGAATATCAGGGCGATATCTTCGCAGCGGAGCATGGATCGTGGAACCGGGCGCAGCGCACGGGCTACGAAGTGATCCGCATTCCCTTGCACCAGACCGGCCATGCAACCGGCGAGTTTCAGGACTTTCTGACCGGCTTCATCCTACCCAATGGCGATGTTTGGGGACGGCCGGTGGGCTTGACGGTTGCGCCCGATGGCTCGCTAATTGTCAGCGACGATGGGGCAAACGTGGTCTGGAGGGTGAGCTACGTGGGCGGGAAGTAAACACGGACTATCGAAGGGAGAAGGGTTCTCGTTGGCTTGGGACGGTCAATACCAAGCTTGCGGAGCCTTGCTGTCCTTCCAAATGACGTCTACGATATCGCTTTTGACATCAACCGTGTACCAGCGCGTGGGGAATCGCTGGCTTTCCGCCTCCGCTTCGCTTGCCGTGGCACCGTCATACGTTAGATCGACAGCAACCAGCAACCTCTTGCAGTCGGGGGAGACAGCTACTCCACGCGGGTTAATGAAAATGCCGGGCGCAGCATTCATTTGGTGACGGTAGGCTTTGACAGCTTCGCTGCCAACGTCCGTCTGCTTCAGGTTCGCCAGGTCTACAGCAACCAATTTCGTTAGCTTGGTCGTGTATCCGTCCTCGACAAACAGAGTGTTGCAGGCAGCGACGAGGGCGACCCCGATTGCCCGATGGTGGGAGTAAAACTGGCGGGGCTGCTTCTCTTTCGGCGCGCGGATGTAGTCGCGACGCTCAAAGGTAGCGGGATCGAAGGTCTCACTCAGCTCATAACCATCCACGTGCAGGGCCAGTCCTGGGATGAATGCCAGCCACTGCAACTGGTGCGGGGTCTGCTTAACACGTTGGCCAGTCTGGGCGCAACAGCAAACCGTCGCCAGAAACAGCATCCCGATCGGGCCACACAGCCGGATCAGGTTCTTCATGGTGAGTGCTGTCACGCTAACTCTGTGCCATCGCCCATCAGCTCGCGCAGCCCCTTCGGCGGATGGGCGGGCGTGTCCTGATTGGCTGGTGGGCGATCGGCCGAGGCGACTCCGCCAAGCAGATCGTCCAGCGATTCCAGCCACAGCATCTGCGAGTTGAAGACGCGGCCGAAGTTGCGCGATGCCGAGGTGGCGACCTCTTCCAGCGGAGGCTGCTTGCCCGTCTCGTGTGCGATGGAAGTGACGGGCTTGTCGGGGATGCCGCAGGGAACGATGAGCGAGAAGGCGTCGAGGTCGGTAGAGACATTCAGCGCGAAGCCGTGGGTGGTCACGGCGCGTGAGATGTGTACGCCGATAGCGGCGATCTTCGCCTCTGGCTTGTTCGGCAAGGCATAAGTCCAGACCCCGGTCAGGTCCTTGATGCGCTGGGTGGCAATGCCGTAGTCGCTACAGATGCGGATGAGGACTTCTTCCAGGCGGCGCACGAATTCCACCGCTCCGATGCGCGGCTCGAAGTTGCGCAGATCGAAGATCGGGTAGGCGATGAGTTGGCCCGGGCCGTGGAAGGTCACGTCGCCGCCGCGATCGATCTCGAAGAGTTCGACCCCCTGCTGGGCCAACAACTCAGGCGAAGCCAGAACGTTCTCCAACCGCGCGTTGCGGCCAAGGGTGATCACCGGCGGATGTTCGAGCAGCAGTAAGGTGTTCTCAATCTGCCCGGCCTTGCGCAGCTTGAGCAGCGTACGCTGCAGATCATTTGCAGTGCTGTAAGGAATGCGGCCGAGGTAAAGAACGTTGGTGAGCATCGGCGTTTTTGGTTTTTGGCTCTTGGCTAGTTGCCAGTTGCTAGTTGCTTCTTCACCATCTCGCTGACAACTTTGCCGTCCACCCGCGCACCCGCGAATTTCGCCATCACGTTCTTCATCACCGCTCCCATGTCCTTCATTGTGGGAGAGCCCATTTCGGCGAGCGTCGCTTTGACGGCGGCAGCGATCTCGTCCTCGCCGATAGCTTTCGGCATGTAGGCTTCAATGATGACGATCTCGTCGGCTTCTCTCCTTGCCAGTTCGGGACGGCCGCCCTTCTCGAACTGCTCGATCGAGTCTTTGCGCTGCTTGATCATGGTGCTGAAGACCTGCAGCTCTTCCTTCTCGTCGAGTGCGGCGCGCTTGTCGATCTCTTTGTTCTTGAGCGCGGCCTTCATCATGCGCAACGTGGAGAGGCGCAGCTCTTCTTTCTTGCGCATGGCGTCGATCATGTCTTTCTGAACCTGCTCGGTTAGGCCCATAGATCCATTATAGAAGGCTGAGCCTGCCTGGCTCACAAGCCCGGCAGCCCGTGGCAGGCGTTGCAGTTGCTCGGCGGGAGCAGCTTCTGTACACTGAGAATGCTTCCTGAACAGCGAGCAACCGCTCGCAGCCTTCCTGTGCCGAAGTGGCGGAATTGGCAGACGCGCATGGTTCAGGTCCATGTACCCGCAAGGGTGTGGGGGTTCGAGTCCCTTCTTCGGCACCAATGTCCAGCGATGTTTGAGCCTCTCTAGAGGTCCTTCCCCGTTAGCTTCGCTCAGGGGCAGGATTTCGGCTGGCGGCTCAGACGCCGCCAAAACGCCTCAAGTTCGAGTCCCTTCTTCGGCACCAAAAAGCAGTGGCCAGTGGTCAGTTAAGAACTAAGCCTGCGAATTTCCATCACGACCGTTCAACCAGCGCCATGTTTGCTTAGCACAGCGACTAGATCACCAGACTCTATTGGCCTGCGATCCTCGTAGCGCCGGCAGTAGGGACCACCGTTCCCTGGCTTTGGCCACGGTCTACTTCGAACACCTGCACGCGGCTGTTCTGGCTGTCGGCAACATATAGCCGGCCTGCATCATCCACCCATACGCCGCGCGGACCCCGAAATTGCCCCCGGTCCCTGCCGGCTTCTCCGAAGGAACTCCGGTACTTGCCCTTGCGGGTGAGAAACATTACCGACCCGCCGCTTACCACTGAGGCATACAGATTGCCGTCGTGATCCAGGGCAACCCCATTCCAAGTATTGCCACCTTCTGTGTATTCGCTGATGTGCAGGGTCGTAACTGGATCGCCGTCCGGGCTGAGTATGTGAACCTCGCGACTGCCTGAATCCAAAATGGCGACGCCTGATGCGTCAGCAGCAATGGATGTCGGATGCTCGAGTTGCACGCGGCTGGGCCGAAGGTGCACCCCTCCCAGCCGTCTCACGGGATGCCCCTGAAGATCGAACACCAGCACCAGGTCGCTTGGAGTGTCCGCCACATAAAGGAGTCTTTGCGTGGCATCGAGTGCAATTCCCGTGGGACGCTGAAGTCCGCGCTCGCCGTGATAAAGGCCAATGTAGCGCTCGAATCGCCCGAGGCTGTCATAGACGAGGACGACGCCGGACTCCGAATCAGCGATGTAAATGTTACCGTCCTTGTCGGCCGCCACACCCGCGGGCCTTTTCAGCCGGTAGTCCTGGCCGCCCAAGATGCAAAACGAATCCTTGCCTGCGGGGTCGAGTACATGCACGCAAGGCTCCGCCGGATCGCTCACTACCAGACGATGCTGCGCGTCGGTGGTGATGTAGGTGGGCATGCGAAGCAGGTCGGGTTCGCCATAGGCGAGAGTTACCACCGAACTCAGAATGCCGGAGTAGCGCCAAGAGGGTTTTGCAGTGGCGGCGCCATGAACCGAGGGAGCAAAGTCGCGAACCACTCGTTCCCAGGAATGAATCATCCAGGGTGGAACCACCTGTCGGTCGACCTTGTACGGCCCGTCCTCGACGGCCTCCTTCATGGTGCCGACACTTGAATTGTTTCGAAACCTACCTTTTCGTGTGAACGCTCCGTAATATCTGACGGCACAACTCTTCGGGACGGGAGTCTGAGCCAGCGTGGATTCATGCCCTGTAGGTTGCACGCAAGTCCCTGAAGCGGGTCTGGCTGGTTCTTGGGCGAAAGAAAAAACAGAGACTACGAGAAAGCAAAACAATACGGGGCCTACTCGAAACGTACCTTCGCGCATCCGGATCTCCCGAGAATTACTAAGTACTAGAGTTTGCCTCAACTACTATCCGGCACTGCAACACCAAAGTGTGAGCCTCCCTTAATAAGTGGACACAATTCCCACTCTAGGAATTCCGGTAGTGTCACTACTAAAATTCCTGCGTTCACACCACGAATTTCCTCAGTTCTGTGTCAACGAACCTGAATACTGAATGGCCAGCAGGGTTTCGTCGTCGGCGCGCTCGCTGCCGGCGCGGAAAAGCTCCACGTGCTCGCGGCAAGCCTCGACCAGGCGCTCGGGGCAGCAGACGCCCTTCTCTTGCAGAAGGCGGCGTAGCGCATCGGTGCCGTACTCCTCGCCCGCCGGATTTTCGGCCTCGCACACGCCGTCGGTAAATACCACCAACGTCTGCCCGGGCTGCAGGTGGGTGCGGGTGACGGTGAATTGCTGGTCGCAGAACAAGCCAAGCGGCAGATCGTTGCTCTCAAATAACTCGACTTGCGATCCGCGAATAACCATGCCAGGCAGGTGTCCGGCATTGACCAGCTCCAGATTTCCTGCGGCGGAGCTGTGGCCCACGATGAGTGTTGCGTACTGCATGGGCAACTTGCTTTCGCAGAACAGACGGTTGGCTTGCGACAGCATCTTTTCCAGAGGCAGATTGAGCGGCACCAGCGCACGCATCATGGCGCGCAGGTTGGCCGTGAGCATAGCCGCTGCCACGCCCTTGCCCGCCACATCGGCGATGATGAAGTACAGACCGCCGCGATCGTCGGCCAGAACGTCGCAGTAGTCGCCGCCCACAACCCCGGCGGGGCGATAGTGGTAGGCAATCTCAAAACCGGGGATGGAGATGTCGGCCGCCGGCAGCAGTCCGTTCTGAATACGCGCGGCAAGCTCGAGGTCGTACTCCAGGGCGCGCTGCTGATTCGGTGTAAGACAGCCGAGGCAGATCGAGGTGAGCGGATCGCGCAAAATGCGCTCCTCTTCCACCGTCTCGTGGCAAACTTCGCAGATACCAAGCGTGCCATCGTCGATACGAGCCAGGGCATGGTCCACCTGCGCCAGAAGCTCACTGAGCTGCGCGGAGTGGTTGTGCTCCATGACGTTTTCGAGACGCTCGCGCCGGGACAACAGGTCGCCTCGTACGGTTTGCAGGAAGGGCGTTTCTGCGGTTGCCATAGTAACCACCTTGTGTAGGTTAGACAGTTAGATCGGTTATCAGGATTCAGTCTTTTCTTCGCTAATTGTTCGGCTCGAAATCCCGTTACGCAGACCATCGTATACCCGCGGAGGGGGAGGGGCGAAGCCCGATTCTTGCGGGCAAAAGACTTCGGTTTCACCACGGAGGCACGCAGGGCACGGAGAAGCTAAGGAGATCTCAGAACCTATCTTCCTCCGTGTACTCCGTGTCTCCGTGGTGAAGATCTCAAGCGAGGCCGTATGCTGCAAGCATGTGGTACGAAACCTACCAGCGCCGGAGGCGGCGAACGCGGGCCGAACTGTTGTGGCGAGCAGTCTTCATTCTCACCGTGGCAGTGGTGGCCGGAGCGATTGTTGCGCTGTGGTGGCATCGCTACACCGGCACGCCCGAATACTCGCTCTCGCAGCTTGGCAAGGCGGTAAAGGCGAAGAACTATGGGGAGGCCTCGACGTATGTTGACGAGGAGCGCATCTCCGCCGACATCGCCAGGTCGCTAACCGATGTGCTGCTGACCAAGTACACCAGGAAGTTTCAGGCGGACCCCTTCCCGTTCACCGAGAGCCGAATCGAGTTGCTGCAAAAGATGGCGCCGCGCTTCGACAACTGGACCCAGATCGGAGTGCGCAATGCCATCCGGCTACTGCTGAGCGGGAACGGGATCCTGACCGGCTCAACCGGATTCAACGCAATCGATGTGCATAACTTCTCGGGGCTGCACCCCGTGCGCTCGCAGGTGCATGGCAACGAAGCGGATGTGATCATAACTGGGCTGCCGCAGCCGAATCCGTTTGACCTGACGGAGATCAGGATTCGCATGCAGCGTATTCCGGGTACGCGCTCCTGGCGGATTGAAGAGGTGCCGGATGCCACGCCGATCTTTGAGAAGTATTTTGGCGAGTAGGAAATTTCGGGCAGCCTGATTGACTCATGGCTATGAGTCGAATACACTCATAGTATGGCTAAACGGTTACAGGTGATCCTGCCAGATCCGGAATATCGGGAAATCCAAAAAGCTGCCCGCGCGCGACAGATGTCAATCGCGGAGTGGGTGCGGCAGGCCCTGCAATTAGTGCGCCGGCAGGAGCCAACAGGAAGCGTCAGCAAGAAATTGGGGGCCATCCGCCTGGCGACGCAACACGAGTTTCCGTCAGGGGATATCGATGGCATGCTCGCCGAGATTGAAGCCGGATATGGAGCGAGTACGAACTCGTGATCCTAATCGATTCCAATGTGCCCATGTACCTGGTGGGGGCTTCGCACCCACACAAGCTCGACGCGCAGAGGCTGCTTGAAAGATTGGTACGCGACGGTGAGCGCCTGGTTACGGACGCGGAGGTACTCCAAGAGATACTGCATCGCTACGTGTCCATCGATCGGCGTGACGCAATTCAACCAGCCTTCGATGTACTGCTGGATATAACAGACGAGATTTTATCGATGACCGACGGAACCGTCGAGCGCGCAAAGCAGGTCGTGCTCGGCTACCGGCGCCTGTCCGCCCGTGACGCTGTGCATGTTGCCATCATGGAAGAGCATGGCATCGAACGCATTCTCAGCTTTGATTCGGGATTCGACTCGTTTCCCGGCATCGAGCGGCTTTCCTGACTTATCCCAGCAGCGTACTCACCACGTCGTAGCTGGCGGCGAGGGCTGAGTCGAGGGCTGCCGGATCTTTGCCGCCGGCCTCGGCCATGTCGGGGCGTCCGCCGCCGGAGCCGCCAACCTTCTTCGCGACTTCGGCGATGATCTTGCCCGCCTGCACGCGCGCGGTCAGGTCTTTGGTGACGCCCACGATGAGCGCGACGCGGCCATCCTGCACGGAGCCCAACACTACGACGCCCGAGCCGAGTTTGTTGCGCAGGTTGTCGATGAGGGTGCGCAGCTGCGGACGTTCGAGATTGTCGGCGCGATGGGCCAGGACCTTCACGCCTTTTACCTCGCGCACGTTTTCCGTCGCCGCAGAGACGGACGAGGCCGCTGACTTCATGCGGGCCTGGTCGAGTTCCTTGCGCAGCTTCTTGAGCTCTTCTTCGCGGCGCTCGAGTTCGCGCTTCAGGGCCTCGGCAGGAGACTCTTCATCGCCGCGTACCAGAGTGGCGACCACGTTCTCCAGTTGATGGTCCTTGCGGAAGTGGCGCAGCGAACCCTCGCCGGTCACGGCTTCAAGGCGCCGCACGCCGCTGGAGACGCTTCCCTCTTTCAGGACTTTGATGAGCCCGATCTCGCCGGTGGCGCCGGTGTGCGTGCCGCCGCACAGCTCGGTGGAGAAGTCGCCAATGCGAATGACACGCACGCGGTCTCCGTACTTCTCGCCGAAGAGCGCCATCGCCTTGTACTCGTTGATGGCCTGATCGATGGGCACGTCGGGGATGACCTCGACGCGGTCGTTGCGCAGGACTTCGCGGTTGGCGAGGTCCTCGATGTCCTGCAACTCTTCGTCGGCGAGCGAGGCGAAGTGGGAGAAGTCAAAGCGCAGGTGGCCGGGATCGACCAGCGAGCCTGCCTGCTTCACGTGCGTGCCCTAGCACCTCGCGTAGCGCAGCGTGGAACAGGTGCGTGCCGGTGTGGTTGCGCATGGTGGCGCGGCGAACTTCGTCGTTGACCTTGGCGTCGAGCTTGTCGCCGACATGGATGGTTTGCCGGGCGATGACTTTGTGCGCGCGCACGCCCTGCACGGGATAATACGTTCCCACGACGTCCGCGAGAAGCAGTCCGTGATTCGGTGTCAGTAAGCTACCAACATCACCGACCTGGCCACCAGCTTCGGCGTAGAACGGTGACCTGTCGAGAAAAACCTCTCCCGTTTCGCCTGCGTTTAGCTCCTCGACCCCTCGCCCATCTCTGATCAGAGCTAGAATCTCTGAACCATGGGCCTCTGTTAGATTGTAGCCAACAAAATCCGTCTTGAGAACTGGCGGTATTCTTACGCCGCCCTCGGCAAGCGGATATGAAAACGTGCCGCCGGCGAGTTGCTGGTAAACAGGACTCGCTGACTGCTTGGCGGTACCTTTCCAGGACGCTCGTGCGCGGGCCCGTTGCTGATCCATGGCTCTATCAAAGCCGCGCTGGTCGAACTCGAACCCCATGTCGCGACAGGCATCTTGAATGAAATCCAAGGGCAATCCGTAGGTATCGTAAAGTTCGAACGCATCGCCGCCCGGAAACATGATCTTGTCTCCGTGCGCCTTCAGAAGTTCCAGACTCCTGCGAATATCCGAGCTGGTAGCGCGATGAGGGAGAGTCGTAATCGCCTGTATGCGAGGATCAGAATTACTCCTCTGCTCTATCGCATTCAACTCCTTTTGGAGGCCAAGTATTTGCCAGCCAAAGAGCTCTTCCATCCTCTTCCAGCCGATCTCGAGCGTCTTGGCGAACCGCGTCTCTTCAGCCTCCACGATTCTGGCGACCCGTGCGACACTTTCGTCGAGTTCGGGATAAGCGTCTCGCATTTCATCTCGAACTGCGTAGACCATCTCATGAAGAAATGGCTTGGCTCGACCAAGCAGTTTGCCGTGGCGGATTGCGCGGCGCATGATCTTGCGTAAGACGTAGCCTCGCCCTTCATTAGACGGGACAACACCATCCGATATTAGGAATACCGTGGCTCTCGCGTGATCCGCGATGATCCTGAGCGAAGCATCCCCCTTGAAGTCTTCTCCAGGAGTTGTGCTTGTCAGCTCGGCGGCACGCTTGATTAGCGGCAGAAACAGATCCGTGTCGTAGTTTGAGATCACGCCTTGCAGTACAGCCGTCACGCGCTCCAGGCCTGCGCCGGTATCGATCGACGGCTTGGGCAGCGGAGTGAGTTCGCCGCTGGGCTGCTTGTCGAACTGCATGAAGACCAGGTTCCAGATTTCGACATAGCGGCCGCACTCGCAGCCGAACTGGCAGTCGGTGTGTCCGGCGTCGCTGGCGGCGGGGCCCATGTCGTAATGGATCTCGCTGCAGGGGCCGCAGGGGCCGGTGTCGCCCATCATCCAGAAGTTGTCTTTCATGCCGAGCTCGTAAATGCGCTCGGGCGCGACGCCGGTTGCGATCCAATGCTCGTAGGCTTCGTCGTCGCGGGCAATGCCATTCTCGCCCTTGAAGATGGTGGCGTAGAGCCTATCCTTGGCGATGCCGAACCAGTCGGGCGAGGTCACCAACTCCCAGGCGAAGGCGATGGCGTCTTTCTTGAAGTAGTCGCCGAAGCTGAAGTTGCCCAGCATCTCGAAGAAGGTGTGATGGCGATTGGTGAAGCCGACGTTCTCGAGATCGTTGTGCTTGCCGCCGGCGCGCACGCACTTCTGCGAGGTGGTGGCGCGGGAGTAGTCGCGCTTCTCGATGCCCAGGAAGACGTCCTTGAACTGGTTCATGCCGGCGTTGGTGAACAGCAGCGTGGGATCGTTCGCGGGGACGAGCGAGGAGGAATGGACGATCTTGTGCCCCTTCTGCTCGAAGAAGCGCAAGAACATGGAACGGACTTCGGAACCTGTGGGTTTGGTGGGCATGGGTACGTATTTAGTGTAATTGGACACGGGCGGGATGCGCATCAAGAGCAATGCTTTCACCACAGAGACACAGAGCCACGGAGGAAACCAAGTTTAGGAAAGTGGTTGAAGGATGGAGACCGTTCCGAACATCGACTGTTCTCTGCTTCGGATTCTTGCTTAACCCCAATTTTCTCAGTGTCTCTGTGCCTCTGTGGTGATCTGATTCCTCCGCGTACTCCGTCACCTCCGTGGTGAAGACCCCCGGCACCCGGTTCGCCAATTGACCGGAGCGGGGGGATGAAACCATAATGCAAGTGCTCAGCGATTTCCGTATCGCACAAGGTGGTTCAACGTGGACACGCAGAAGACGAACGACCGCGGCCGCTTTCAGACCGCGGGCGAGCGGCTGGACAGCATACTCGGCGATGCCTCGAAGCAGGTCGAGCAGCAGACCCAGGCGCTCATCGATTACATCAACGACGAAGTGGTGCCCATGATTCGGGAGAACTCGGGCAAGGGGCTGCATGTGGCGGCCGACAAGCTGAAAGAGTTCGCGAATTACATGGATGCGAAGAAAGAGCAGAAGTAGGACGGGCCTTCAGGCATACAACCCCGATCATTGATGGTTGTCATCCTGAGCGAAGCGAAGGACCTGCTGTTGTTCCGCCGTTGCAAGGGGGTAGCTCGCCCTTTATCGAACTCTACTCAGCCCGTTCCGGGCTGTGCCGTCGGCTGAAGCTGACTCTGGACTTCCCACTTGCACCCTTCCCAGTGCTGAAGCGCTGGGCTAAGATCTGTTGTCCCTACGGGACAGACGCATGGGTTATCCCAGCATTTCGGTCAAGCAAGAAGCTTCATAACGGCCCCTTCCGCGCTGGGTTGGAATTGTTCAGGGCCGCTCTAATTGTCTGCTCCGCCGGAGGAGTTCTGCTGCTCTCCGCCTGTGGGCACAAGAAAACCACGGCGCACATTCCGCCTCCGCCAACCGTCACCGCAAACCCGTCGACATCGACTGAGGCCAGCACCAGGCAGGCGCCTCCGTCGGTCGAGGAAGGTGGCAAGCATCACAAGCCGATCTATGTCGAGACCGGACTGGCAAGCTGGTATGGCCCGCCATATCACCACCGCCGGGGAGCGAACGGCGAGATCTACGACCAGAATGCGCTGACGGCGGCACACCGCACGCTGCCGATGAACTCGGTGGTGCGGGTGACGAATGAGAGCACGAAGCATTCGGTGGTAGTGCGTATTACCGATCGCGGACCGTTTATTGAAGACCGCATCATCGACCTGTCGCTGGCGGCGGCGAAGGCAGTGGATGTGTGGCGTCCGGGAGTAGCCATGGTGAAGATAGAGGTGCTCTCAGCCCCCGCTCCGATCGCCGACGGCGGACGCTGGTGTGTGCAGATAGGCGCCTTCCAGAGCCAGCGCGCAGCCCACAAGCTGAAAGAGAAGCTGCAAGACCACTATCAAGATGCACAGGTGATCCAGTTCACCGGGCCGACCGGGGAATGGGTGCGCATCCGTCCAGAAGGCGGCGACAAACGCAAGGCACAGGAAGTCGCCAGCAAGACGCATGTCAAAGAGGGTGGGGTGTTTCTGGTGAGGCTCGACTAGGGACTCCGTAGTATATCTCCAAAGTAACCAAAATCGCCATTACCAGACTTTAGCTTTAAGCTATACGCCTATATCCAACTCCTGGATCTGCGGCATACTCAGGTGTGTGAAACCGGTGGTTACTCAGAATGCTCACGCAGCATCGTCACTAGAGCGAGAGAACCTTCTCGCGCGCGGGAGGCGGCTGGAGTATTTGACCGTCGGGTGGAACGGGCTGGAGGCCGCGATTGCGCTGGCTGCCGGTATGGCAGCGGGTAGTGTTGCGCTGGTTGGCTTCGGACTGGATTCTGTCATCGAGACGGCTTCGGCGGTGATTCTGTTGTGGCGCCTGCGCGCCGCGCAAGAAAATAAGCACGCGGAGCAGCGGGCACATCGCCTGGTTGGCATCTGCTTTTTGTTGCTGGCGAGCTATATAGCGATCGAATCGGCGCGGGCGCTGTGGCTGGCTTCGGTGCCGGAGAAGAGCATCGCGGGAATCGGGATCGCCTGCGCGGCAATCATTGTCATGCCGTTGCTGGCTCGCGCAAAGCGAAAAGTTGCAGCGAGGCTGGGTAGCGGCGCGCTCGATTCCGATTCCCGGCAGGCCGACTTCTGCGCCTATCTCTCGGCGATTCTGCTGATGGGGCTTGCGCTGAACTGGCTGCAGGGCTGGTGGTGGGCCGACCCGGTGGCGGCGCTGATTATGGTTCCCATCATCGCGCGTGAGGGAGTCCATGGACTTCGCGGCAAAGCTTGCGAGGATTGCAGTCCCGACATCCGATAAACCACAGAGACGCGGAGGCACAGAGGAATCGTCGATATCATTGTCTCCGTGTCTCACTGGAGCTCTGTCGAATATCGAAGTTGTTGCTCGGCCAGTGGGCTTGTGTAGTTCCGCCATGCGGTCGATTTCCGTTATTCTGAAAAGCACCTGCATGGCCAACAGACTTTCACAGAGCAAGCCCGCATCGAAGCCGTTCGTGCCATTGACGATCCGCTTCGATCATGCTCTGCTGTTCGCGGCGCAGGTACACCGCCACCAGGATCGCAAGCGGAGCGGCATTCCCTATCTTTCGCACCTGCTGGGAGTGGCGTCCATTGTGCTCGATTACGGTGGCGATGAAGACCTGGCGATTGCCGGACTGCTGCACGATGCCGCCGAGGACCATGGGGGGCGCGCCATGCTGCACACCATCGAGCAGATGTTTGGGCCACGCGTGGCGAAGGTCGTGGACGGGTGTACGGATTCCTATGGCGACGAAGACAAACCCAAGCCGAAATGGTATCCGCGGAAACTGCGGTACCTGCATCGTGTGCGCAAAGAAGATGCGGAGACGCGATTCGTGTCGGCGGCGGACAAGCTCTACAACACGCGGGCCATTCTGCGTGACCTCAGACAAGCGGGCGATTCAGCGTTCGACCGGTTCTCGGCGCCGAAGGCCAAGGTGCTGTGGTATTACCGCTCGCTGGTGCGCGAGTATCGTGCAGGGGGCGTGACGCACCTGCTGAAGCCTCTGCTGGACGATCTGGATCGCGCCGTGACCGAGCTTGAGCATTATTCCGGACTGCTGGCCGATCCCAAGCGAGTGGTTCGCGGACTCAAACTGAAAAAATAGCGACCCAGTCCTGACGAATCACCAATCATGCCAATGTCGGAAGCCGAGAGCATTCCCAATCTACTGCAACGGGCCAAGACGATTGCCGTTGTCGGGCTGACGGACAATCCCCTGCGCCCCAGCTATGGAGTGTCGAGCTACATGCAGTCGCAGGGATACCGGATCATTCCAGTGAACCCGAATATCACGGAGTCTCTGGGCGAGAAGGCCTATGCCAGCCTGCTGGACGTGCCGGAGAAAATCGACATCGTGAATATCTTTCGCCGTCCAGAGGCGGTACCGGAGGTGGTCGATCAGGCGATTCAGCTAAGAGTACCGGCCATCTGGATGCAGGAAGACGTGGTGCACGACGAGGCGGCGGAGAAAGCGCGGCAGGCTGGCATTTTTGTAGTGATGGACCGGTGCATTCTGAAGGAGCATCGGCGGTACGTACAGTGAGAGAAAGGCTCACCACGGAGGCACAGAGGATGCCGGGGTTGGCCCGGATGCCTTATCCGAACTGGTGACTACCACTCCCACTCTGTAGCATCGAATTCGTTTTTCCATCGGTTCGCGGAGCAGCGGATCGTCATCGGTGTTACAAGAAGCGAATGCCGCCGCCCAACCATCCCTTGGGGAACGTTGCTTTCCCTTTACTGTATCTGTCTGCTCTTTTCTATCCACTGTCCACCAGCCACTAGCCGCTGCCGTCAGAAGCCCATGATGTTGTACCCGCAGTCCACGTAGATAGTTTCGCCGGTGATGCCGGTGGCGCCGTCGCCTGCGAGGAAGACAGCGGTTGAGGCGACTTCGTTCACATCAATATTGCGCTGCAAAGGAGCGCGCTCCGCCTGGCTCTTCAGCATCTCGCCCAGGCTACCAATACCACGCGCTGCCAGCGTCTTGATCGGCCCGGCAGAGATCGCGTTAACACGAATCTTCTGCTTGCCCAGGTCGTAGGCAAGATAGCGAACGCAGGCTTCGAGCGCGGCTTTGGCTACGCCCATCACGTTGTATTTCGGAACGACCTTCTCAGCGCCGTAGTAGGTCATGGTGACGATACTGCCGCCGTCGGTCATGAGGGGAGCGGCAGCGCGCGCCAGCGCGACGAGGGAATAGGCACTGGTATCGAGCGCGATGCGAAAGGCTTCGCGGCTGGTGTTGACGAAGTCGTCCTTGAGCGCCTCCGCGGGAGCATAGGCGACACTGTGTACCAGGGCGTCGAGCTTGCCATAGCGTTCCTTGAGCTGCTCGAAGAGACGCGCGATTTCCTCATCGCTGGAGACGTCGCATTGGAAGGCCTGCGCGTTGGGCAGGGCGGCAATGAGGTCGTCGGCTTCCTGCTTCAGGCGCTCATTTTGATAGGTAATGGCGAGCTGTGCTCCGGCCGCCTGCATCTGCTGGGCGATTGCCCAGGCGATGCTGCGCTTGTTCGCCACACCAAAAACCGCGACGTTTCGTCCCTGCATTCCGTTCGACATTCCGGCTCTCTCCTGTTGGTTGCTGAAAGCATCGAGGATACCATCGGGCGCCGTCAGTCCGAGGGTAAAGGCATGCCCGGTTTGTGCCGACAGGCAAACGATTAGGGCTTCCCAGGTCGGGATTGTTGGGCATATACTTGCGTCCTCTTTTCTGGGGCGAGCCTCGGTGACGTGTCGCAGCGGGCCAGGACAGGCGGGCAAACCCCGGTAGGGGTGGACACTTCCGAAATGTGCAAACGGGGTGCTGCTGGGCTCAATCGCCCATCCCCGGGAGGTAGCTATGGCGATCATTCGCGATCTGTTAAGCAATCGCACCATTCACTACATTCAGCCGGACCAGACCGTGTTCGAAGCAGCAAACTACATGGTGCAATGCAATGTTGGGGCGGTGCCCGTCCTCGACGGCACCAAGCTGGTTGGCATCTTCTCCGAGCGCGACATTATGAAGCGGGTGGTCAGCGAGTCGCGTGATCCCATGACCACGCGCGTTACCGAGGTAATGACGTCGGCCGTGCACACGGTGCCTCCTAGTATGGACTGCCACGAGGCCATGGCGATGATGCAGGAATATGCGGTGCGCCACCTCCCAGTGTGCGACGGCGCGACCCTGGTCGGCTTCCTGTCAGTACGCGATCTGTTGCGGCAAAAGCTCGACGAGACCACCGGCGAAGCGGAAACGCTGCGCGCCTACATCCAGACGGGCACGAGTTGATGGCCCCCCAGGTAGAGCTGCGCTTCTGCGCAGCGTGATCTCTCGTTCTCTCTGCCAGGCTTGTGATCGACTGTTGCGCAGCCGATCGCAAGCCTGAGTCATCTATGGCTCTAAACCCGGACCTGAAGGTCCGCACTACCAGGAGCTTTCCTTGGAAAAAGTCAATCTCGCGCAGAAGCTGTCGCTGTTCACCGACCACTACAGCCCGAAGATCGTGGGCGAGATAAACGATTCCTACGTCAAGCTGGTGAAGCTGCAAGGGGAGTTTGTCTGGCACCATCACGATGCCGAGGACGAACTGTTCTTCGTGGTCAAAGGCGCGCTGCACATGAAGGTGCGGGAGAACGGCAGCGAGCGCGAATTCGTAATTCAGCCCGGCGAGTTCATCGTCATACCGCGTGGGGTCGAGCATCTTCCCTCAGCCGAGGAAGAAACGCACATCATGCTGCTCGAGCCGAAGACGACGTTGAATACCGGAAATATGGAAAGCGAGCGGACGGTGCGGGAGTTGGAGAGGATCTGAGGCCGTTAACACTAAGCGGTAATTCTGTGCTAGGTTGCAGCGCATGGAGATCATCGAGGAGCAGTATTATTGAGTATTGCAGAACATACTTACAATGGAAAGAGTTTGGCCTGTTCCCAAAAGGCGCAGACCAGAGTAGGTCGGCGGCGCATCCAACGCAGAGTACGACAAGCATGAGAACTCAGTTGTGCGAAGGTCCGCGGACAGAAGTTCGGCAACTCGTGCTGCTTTCAATGTGACCACAGATACTCGCCCGGATTCAGTTCCGGAGCATACCCGGGAAGAAACTCTCCCCAAAGGCGTCTTTTCTGCTCGCGCACGACATCCCATACCGCACGGCTGCGATGGCCGGGCAAACCATCCCCAGATGATCAGCAGCTTGCCGGGAATGTGACGCTGCAAATGCACCAGAAACTGGATGATTCGCGGGCTGCGGATGCCGTCCGGAAACAGCCGAAAATAAGAGTCCCACCAGGTCACGCCCGCCATTGCCGACAACGTTCTCCAGTTGAAGTGATACTGCAACACAGGTTCTGCCCGCGGGGTGCCCAAGTGCGGCAACGATGCGACGCTCGCTCAGTCCACTTTCGTCGATGCAGACGATCGTCCGGCCTTCTTTCTGGGCTTTGTTTTAATCTCCGGCCGGCGCTGTTGCTTCCAGTGCCGAGTCTTTTCTTCGTCGCGCTCCAGGGCTCTCCCCCGTGGAACGCTGGCAGCTCCAGCCCAACTGCCGCAGAATGCGCCAAGCTTGCCAAGCATTAGAGTATTGCTCATTAGTGTTAACAGGCCTAGTTCAACCGAGGGGCAATCCTCCCTGCCCGACCAATTTTTTCACTAGGTTACCGCCTCCTAAAAGCCGGCAACGCTGGCCCGCGCGGTTTTCGGCCCACGCAGACTAGCCGATCATTCTGCGTTGATCGCCGATGCGGTGCTCGCGTTGGTTTGCGAATCGCTCCACGCCGGCGAAAATCGAATCGGGATCGAGATGCGCCTCCGCGATTACTTCCAGTTCGAGGCCGCCGCTTCTCCAGGAATTGTCGAAGTCGGAGGTGAGTGAATACTCATCTGTCAGGGGACCAAGGTTGCGCAGCGGCCACATGCGTCGCGTGCCCGTTGATACCACCATCAAATCATAGCGAGCCTCGGGCGGCAGCACGGAATCGCGATACGCTTGCGGCTGGCGATCGAACAACTCCTCGCTGATCGCCGCGATCACTTTCACATTCACACCCGCCGCTTCGAGTTTCGGCAGCGCTTTCACGAGATTCACCGTGGAACTCGACCCTTGCGCGATCACGTAACCGTGGCGCGGCTTGCCGGGCGCGAAATCGCGGATCACGTACAGGCCCTTTGCCGCAGCCCGCAGATCGGGGTCGGCGAAATGGCTGCGGTCCGCGACCGCGAAGTCGGGACGCGCCACCTCAAGCGTGATGATGCCTACATGCGGATCACGCGCCGCGATTTCCGCCGCCGCGAAATAGCCGGGCGCGACATCGTTGTAATCCCAGAAGCTCAAATTGATCACCTGGCCGCGCGGGAACAGCTTCCAAACTTGCGGTGCGAAGATGCCGAAGTGGGTGCGCGCGTCGGCCGCGGTTTCAGGGCCGGAGTGCGCGGTGAGAATATGCAGCACACCCATGCGGAATTTGCTGTCCTGATTTTGTTGACTCCACACACGCGCCGGAGTGTACATCAGCGGCGTGAACGCTCCGTAGGTGCCGCTCAAAGCCCACACGCCGGCGAATTTTTCGGGATCAACGGAAGCGCTTTGACTCACCAGGCCGATGGCGGTGGAGACATTGCCCGCTTCCTGAATGGGCGCTTTCAACCGGGTGCCTAGCGGATTGGTCGTGGGACTGTAGTGCCCCCACAAACTGCCGTGCTCCACGTTGATCGACTCTGACAGATCGGCGGCTACGGTAAAGAACCGTCCTTCTGTGACGTAATTCATCCACTTGATGATTTCGGAAATCGCGCGCCGAGCGCCGGCCACCTCCCCCGGTTTCTTGAACAGCGCGATGCCCACTTGCTTCTCTTCACCGGAAATCGCATTGCGGATCGAGACCTTCTGTGGCTCCTCCGGCAGCGCTGCCACACGCAGGCGATCGTCGAGGAACGGATCGCTGGAGGCGGAGATGCGCAACTTCACGTCGTCGCGCACGGTGTCGCCGATTTCCACCAGGCGATCGGCGAGGCGGTCCCCCAATCCGTTGCGGTCGAGCAGCGACATCACCACGTCGATGTTCGTCTTAAACTGGATCAATCGCTCGCGGTTGTCGCTGACCGGGCCCTTGCGAATTCCTTCGAACTCCACGCCGTAATGCTTTTCGAAGGTCTGCGCCAGCGCAACAAAATACTCCGAATTCATCTTCAGCGCATAGGGATGGCTCTTGTAACTCACCAACTGATCGCCGCTGTAGCCTGGTATTTTCCCGTTGACGGCCGCGGGCCACCAGCCCTTGATGGTTTTGCCGATCGCGACGATGGGACGGCGGTCATGCGGGTCCACTTCGTCCATCGCTTTCAGCGCGGCGGCCACTTCGCCATAATCGTTACCGTTCGACATGGTGAAGACGTTCCATCCGTACGACGTCCATTGATTCACGAGATTGTAGCCGTCGAACTGCGCGGCGATTACCCCGCCAATCAGGCGATCGTCGATGCCCGCGTTGTTGTCGGAAAGCATCACGCGCAAACGCTTTCCTACTTGCAGCGCAAGCGCCTGCGTCTTCAACTCCTGCGCGTGACCTTCGGTGAGGGCGAATTCGCCTTCCAGCGCGATCACTTTCGGCGACTCTGGCGCGCCCGCAACATCCCAGAACGCCGCTTTGCCCGCGGCTGTCGCGATGCCGATGCCCGAGGGGCCGCCGTTCACGTCGTTGGTTAAGTCGGTGCTTTCGGCATGTCCCGAGAGCGCACGAATGCCGCGACCCTTGGCTTGCGCGAACAGCGGATGGTCTTCCAAATCCGTTTCGTGTAGCAGCGTCTTCAGCGCGCCCGCACCCCGCCGGAATCCCAACGCGTCGATCGGCAGCATCGCGACCTGCGGATCGACGCCATACCGCGGATCGCCGGTCTGCTGATACTTGCGATACAGCGCCTGGCCCATGATCATCCACAGCGCGTAGCAGGTGGGGATCGAGTGGCCTGCCGCGAGCATGAATTTATCGGAGTAAGGATGCTTTGGCCGGCGGTAATCGAAACGGAGGCCGCCGTTTTCAGGACCGATCAAATGCGCCGCAACATTGTACGGTGTATATGCGAGCGGTCCGCCGAGATGCCCGGTCTGCGCGTAATTTCCCAGCAGCACCAAAGTCATGCAGGTCATGTATCCAATGTCGTCGAGCAGCGGATCGTACGCCAAAGGCTGTTGCTGGGCGGGAGAAGGAACTACGTGAAGGGATGATGTCATAGATGGTCTCAAAAGGAACTACACCATAATATCAATGATGATCTGGGGAAATCGGGACCAGATAGCGGGCCCCGGAGGCGCCTCATCTTCTGGTGCATCTCCCTTTCCGGCATCCGGCAATTCGTCGAGTCGTTTACGTCCCCCGATGCATCTTAGCTGGCAGCATCCCGATGCGGTGCCTAGTGGTATGTCCGAAGCGCAAAATGGCGTCAGTCACGGCATATCAGCCAGCGTAAGTGCCACCAATCTTCCATACTGTTTGAGGTGATTCATGAATCGGCGTGAATTCTTGCAATCCAGCGGCGCTGCAGTCGCCGGCGTCAGTCTCGCGAACGCGAAATTCTTGTTTGCTCAGCAGCCGTCTTCCGACACTTGGCGCAAATTCGAAGTAACCACTCGGGTAGAGGTGCTTAAGCCCGCCGGAGAAACCGAGGTGTGGTTGCCGGCGGCGCTGATACAGAACACGGCGTTTCAGAGAACATTATCCAACCGCTTCGACGCTGACAGCGGCAAGGCAAGGATGGTCGAAATCAAACCCGAGGGTCTGGGTATCGTGGCTGCAACATTCCCTTCAGGAGTGAAGCCGGTTGTCACCCTGACCAGCCGGGTGGCGCTCAAAGATTTCTCGGTAAACTTGTCCAAGCCGGACCATGTGCGACCCCTCACCAGTGCCGAGTCAGCAGCTTTCCTGCAGTCGACCAAATACATTCCGACCGATGGAATCGTAAAGACCACCGCAACCAAAATCACAAAAGGCGCAACGACGGATGTCGAGAAAGCACGCGCGATCTACGAGTGGGTCGTCGACAACACATTTCGCGATCCGAAGGTGCGCGGCTGCGGCCGGGGCGACATCCGCTTCATGCTCGAAACCGGTGACTTGGGCGGCAAGTGTGCCGACCTCAATGCCCTCTACGTCGGACTGGCGCGTGCGGCAGGCCTCCCGGCGCGCGACGTATATGGCATTCGTGTGGCGAAGTCCGAGCTGGGTTACAAGAGTCTGGGTGTTTCCTCGGAGAACGTCACGAAGGCCCAGCACTGCCGGGCAGAGGTGTACCTATCACAATTTGGCTGGGTGCCCGTCGATCCCGCCGACGTGCGGAAGGTAGTTCTGGAGGAACCGCCAGGACACCGTCCGTTGAACGACGAGATGGTAGTCAGCGCGCGCAAGCGCCTTTTCGGGTCGTGGGAGATGAACTGGATGGCGTACAACTTTGGCCACGATGTCAAGCTGCCGGGATCCAGTCTCGCACCGCTCCCTTTTTTCCTGTATCCGCAGGCGCACACGGCGGAGGGGACACTCGATCCTCTTGATCCAAAGACTTTCGAATACCAGATTACCGCGAGAGAACTGTCTTGACTCCGGAAAGACCGGGATTGCCGAAACGCTACACTGCCACGCGCGCCGCAGACGGACTGGCATTGGTTCGGGTAACGATTGGCACGATGTTTGTTTGGGTGTTCTTCGAGAACCTGAGCAAAGGACTCTACACGCCGGCTGGCTATGCCGGTTTGATCCATTACTACATTGAGAAAGGCCATTCGCCGGCTGCATGGAAGGCCATCATGGGTCTGGCGGCGAGTCATGCTGCAATGGCAGCTCCCATGCAGGCCTTGGCCGAGATCTCGTTCGGGGTGCTGCTGGTACTCGGTCTGCTCACGCGCCCGGTGGCTTTTTTGGCGTTTCTGTACCTCGGCAGCCTTTGGATGTCGGAGTGGGGAACGGCATGGATATGGGAACTGCTGGTTCCCGTACTGGCGTCACTTGCGCTCGCAATAGGGCGCGCGGGCCGGGCCTGGGGCGTCGATAGGTGGCTGGCAAAACGCTGGCCAGACGCGCCGTGGTGGTGATGCGGGCCAGATCCAGTGCGCGTATCCGTCATCATTCCCACACATAATGAAGCGCCAGCCATCGGACGCGTCCTTGCCGATCTTCCGGCCGAACTTGTGACGGAAGTCTTGGTAGTCGATAGCAATTCCACTGATGGAACAGCCGAGATCGCCGAACGCATGGGAGCACGTGTCCTGCGCGAACCACGTCGTGGATACGGGCGCGCCTGTTTGACTGGGCTCGACGCAGCCAATGAACCCGATGTGGTCGTGTTCCTTGATGGAGACTACAGCGATCGGCCCGATGAGTTGCCGCTGCTGCTTGCGCCCATCAGCGAAGGCAGGGCAGACATCACCCTGGGCGCACGGCTTGCGGCCAAAGGACATTCCGATGCGCTGCCCTGGCATCAAGAGTTTGGTAACCACCTCGCGGCTGCTCTAATCAGGTTCTTGTATGGTGTGCAGATCACCGACCTCGGTCCGTTTCGCGCGGCACGTGCCGATGTGCTGCAACAACTGGCGCTGGAAGAAGCCACGTACGGCTGGGCAGTTGAGATGATCCTGAAGGGGGCGCTCGGGGGATTCCGAATCGTCGAGGTGCCGGTCAGTTACTATCCGCGCATCGGGAAATCGAAGATCAGTGGTACGTTGAAGGGCACGGTAGGAGCGGCCTGGTTTATCCTCAGCAGGATCGTGCTCTATCGCTTCGGGCGCCACAGACGCAGCGCCACCCAGCACAACTAACAGGCATGGAACGCAGCGAAACCATTCAGTATCCGCGCACCAGCGACGGGACGCTCGTCATCATGGCGAAAGCCCCGCGGGCCGGAATCGTGAAGACCCGGCTGGCGCACAGCCTTCCCGTGGAAGCCGTAACCGAACTCTATCGCTGCCTGCTGAATGACACGATCGCGCTGGCGCACTCGTTGCGCAGTGTGAAAGTTGCCATCATGTGCCCTGTTTCAGATGTCGAAGAATTAACTCACATAGCCGGCCCTGATATAAGCGTGGTGGCGCAGCAAGGAGAGGGCCTAGCCCGAGGGCTGACCTCGGTGTTTTCGCAGTTCGCAGGGCACGGCGCGCAACGCGTGATTGCGTTCAACAGCGACAGTCCCCATCTCCCGGTTGCGGTTCTCGCGAGTGCGTTCGAATTGCTCGCCTCGCGCGACGTGGTTGTTGGACCGACATATGACGGCGGCTATTATCTGGTTGGAGCGAAGGCTCGCTATGACGCTCTTTTCCACGGCGATGGCATGGGGACCAATAGCGCACTCGACGCATTGCTGGCGCGGGCCGGGAAGCTGCGGCTTTCCGTGGGCTTCACCGATCCCTTCTACGACATTGACGTGGAGGGCGATCTGACTCGGCTTGCCGAAGAACTACGGCTTGCTCCAGGGCGGGCCCCACGAACAGCGGCGTGGCTGAAACAACGGCAACAGTTGGAGCAGGCGCGATCCGCCGATGGGAGGCCGTGAAGCTCACTGCATCTCACAGGGTTTACCTGCTCGGCGTCGTTATTCTTGTGGCGCTGACCGTCTGCTCGCGCCAGTTCGCGGGCCAGGGCGAAGCCTTTCCCATCCTTCCCTTATTGGTGGCGGGCGCCGCCTATCTTCTAGCTATCCGCGAGTTCTTCTGCGCACCACACTTCCCCAGGCACGTGATGGTTGTCGGTCTCATATTGGCCTCGCTTTGGCATATTGCGTTCTTACGGATACCAACGGGTTCCGATGACGACGTTCGCCGTTATGTTTGGGATGGCCGCTTGCAGCGGCTTGGGTATAACCCTTACCTTGTGGTTCCTGACGATCCTGCGTTCGCCGTGTTACATACAGCCGAGACACGTGGGTTGAACAATCCGGATTTGCCCAGCATCTATCCGCCGGGCGCTCAGCTTTTCTTTCGCGCGGTCACAGCGATTCACGAGTCTGCTTTTGCGTTCCGAATAGCATTTGCAATTTGCGAACTTGCCGTGGTCCTCATCTTGCTCGACATCTTGCGCCTCAGT
This sequence comes from uncultured Acidobacteriaceae bacterium, assembly GCA_963747055.1. Lineage (GTDB taxonomy): Bacteria > Acidobacteriota > Terriglobia > Terriglobales > Acidobacteriaceae > CAVVDY01. The sequence goes on along the minus strand of CAVVDY010000017.1, from coordinate 348,634 downwards.
GGGAAAGGAGCGCATTGGATTCTGGCGTTCGCATGGCATCCGCTGCTGGCAACAGAGGTGGTTGGCAGCGGTCACATCGACATCGTCGGCGTTCTGCTGCTGGTGATGTCCTTCGCGGCGCTGATGCGTCGCTGGCGCGCGATTGCTGCTGTGGCATTCGCGCTGGCGGTCGCCGTCAAGTTTCTTCCCATTGTGCTGCTGCCCCTGTACTGGCGGCGGGTTCGCGTGCGCGATGCTGTGCTGGGCGCAATCGTGTTTGCGCTTCTGTACGTACCGTTTCTCAACCATGGGCGAATTCCAATCGGCTCGCTCGGCACCTACATTGAGAGCTTCGGATTTAATGATCCAGTCTTCGCGGGGCTGCGCCGACTGGCTGATCCCCAGCTCGTGGTGGGATTTGCAGTTTTGGCCGGCGTCCTGGTTGCAACTTGGTTCAGAACCAGATTCCAGACGTGGTCTACGGATGCGGACGCATTCGCATGGCCGATGGCCGCGTCGCTTCTATGTGCGCCCGTCGTCTTTCCGTGGTATCTGCTCTGGTTGCTGCCATTTGTGCGATCGGTTTCGACATTGCCGATCATCATCTGGACTGTGAGCATCATTCCGGCCTACATCGTTTGGCATCTGCGCACACTTGGACGGCCGTTTGTCCTTCCTGCCTGGGTGATGCTGCTGGAATATGGCTCCGTCGCAATAACTGCCGCTATCGTCCTGTTGCGCAGGCTTACTCGACCGGCCGCGCGACCGGGCTCTGGCGATTAACTGACCTGGAATCTGCAGCGCAATCAACGCATACTGTTCCTTATTTTGAAGCGCCCGCCCCTCACCCAACATCCCATCGTTGAATCCACCCAGGAGAGCCTCCATGACAACTTCACGCTGTATGACAGCGGTACGTCTTTTGCTGGTCTTTGGGCTTCTTGTTCTGGCTATAAGCGCCTCGGCCCAGCAACACAATCCGGTCCTTGAAAAGGTCGCCAAGACCTATGGCCTCGATTCATGGGACCAAGTCGAGGCTGTCCGCTACACCTTCAACCTCGATGTGCCCGCGCTCAAGCTCAAACTTTCCCACACGTGGGAGTGGGAGCCCAAGACGAACCAGGTTACCTTCGAGAGCAAGGATAAGGACGGCAAGCCAGTCAAGGTTACCTACAAGCGGACCGAGCTCAGTAGCGCTCCGGCCAACGTAAAAGACGAAATCGATCCGGCTTTCATCAACGACAACTATTGGTTCTTGCTTCCCTTCCACGTGTACTGGGACACCAGTGCCACCGTGACTGACGAAGGCATGCAGAAATTGCCGCTGGGGACCGGTACCGCTGACAAGGTCGTGGTGAAATATCCCAACCAGGGCGGCTATACACCGGGTGATACGTGGGACCTCTACATCGGCAAAGACAACCGCATCGAAGCAATGGTCTACCACCGCGGCGGATCCAAGAAGCCAAGTCTCGTCATCGCATCGTGGACAGGCTACAAGAAAGCAGGCGCTCTGCTGGTCTCAACCGAGCACCGCGGTACCGCTGACGGCGGAGCACTGCACATTTCGTTCACGAATGTGGCTGTGAAAACGGTAGGTTCGAACACCTGGATGGTGGCGAAATAAGCAGACGAGCCGCTATCGGGCGATTACTACGGTAGTGCAGCAACTGCGTCAGCTTGGGCAGATCGCGGTTAGCGGCCATCCGGACCTTGAGAGTTGGCCGCTCTCCGCGAATAATCGGACAATAACCATCAGGCTCCAGCAGCGCACCTTGCAAGCGGCGCCGTCCGGCACATCCACCGCGGCACGACTTGCGGAACTCGCAGGGTTCGCATGCCACTGGAAGCGTTCGCGCTTGCTCGAAAGGAGCCGAGTTCAGAACGCCGGCGCCCGTCGAAATCAACCCCGATAGCGGCTCGCCCGGTCCCGGCCAATATACGCAGGGCTGTGTCGTCGCACGCGGCGTCACTCGCACGGTGCTTACGCCACATCCCCCTGGAAGCGGCGGCAGCCCGGCCATTGCTCGCACCAGCGGCTCGCCGATGGCGATCACATCAGTTTCTGCCAACAGGCTCCGGAATCCATCCCAATACTCTTCGTAGGACAACGCATAGACATCAGATCGCACGGCCTGGTATACGTTCACCCGCAGAGGAGCATCGAACTGTTTGGCCACACGCGCTATTTCCGCCAGACGCAAGTAATTCGACTTCATCATCACCGCGATGATAGTTACTGGTACGCCCAGCTTCACACAGCGCGCTGCCTGTTGATGAATGAGCGTCCAGTTTCCCAGTCCGCGTTGCATATCCTGCTCCACCTGAGTGGGGTAATCGAGAGAGAATTCGATGTCATGAAAAGCCCTCAGCTCGCTGTCTTCGAGGACGGCAACGCTGTGGCCGTTGGATGTGATCGTGAGCTTGACAGGCTGAGTACGCAGGTACGCCAGAATCTCCCTGAAGCCGGGATGCATTCCGTTCTCGCCCGTCCCTAGATTCACCGAACCAACCGGCAAGCGCTCCATCACGGACTGGACTTGTTCCAGAGTAAGGCGATCGGTACGGGCGGGGTCGCGATAACAGAAAGCGCAGGAGAGATTGCATTCATTGGTGAGCCCCAGCCCAAGCGAAATCACGTCAGGCGTGTTCGCGGCCGATGATGGTTTGTGAACTTGTTCCTGGCTCCTTCACGTGCCATTCTCCCTGCGACGTGCCAGGCAGTGGATGTAGCGGGCTACCCGCGCATACTCCGGCCGGCTGCCCAGCTTCCTCTCCAATTCCAGAATCTGCGCATATTCAGAGCTGCGAGAGACACCAGAAGGCAAGTAGTCCGCGAGCACGCGTACTCCGCGCTCGGCGATCAATGCCAGTGACTCCTCGTTCAACATGGCGTGCAGGCCGGTTGAGGTAAAGAGCCGCACTCTACCTTGGTATAGAGACTCAAATCCCCATTCAGCCGTGAGGTTCGCGTCGGCAGCCGCCAGGTCGCCCGCCTGGATCGCAGCTTTGAAAACTTCACCCGCCTGGTTGCGCACAACGATTGAAAGTATCGCCGATGTGCCTCGCAGAAGGCGAGCCGCAGCACGCACTACAGCAGTTGGGTCGGCGACATATTCGAGTAGATTGTGGCAAAGAACGACATCGAACGAGGCGGCATCGAACAGGTTTATTAATTGGGCAGCGTCGCCGTGCTGCAGTGTAACGGCGTTTGTAACCCCTGCTTCTTCTGCACTGTGTCTTGCGATATCGAGCATCGCCTGGGAGGAATCCAGTTGGGTGATGTGAAAACCGAGCGGCGCCAGCCGAACCGCTGCCGCTCCCGTGCCACATCCGATATCTAGCGCATACCGCGGCTTCTTCGCTAGCGGCGAAGGAAGATGGTCTTGCAGGTTGGCGAGCGCCAGGTCTGTACGCAACCGCCCCTCGGGCGTCTGGAGGTAGGCGGCGTACTTGTGCGCACCACTCTGGAAGCGTTCTCCATCTGTATTGGTGGTTGTCTTCATGCAACGCTCAGGCGAAACCGCTCATGCCATTCAAGCGCTTTCATTGTTGCGCCCTTATCGATTCCATCGCAAGGGGCCCTACCGCCAACGGATCGATGAGCCGCTGCGACCGGTGCTCTCCATTTCTGCGGGCGGGCGGCTGAGTCTTAAAACAAGATCGACGAGACGTCGTTATCCCGCTGTTAGTTCTCAACTCCGCGCGCCCAGCACACGATCCAGATTAAATGCCGCACTGATCAGCGCCAGATGGGTAAATGCTTGCGGGAAATTGCCGAGCGCCTCACCCTGCCGTCCGGTTTGCTCTGCATAGAGGCCGAGATGGTTGGCATAGCCCAGCATGCGCTCGAACAGCAGCCGCGCTTGATCCAGCCTTTCAGGAATCGCCTGACCCGCACGGGTCAACGCTTCCACCAGCCAAAATGAGCACATGTTAAAAGTGCCTTCTTCGCCCGGAAGTCCGTCCATGAGGGGGGCCGGCGGATAACGGTATACCAGGCTGTCACTGACCAATCCTCCTTCCCGAGGATTCCGCAGAATCGCGGAGATCGTCTTCACCATCCGTGGATCGTTGGGGGCCATGAAGAAGACCAGAGGCATGATTAACAGCGACGCATCGAGGTCGTCGCTGCCGTAGAACTGGGTGAATGCCGAGCGTTTTTCATTCCAGCCACGCGTCATCACTTCTTCGTAGATGCAGTCCCGCTCGGAAATCCATCTCGTGCGGTCGGCGGGAAACGCGCGCTTTTCTGCAAGTCTGATGGCACGGTCCAACGCCACCCAGTTCATAATCTTCGAATAGACGAAGTGCTGATCGCGATTCCGCATCTCCCAGATTCCCGCATCCGGCTTTTGCCATTCCTCGCAGATCCAATCAATCCGGCTGCGCAGCTTTAGCCACATGTCGTAAGAGATCGGGCTGACATATTTGTTGTAGAGGTAAAACGAATCCATCAACTCGCCATAGAGGTCGAGTTGAAGCTGTGAAACGGCGGCATTGCCTATGCGTACGGGCCGGGAGCCCCGGTATCCCTCCCAATGATCCAACGTCAACTCGGGAAGCTTGCTGTCTCCCTGGATGGTGAAGAGCGGCGGCATCGGCAATTTGGGTTGGATGTGCTTTGACGCGTGGGTCTCAATCCAGCTCATAAACCCCGCCGCCTCCTCTCGGAACCCGATGCGCAGAAAACCGTAGATCGTAAAGGCAGCATCGCGGAGCCAGGTGTAGCGGTAATCCCAATTGCGAGCGCCGCCGATGACCTCAGGAAGACTGGCGGTGGGGGCGGCGACGATCGCTCCTGTGGGCTCGAAGGTAAGAAGCTTTAGCGCCAACGCTGATCGTTGTACCTGCTCGCGCCAACGGCCGCGGTAAGTACAGGCCGAGAGCCATTTCTGCCAAAACTTGACTGTCTCCTGGAACAGTTGCTCGACTTCTTCTTGAGCGGGAAGGCACGGTATGACTTCATCGCCAAGGTGCCCCCTCAAGAGGAACGTTGCTGACTTGCCTTCCTCGAGTAAAAACTCGGTGGTTACGCTGCCCTGTTCCCCCTGCTTGAGGGGCACAGCGCCGGAAAGGGCAAGGCTCAAGCCACTGGACTTGAACACCACACCATTGGGCTGCTGTAGTATTTGGTGGCTCTGACGTCCATAATCGAAAGCCGGGCAACAACGGAGGGAAATACGCACCGCACCCCGCACGCAACGAATGCGACGGAAAAGATGGTGGTACCACAACGAGTCAGGAGAAAGACCCGCGGGCATGAAGTCTTCCAACTCGGCGATCCCCTCCGCAAGCAAGAAGCGCGTTATCAGAATGTTCGTCGAAGGAAAATAAAACTGCTTGTACTGCACGTCAGGGCCGATCGGGGAAATCTGGAATCGTCCTCCCTTTTGGTCGTCCAACAGCGCTCCGAAGATGCTCGGCGAATCAAAGTGTGGGTAACAGTACCAGTCGATGGAACCGTTCATACCCACAAGAGCGACGGTGCGCATGTTGCCGATGATCCCGTAGTTTTCGATGGGCTGATATGACATCGGTGTCTCCTCAGTTAACGGCTAAATACTCCTCTAATGTGGGTGGATTAGCGCAAAATGCAGAAGCATTGCTAGCTGGAGTGTCCGGGCCCGAGCACCCCTTGGGCCCCATTTCCGGGTACCAACGACGCTGCAGAATCATTCGTCCATTTCCTAAGCCCTCGCCCCAAGCGCGCGGCTACATGTTAGTCCACCTTTGAGGAATTTGCCTTCGCAGAGATGCACGGCTTTTAGACAGATTCGTCACTGGCAGGGGAAGATTCTCGGGATCCGAAACTTTGGTACGGGCGAAACCTGGCTTTCAGCGCCCGTGGAGCGGAGCATGGTGTCGGCGCTCACCGTTTGGTCATTTGCGGGATGGCGCTGACTGAAGTCACTCTGTTTTCCGCGCATCTCGCCTCGCGGCATTTGGTGCTACGAGGGGGTCTCCAGGCGGCATGGTTGGGCCCCTTCGCTGCTGGCTTTCATGATGATCGAGGCAAGCGATTGCGACGTTGGGCGTGGGGCTGGCAAGTCGCTCCAGAGGGAGCAGCGATCCAATCCGCTTTGACGGTTTGTCGGCAAACTGCTCGGGTATAAAGAACAAACACTCCCACGGCTCAATGCCTATGCGGTCGTTCATCGGCTCCGCAGAAATCTCTGGCATGAATGCGCGATCTCCTCAGCATATTTCTTGTCACCAAACGCCCGGGTTTCCTGTCTAAGCGAGTAGAACCGGCACGTTCAAAATACAGAGATCCAAAATAAAGGAGACAACCATGAAAATCGTAGTCATCGGGGGGAGTGGACTGATTGGATCGAAGCTCGTCCCCAAATTGCGTGAGCACGGACACGAAGCGATCGCAGCATCACCCGACTCTGGCGTCAACAGCGTTACTGGCGAAGGACTGGAGAAAGCGCTGAAAGGTGCATCGGTGGTGGTTGACGTATCGAATGCTCCCTCGTGGGAAGACGCGGCTGTGATGAAGTTCTTTGAGACATCAACCCGCAATCTCCTCGCCTCCGAAGCGGCGGCCGGCGTGCGACATCACGTTGCCTTGTCGGTCGTAGGATCGGAGCGCATGCTCGACAGCGGCTACTTCCGGGCAAAAGTCGCCCAGGAAAACTTGATCAAGGGATCCCCCATGCCTTACTCGATTGTCCGCGCGACACAATTCTTCGAGTTCGTTAAGGGTATCGCCGATTTCTCCACGGACGGCAACAAGGTACGGCTGCCATCTGCGCTCATTCAGCCGATGGCGGCCGACGATGTCGCCAGCGCGATAGGCCAGGTCGCGATGGGCCCACCGGTGAATGGCACTGTTGAGGTTGGGGGGCCGGAGAAGTTTCGCCTCGATGAGCTGGTTCGGAAGGGTTTAGCCGCGTGGAAGGATCCGCGCGAGGTCGTCGCTGACCCAGACGCGCGCTACTACGGCATCAAGCTGACTGATAAGACACTGGTGCCCGGCGATAGTGCGCGACTTGGCCAGACGCGTTTCGAAACCTGGATCGCTCAGCCGAAAAATAACCCCATAATCTCTGATTCCGAGCGCCAGAGACGCGGGGCAGCTTAGCCAAGACCCGCTGCGCCGCGGCCCGAATTCGCAATGCGAGCCCGTTTCTGGGATAACTTAGGCAATCGCGTTCCATGGGAACGCCGGTTCTTAGCGGATGATGCGTGCCTAGGGGCTTTTGCGAAGGCGTTGAAACTCAGCCCGGAGTATCCATCGGCGCTCTATTTTCTGGCGCGCATTTGGGGAAACATCGGCGCAAGGAAAAAGCGATTGCCTATCTTGAGTACGCTGGGTGTCGTCGGGACGCACGGCTAAGTACCCCCACGCCCTGGGAATAGTGCGTGCCGGGTCGGGGAAGAAGCGAGGAAGCTCGCAGCCTGCTTGAGGAATTGCGCAGGCAGGCGACGAAATAGCATGTGGGCGCCGGACTGTCTGGCCTCGTTGAAGTCGAAGACAGTGGAGCGTCCACCTCCATCAGCGGTGGTGGTTAGCGCGGCGAATCTCCCCGCCCTACCGGCTGTTTAGCCGCGCTCCACTCGCTAAAAGAGCCGTCGTACATGGCGGCGTCTATGCCCAGATAGCGGGCGAGAAAATAGGTGTACGAAGCCTGTAATCCGACCTCGCAATACGAAACTTCCTTCTTGTTTCCGGTTACGCCGGCGGCGGCGAAGAGTTGTCGCAGTTGTTCAGGCGACTTCAATAGCGGTTCTTTCTCGCTCACCAGGGCGTTCTCCCAGTAAAACGACTCTGCACCGCTTAAGTGTCCGGACCGATAGCGTTTGGAAGGACGAGCATCAATGATCACGACGTCTTTATCGGGACTCTCGACAAGTTTCTTCATGTAATCCATCTTCGCGACAATCTCGGGATGCAGATGGACGGTCAGAGTTCCGGGCGTCACAGATGGAGTTTGAGTCGAGGTCGGCCGCTTCTCGCGTACCCATTGGTCGAGGCCGCCATCGAGCAGCGCCGCCTGATCACCGTGGCCAAGATAGTCCATGGTGAAGAACAGCCGAGTCGCCATCGGGTCCCAATCCGGCGCGTAATAAACCACGCGGGAGTCGTCGCTGATGCCGATGTCCTGAAGATTCTTTTTCAACTGGTCCGGCGGCAGTAATTCCACTTCCGGTGGCGTGTGATGATCAACGAACTTGTCCATGAGCAAGAACCGCGCTCCCGGGATATGCGATGCCCGGTAATCCTCTTCATCGTGACCGATGTGCACGATTACAAGCTTGGGGTCGTTGAGGTGATCAGCAAGCCATTGGGTTGAAACTACAAGTTCCGGGTGTGCCGCACCGGTGGCAACAGGAGTGTCGTTGGCAGCAAAACCTGCCAAGGTAGTCAAGACGACGACAGCAAACAACATGCTGCTAGCTAGACATTGTTTCATTCTCAAGCTCCAAATACTTATCGACTAAGAACAATACGGCTCCCCCGGAATAGCGCTCTCTTACCGATTAGCTGAGCTCGCGTTGCCTTGTTCCGGTGACAGCACCAAGCTATTGCCGCGATTCACCCACTCATAGACTGAGCCGTCGTACATCGCCGTCTCGTATCCCAGATACTTCGCAACAAAGTAAGCAAAGGACGACTGCATGCCGGTGCGGCAATATGTAATTACTTTTTGTCCCGGATGTATCTTCGCGCCCGCGAACAACTGCTCAAGCTCTGGCGGAGCCAACAACTCCGGGTCGGCATCCGAATGAATCAGTTTCTTCCAGAACAGGCTTTGTGCGCCGGAGATATGACCAGCTTTCGCGACCCCCTTCGACTTGACGGCTCCGTGAAACTCGTCGACCGGCCGCGCGTCAAGCAGAGCATAGGAGGATCGACCCGATCCGACCGACGACTGACTGAGTTCGCTCATCTCCGATGTGCTGACCAAAATGTCAGGCTGAAGATGCGGGGTAAGAACCTCGGGCACCGGGTGTACTTGGTCACGCGACAGCGGCCTGCCTTCCGCCGCCCATTTCTCCAATCCGCCATCGAGCAGTGCGGTCCGATCTCCGTGGCCGAGATAATCAAGTGTGAAATAAGCACGAGCGGCATAGAGTCCGCCTCGGTCGCCAAGAAGAATCACTCGCGATCTGTCGCCAACCCCGAGAGCCGCAAAGAGTGCCGCGAGGTCGGCCACCGGCGGCAACTCATTCAACGAATCTTTCTTTTGTTCCACCAGTTGGTCAAATCCCAGGAAACGAGAGCCTGGTATATGGCCTTCATCGAACCGGGTTCGGTGCTGGCCTACGTATAGCACCACAAGATCGCGGTCGGTGAGATGCTGCTGCAACCAGGAAGTAGACACCAGCATTTCGGTACGCACCGCTGGAGACCGAGGGGTCGTATCACTCGACTCAGCTGCGCGCAAACCCGGAGCGAGCACTGTCGCCCCAAGAAGCCCAATCGCGGCCCTTGCCGTTGCCGCTTTCAACATTTCTTCTGCCTCTCTCGCTTGCATCATTCAGCTCTCAGTAATACCGACGGGTCGAGCTTCGCCACCCGGGTCAGGGGAGCAAAGCACGATACAGCTGCGACCGCCAGCAAGAGAGCCGCGGACCCGGCGAAGGTCATGGCGTCTCGCGGCGCAACGCCAAAGATGACGCCCGACATCGAGCTTGAAAACAGCCATGCCATGGCAAAGCCGGCGCCCAGCCCGGCGACGATCAGCGTCATGGCCTGGCACATCATTGAGCCCATCACTCCCTTCGCCGTCGCGCCCATAGCGAGGCGAACCCCAATCTCGTGACGGCGTTCGCCGACCGATAGAGCCATCATTCCACTGATGCCCGACGCCGTGATGCACAAGGCGACAATGGCAAAAATAGAAAACCACACTGTAGTCATGCGTCGAGGCGCCAGAGATTGCGTGCGGACTTTCGCCATAGGCTGTACGTCGGTAACCACCGCATCGGGATCCAGGTCGTGCGCAATCCATTCAATTTCCTGCGCTAACTCTGGCGAGGTCTGCGAACTCCGAAGAAGAAGGCTCATCACGTTGCGATGCGCTTCTGCCAGTGATCCATACACCTCGTCAGCCGGTTCCTTATCGAGACTTTGCTGGCGAACATCGTTCGCCACCCCAACGATCGTGAGCCACTCCCCAGGGGAGACTGAAATCTGTTTGCCCAGTGGACTTTGGTTCGGCCAATAATGGCTCGCCATATGTTGATTAACGATTACGACCGGAAATGGGTGACCATTATCGAGCTCGGTGAACCCGCGGCCCTCCTTTATTCGCACACCGATGGTGTCGAAGTAGTCGGGCGTCACGACTCTCCCGTTAATCGGACCATGATCGCTAACCCGTGTGTCGCGAACATAGACGAGCTTGCTTCCTTCTGTATCGCGCGCGTATAGCGGAAAACCGCTGGCGAGAGCCGCCGACTCTACACCGGGCAGCTTGCGCGCCCGTTCCAGCAGATCATGGAAAAAGGCAGGATGATTGGCATTTAGGACGTAGATACGCGCCGTGAGGACTCCACTCGTGGTGAAGCCGGCATCGAGGTTCTCCAGTTCAATCAGGCTACGCAGGGTGAGGCCCGCTCCTACCAGCAACACCACTGATAGAGTTAGCTGCACCACCAGCAGAAGTCCGCGCGCTTTTCTGCTGGAACGACTCGGTAGATTGGCATTTCCCCAGGACTCCTCACCAAATAGAGCCGTATGGCGCACAGCCAGAGCCGGCACCAGTCCCACGACAAATCCGCAGGCTAACGACAACATCACGCAGAATGCGATCACCTGAGGAGTGATTTGCAATTGTGATGCAAGGCTGGTGAACCTTGCCGTAAAGTGCACCATGGTGCCGAGGCTGGAGGCAGCGAGCACGAATCCCAGCCCGCCCGCTATCAGGGCGAGCAACACGGCTTCGGTCACCAAGCCGCGAACAATGCGAGCGCGGCTGGCTCCCAGGATCGTGCGCAGGCTCAACTCTCGTGTGCGAGCGATCATCCGCGACAGCATTATGTTGGCCACATTGCTGCAGGCAAGGAGCAACAGCAGGCCGACAGCAGCCGCAAGGACTATGAGTACCGGACGGATGTTTCGGGTCAATTCTTCGTGCACCGGCTCGAGACTGACGTCGTATCCCTTGGCTGCGGGATAGTCCTTCGGATACTTGTCTCGCAACCTTTCCGCAACCTGGCTTACATCGGCCTGGGCCTGGGCCAGCGAGACACCGGGTTTCAAGGTTGCGAAGACCTGCATCATGCGCCGGTCGCGGTCGTGCAAGGCACGCTCACCGGAACGGGTAGGACACGCTGCGGTCGGCATGTACACGTCGACCTGTTCAGGAAATTGAGGAATCGGAGGGAGCACGCCTATGACCACATGCTGCTTGTCATTCATGGAATACTTCCGGCCAACGACTGTCGGATCGCCCCCGAAGCTACGCTTCCAGAAGTTGTAGCTAAGAATCAGTACAGGATGCGAGCTGGGCTTGTCGTCCTCTTCCATGAATGTCCTGCCGTAAAGCGGACTAATACCCAGTATCTGGAAGAAGTTTGCCGAGACTACTCCGGTGTCGACCCGCTCTGGTTCCCGGCCACCGAGCAGGCTGAACGTCATAGCATGAAACTCGACCACAGAATCCAAAGTGTGGTTCTGGGTTCGATAGTCTTCGATCTCCTTTACTGAAAACGCCATATCATCGACACCTACGGCTGGCTGCTGCTGTCGCAGATGAACCAGATGGTTACCGCCGGAAAACGGCAATGGCTGCATGAGAATTGCGTTGGCGGCGATAAATGCCGCCGTGCTTGCGCCAATCGCGAGCCCAAGAATGACAATTACTACCAGCGTGAATCCCAGTTCCTTACGCATCATGCGCAACGCATAGTCAGTGTCCTGGAAGAGAATCTGCTGATGCTCACGAAAGGCCGTAAGGACCAGGCCGCTGTAGCTCTCCCACCAGAAGCGTGCATGTGGTCCTGGCCCCGCGGTCTGCGCATCCCGGTGTTGATCGCGCAAGACGGTTTCCATCTCGCCCGCGAACTGCTGGCGGAAGTCTGACGGCAAGAGCCGCAGAAGCCATCGGAACACCCGCTCCGAGAAGGGCCGGTCGGCATTACTGGTAGGAGCCATCACATGCCTCGCCCTACGCGGTCTCGGGCCCCAGCACGTGCTTGGCACGAGCCATGGCAAGCACGCGCTGCATCCGGTCGGCTTCGGCTTCGGCCACTGCGTGGCCCAATTTAGTCAGCCGGTAGTAGCGTCGCCGCTGGTCATCCAGACTGAAGTCGGGACGATCTTCCGATTCTTCAATCAGACGGTCGTCCAGCAGGCGCTTGATGATTCCGTAGAGAGTTCCCGCACTCAGCCGGACTTCCCCCGCGGTGCGGCGGACGATCTCCTTGCTGATGATGTAGCCGTGTTTCTCCCCGTCAGCCAAGGCCAGCAGGACATGAAATACCGCCGGCGTCAGCGGTAGATACGATTCGATGATTGATTTCTTGCCCAAGGGATTTGCTCTTCCCTTCCTTGTGCGGCGCAGTTCGAACAACTTGCACCCACGTCCGTCACAGAATTCTTTACAATACGTCGCCGTTCGTTGTACTAGTACGTTGTACGATATATATGACCGTTTACGGAGTTAGTCAAGAGAAAAATGGAGGCGAGCATGAGTTTTCTGACTTCGCTGGCTATTGGGGCGCTGATCGGAACCATCTCAGGAATGATCGGGCTGGGAGGCGCGATCTTCCTCATCCCGGTCTTAGTGTACGGCTACGGTATGGATCAAAAGCTTGCGCAAGGCACGTCACTGGCCACAATGTTGCTGCCGATCGGCGCTCTTGCGTTCTGGAAGTACTACAGCGCAGGGCACGTAGATCTCAAGCTGGCTGCCCTGCTGGCGATTGGCTTCTTTGTTGGTGGCTATTTTGGCGGGTCGATTGCGCAGTTTGCGACTGGCCTTCAACTCCGGCGCATCTTCGCCGTCTGCCTCGCCGGAATCGCGGTGAAGATGTTCTTACAAAAGTGAAGGTATCGAGAATTGTATCTGAGGCGAAAAAGATAGGATGAGTGGCTCGGAGAAGATCACGAGGGATCGTCGGCTGCTTAGAAGTCTTGGCTTTCCGGGAATAAAAAAGGAAGCCAAAACAGGAGTGTGCCGCTTAGGGCTGGCACCAAAGTGTCTTGTAAGGTGCATTGCTCAATGGTATTTTTGTGGCGCTTTTCTTCACCCTCATCGTCCTAATTGTGGTTCCATTGTCGATTCTTCTGGCCACTCCCCAGTCTCCTCATGGATGGGGACGCTTGCTGCAGCGGAGGGATACCGCAAGGGGCGTTTCGTCTGTTTCGCCTCCTAGCGGCGGCCTTGGCGCAGGAGTTTCAGATGACGTTGGGCTGACACCAGAGCGTGCGCACTCGAATATAACGGAAAAAGTCGATGCGCCGCTGCATCGGAAATGGCATTTTCTCTCACACTGTCGCCGAAATGAACGAACTCTGGACAGCATGATGGCTCGTTGCGGCTCTTTTCTTTGCTTCCTCATGGGCTGTCTTTGCTTCTTGCATCCAGAGAATGCCGCGGGCTCGCCCACAGTCACTCATCTGACTCTCAGGCAGGCGATTGATCTGGCCCTTTCCGCGGGTTCCTCGCCCTCAGTTGCGGCCGCTGACATGGATGTGCGCACCGCTCGCCGCGAGGTAAACAATGCCAAGGCAGCTACCGCCTATCGAGCAGACTTTTATCTCTACGCTCGGAGTCTCCGGATCGACTTGCGCGCGCTGGGCATTGTGATACCGCGTTATCCACCTACCAATCCGCCCCAGTACGTCGGCGTCAATGGACCCTACGCACTTGTTTCCCCACGCATTAAGGCGGTCAAGGTCTTGATTGACAAAAATGCCAAGAGGAACATTGAAGTCGCCAAGGGAGGGGTCCAGGAAGCGGACTTATCGTTGCAAGAGGAGCGAGAAAAGATAGCCGCGGAAGTGGCACGGGATTATTTCGAAGTCGTCCGAACATCTCAGCTATTCGAGCTGGAAAAGCGCAATGTCGCGATGGCAGAGCTGATGCAACAGTTTACTGAGGAGCGCTACAAACAAAAACTCGACCCCGAAAGCGCCCTTCGTCGGTCGCAAATGAGCACCACTTCCGAACGCCAGAAGCTGTCTTCCGCAAGGCTGGCATTGCAGCGCGCGGTGCTCCAGCTCATGTATCTCACCGGCCAAGCCATGGGTGACGTACTGGAAGTCTCCGATAGCTTCGAAGATCGGCCGGTGAACAAGACGATCGACGAAGCAATCGCTGATGCATTGCGAAATAATCCCAGACTAGCCGCGATTCAGGCCCACGATAAAACTCTGCGCTTGAGAGATTCTGCGGTCGACGCGGAAAAGTTGCCAGTATTCCTCGCTTTTGGCGACTTTGGGGGAACCATGGTGGCACCGGATCCATCCGGCGTCGGCGCTTTCTCCAATTCGTTCACCTACGACGCGGGACTGGAACTCAAGATTCCTCTGCTGGACGGGCATCGGCGTGCTATCGAACACGCCGCCATTCTCTCGGAGAGTCTTCAGCAACAGAATGCCGAACGCGACATGCGGCGGCAAATCGAACTCCAGACACGCCTGGCGTTCGCATCGCTTCAGGAAGCTGAAGATCAATTGGCTCTTGCGAAGCAAAATCTGGAAGAAGCGGGCCAGGACCTGACCGAAGCCAAACAGAAATATGCTGCGGGCACGATCAGCGGACTCGATCTGCGGCAGACAGAGAACCGTTATGCGATTGCGGAGGACAGTCAAAGCGAAGCTCTCTATCAGCAGGCTCAGGCTCGTCTATCGCTCGCAGAGACAACCGGAAACGTCTCGTCGTTGCAGTGGTGAGCACGGGATTCGAACCTTTATGTCAATGCGAAGAGAGATGTTCCACCCAATACCATGAACTACGTCCGACAGACAGCGATGATCGCCATGGCTCTCCTGGCCCTGACCGGATGCCGGGACCGGTCTAACGCCACGGCGACAGCTTCACCGGACGCAGGCGGCACGAACCGCAACGGTGTCGGTTGCATGGGAAGAATCCTGCCGGAGAGCGGAATCATTTCTGTCGTACCCTATTCGGAAGGCGGTGGAGCTCCGGTAGTCGAGGAGTTACGCGTCAATCCAGGTGACTGGGTGATGAAGGGCCAGGAGATCGCGACCCTTAGCTCCCGGCCGTTTCTCAACAAGGCAGTGTTGTCGGCAGAGGCGCAAGTTGCACTTTCCGAGGCACGCCTGGCAAAGACGCGAGCAGCAGAATCGGAAGACATAGCCGTCGCCAAGGCAGAAATCGCGCGACTGCAACTGCAGCGGGACACCGCGGCTACGGACTATGAACGGAACAAGCCTCTCTATGACAAAGATTTTCTGTCTAAATCGCAGATTGAGAGCCTTCAATCCCGACTGGCGGAATCTGAGTCCCTGCTGACACAGGCCCGTGAGCACCTGCGTGGAATCTCTGCGGAGCGGCCGCAAGACATTGCGATTGCGGAGGCACAACTGGAGGCAGCTCGTGCTGATCTGGGCCGCGCTCGGCAAAACGCTTCTTCCAGCATTGTTCGTTCTCCCGCTGATGCACGGGTACTCCAGATCATGGCGTATCCCGGTGAGTCGGTCGGTCCCCAGGGTATAGCGGAACTCGCCGCCACCGGGAAAATGCAGGTGGTTGCGGAAGTCTACGAATCAGACATCACACGTGTGCATGTCGGACAGAAAGCAACGATTACCTCTGATCTTCTGCCTCATCCGCTCACCGGTACAGTTGTACTGGTAGGCTCACAGATTGCACGCCAGGAACCACTGTCTGCAGACCCGGGCGCTCCGGCAGACGCCCGGATCTTCAAGGTAAGGATAGATGTGGGTGAGCAAAGTGTTCTGGCGCAGCGTATCAACGGCAAAGTGAATGTCGTGATTCAGCCATGAAGGCGGGACCCAAGCTCGCGTGGCTTCAGCTCATTCAGCAGCGGGGACATTTTGCCGCCGCGCTTTCGGGTGTTGCTTTCGCTGTCACGCTGATGTTCAGCCAATTTGGCCTGCGCGATTCGCTGGTGGATGCCAGTATCCGCCTGTATCAGCACATGCGCGGTGACATCATCATGACGAGCTGGGAGTACCACTCGCAGCGTGGCATTCCCCCTGTGGCGCAGCACCGCTTCGCCGAGGTGCTTGGAATTGACGGAGTAGAAAGCTGCTTCCCCGTACAAATCGGACCCTTCCTGCTGAGGAACCCCCAGGATGATGAGGAGCACCCTATCGTTTTGGTTGGGTTTAACCCCTCCGATAGGGTCTGGGATTTCACCAATATGCGTAGCTTTGACTCGCTCAAGACTCAGGGAACGGTCCTGTTCGATGAGAAATCGCGAGCTCTTTTGGGACCCGTCGTGCAAATGTTTGCTGCAAGAAACCCTGTTCCAATCATCCTGGCCAAACAGCAGGTCGATGTCGTTGGCTTGGTTCCTCTTGGACCAGGATTCAATAATGACGGCTACATGTTCTCGAGCGATGCCACCTATAACGTCCTATCGGCGACGACCAGTAGCGCACTCCCGGTAATAGGCGTCATCCGCCTGAAACCCGGGGCGGACCTCCAGCAGGCGCTGCGGGGATTGAAGCGAATGATGCCCAATGATGTACGCTTCGTTACGCGCGGCCAATTTCTTGAGCAGGAAAAACAATACTGGCTGACCCAGACGCCGGTCGGCATTCTCTTCTCTGCCATTCTGATCCTGGGACTGATCATTGGTTCCGTTGTCGTCTATCAGATCCTGTACAGCGATGTGACAAGCCACCTTCCCGAATACGCCACGATGAAGGCCATGGGCTATTCCGATGGCAAGCTTTTTCAACTCGTAATGCTGCAGGCTGTTTACCTCTCCTTGATTGGATTCGTGCCAGGCGCAATCATCGCGCAGGCAATCTTTATTCTGCTGGAGAGGGCGACCTCGCTTCCATTTGCAATGACGTTAGAACGTTCTTGCGAGGTGTATCTACTCACACTCATCATGTGCGGAATCGCCGGTGCCATAGCGATGCTTGCGCTTAGACGCGCGGATCCCGCTGAGATCTTCTGATGGCGACTACTGCACTGACCGGGATGAAGGTTCAGGCCGAACCGCTCGTTTCGCTCCGCAATGTGGACCACACCTACGGTACCGGGGAGCTTGCGAGACGTACTCTGCAAGGAGTTTCCCTCGACATCCTGCCAGGCGAGGTTGTGATTCTCACCGGTCCTTCCGGCTCAGGTAAGACGACGTTACTCACTCTTTGCGGTGCCCTTCGATCCGTCCAGGCCGGCAGCGTTCGGACCCTGGGCTGCGAGCTCAATGGAGCGACCGCCTCGGCAATGCAAAGAATACGTGAGCAGGTAGGCATCATCTTCCAGGGGCACAATCTCCTGGGCGGCCTTACCGCAACTCAGAACGTCGCCCTTTCCCTGGGACTTCAGCCTGACATGCGGCCATCGGAGCGCACTTACCGCGCCAGGAAGATGTTGGAAGCAGTTAGTCTCGAAAAGCACTTTGATCATTATCCTGATCAACTCTCGGGTGGCCAAAAGCAGCGCGCGGCCATCGCGCGGGCACTCGTACGAAGACCGCTAGTGGTGTTAGCGGATGAGCCGACTGCGTCTCTTGATCGAAAGTCTGGCCGCGAAGTCATCGACTTGATCCGCTCCCTTGCCGTCCGCAGCAATAGCGCGGTCCTACTGGTCACGCATGACACACGAATTCTCGATATCGCCGACCGAATCGTCACCTTGGATGACGGACGGCTGATTTCGTTTGCCAGTTCGATCGCTACCAGCACCGGTAACGTGCTTCATGCCTTTTCTCATCTGCAGCAATCCGGAGATCTGCTCAAACACATTCGCTCTCTCTCCTCCACACACTTCCTGGAACTGCTGGACAACATGACGACGGAGTTCCGGCAATACGTTCGCGTCTTTGAAATGGGGAGCCGCCATGCAGTGCAAACCTTGTTTGATGCGGTGCTCGAGGCGACTACGGTCAAGATGGTGGAGATCATGCGTGCGGACCGGGGAACTATCTATCTCATCGATAAACCGGCAGGAGTGTTGCGCAGCCGGATCGCAACCGGGGCAAACGAGGAAAGAATCTCCATCGAAGTGGGCATTGGCAACAGCATCGCCGGCCGCGTCGTCAGTACGGAAAAGCCACTTAATATTCCGGACGCTCGTGAATCCGAGTACTTCAACCCGGGATTTGATCAGGCGAGCGGCTATGTGACAAAAAGCATTCTTTGCATGCCAGTCCACAAGCGGGATGGTGAAATCCTGGCTGTGGCACAACTGATCAACCGGCAGGGTGCAGAAAGCTTCTCCAAAGATGATGAGGAGCAGTTTGCCATTTTCGCCGAACCGCTTGGAATCATTCTGGAAAATTGTCTCGAACTCCAGCGACGCGTTATAGAGTCCCACCCGCTCGAAGCATAGGAGTACGACGGCAGGTCTCCGGATACGCCGGTCGATACAGCCGTGGCATTGTCGGAGAGCTGTTAGTGCCGCGCTCAAGCGTCGATGCGGCGACATCAATTCGGTGGAGGTGGGAGCGATCTGCGCTCTGCTAAGGCTCTTGGTGCTGCGGCACCAATGGGCTATTGAGAAGTACCTCTCTTCGGTGTTAATTCATGGCACGTTTTTGTCGTTCCATGTCTTCAGGCACTTTCAATGAGCCGCCGCTGCCCGGCATAACGGTGTCATGAAGAGTCTCAACGGCGATTCAAACTTTCTAGTCACCTACAGGCATCTCAGGCCTGGAATATCCGTCTCGCAGTGAATTGGAGACAAGAGGGCGGATCAGGGTGCGGCCGAAACGAATCAACCGGTCTCAAGATTGCCTGTCCCGGCGAGATGCGGTGACTACTGCAAACGGTTCTTCAAGACCAGGCCTGGGAGGGCGCGGCGCGATACGTATGAGCTAACCATGGCCGTCGAACTTTCACAGGCGCCGATCCTTGAAATTGCACACGTGCTTTTTGTCGACATCGTGGCGTATTCGACGCTGCCTCTCGACCTGCAGCACCGTGCCATTCGTAATCTGCAAAACGCGATCACCGAAACCAGTGAGTATAGGCGTTTTCACGAGCAGGACCAACTGATCATCCTACAAACTGGAGACGGTGCGGCGTTGGTCTTCTTTCGCGATGTCGAGGCGCCACTCCGCTGCTCGTTGGATCTGGCGGCCCGCCTTCGACGCGAAGGCCAAGCGCCGGTGTGCTTGGGCATCCACACGGGCCCTGTATACCGGATCGCCGACATCAACGCCAACCGGAATGTGGACCTACTGCCGGTACTGCGTGCCCTGAGCGCAAAATTAACATTCTGTTAACGCCTTTGAGTGCTGATCTCGCCCGTCTGTCCGCTGGTGTGTTATGGTTTGTTTCTGACGCCCGTCGCTTATTTTTCTCCGGAGAATTCACATTGGCCAAGGACATGGTTCCTAAGCGTGTCTTCCTCACCAAGGGTGTGGGGAAACACAAGGAGCGCCTGACCTCGTTTGAGCTGGCGCTACGCGATGCCGGTATCGCCGCGCAGAACCTGGTGCGCGTGTCTTCTATTTTTCCGCCCAATTGCAAACTGATTCCACGCAAGGAAGGGCTACCCTACCTGTCGCCAGGGGAGGTAACGTTTGCGGTCGTCGCCGAGAACTCCACCCGCGAGCCGCATCGCTTGACAGCCGCGAGCATCGGACTGGCGATCCCAGCCGATCGCAGCACCTACGGCTATCTGAGCGAGCACCATTCCTTCGGCGAGACCGATGATGTTGCCGGCGACTACGCCGAAGAGCTGGCTGCCGAAATGCTCGCTACCACGCTCGACGTCGAGTTCGACGCTGACAAGTCGTGGGACGAGAAAAAGCAAATCTATCGCATGTCGAACAAGATCGTCCGCACCATGAACATCACCCAGTCAGCCGTGGGCGACAAGCGCGGCCTGTGGACGACGGTGATTGCAGCGGCGATTCTGATCTTCGAATAGAAACCACCACAGAAACACGGGTCTGGAGAGCACGGCCTGGAGTCTAGGCAAAATGTGTTCGTATCTCACAGCGATTGAATGTCAATCGGCGCTGCCTTACGAAATTAGCGGGGAATCACGACATCGTTCCCGACCGGCTGCACTAGCTGCTCCGGGTTGGCGAAGTTGGCCTGGGCAATTCGAATCTGCTGCTTGAAGTTGTCGACCATGTCCTGCTTCAGCCGGACTTCCGTCGGCCTCTTGGCGATGCTCATCTGGTCGATCTTGTCCTGCAGGCGCAGCAGTCCGTAGAAGAGATTTTCCGGCCGCGGCGGACAGCCCACGATGTACACGTCCACGGGCACGATGCGGTCCACGCCCTGTAACACTGCATAGGTGTTGAATGGTCCACCGACGGACGAGCACGCACCCATGGAGATCACCCACTTGGGATCGGGCATCTGGTCGTAGATACGCTTCACCACCGGGGCCATCTTCAGCGTGACGGTGCCGGCGACGATCATGAGGTCGCTCTGGCGTGGGCTGGGGCGAAACACCTCAGAGCCGAAGCGTGCGATGTCGAAGCGCGCGGTCGAAGCGGCAATCATTTCGATGGCACAGCAGGCTAGGCCGAAGGTCATGGGCCAGATTGCGGACTTGCGCGCCCAATTGAAGACATAGTCGACCGTGGTTACCAGAAAGTTCTTCTCAAACCGGTTATCAATCCAGCCCATGCGAAAACCTCGCGATTGGTCACTATCCGAAATACTATCCTCAGGTATCGGTTTCTCCAATGGCTGTGATGCGGGTCACAGGAGTCCAGAAAAGGCTACCCCCGCAATTCTGGCGCTTACCGGAACTGGGACGCGCTTTTGACATCGGAGGCACTAGAGATGCCGATTGGTCAATTTGCTTGACACCGGATGGCAAGGAACCCCAGAATGCCTGCAAGTAATATAGGCCCTCGCCTTGGTCGTTCATGTCCTCCCCCGAGCCAGGCACGCTCCGGCAACGGAGCCGGAATTCAGGACGTCCCGCAAACGGACGAGATAAGGAAGCACCACTCATGCATTTGGCAAAGCTGTCGAAACTCCCGATTCTTGTGGCGGTTTTGTTTTTGATTGCCTCCGCTGCCGCCCAGCAAATAAGATACGAAGATTTCTCAAGCATCCAGGGTCTAGACCTCAATGGGCGCGCTCATCAGGCAACATGGAATGGCCAGCAAGTTTTGCGCATGACGGATGGCCTCAGGATGGGCGCTCGTACCCTGCCCAGCTCCGTCTGGTTCGATCTGCAGCAGCCGATGCAGGCCGGGTTCACCAGCTACTTCGCCTTCCAGGTCCACAATCCCGTTGGCTGCTGTACACCAAGCGCGCCTGGTGACGGCTTTGCCTTCGTGATCCAGAACGCCGACGGCACGGATTACTGCGCGACCGGCGCCGGAACCACCGCCCTGGGTGTGCCCAGCGGTGGAGTGGGATACACGGGCATTCGCAACAGCCTTGCCATCGAGTTCGATACCTCACAAGACAGCTGGGATCCCAACGCCAACCACATTGCGATGCAGAGCTGTGGAACGCGGGCCAATAGTTCGGCCCATATCATGGGTTCGTTCCCCATCTGCGGCGGACAGTACAACATCGGAAGTTGTCTGCTCGATCCCAATGCCATCGATTCCGGCAATGATCTGCCGCATCTTGGCGTGGTCTGCGGACAGGGCGGCTGCCAGGACGGTGCAGTCCACCAGGTAGTCGTGGAATATGCCGGCCCGCCCACCAACAGAGTCAAGGATGGCTCGGGAACGATCAAGATTTACGTCGATCCCCAGTTCATTCCGGGTACGCACACGCCGGTCCCGAACGCGATTCCACAAATCAATCTGCCGTTCACCATCGGCAACACCATCTCGCTGAATGACGGCTCGGCTTATGTCGGTTTCACCGCGTCGCAAGCCAACGCCAGCCAGACCCTGGACCTGCTGGCTTGGGAACTCACCCCTCACGAAGACACAAAGATTCAGGAGTTGATTCAGGATGGCGGCACGCAGACCACCTTTACCTACGGCGGCCACGTGTATGGCGTGACCTACCCCCAAGACTTCATCAATGTCGACAAAATCCTCATGACAGTCGACGCCATCCCGATCAACAAACAGATCTTCTATCTGACCCGTCTGGCGGGCACGCAATTCTCCAACGAGCAGTGCCTTACCTATCTCCAGACGGGCGGCAACTGTGTGATTTACCGCGTAACCTGTCAGGACCAGAACCAGCAGAACGTTGCGTGTCCCAATCCTGATAACGATCAGCTCATCGACGTGTTGACCGACTACACCACGTCCGACAACGTGAATGCGCAGAACGCCGACTTCCTCAAAGCGACGATCGGTCAGAATAACTGGATCTCCATCTTCACCGGATTCAGTCAGAACGACATTGATCCTCGAACGTCAGGATCGGGCAAGGACTTCTCCGACTTCGTGGCTACCTTCAAGCCTCACGGTGGTAACGCCCGCTAGTCGGCAGCTCCCACTGAAACGACAAAGCCCCGGCCAACGCCGGGGCTTTCTTCTGCAAGTGAATCCCTGAACCTAGCCTTTATTCCCGCCCTGGTATGCCTTGAGCGCATCCTGATAGATGCTCTTCAGGTCCGCGCGGTCGAGCAGATGTCCCACTCCGGGATCCTTGCTGGCATTCTCCAGCAGCTGCACAGTCTGACGATATTGCGCAACTGACTGGGCCTTTTGTCCTGCTGCATCGGCCAGCTTGCCAAGCAAATAATGTGCCTGTGCCTGCTCAATGATGAGGCCCAGCTTGTCAGCGCGGTTCAACGCGCGATCCAGTCCCTGCTGAGCAGCTCCCGGCTGGTGGGCTGTGATCTGCGCTTGCGCCATATACACCGAAGCCTGCACCGAGAGCGCCTTCAAACCGATCGAATCGGTCTCGTCCACCAGCTTCTGCAAAACGGAAATGGCCGTATTGCCCTTGCCTTGTAACACATCGAGGCGCGCTAATCCGAAGCGCGAATAAGCAACTTGCTCGCGGCTCTTCAACTTTGTAGCGATGGCCGAGGCCTTCTCATACTGTGCCCTGGCATCGCTGAAGGCGCCTGCATACATGTAGCTGTCGCCGAGCCAGTTGGTGGTCTCCGCAATATACGTATCGCTCTTGACCTCGTTGGAGAGGGTGATCGCCTCTTGCAGCTTCTGCTGGCCCTCTTCTTCCCTCCCCACCATGGACAACACGTTTCCGTAGCCCGCAAGCGCGGCCACTCTGAGGTAGGTGCGGTTGTTCGTGGCCTGGAATCCATTGACCGCGTCCTGATACGACTTCAGCGCCCGGCCATATTGTCCCTGCGTGGCAAACAGCTCGCCTAGACTGGTCGATGCCAACGCGACGCTGTTCTGGTCGCCCGACGCGCGTGCCGTGTCGATCGCCTTCAGGTACTGCGTGATTGCGACGTCATATTGACCCAGCCTGACATTGGTATCCGCCAGATTGTGCAGCGCTTGGGCAATTCCGTCGGAGAGCTTGAGTTTTTCGTTGATGTCGAGCGCCTGCTGATAATACGTCAGGGCCGCCTGTTCATTTCCCAGTCCGCCTTGTGCTGTCCCGATGTTGTTCAAACACATTGCTACTGATGCTTCGTCGCCCAGATCACGGAACTGAATCGCAGCCTGGTTCAGGTACTTCAGAGCCTCGTCGTATTTGGCATGATCGTTGTAGAACCGCCCCAGGTTCAGCAAGACCTTGGCCGCTCCAGCCTTGTCGCCAATCTTGGTTCGGATATTCAGCGACTCCTGGAAGCTGGCCAACGCCGCCGCGCTGTCGCCCAGTTGGTTTTGAATCAGGCCAATCTCATTCAGGCTGGCGCCCATGGCGCGCGGGATATTCAGCGCCCGGCTGATCGCCAGCGACTGTTGATAGTTCTTCAGCGCCTCCTTTGGCTTATCTAGCATTCTGTAAGCAATGCCCTCAGCCTGCAGGATGGAAGCTTTCAACGCGTCATTGTTGGTCTGTGTCGCCAGGTTGTAGGCCGAGCCCAGAAAGTCGAGGCCCGCCTGCGGATTCCCCGCCTCGATTTCCACCTTCCCGCTGGTATAAAGCACCTCAGGATTGTTCTTGTCCGCGGCCCTTACGATAGCCAGGTGCTTGCGGGCGGCGTCGTAATTGGATGCCGTCTCGTAAAGCTGCGCCAATTCATACTGCGCGTCAATATCATCCGGGTTGGCCGCTGTCAGCTTCTCGTAAGACGCAATCGCCTTGTCCGTATCGTTGGTTATGACTGCATTGTCCGCCTGAATCAGGAACTTCTCGTTCTCCGGCAGATTATCGCTTAGCGTTACCGCCTGCCGTGATGCCAGTTCCGCTTTGTCATCAAAGCCCTGCGCTTTGTACGCCTGCGCCAACTCCGAGTACGCGAGCGCGAAGTTCGGATCGTCGCTCGTGGCCTCTTCGAACTTCTTGGCGGCTTCGCTGTAGTTGGCCGCCCGCTGCAACTCCAGGCCCTCGTTGTAGGCGCGCAGCGCCGGCACCGATTGAGTCAGCACAAACGGTGTCTTCCATTGCAGGTCCTTGCCCATTCCGGAGCTGGTCGCCAGTTTGTCCCGCACCTGGTCCGCAAGCTTCGAAATCGACGCCAGCAGTTCCTTCTCGCCCGCCACACTGGTAATGATTTGCGACTGGCTATCGTGCTTCAGGTCGTCCACCGTCGAAGTGATCTGAATCTGGTCGCCGATCTTCACATACTTGCCGGTGATCACCGTATCGGCATTAGTAAAGTCGGCTATACGCCTGAGCGTGGCAAGATCCAGACCCTGCTGCGGAGAGATCTTCAAGTCGCGCAGCACTTGTTCCAGGCGGCTCTGCGAAACCTGGCGAATCGCCGTGGAGGGGCCAATGTCGTTGCTCAGAGTCTCCGACAAACTCGACGACAGCCAGTCAAGGGTGGCGTCGCCCGAGGCGTTGTAGTACGGAATGATGGCCAGCGACATCGCTGCCGTCGGCGCAACCGCATTTTGTCCTTGTGGATGCTTGTTGAACGCGAAGTAGCCGCCTACCCCCAGCACGCCAACCAGTACCGCCGCAGCCGCCACCAGCCACTTGCGCGGAAATCCTGCCATGATACGGGTCGCAACCGGAACAGCGGGTGATGGCGCGTCCAGCGTCTGGACATCGCCGGTTCCGGGCCGCAGCGCCGACATCCCGGTTGCCCCCGATCGCGGCCGCTTGCCCTGCGCGATATCCAGATCATCCATCAGTTCCTGAATCGACGAATACCGGTTCTTGGGATCGCGCTCCAGGCACTTGGAGACAATGTGGCTGATCGCCGGCGGCACCGTCGGGTCGACCTCATGCAGCGGGACAGCCCTCTCCTGTGTCCGCTTTACCAGGCTGGCAATCGCACTGTCCGCCCGGTATGGCATGTTGCCGGTGATCAGCTCATAGAAAATCAGGCCCATGGCAAAGATGTCGGAGCGCGCATCCAAGTCCGAACCCATGGCCTGTTCCGGCGACATGTACTCCATGGTGCCGATCATCATGCCGGTCTGGGTCATGCCGTCGCTTTGCACTGTCTTCGCCAGTCCGAAATCCATGATCACCACGCGGCCCACTGCATCGCGCATGATGTTGCTCGGCTTCAAATCGCGGTGGATGACGCCCTCGGCGTGTGCTGCCTGCAATCCAGCGCACGACTGGCGGATAATGCCGACAGCCTCGTTCGGGTCGAGCTTCCCGTCGCGCGTCAGGATGGTGCGCAAGTCCTCACCCTCGATGAACTCCATGGTGATGAACTTCACGCCCTCGGCTTCGCTCAGGTCGTAGATACGGATGATGTTCTTGTGCGTCACCTGGCGCGCCAAAATGAGCTCCTGCTTGAAGCGAGCCAGAATGGCAGGATTGCCGGCCAGGTCGGGACGAATAACTTTCAGGCCCACCGCACGATCGACCTCCATGTCATGCGCTTTGTAAACCGCGCCCATGCCGCCCATACCCAGCAACCTCTGGATCTCGTAGCGGCCGCCCAGAACGCTCCCAACTTCAAATATGGTGGCGCCAATGGAAGCAAAAACCTGCTGCGTTGTGCCCGAGCTGGGATCGCGAGGCCTGTGGACCTCGGCCATGGTGACGTCGTTGGAGGGATCGCTTTTGGTCTGAGGAGATGACTGTGGTGCCGGTGACTTTGGTGGCACCCGATCGCGTGGGACTGGAGAAACGGCACCTTCGGGCAGGGTGACTTCCAAGTCGGATTCTGTCCGAGGCATTCCCGCAGAATTTAGGGCAGCCGGTTGCTGCGCCGAGCTCTCGCCGCTGGAAAGGGCCGTTCCCTCGCCTCCCGGACGAGGTACGCCCTCTGGATCCACCTTCATAAACTCCGCCAGTACCCTGCGGGGCGCTGACAGAAATAGGCTATACCGCTTGCCCCACCGCCAGCTAGCCGTAAGTATACCCAGCTTTGGGAGCTGCTGGACAGTGCCCACGTGGTGTCGGACATGAATGGGAATGGATTTCTGGGCTGGAGTGGCGGCAACTCCGCGCTTTATCTGTGCGAGGTACCTTCCAGACAGCCTGCATTGCCAGTCACCTTCGACAAAGCCACCCCTGCGCCATTGGCCTCAAATCCCATAAAATCGAAATGTGCCCAAGACCAGCTTTGACCTGAATTTTGACGCTCGCCGCCATCTCGGCTACGAGCTGATCGACATTATCAACGACTACTTCGAATCCCTGCCCACCCGTCCCGTGCAGGCCCCGCTGGAAGACCGCTCATTCGAGCCTTTGCGAGAGGCGATGCCGGAGACCGGTGTCCTGGACGAGATCACCCCGGCTTCTGGCCGGAACGGCAACTCTCATGACAAGCTCTCCACGTTGTTCCGCCAAACCGCACAGCAGATGATCGATCGGGGCTTTCATGTCGGCGCCGCGAACTATTTTGGCCTGATGAACCCCACGCCTACCTATGCCGGGGTACTGGCAGAGGCGCTGGTCGCCGGACTGAACCCGCAATTGGCAACAACCGCGCGCTCGCAGCTGGCAACCAAGATCGAGGCGGAGACGATTCGCTGGATTGGCGAGCGTTTTGGCTGGTCGCAGCCCTTTGACGGTACCTTCACCAGCGGGGGCAACGAAGCCAACTTCACCGCTCTGGCCCTTGCCCTGGCAACTCACTTTCCTCAGGCCGTTGAAGAGGGCGTCTCTTCCATCGGAGCGCAGCCTGTGGTCTACGCTTCCACAGAATCTCACCACTCGCTCGATAAGTCCGTCGGCTTGCTGGGACTTGGACGCAAAGCTCTGCAACGCATTCCTCTGAACCAGCGTTCCGCAATGGATGTGAGCGCGCTGGAACAGGCGATCACCGTAGATCGCCGGCGCGGCAAGAAGCCCTTTTGTGTCGTGGCCACAGCCGGAACTACCAACTCGGGCATCATCGATGACATCCCTGCCATTGCCGGACTCTGCCAACGCGAAGGCCTATGGCTCCATCTCGACGGCGCCTACGGAGCGGCCATCACGTTCAGCAATACCTACCGGCATCTGGTCGAAGGCATTGACCATTGCGATTCCGTGACCATTGATCCGCACAAATGGCTGGCTGTGCCCTTTGTCGCGGGAGTGATCCTCACGCGCCATCCGCAGGCGATGCAAGCTGCTTTCGGAGTGACGACGCCTTACATGCCGAAAGCCGCCGCTGGTATGCCTCCGGATAACTTCAAGGTGTCGATGCAATGGACCCGCCGCATGAATTCGCTGAAGCTCTGGCT
Organism: uncultured Acidobacteriaceae bacterium; assembly: GCA_963747055.1. GTDB lineage: Bacteria > Acidobacteriota > Terriglobia > Terriglobales > Acidobacteriaceae > CAVVDY01. The sequence continues at coordinate 320,908 of CAVVDY010000017.1, read as the reverse complement.
CACCCTGCAGATGCACGGGCGTGCCGGGTATCAGGCGGTAATCGACGAGCAGATGCAATTGGCGCGCGAGTTCGCGCAGTGGGTGGAATCCAGCGAGCAGTTCGCGCTGGCAACCCCGCAGATGCTGCCCATTCTCAACCTTCGGCTCCGGCGTGCCGGCGACGGGGACCAGATCGCCCAGGCCCACATCGAACTGGTCGAGCGCGTGACCCGCGACGGACGGCGCTGGATCTCGGAAACCCGCGTCGCCGGCCAAAGCGTAATCCGTATCATGATCGTGAGCTATCTTACCGGGAAGCCCCAGATCGAGGCGCTCCAGCACGCTCTGCTGGAAGCAATAAAAATGCCCCTCTTTCGAGGGGCGGAGGTAGGTTCAGGAGAGAGAACAAACTAACTTTGCAGCGACAGAAGTTCGCGCAGGCGCAGCCGCGCCTGATGTAGGCCCAGCCGCGATTCCCGCTCGGTAACGCCAACCAGTCGCGCGATGGAATCATGGTCGTAGCCTTCCACGTCATGCAGAAGGAAAATCAGCTTTTCAGTGGCCGGCAACTGAAATACAGCACACTCCAGTTCGGTCCGAAGCACACTCAGGCGCACGTTGCGGACTTCGCTGTTCGGAACACAATGCAGCGTAAATACCGGGATGTCGAACAGCTCGCGCAGCTCACCGACCAGCGCACAGTCAATCTCTTGGGTGCTGGCAGCAGCGTGGCGGGAAAGTGCAGCCCGAAAAACGTCAGCCATCACGCTTTCCGCTGCAAGCTCGCTGCCCGTCATCCAGAAAGCAATGGCGTACACACGATGGTGGTTGCCGTCAAACACTTGCCGCCTCTGGGATGAGACCAGCAGGCCATCACGCGAATAACTCTCGATCCAGCTTCTGTTTCCTTCCCTTATCATGTCCAACTTGCGCGCTCCTTTCATGGATTGGCTCGCGGTGGATCTGTCGCCCTGCCGCAAAACGCTGCTCTGGATCTTCCGTGATCAATTGCCATCACCGCACACTCTCTCCTAGTGCAATTCGCTTTCCTACTCGGGCGGTGATTGCCCGTGGTGTCTGGCTTCCTGACTCAAGTGACTGAATCAAATGGCCAAAGAATACTTCTCGATGTCTGCCGTCCGCCGTGCTAGCACCACGTTGAAACTGGAGGTGAGGACTTGCGCTGGCGATAACCGGCAAGGTCATACTCTAAGTTGGTACCCGCATACCATTCCAGTTTTCTCAATCGCGGTATCTTTATTCTGCCCTTCGGGTCATTCCTTGGCGCTGCAACTGGCTTCAAGGGCAATGCACTCCAGGAACCACAGCCGAGGTCTTGACGTATTTAGCCAGTGTGGATGTTGAGAACCGAGAGTAAAATGCACGGCAGAACCGTGTCAGGGAATGTGTCTATGGCCGACCGGATTTTGGTCGTCGACGATGAAGAAGCAGTGCGTCAAACCATGGCGGCTGCGCTGGAGTCTGCCGGCTTTGCTGTCGAGGAGACTTCGTCGGTCGATGCGGCCATCCCCATGCTGCAGACCACCAATAGCTGGGCACTGCTGCTCACCGATCTGCTCATGCCCGGCACCAACGGTTTGGCCCTGTTGGAATACGCTCACCAGCACCATCCTCACGTGCCGGTCGTAATGGTGACAGGGGTTCACGACATCTCCATCGCGCTGGAGGCGATTCGCCTTGGCGCCTACGACTACCTGCTAAAGCCGTTTCAACGCGAGCAACTCCTGGCAGTTGTGGCGCGAGCATTGGAAAAGCGCAAGCTCGAGTTGGAAAATCTCGCCTATAAAAATGAACTGGAAGCACTGGTCAAGGCGAGGACTGACCTGCTCGACAGCGCCATGGCCGACTTGAAGTCCGCCCTGGAAGACCGGGAGCGCGCCATCACTGAGCTCGAGCGCTCGTATGACATCACGCTTGAGGCACTGGGAAACGCGCTCGACCTGAAAGATGCCGAGACGGAAGGCCACTCCAAGCGAGTCACAGCCTTCACCATGGCAATCGCCCACAAGCTGGGGCTGTCCGACGAACGACGCAAGGTGATCGGTCGTGGTGCCTTCCTCCACGACATCGGCAAGATGGCGATACCGGATGCAATTTTGCGCAAGCCCGGTCGCCTGACCGCAGAAGAGCAAGTAGTCATGCGCGACCACTGCCTGCTCGGCTACCAGATGCTGCGTAAGATCCCCTTCCTGCATGAACCGGCCGAGATCGTGTACTCCCACCAGGAACACTTCGACGGCAGCGGCTATCCCCGGGGACTGCGTGGCGAACAGATCCACCTCGGCGCCCGCGTGTTTGCGGTGGCGGATGCCTTCGACGCCATCACCTCCGATCGTCCTTACCGTGCTGCGCAATCCATCTCATCCGCGCGCCGGGAAATTGAACGAAACTCTGGAACCCAATTCGATCCCGCCGTGGTAAAGGTGTTCCTTGCCCTGCCTGAAGAATTCTGGATCACGCTACGAGACCAGATCGCCAATACCCCCCGCGGCCGCCGTAACTAGACAGTCGTCAATGTCCGCTGGCCTGCTGTCGACAAAGCAGCTCGAATCTTGAAACTGAGAACTCGCAACTTCTGTCCTCTGTGGTGAGTTCGCTCGATCTTCCGGTATGATTCGTGTCGGGAGACGTACATGAGCAATGTTCTGAGCGGAGCAGAATTGCTCCAGGCCCTGCAGAATCTTCCCGGCTGGAACGTGAACGGCAACGTCATCGAGCGGGTGTTTGAGTTTTCTAACTTTGTGGAAGCCATGGGCTTCGTGAACCGGATCGCCGAGACCGCCGAAGCGGTCAATCATCATCCCGACATCACCATCAACTACAACAAGGTCAAACTTTCTTTGACCTCCCATGATTCCGGCGGGGTTACCCAGCGCGATCTGCGCATGGCGGGCAAGATCAACGAGATCAGCGCCGCGTGAGCGTCGCCCTTTGGCCGGCAGAACGTTGCCAGTGAGGCGTGCCCCTCTTCCGATCGGGCCTGCGCCTCAATTGCGAATATGACCGAACTGGCAAATTCGCACCCGCCCGGCTATCATGCCTCCGAGGTGGACGGGCAGCTCTGTTGCTCACTGTCGCATAGCGGGCCCGTCTGAACACAACATGCGCGAACACAATCTTTGGCTGACGATTTCATGTGCCCTGGTGCTCGTTTTCACCGCAGTATCGGCAATGGCTCAGGAACGCACCAACGCTCCTATCCCAAATTCCGTCCTGGTCGGCGCGGACGGCAAGTACGAAGCCGATCCCGATACCGTTCTGGTGCAGTTCAACATCTCCGCGCAAAACGAGACGCTTCAGGCAGCCAGTGAGCGCGCCAAGCAGGCGGCCGAACAGGTCCGAGAGCTGCTGCGCAAGAACGGCCTCGATCCCAAGCTGGCGCAAATCGGGCAGTTCGTCGTGTCGCCCGTGTACGATTACAAGAATCCCAAGCGCAAGCTGGTCGGCTATCGCGTCAACAGCAGCATCAGCATCAAGTTCAAGGACTTCACCAAGGTCGGACCGCTCACCGAAGATCTCTTCAATCTCGATGTTACCGACAGCCAGTCCGTGAGCTACATTCTGGAAGACATGGACGCCGCCAAGGAAAAGGCCGTGCACGACGCAATGCGCCGCACCAAACTGCTGGCAAATGCTGTGGCGGAATCGAGCGGCCACACGCTTGGCACTTTGTCCTACGCTTCGGTTGACGTTTCCGAGCCGGGTCCCATCATTCGCCCCATGATGATGAAAGCCGCCACCATGGAAGCTTCTGCTGCGCCGCCGCCTCCAACCGAGGAGTTTACGCCGCAGAAGATCACCGTGACGGCACACGTGAATGCGCTCTATAACCTCCAATAACCGCGACTTCATCGCCCGAATTGCGTTTTAGTGTGACATATGATTTTGTTTGGGGGAGTCATGAAGTACAGGCTGGCATTGTTTGTAATGATCGCCCTGAGTTCCGTATTTGTTTTCGCCCAAGATCAGCCGGTGATAACGCCGCGGGTAGCGCCCACTGCCGAGCAATCCCGCCTCGACCAACCCACCGCCCCTGCCCCATCGCACTTGCTGGTGGTACCTGCGGGAACCAAGATTCCCTTGGCGCTGAAGCAGGGCATCAGCAGCCGCAATGCTCGCGTCGGCGATCCCGTCTACGCGCAGACCACCTTTCCCATCATCCAGAACAACACCATCGTCATTCCTGCCGGAACGTTCGTGCAGGGTACGGTTCGCAGTGTTGTACGTCCCGGGCGCGTAAAGGGACGCGCCCAGATGCAGTTGAGCTTCTCCTCGCTGATCTTTCCCAACGGTTACACGGTTGTATTACCCGGCTCGGTTGAAGGAACGCCGGGCTCAAAAGATACCGAGATGAAGGGCACCGAAGGCACCATTCAGCAAACCGGATCCAAAGGCAAGGACGCGAAGACCATCGCCGTCATGACAATACCGGGCGCCGGAATCGGTGCAATCGCTGACGGTGGCAAGGGAGCCGGCATCGGCGCTGCCGCGGGTGGCGCTGTGGGTTTGGCCACCGTGCTGCTCAGCCGCGGCCCCGACATTCAGCTTGATTCTGGGGCCTCGATGGAGATGACTCTCGAGCGCACCATCGAGATCGATCAGCGCGCAAGCCAAAAAGCAAATGGACTGAAAGCTCGCGCGCGAGACGCTGCGGAGCGCCCGGCTCAGTACATCAAATACTTCGTCCTCGCCCCTGCATGAACTGGTTCAGCCCGTCGCGCCAGTCGTCCGCGATGCGCCGCGGGTCCTCCCCGCTCCGCAAGGCCCCGAATGCTGCCTGATTGGCAAGCATCTCCGCCAGATGTCCGATCTGGAAATCGTTGGGATAAAGTTTTTGCAGCGCCGCCGCCAGCTCAATTCCCAACTCGGCTACATCAATCGTCTCCCGATCGGTAAGCACAATGTTGACCCCGCCGCACGGCTGTCTGGCATGGGCCCCCGACGTCGGCGTGAACTGCACTGGCACAAACCGCACCCCCTCGATTTCCCGTGCGTTGAGGTAACCCGCCAGGTCCACCGCCTTTACCCACGGCGCCCCTACCAGCTGAAATGGCGAGTCAGTTCCCCTGCCAATGGAAACATTGGTCGTCTCCAGTAGCCCTACGCCCGGATACAATATCGCCTGCTCCAGCGTGCGAACATCCGGCGAGGGATTCGTCCACATCAGGCCGGTCGAATCAAACCAATCGCCGCGCATCCATCCCTTCATCGGCACCACGGTAAGCTTGGCATTGATGTTCCGTTCCCCATTGAATAGTTTCGCCAGTTCTCCGACTGTTAAACCGTGGCGCAACGGCAGCGGCCAGTAGTTGAAGACGCTTCCCTGTCCTCCATCCGAGACCGGCCCTTGTACATAAGCGCCATTGAGAAGGTTCGGCCGGTCCAGCACCACAATCGGCTTGCCTGCCTTCGCTGCTGCCTCCAGAAAATATCCCAGCGTGGCCGTGGCGCTCGCAAACCTTGCGCCCGTGTCAGGCAAATCAACCACGATCAGATCGAGATTGCGCAACGTATCGGCGGGATGGCCGCGCTTGCGTTTCTGTCTTGCCGCCGACATTGTAGATAGGGCCCCGGTCGGGCCGTCCTTCGTCGCCCCACCCTCCGCGCCCGTCCCGCCATCCGCGCTGAAGATCGCCGTCAATTTCAATCCCTTCGCGTGCGCCAGAACATCGATCGTTCGGTGCCCCAGGCTGTCGGCGGTCGTCATCGTCGTCAGCAGCCCAATGCGTGGACGGCTCACTCCCGGCAGGCGCAAAGCCTCAAATTCATTGGCCTGGACTTCATCAACTCCCGTCAACACCTGCCCGTTCCGCGTGATGATCATTCTCCCGGCAGCCGCCGCCTCGTTGTATCCCGTGATCCGCGAGAGCCGGTATTTCTGCTCCTGCGACGGCTTCAGGTTCAGGATCGATGCCACCGCAGTCGCCACCTCGGTGCGCAGTGCGATGACGGTTCCCTCTTTCAAGTGCACCGCGTTCGTCAGCAATATGATGTAGCAGTCGGTCGTTGGATCGATCCACAGCGAAGTCCCGGTGAAGCCGGTGTGGCCAAACGATCCTACCGGCAACAGGTCGCCGCGATTCGACGAAAACGGGCTGTCGATGTCCCAGCCCAGGCCGCGCACAATCGTCATGTTAGGAGGTTGCTGTGGCGTCGTCATTTTTTCCAGGATCGCGCGCGACCAAACCGGCGAACCTCCGTCGAGTATTGCCTGCGCGAACTTCGCCGTGTCCTCCGCGGTCGAAAACAATCCGGCGTGCCCCGCTACCCCGCCCATGGCCCGCGCCGTCGGGTCATGGACAACCGCACGCAACACCTCGCCCGTCTTCTCGTTGACCACCGTAGGCGCCGTGCGCGGCAGCCAGTCCAACGGAGGAAGAAACTGCGTCGTCTTCATCCCCAGCGGCTCGAAGATGAACGTCTTCGCATACTGATCCAGCGGGACTCCGCTGACCTTCTGCACCAACTCGCCCAGGACGATGAAGTTCACATCACTATAGAGAAACGTCGAGCCCGGTGGCGTGACCAGCTTCTCCGTATTGGCCAGGCGATATCCTTCCTCTAGACCGCTCCACATCGGCCGCATGGGAAGATCGGCGGGCAAACCGGAATAGTGCGTCAGCAACTGCCGAATGGTGACCTCTTGTTTGCCGTTCTGCGCAAATTCCGGAATGTATTTGGCGACCGGATCGTTCAGCTTGATCTGCCCCAGTTCCACCATGCGCATGATTGATCCTGTGGTCGCCATGACCTTGGTAAGCGACGCCATGTCGAACACCGTGTCGATGGTCATAGGCTCCGGCTTGGGATTGACCGAGCGGTTCCCGAACGCTTTGCGATAAACAAAGATGCCGTTGTGCCCGACGATGCAGACCGCTCCCGGCGTCAATCCCTGGTCAATCGCCTTTTGAATGATTGCATCCAGAGGAGCAAAGCGGTCCGGCGCACGCTGCGGCTCCGCCAGTGTCCCTCGCTGGCTTAGGCCGGGCAACGCACACAGCAATAAGACAGCCATTAGAAAATGAGAAGAGAACCTAACGTGTCGAGTCAAGATGAATCAGATTCCTGTAATTGGCTGAAAGCGCCTCGCAGCACATGGTTGCGGCTTGTCGCATCGTGCAGGCTATTATATGTTTCCGCATTTAGATTTCGATGTTCGCAATCCAGTGACTGCTTTGAACCAAAGCTCGCCAGCTTCAATCGTGCTGCAGCCCGCCCCTGAGGCTCAGGAAAAGCAATTCGCGCCCGCCTTCACCATTCTGCGTGACGCCATCGCAGAGCGCGCCTTTCCGGGAGCGGCGCTCGCGGTCGGCTACCAGGCAAAATTGCTTGCCTCGCACGGCTTCGGCCGCTTCACCTATGACGAGAACGCGTCTTCAATCACACGCGAAACAATTTTCGATATTGCTTCCATCACCAAAGCCGTCGCCACCACTACCATGGCGATGATGCTGTTCGAGCGTGGATCGCTCAGGTTGGAAGCTCCCATAATCGAGGCACTGCCCGAGTTCGAAACCCTGGGCCCGTCAGACCAGAAAGCAGAGCGCAAAGCTGTCACCATCCGCATGCTGCTGGCGCATTCCAGCGGATTGCCGGCCTATGAAAAGCTGTTCGAACGTGCGCGCAATCGCGAAGAGCTGTTACACGCCGCGTTGACAACTCCGCTGGCCGCCGCGCCCGGTACTCGCGCCGACTATAGCGACATCGGATTCATTCTGCTCGGCGAAATCCTCGAACGTCTCGCCGCAGAGCCGCTCGACTCAATTCGCGCAGCGCGAGGTCTTCGATCGCCTTGGCCTGGCGCACACTTGGTTCGTACCTCCGCAGGAGATGCGCACGCAAATTCCCCCAACCGAACACGACCGGACCTTCCGCAGGCGAATCATTCAGGGCGAGGTCAACGACGAAAATGCCTGGGTGATGGGGGGCGTCAGCGGACACGCCGGCATGTTCTCCTCCGCCACCGATCTGGCTCTCTTCGCCGAGTGCCTTCTGAACGGCGGCGCTCCTCTGGTAAAACCAGCGACTGTGGCGCGCTTCACCCGCCGCGAAGAATCATCGTCTGGCACCTCCCGTGCGCTGGGATGGGACACACCATCGCAGCCATCATCTTCAGGAACGCATTTTTCGCCGTCGTCTTTCGGCCACCTCGGCTTTACCGGTACATCGCTGTGGATCGACCCGCAACGCCACTTGTCTGTAACGTTGCTGACGAACCGCACCTGGCCTGATCGCAGCGCACAGCGCATTCGCGAGATTCGGCCTGCCCTGCACGATGCTATCGTCACAGCAATCGAAGCTCGCTGAATTTCCACGTACAATTGTTGGAAGCGATCTCCAAAATCAGTTTTGAAGGGGCACGGCTTCAGCCGTGCCGTAAAAGGCCGAAAAAGTGTGGGGCTTTTAGCCCCCGCGGGAGTTGGCTCGGCATTCATGAGATAACTCCTACAATGCGCCTGTTTCAGGCGCTTCTGCGATCAGGACGTTTCATGGACAAGTTAGTCATTCGCGGTGGGAGTCCTCTGCTGGGCACGGTGCGCGTAAGTGGCGCCAAGAACGCCGCTCTGCCCGCCATGGCCGCCGCCCTGCTCACGGAAGACGACCTCATTCTGGAAAATATTCCCCAGGTCCGCGACATTGAGACCGAGCGCAAGCTTCTGGCCGCCATGGGCGCCGAGGTCGAGCTCGGCTACGGTCGCGCGCACCATCGCACTACCATCAACTGCCGCAACCTCGGCAGGCCCGAGGCCTCCTACGAACTGGTCAAGACGATGCGTGCTTCGACCCTGGTGTTGGGGCCGCTGGTAGCGCGCCTGGGCCATGCGCGAGTCTCGCTGCCCGGAGGCTGCGCCATCGGAGCCCGTCCCATCGATCTCCACATCCGAGGGCTGGAGAAGCTCGGCGCCAGGATCGTTCAGGAGCACGGATACATCGAAGCCCGAGCGGACCGGCTCAAAGGCGCACGCGTTGTCTTCGAGAAGATAACCGTCACCGGCACGGAAGACCTGCTGATGGCGGCCGCGCTAGCCGAAGGCGAGACCGTTCTTGAGAATTGCGCCCGCGAGCCTGAGGTCGCTGACCTCGCCTCACTCCTCAACAAGATGGGCGCGCGCATCGAAGGCGCCGGCACCCACACCATTCGGGTGCAGGGAGTCGACAAGCTTCACGGCGCACGTCACCGCATCATTCCTGATCGTATCGAGGCCGGGACCTTCATCGTGGCCGCCGCGCTTACCGGAGGCGATCTGATGGTCTCCGGCTGCGAGCCTTCTCATCTGGGCGCGCTGCTTCAGAAGTTGGAGGAATGCGGCGTAACCCTGCGCGTCAACGGCGAGTCCGTCCGCGTCATGAGCGACTCACCGCTACGGGCCGCCGACATCACCACCGAAGAGTTCCCCGGCTTCCCCACCGACATGCAGGCGCAATTCATGGCGCTCGCCACCCAGGCCCAAGGCACCAGCATCGTGACCGAGAACATTTTCGAGAACCGCTTCATGCACGCCCAGGAACTGGTGCGTATGGGAGCCAACATCAAGATCGACGGCCGCCGTGCCGTCGTCCGCGGCAAGACTCCTCTCAGTGGGGCCGCCGTGCTGGCCAGCGATCTCCGCGCCTCCGCCTCCCTGGTGCTCGCAGCGCTCGTCGCCGACGGCGAAACCATCATCGACCGCGTATATCACATCGACCGAGGCTACGAACGCATCGAAGAGAAGCTGAAGGCGGTGGGAGCGCAGATTCGCCGCATTGGCGAATTGCTGCCCAAGCGCCCTCCCATGCAGGCGGCCAGTTCGGTCGGTCAGTGAAAGATCTTCCTCACCTTACGCCCGAATCCATCGAACTCGTACGTCACGCCGAAACGCAGCATGAAGCGATAGCTTTCATCCGTCAGTCCAATCGTCGGCGCGATCTTGAACATCGCCTCATGTACCTGCCACGAGAGCACCGGCGCAATGTACTGTGACGTACCATGCACGGTGAATTGGTTCGCCGTTCCCAGTCCGCCGTAGAATTCGGCGCCGGCCTGAAAATTCTCCCGGCACCACAGGCATTCGTTCGCCGATGCCAGAAACGAAAGCGGCCGGCTGAATGCCGCTGAGTAGCCGAACTCCCACGGCTCATCCGAGAGGTTCTTTTCCGCGATGAAGTTCTCGGCGATGTTCCAGCCGCCAACGTTGCTCGACAGGATGAGCTTCATCTCCAGTTCGTGCTCGCGCTCGCGGCTCGCGATGCTGTTCGGCACCAGCCCATCTTCCTGGCCGTCGAAGCCCACCACTTCGTTCAAGGTCTTGTCCGCACCACTGAGGTCCTCGTACTCGATGTAGAACACCGGGTTGATGATGTGCTCCTTCATCAACATGCGGAACCGGTTTTCCCAGCGATAGCCGGTGAAAATCGTGCTCTGGTTGGCCGTAGTCTGCCCGTCGAGATAAAACTCGGTCGTCCACCAGCCTTTGGCGCCGTATTCAAACTCCACTAGGCCCGAGGTAAACAGATCGCCACCCTGGGGTTGGCCAGTGAGCCCGGAGGCTTCGATCTCCAGGTTGCCCGGCTCCTCCATTGTGTGATCGTAGGTTATGAAGTATGGCCGGTCAGCGGCAGCACAGGAGCCGACCAGCCCAAGCAGAATTACAACGAGCACAGCATATCGCGCAGCAGAAATCATGGAAGATTCTTTCAAGTTGTGGTATAGTATCTAGTTGCAACTGAGTTGCAACTTCTTATGTACTATTAGGCAACAAACGCTACGCCAACTACAAGAGCCTGTAGAAGATATTGTTGCAACGCCGTTGCATTGTCCTGCAACCTGTTTGGAGGTTCTGCCCATGCCCCTGCCCGAGACCGAGGCGCCCGGCGCGCTGCAAACTGCCCTGGTGACGCGCGGCATCCGCCTCACACGCCAACGCCGCATCATTTTGGAGATCATCGAGACCGCAAAGCAGCACCTGGATGCGGCGCAAATCCTGCGCAAGGCGTCCCGTGTCGATCCCACCATTAATCGCGTTACCGTCTATCGCACCCTGGCTTTACTGAAGAGGCAGGGACTGGTCGATGAACTCGACCTGCTGCACGTGAAGGGCGAGGGACATTTCTATGAGCGCAGGCCGCAGCGTGACCACATGCACATGACCTGCCTGCGGTGCGGAAAAGTTCAGGAGTTCGAGAGCGATTTGTTTGATCGCGTCAAAGGACAGGTCGAACGCGATTGCCGCTTCCACATTCTGATCGCGCGCTTTGAGATTGGCGGCTACTGCGCCGGTTGCAGAAAGTAGTCAACCTGGGAGAGTTTAGTCTGGCGCGTACCAGGTCCTGATACTCCGGATGCCGCTTCAGATATGACGCCACGAACGGGCAGCGCGCCACAACCTTCAGATGCTTCTCGCGGGCATAGTTGAGGCCCGCCTTGGCGAGCTGGCCCCCGATCCCCTTCCCCTCCATCTCCGGCGGTACCTCCGTGTGAACGAAGTAGATGGTGTCGCCCTCCTCTTTGTACAAGAGCAGCGCGGTCGCGCCCTCAAGATTGACGACAAAGCGGTGATTCGGCTTCTCCTGTTGAACCGTGGCTTCCATATTCTCCTCAACTGACACGAAAGGCGCGCCTGACGCGCGCCTCTCTCCACGAACGCTTTACGTTACCGTCCGGCAGCTGCCGGCTCCTCAACTTCGTAGATGCTGTACCACGGCGTCGCAGCCTTCAGCGCGTTGTTCACGTTCTGAATGTTCTTTACGCCGTCGTTCTCCAGCCACGCGCGGAACGCTTTCACGCCCTTCTCGGCAAAGATGGGTATCCCCTCTTTCCACGTGGCGCGGCCGCACAGAACGCCGTTGAACTTCACGCCGGCTTCCGCCGCGAACTCCAGGTCCTCGATGAACTCTGGATTGCTCACGCCTGCCGACAGGTAAATGAACGGCTTCTTGGTCGCTGCTGCTGCCGCGCGATAGTGATCGAGCGCCTCAGCCTTGGTATAAGCCTTCGGTCCCTTGAATGATTTCGCCCCTTCCACAAATTGCAGGTTGACCGGAATCTCCACCTTCAACACGTCGACGTTGTAGCGGTCCTTCGAGAACTCGGCCATCGACTTGGCCACAACCCCGGGCTTTAGCTTGGCGTAGTCCGGACCCTTCTCGTCCAGTCCTTCTTTGTATCCCACCAGTTCAAGGAAGAACGGAATGTCATTCGACCGGCATTCGTCGCCGATGCGCTCCACCCAGGCATGTTTCTGATCGTTGATCTTGTCGTTGTCATACGGCGTGTAATAAAGCAGGATCTTCACGCAGTCGGCGCCCGCTTCTTTCAGCCTCTTCGCCGACCAGTGGTCGAGAAGATCGGGCAGTCGCCCTGGCGTTGTCTTGTCGTAGCCGGTCTTTTCGTAGGCGAGCAGCAGGCCCGCTCCCTTGGCGCGGCGCTTTGCCGCCGGCAGTCCCCACTCGGGGTCGAGCAGGATCGCGCTGGCGTGCTGAGTCAGCACCTCCGCTACGTTGATCTTGAACTGCTCCAGACCATCGTCAGTAGCGTACTGGCCAAGTGCTTTCTTGAGCGAACCACGCTGGTCCATGGCAGCCGCGGCGATCACACCGCGATCGTTCGATACGTTCTTGATGCCGGCTAGTTTTCCAGGGGTGAGTTTCACTGCGAAACCTCCTCGGGCTGAGTCTGCCCGTTAGAAATTTGGAATGGCGACTGCGGAGAATGGCTGGTCCGTCAATCGTCGGACGCCACGATTCTAAACGAAGAGCTGCGATGCCGCGAAACCGGAATGCGTAACCGCGGACTCTGCCCAGCAGATGTTAAGATGCCACACGCCCATGAACAACACCTCACGCTGTAGCCGCCTGGCCGCGATATTTTTCCTGTTAGCCGCCTTTCTCGGCTCCGCCTCCGCTGCAAACTCTGCCAGGCAAAAGGTCCTCATCGCCTCCGACATTCATTTCAACCCCATGGCCGATGCCTCGTTGGGCACGCAGCTGGCAGGCACGGAACCGGCGCAGTGGCAGGCGATTCTGGACAAAACCACCCCGCGCCGCTTCAGCCCGTATGGGCAGGACACGAACTGGTGGCTGTTGCAGTCGTCGCTCGACCAGATGCGCAAGACCATGCCACATCCAGCCGTCTTCCTCATACTCGGCGACATGCTGGCCCACCATTTTCCGAAAACCTTCCGCGACACTACGCACGACAACGATCTCCAGCACTACCGCGCCTTTGTGTTGAAGACCATGCAGTTCCTTGCACTGCAACTGCGGCAGCGATGGCCCGACACGCAAATCCTCATCACCCCCGGCAACGATGACGGCGATTGCGGCGATTATGCCATCGAGGCCGGCGGCGCCTTCCTCAGCGACACAGCCCCGATCATGCGCGATCTGGCTAAGGCCGATGACAAGGCGGCTGACGACTGGAAAGCGCTCGGCAGCTATACCTTGCAACCCGCCGCACTCCCAGGCGTCACGATTGTGTCCTTCAATAGCGTCTTCTTCTCGGAGAATTACGAAACCCGCAGCTTCCAGCACTCGTGCGAGGAAGTGCAGTCCAACTCGCCCGGCCACGAACTTGCCTGGGTTTCTCGAACTTTGGGCGCGGCTCAGCAGGCGCACCAGAAGGTATGGCTGATGTACCACATTCCAACCGGCATCGACGGATACGCATCCACCCATGGACACAACCGTACCTGTGCGGCGAATGTCCTGCCACTCTGGGTGCCGGAGTGGACGGTGAAGTTCGTCAGCGATGTGATCGGTTACCAGAGCACAGTGGCAGCCAGTTTTGCGGGACACACCCACCGGGACAGTTTTCAGGTTGTCCTCGAAGGCGAAAAGCCGGCGGCCTTCGTGCTCATCGACCCGCCCATCTCGCCGATCTATGATCAGAACCCCGCATTTCGTGTCGCTGATGTGGACGGCAGCGAGGTGCGAGACGTAACCACTTACTACCTCACCAATCTGACCACCGCCGGAGCGAAGCAGCGCGGCAAGTGGAAGAAGGAATACGTCTTCTCGCGTGAGTGGAAGGTCAAACAGATCGACCCCGCGAGCCTGAACAAGATCTACCACCAGATCGCCACCAACGATGACGCGCGCGCGCAGTGGCTAAAGCTCTACAACGTTTCAAGCCCGGCAGCCAAGGTTCCACCTGATACCGTACGCGGGCTCTACTGCGCAATCGAAGGCATCGGTGTAGGTGCCTATCGCAGGTGTGCCTGCGTTGCCGAGCAGTGAGATCTAGGCTTTCGTGCTGTCGGCCTCTTCCGGAAACAGCAAGTGGTTGTCCACGTCCTCGTCGCGCCAATCGTCAGCATCTAGTTGCCGCGCGCTCTTCTCCTTTGGCTCCAAGTCCGGAAGCGATTCCGGTTCGAGCGATTTGTCTAACTCGGCAAACTTGCGCGCCACGGGAAACACCATGCGCTGCATAGAGCCAACAGCCTTGTTATAGGAATCCATCGCGCCGTCGAGCTTCTTGCCTAAGTCTTCGAAGTTACGCGTCATCGCGCATAGCCGCTCGTACAGCGTCTTGCCCGCCTCGCTGATCTTGCGCGCGCTCTCCGCCAGGTTCTTCTGGTTCCACCCGTAAGCCACGGCCTTCAACAGCGCAATCAGCGTAGTCGGCGACGCCAGGATGACCTTCTGCGCCACGCCGTATTCGATCAGCTCAGGATCGGCATCCATCGCCGCACGGAAGAAGACCTCGCCCGGCAGAAACAGCACGACAAACTCCGGCGTGGCCTCGAACTGCTGCCAGTAGCGCTTCGAGCCCAGGTTGTCGATGTGCGCTCGCACCTGCCGCGCGTGATTCGCCAGGCACACATTGCGCGTGGCCTCATCAGGAGCTTCCAGCGCCGCAAGGTAGGCCACGATCGGCGCCTTCGAGTCGATGACTACCTGCTTGTCGCCCGGCAGCTTCACCACCACATCCGGCCGGATGCGCCGCTCATCGCCAATCACCGTGACCTGCTCGTCGAAGTCGCAATGCTCCGACATGCCGGCCAACTCGATCACGCGCCGCAACTGCACCTCACCCCAGCGGCCGCGTGCCTGCGGCTCGCGCAGCGCCTTCACCAGGTTGCCGGTCTCCGTCTGTAAAGCCTTCTGCGTCTCCAGCAGCGAAGCGACCTGCGTCGAGAGCGTGCCATAGGCGTGAGCTCGCTTCTCTTCCAGCGCGCGCACCTGCTCATCGACCTGCTTCAGCGACTGCGTGATCGGTTCGACCAGCGTCTTGACTGCCTGCTCGCGCTTTTCGAGTTCGCCCTTGGCTTCGGTCTGCTGCCGCTCCAGCGTGGCCTTCGCCAGGTCGAGGAAGTTGGCGTTGTTGTTCTGCAACGCGCGGGCCGCAAGAGACTCGAATTGCGCGCGCATCTCCTCGGAAGCCTGGGTCAGCAGTTGCAACTTCTCTTCGGCATTGCGGCGTTCGGAAACATACGTAGCTTCGAGTGCGGCTTTGGATTCGACCAGGGTTGAGTGACTCGCCTGCAAGGTCGCCAAGCCGGAGCGAAGTGTCGCGCCCTCAGCTTCCAGAGCAGAGCTGCGCTCAGCCAGCGTCGCAAGCTTCGACCGCGCGGCCAGCCAGGCAATGACCGCGCCGGCCATGGCGCCCAACACAAGCAGCAGGATTGCAGAGGGTGTGCTCATCAGTGTCCCGAACAATCAGTGTCCTGAACCGAAGTGTCCCGAATAGACACCGTATTGTACTCTAGGCGAACATTTGGCGAAAGAGGAAAACTCCGGCACGAGCTTGCCCGATCCCATCGCAAAGGCCCCCAAGGTGACGCAGATCACGAAAAATTCGAAAGGCTGATAGCTTTATTTTCATACTGTTAGGCAAGAAAACATCCCCATATAACTGATTCTAAGTAACTTATATGCATTCACTTGAGCCCCAACGACTTACGCCGGGCGACAGAGTCCTTCCGTGCTCGTGTAGCTGCTTCACTTTGCGGCGGCTTGCGATTGATCTCAGCTTCATTCTGGGCGGTGGGTTGGGCACTGTCCTCAGGCGCCGGCTGCGCCTTGGCAGCGGCCGCCCTGGCATCACGCTGCTGATCGGCGATCAGCTTTTCGGCGGCAAGCTGTATGTTGCGATTGCGCGCCACCTCTTCGTAGTACAGGTGCCGGGCCCGACGCTCGCGCCGATTGCGATTGCGCTGCTGCTCGGCAACGCGCTTCAGCATGGCCTGTTCACCCTCGCGCTCGTAGACGTCCATGAGCTCCACATCATCGGCGGTGACGTGGACGGGCGTGCCGGGAACGGGGGTTGCCGAGTCGCGCAGTATCTGGGCCACGGATGGCCCACAGGCTTCTGGTGGTGGATTGAGTGGGACAGCATCGTTCCCACACAAACGAACAGGAATGTGTGGGGCCCCCGCTGAGTTTTCCGGCTGTGAGGGGAAGGCCATTTCGGGATCGAGGCTGAGGTCGAGGTCCGGGGGCAAATCATGTTCGCGCTCGAAGCTGTTCCACTCGGCCTCCTCGGTATGGCCGGGCAACTGGAAACGGGTCGAGCGTTCCCATGCCTGCCGGCCCTTCAGGTTCTGCATGGCAAGACGCAACACGGTGGTGAGCAGGCGCGCATAGTGGGGATCGATCTCGCGGAAAGCGATGGCGTCGGCCAGTTGCATGAGCCCGACCTGTACCGAGTACAGATCTTCGAGCAGGGGGAGCTTGAGGGCCGGCGGCTGATGGCGCGCCCGCGACCGCGCGGCCTTCATGCGGCGTCCAATCTGCTGGAGGTGGAAGCGGCAGTAATCGCGATTGCGCATGGGCGCCGCCTGGCATAGCACTCCGTTGGCTAAGACGTGGTGACAGGTTCGGGATGGCATGAATGTGTGGTTGCTCCTTCGGGGTCCGTTTTGGCTCTTCGCTTTTCGCTTTTCGCCCGGAGATGGTTGGGGCGAAGAGCGAATGGCGATAAGCAAATAGCGATAGTTCCCCACTTTCGAGACTATGCTCGCGTAAGCAGCGAGTCACCGATTTCGTGGCAGTTGACAGGTTACGAAAGGGCATGTCCTTTGGTAACCAGCGCCGTTCCAAAATGGGAATGAATGTGGTGGTAAAGATCACATGGGGGTGTGAGGTGAACAGAGGCGGCGGGGAAAATGCGGGCGCAGCGGCGAGGATGGCGGTGTGGTGATCGAGTGTGGAG
Source organism: uncultured Acidobacteriaceae bacterium (assembly GCA_963747055.1). Taxonomy (GTDB): domain Bacteria; phylum Acidobacteriota; class Terriglobia; order Terriglobales; family Acidobacteriaceae; genus CAVVDY01. The sequence continues at coordinate 303,776 of CAVVDY010000017.1, read as the reverse complement.
GAGCAGGGCATACACGCTGAATCCCGGCGATGAGGGTTCGTGGCGCAGGGTTGATTTCCAAGAACGAAGAAGAAAAATCCCCACTCAACCAAACGAAGGTTGAATGGGGCACCCGCCTGTGTATTGATGATCGAACTGCTTGTCCGGGCCACCCGCCCGAGGACTGCGGTGCGGTGATCAAGTGGGAGGAGCAGGGCATACACTCTGAGTCCCACAATTGCCAACTGAAGGCAATTATGGGCCACCCGTCACCCGTCGGAGCCAATCAGCCCGTCGTCGTTCCCACACATTCGAACGACGCGAATGTATGGGGCGCCCGGCTGGAGTCGAACCGCTGTTCGTCTGGTCGACTGAATTGATACCCGGCTTTAGTCAGGGTCGAGCGCCTAGCCGCTTGGGCTTGCTTCCTTTTCTTCGCACTCTGCCCTTCGCTTCCAACTTGAACATAGTCGCACCAAGGGCAAAAGTTGCCATTACATCGTTCTTACTGTACAGCGCATACCACACGAGTAACGCCGACACGATAAATACAACGAGCAGAATCCAGAGTCCTGCGGGAACAAACACAGCCGTCAGGGAGGTCATCGCTTCTGGCCTCCAGTAGGATGCTTCTCAGCGGGCTCCGCAGCTTTCTTGACGGCCCTAACTAACGCGTCCGTTTCTTGGATTTTTTCGATGAGCCTTTGCGTCGTTTCGAACGCCTTCTTGCTTAGCTCGTCAAAAAGGTCGGGAATCTTCGTAATAGCTGCGAGACGCAATTCACGGGGCGCATCGTTGAAGAGCCACGATTCAGATTCCCCATACTCTGGGTCGTTGTAATTCCCGTGTAGCTTACGGAGGGCGATTCCCCACTTGCCATCCCTTTTGGCGTAGCCAACGTCTTCGCTCCAATAATCCTGCGTCCTTGGGTCTTCGTTTCCACGAAGCTGAACCCATACTGTGACGCCAAGATTGAGCTTCTTCAGAGCCGAATCAAGCTCTGATACATACTTTCCTAGTTGGTCAGAGATGGCGTTCAGGTCGCCGGCAACGGCTGCAAGTTCTTGGTAGGACGACGCGACTCGTTCAGAAAGGGGTAGCTCGGACGAGCCCTCAGCAGAAGACATATACACCTCCACAAAGCGTACAGCTCTTGGATTTCCTCGCCATATCAGGCGCGGGGTCTTCGCCGTTGGCACCTCCGGCTTCCACCGGTATAAAATGTGCCGCTGCGAATGTCTTCAGAGTACGCCCGCGAAAATCCGACTGTCAAGGGCCGCCGGGTTCGCCCATCTTTTGGGCTAACCTGGGCATTCACTAGACTTCAATTCTGAACAATGTAACGCTTAGTTCGGCCGGGTACCTCGCTCATTCCATCGTTTGGAATGAGTGGGATATCACACGGTCGAGCCTGCGAAATCACAGACATTATGTCATGTCTCCGCTTATTCTCATGGTGTGACAGCAGGCCTCAAGCGCTACTACCTCGAAGGTTCAATCCACTTCATCAGCTTTAGCTGCCACCGTCGTGCCCTGACGCGAAGGTTCGCGTATGTGAGTTTGCGGCGGTAGATTTTTGGGGACCGGTGTCGCACACGTGACAGCCGATTGTGCCGCCCCTAAAGGGGCTCGGGTTCATAAAACAAGCTTACCCAGCACTCCGGCCAAACGATGGCCTGCGTGCTGGGCTAAGCTATTTCGTGCCTCCGGCACTGGTGCAGTCGCAGGTTAGCTCCATTCGCAACCCGAGGGCGCCCGCAAGGCTGGTGGCCCAGGTATCAGAATTAAACTGGCCGTGCCCCAGGTTCGCCCATAGGTTGGGCTAACCTGGGCCTCCGTTAACGTGGACAAAGCCTCTCCCATCCTTGAAAGGCTGGGCTTTCTTCTGCCGTCCCTAGCGGACTGGGGATCGTTAAAGAAGCTCTGCGGCCCGAATAAAGTCGGGCCCTGATACAAATCGAATGCCATTCATTCCCCGCCGGGCGCCCCGCTCGTTCCATCGGTTGGAATGAGTGGTCGATCACACGGTCGAGCCTGCGAAAATCGCAGGCACTCTATCATGCGTCTGCTTATTCTCATGGTGTGGACGGCAGGTCTCAAGCGCTACTACCTCGAAGGTTCAATCCACTTCATCAGCTTTGGCTGCCACCGTCGTGCCCTGACGCGAAGGTTCGCGTATGTGAGTTTGCGGCAGGTAGATTTTTGGGAACCGGTGTCGCACACGTGACAGCCGATTGTGCCGCCCCTACGGGGCTCGGGGTTCATACAATCAGCCTACCCAACACTCCGGCCAAAAGATGGCCTGCGTGCTGGGCTAAGCTATTTCGTGCCTCCGGCACTGGTGCAATCGCAGGTTAGCTCCAATCGCAACCCGAGAGTGCCGGGGAGCTGATTGACTCTTCCCAGTTATCCGCCCGACTGAATGGGAGAACCCGGCCGATGCAGGTATCTTCACGATGGGCATGGTCATCAGCAGATGAACGTGTTCCGGCATGACAACGTATCCCAGAAGGGCGAAGCCGTGGCGCCGGCGGGCGTGTTCCAGGACGCGGAGAAACAGATCGCGACGCGCTGCCGTTCCCAGATGCGGCATCCGCCGATAACAACTGAAGGTAATGAAGTGAATCGACCCTGCGAAATAATAGCGCTTGAGACCTGACGTCATATCGTGAGGCTATGCGGTGGCACACGAGGTCTGTGATGTCGCACCGTCAACCGTGTGATATCCCACTCATTCCAACCGATGGAATGAGTGGGGCACACAGCCTTCGTCAACGCACCCGGTGTAAAGGATGTGCCCGGTCTATTCTGTAAACTATCTGCCCGGTCTGTACCGTGGGTGTACGGCACGGCTGAAGCTGTGCCCTTTCAAAACCGGTTTGTGGGGACCAAGGTTGTCGCCGGTGCTGCGGCCGGGTAGGCTGGGAGTGGATGGGATGATGAAGCGCATTCTTCTCTCGTGGAGCAGCGGCAAAGATAGTGCGTGGGCATTACATGTTCTCCGCCAACAGGTTGAGTATGAAGTTGCCGGGCTGCTGACAACGTTCAATGAAGAGGCCGACCGGGTGGCGATGCATGGCGTGCGGCGCGAACTGGTGGAACGACAAGCCGAGGCCGCGGGTCTGCCTCTTTGGAGTGTCCCGCTGCCGTGGCCTTGTTCGAACGAGCAATATGAAAAGCTTATGGCCGAGACCTGCGCCCGGGCGGTTGCTGCCGGAATCGAAGGCATCGCGTTCGGCGACCTGTTTCTGGAGGACGTGCGCGCGTATCGCGAAAAACAAATGAAAGGAACCGGCCTGGAGCCGGTGTTTCCGTTATGGCAGCAGCCCACGCGGGAGCTGGCCGGCGCAATGATCGCTTCCGGCTTGCGGGCAAAATTGACGTGCGTTGATACAAAGCAACTCGACGCCTCCTTTGCGGGCGCGACTTTGATATGAAGCTGCTTGCCGATCTGCCGGATGGAGTTGACCCGTGCGGCGAGAGAGGCGAGTTTCACACCTTTGTCTATGCAGGCCCCATGCTCAGCGTAGATATTCCGGTATCGGTCGGGGAGAGGGTAGTGCGGGAGCAATTTGTCTTTGCGGATGTGTACCCGGCAACCATGGCGGCTATCGCCTCGCCAGCGAGTGACATGCACATGCAGTCCGAGTAGCCAACACCTAGCGGGTAGGCAAGGAGTTTTCGTCCGTAATCCGCGGGCTTGTCCAATTTCGAAACATTGTTGTCTTGGTGGGCGCATGCGCTTGTAAGAGCGCAGCAGCGGAACTATGCTTTTTTTACCAGCTCTCTACGCACGACCTCTCGTGCGCGTGCTTGAAGGAGAATCGAAATGTCCAGCATGCTGCACCTGCGCCGGATGGTTCCGGTGCTCGCCCTTACTGCTTTGATCAGTGTGCCGGCCTTGGCACAGAAATATACGGCCCCGAGCATGCCCCAGGTCGGGTCGGCCAACACGGTAACTGCCGATCCCGTGGTACCGCGCCCGGCAGGACAACCCTGCACGGTGCAGCTGTTCACCAATCTTGATTTCGCAGATTTCAATCCCAAGTTCTTTCCCTACTCGCCGGACTGTGGTGCGGGCCCGTGGGCGAAGGTGGTGCTGAACGCCGACTGGTCGGTGGATGCCGGCCGCCAGTTCGATCGCACGGCCGAGATCTGGATTGGCGGGACCAACGTTTATTTCGGCACCACCGCCGAGCCCTCGGCGAATGTAGAGCGCTCGTGGCACGCCGAAGTTGACCTTACCGACTACAGTACGTTGCTCACTACCGCCCAAGATGGACGGGTGGATCTGGGCAACCTGGTGAACAACACTTACACCAGCCATTTGCATGGCACCGCGTATCTTCAGTTCTATCCGGTGGGCAAGCATCAGCAGCCCCCTGCAGTCGCCGACATGGTTCTGCCCATGGCAGCCGATGCAACCGGTGGTACGGTGACGCTGAACAGCGGCAGCGACCAACTGGCAAAGACGTTCAGTCTGCCGACCAACGTGGAGCGGGCGTACCTCGACGTCTTCGCACAGAGCCAGCACAACGATGAGTTCTGGTACAGTTGCGCGCCGAATGATGTTGCCGGAGAGCTCTACAACTGCGGCAATACGGGATTCCGGGAGGGCGAGGTTTACATCGACGGCAAGCCGGCTGGTATCGCTCCGGTTTATCCATGGATTTACACCGGAGGCATCGATCCCTATCTGTGGCGTCCTGTTCCGGGTATTCAGGCGCTGAACTTTGAACCTTACCGCGTCGATCTGACGCCGTTTGCATCCATCCTGAGCGACGGCGCGCAGCACACGGTGGCGGTCAGCGTTTACAACGCCGACCAGTACTTCTCGGCGACTGCGACGTTGCTGCTGTATCTCGACCATGGCTCGCAGCAGGTGACGGGAGCGCTGTTGAAAGATACGCTCGGCGAGCCTGATCCGACGGTGAAGGAAAACATCAAGACTGATGGGACAGCCTACTACGGAACAGTCAGGGTGACATCAAAGCGCGGCTTCGCGGTATCGGGGTACGTGAATACTTCGCACGGCAGGGTGCAGACCGATGTGGCGCAGAGCATTAGCTTCTCGAATGCGCAGAAGTACAACGTCTATATCGACGGGACGGTGTATGACCAGACGGTGAAACAAAACACCAGCATCGCCTCGCAGACGAAAACCAGGTCCTCACGAGGGGTGGGACTCGACAACCGGCTGAACTCCTGGCCGCTGACGCTGGACTATGCCTACAACCTTTACAGCGACAACTCGCAGAAACAGGTTGTGTCCATTACACAGGGGTTGAGCGAGAACCAGCTCAGCACCCAGAATGGATGGCCGGTCTACTTCAGCTCGATGGATGTGTCGGAGAATCCCGGCGATACGCTGCTGATCGATCCGAACGGGGTGGCTACTCCGATGGACCAGTCGAACAGTGAGCGCTTTATTTATTTCGACTCGAACCGCACATGCTGGGACCGCACCGTCAAAGCCAACGGCGGGACGCTGACCAGCTATAAGGATGGTTGCAGAAAGAAGTAGCTTCCTGACGGTGTGCCCACTCATTCCAAACCAAGGAATGAGTGGGCACCCGGATTGTGCCTGACACCTGTGGACACCCACACATCCGGGCCGACGGAATGTGCGGGCAGCCGAGCACGCGACCAAATTCCATAAACCTTCCGCTGTGTCGCAAATCACACCGCCAGTCACATGCTTGTGGCATGATGGGCGTTTCCTGAATTTGCTGTCTTAAGGGTGCTCGTCATGTGCAAATTGAGCAGTGCGGTTGTGTGTGCAGTGTTGGCCATGGTCCTGTGCGCCACGGCACAGGACTCTACTCGGGATGAAAATCGCGACCGTGCGATGCCGGTTCCGTCGTCGCAGGGGATAAGGATGCCGGGGACATGGCAGAGGGCGAATCTTCCCAGGCGTCCCGCTACAACGCGCGACTCACAATCGCAGAGCGAGGCGGCCGCGGAATCGAGTGGGCGAAACGTACCACAGTCGGGAGTGATGCGCCCAGCAAATGCCGACGGCACGACTGTCGCGCTATCACCGAGGCCTCCGGTATTCACACCGCAAGATCCCATGCCGGGCAAATACGTGTTCGGTCAGGCCAACTACGAGATTGCTGATCAGCCGGCTTCGATCGCAGTGTGCGATTTCAATGGAGATGGAATTCCTGACGTGGCGACCACCAGTTCGATGGATAAAATCATTTCCGTACAGCTCGGTAATCCAGATGGGATGCTGAGTACCGCCCCATCAATCCCTGTTCCATCGCAGCGAGGAGGTCTTGCGTGCGGAGACTTCAATAGAGATGGCAAGCTCGACCTGGCCATGGTGGAGGACCAGGGAGCATTACTTACTTACCCAGGTAACGGAGACGGTACCTTCGGTAATCCGACACAATATTCAACCACCGACGGTACGCAAGTAGTAGCTGCTGCTGACCTAGACGGAGACGGCAAACTCGACCTCATCGTGGCGGGTGGCTATCCTCAGATCGAAATCTTCTACGGCAATGGCGATGGAACATTCAAGCCTCACGTCGATTATTCCATCGAATTCAATTGGTATAGTCTGGGACCATGTCCCATAGCAGTTGGCGACCTCAACGGCGATGGCCGGCCTGACATTGTGGTCGCGATTGGATGGGGAGTTTCAGTACTAATTGCCGATAAGAACGGCGGTTTCCAGAACTATGTCCGTTACCAAACGGAGAACGTCAACGCCACCGGTGTAGTCATGACCGACTTGAACGGCGATCACAAACTCGACGTAGCCGTTGCAGTTAACGCCTACTATACCAATCCCAGCTATGTTTCCGTCATGCTGGGCGTAGGCGACGGAACCTTTCTTCCAGCAACCACTTACGTGACGGGCTACTACCCGAACTCCGTATCCGCAGTCGACTTCAACGGTGATGGTAAGCCTGATCTGGTGACGGCTAACTTCGAGGACGGCGACATCGGTTCATTTTCGGTCCTAATGGGAAATGGCGATGGGAGTTTCCAGCCCTATGTCAAGTATGGCACTGGGCCAGGTCCGGTACTGGGCTTGGGTGATTTCAATGGAGACGGCCAAGTGGATCTCGCGATAGCAACCTTTAACTGTGTATATACCCAGTGCCCCTACGGGTATCTCACGATTCTCCCGGGAACGGGCAATGGCGTCTTTCCCGGAACGAATTACCCTACACCAAGCCGGACAACCATGATCGCGACCGGCGATTTCGACGGGGACGGGAAGCCGGACTTGGCAGTTGCCAACCGAAACCAGGTCGACAACAAAACTTTATCGGTATTGCTCAACAAAGGTGATGGCACATTTCAGCCACATGTTGATTACCTTTCCGGCAGTTGGGCGGAGGGCGTTGCTACCGGCGATTTCAACCACGATGGCCGACAGGATGTAGCAGTTGCGAATAAGAATGAGGGCACGGTGTCGGTGTTTCTGGCCAATACCGACGGTTCCTTGCAGCCACGGGTCGACTATGCGACAACAGGCAACCCGACCTCGGTCCTCGCGGCGGACTTCAACGGAGATGGCAAGCTTGATCTCGTGACTGTACCGTCTTACCCGGCAGTGGTTTCCGTTCTTTCGGGAAATGGAGACGGTACCTTCCAGGCACACCGGGACTTCGCCGCTACCGGCTTTAGGTACGCCGCTTTCGCCGGAGACCTGAATGGCGATGGCAAACTGGACCTGGTCCTTAGCACCCAAGACAGTGATCTTACGACAATCCTGTTGGGCGATGGCAATGGTGATTTCGGGGCGCCGCATTACTGTTGTTCGCCGTATAGTTGGTCAGCAGGCATCGCCGACTTTAACGGGGACGGCAAGCTGGACATTGCCAGCAGCAATGGTTATGGCGAAGTTGCGATTTCCCTTGGCAACGGCGATGGTACATTCCAAGCACCAGTGTTGTATCCGTCATCAGGAGCATACTACGTCGTTGCAGCCGATGTTGACGGCGATGGCAAGCAGGACGTTGTCGCCATGGGCGGGAATAACATCTCGGTCCTATACGGAAACGGCGACGGAACGTTTAGGACGTATGTCAATTACGCACAGCTTAGCGGGATTTCTACAGGCATTGCAGTTGCGGACCTCGCCGGACACGGGGCCCTCGACCTTGTAGTCGCCAATTGGGTCCCGGAGGCTGGACAGGTCAGCGTCTATCTCAACAATCCGGTCATTGCGCTTTTCCCAAGTAACTTCACCTTTGCGCCGACGATCCTGGGAGACACGAGTCCACCGCAAGATTTCCTGATCAGCAATCCGGGGAGCGCGCCGGTGAAGCTGTCGAACATCGCCATCACAGGCGACTTTAGTCAGAGCAACGACTGCCCGGAGACGCTTGGCGTGGGCGAACACTGCACCATTACTGCGACCTTCACGCCGACGGATCTTGGGGTTCGCACGGGCAGCATTACGATTCAGGACAACGCGCTGTCGCGAACGCAAGTAATTCACCTATCGGGCGTGTCTAATAGCGTGCTGAAACTGTCGAGCACCGGGCTTGAGTTTTGCCGCCCCTCCGGGAAAGACCTATTCGCGAGCGGTTATGTTATCGAATCGAAGCAGCGAAGACGTCGCTATCAACAAGATTCGAAATCGCAGGACCCGATAGCGCCGACTTCTCGCAGACGAACGACTGTGGTAACAATGTTCCCGCTCACGGTAGTTGCATGCTGACCGTGACATTCAAGCCCACCAGGACAGGGACCAAGCTCGCGGCCATGTCGATCTATGACACCGATCCATACAGTCCGCAGGTTGTAGGGCTGCGAGGAATTTCGCGCAGATAGGTGCAGAAGTCATCCGCCGGCGGGTGACTCTGGCAAGTAGTTTGAGGAGTCAAGACACACGCGGTGCCCCGTCCAACCGTCGGTTGGCTTGGGCTAGGATTTTTACTTTGGTGATGTCTCGCCAGGCAGGTATCCTGAAGGCCACACGATGCGAAATGGTCTTATTCTCATCCTGGGTGCGACGGCGGTCTTCGCAGGGGTCGATTGTCTCGCGCAACAGGTGCACGTGACACAGCTCAAGGACCACGTCGAGTTAAGCATCACCGCGCAACAACCCTATCAATTGATGGCGGGGCAACCGAAGCTGCCGGTACTCACTGTCGAGTGCGCCCAGAAGGGCAAGAAGGCAGGGCACATCGTGCTATTGCAACCGGGTACGGCTCTCGCCGAAGACAGCGATAAAGGTGGCTTGCAGGTCATCACCGTGATCCTCGATGATCATCCGCCGGCGGAAACGGACTGGATGCCTTATGGAGACAGCGCGACCTTCGCCTATTACGGCAAGACGGAAGCGGAACGCCTATCATTCGTTCAACTGCTGGAGAACTCCAAGTCGCTGGCTGTCGAGTTCAAGCCCTTCCTCACCGGGACACCCGTTACCAGCCACTTTGCGCTGGACAAGCTGGGGAATGAAATCAGCAAGCAACCCCAATGTGCCGTCGTTAAGTAGAAGCGGACTTTGGCTACCGATCCACACCGCCTGCTGAACCTCCGGGTGGCGATATAATCACCGCATGGGCGATCACGTGATCCACATCTCGGAAGAAGAAGCCGCGCGCGACTTTGCCGGACTCATGGCCCGCGTACGCGCAGGTGCGGAGGTGGTGATCGAATCCGACGCGCGCGCCGTCGCGGTCGTGCGTCCCGCCAGCGAAGAGTTCCGCCCACGCCTGCTCTCCGAATCCATCGCTCTGGCCAAGAAGCACGCCGAAGAGCTAGGCTACGAGCCTCGGATGGACCCTGACTTCGCCGCCGACCTGGAAGAGATCATCCGCAACCGTAGGCCGTGGAATCCGCCCGCATAGGACTAATCCTCGACTCCAGTGTCCTGATCGCAGGTGAGAGGCGCAGGGACAGTGTGTGGGAGGTCCTGGAGCGAGTGGAATCTAAGTGTGGAAAGACCACCGCCGCGCTATCGGCCGTCAGCGCCATAGAGCTGACGCACGGCATCTATCGAGCTAAAACAGACGCCGACCGCAAGCGCCGAGAAAGCTTCGTCGAAGAACTCTTCCAGACGGTGGCCGTCCATCCCCTTACGCTGGAGGTTGCGCGCCTGGCCGGACGGATCCACGGCGAGCAGATGGACCAAGGCGTCAGCATCGACTTCCCCGACCTGATCATCGGAGCTACGGCCCTGCATCTTGGCTTCGATGTCGTGACGCTTAACCTGCAACACTTCGAGATGATCCCCGGCCTCAGCGTTCTTTCGGTGTGAGGCCAGTGGCCCACGGTGCTGTCGTGCAAGTTCGGGACGACCCCATCAGGCTTCCCGCTTTCCATAGTGCCCAGTTCCAAAGCGGGTTCGCACCCACATCCGGGTGTCCGATTCCCGCTGGAACGGCTCTGTTCCCCTGTTACAATTCGTCACGAAACCGGCGTCCTGCCGGAGAGACGAGCCGAACTTCTGGCCGCGCGACTGCGTATCTTCTACCAGCCTTAACGGTAACTTAGGCCAGGAGTAAAAGCCCTTTGGGAGCGCCGTTTGGACGACAGCCAAGCCGTAAATGCACTGGTTCGCCGCTGTGTGGCCGGCGATGCTGCGGCATGGCAGGAGATCGTTCAGCAATATAACCGGCGCATCTATAACATCTGCTACCGCTTCAGCGGCTCGGCAGATGACGCGGCTGACCTGACCCAGGAAGTGTTCATTAAGATCTACCGCACGCTGAGCACCTTTGACGGGACGCGGGCCGCCTTCATGACGTGGGTTACCACCGTAACCCGCAACCTTCTGGTGGACCACTTCCGCAAAGGCAAATATGACCGCGTGACGGATTCTCTGGATGCGACGCCCGGGAACCAGGAAGATGGGCTCTCGATTGGGGAGCAGCTGGAAGACCAAGGGTCAACCCCAGAGCAACGGGTGCAGAGCCAGGAGACCCAGAAGATGGTCCAGGGGGCACTGCAGAAGCTGTCGCCGGAATTGCGAGAAGCGGTTATATTGCGAGATTTGCAGGATATGGACTACAAGGAGATTGCCAAAGTCCTGCATGTCCCCGAGGGAACTGTGAAAAGTCGCATAAATCGGGGACGAACGGAACTGGCGAGACTGTTGCAACGTACCTATGGGCAGGCCGGATAGAAAATGACGGACAAACTCCAACCCGGAATGCAGTGCGTAGAGTGGGAAGCCATGCTGGCCGACGCCCTCGACGGAATGCTGCATGGGGCCAAGCTGGCAAGCTTTGAGGCGCACCAGCAGGCGTGTCCGCGGTGCGGTACCCAGTATCAGGAAGCCGCGGCCGGGATGCACTGGCTAAAGGAGTTGGAGGAAGTCGAGGTTCCCCGCAACCTGGCGCACAACATCATGGTGCATACGGTGGGAGCGTTGCCGGTGCCGCGGGAGAAGGTGGCGGTAGCGGGCGAGAACTGGTGGGGACGGCTGAAGGGCCGGCTGGCTCCGGTATTTGCTCCGCTGGCTACGCCCCGCTTTGCTATGTCGTTCGGCATGGCGTTCTTCTCCATCACCATGATCCTGAATGTGGCCGGCTTCCACGTCAGCGATCTGAAGCACCTGGACCTGAGCGCGAAAGGGATTGAAAAAACGTATTACACGACCCAGGCGCGTGTGGTGCGGTATTACGAGAACCTCCGCCTGGTGTATGAGATCGAGTCGCGGGTGCGCGATTTGCGCCGCGCCGCGCGGCCCGAGCAGAAGCAGGAGGAACCTCAGACGCCAAGGAACCCTAACAAGAGTGAAAACCAGCAGAAGTACAGGCACTACAGCGGCGGGGAACGGGAGCCAGTACTGGCCAATGCCCACGCCACGGTGGAACTGGAAATGAATCGGGCCCGGCAGAACAGGAAGACCTTATGAACTGCGCCAATCATGTCGATACTCCCGCAACGGCCTATTGCCGCACCTGTGGTAAACCGGTGTGCGCAATCTGTGCACGGGACGTGCGTGGCGTTATTTATTGCGAGGATTGTCTCGCATCCCAGGTAAGCGGCACCATGCCGCCCCCGGCGCAACCCGGGGTTGTGGCCGAAGGTGCGACGACAACCACCGGCGGCAGCCCTGGGTTGGCGGCGCTGCTGGGATTCATACCCGGCGTCGGAGCCATGTATAACGGCGAATATGCCAAGGGCTTTATTCATGTGCTGATCTTCGCCACGCTCATCTGGGCAGCGAACAACATCAGCCCGCTGTTCGGGCTGGCCATTGCGGCATTCGTCCTGTATATGCCGATCGAGGCGTATCAAACGGCGAAGGCCCATCAAATGGGATTGCCGGGGCCTGACCCATTCGGGTTCAACAACCTGTTGGGCAACCGGCCTCCGGTGACTATGCCGGCGGCTCCCGGGGCTGCCCCCGTGGCACCCGCCGAGGGAATGCCGGTCGAAGAGGACACGGCGGACAATCAGCAGATCCCGGTGGGCGCGTTTGTACTGATCGGGCTGGGCGTTCTGTTCCTGCTGAACACCTTTGGCTGGATGCACTTTGACTGGTTATGGCGCTTTTGGCCACTCATCCTGATCGCTGTCGGCATTCGTGTGCTGGTACGGCGCAACCGGATGGGGTACTAAGGAGGCGTCATGCGATACAGATACAATCCTTACTGCTCCTGCCCCCGGTGCCGCGCCCATGGATACATGGGACCGGCGGTGCTGATCACCCTGGGCGTGCTGTTCCTGCTGGCGCAAGTGACGTCGAACTACTGGCTGAACTTCGACCGCACCTGGCCGGCGCTGCTGATCGTGATTGGATTGGTTTCTTTCCTGAGGCATAGCGCGCCCGCCAACGGACACGTTCCGCGCGAGTACGTGGCGCCGCCGGCCACTGCGGCTTATCCGCCACGGCCGGCGGCCCCTGGCCCGGGCGCACCGGGCGTGGTGGTGACGCCGCCACCGGCGCAGCCGGGAGGCAGTTTGCCTGCTGGGCCCTACGGACAAAGTGGCAACAATCCGAGCGACACGGGGGTGCACAATGGCTAGCACCTATACACAACCACCGATGACACCGACTCCTCCGCCACCGTACCGGTATCGGCGGTCGCTGGCCGGACCGATTGTGCTGATCGTGATCGGCTGCCTGTTCCTGCTGCACAACTTCGGAGTGCGTCTTCCGATCTGGCATGCGTTCGGGCGCTACTGGCCGCTGCTGCTGATTCTGTGGGGCGTGATCAAGCTGATCGAGCATGCCACCGCGAACCGCCAGGGTTATCGGGCGGCAGGGATTGGAGCAGGCAGCGTCGTGCTGCTGGTGGTGATCATTATCTTTGGGCTGGGTGCGCACTACAGCAACGATGTGAACTGGGGCGGGGTGCGCGACCAGATCCAGATCGACGACGATCTGGGGGGAATGTTCGGCACTCCCTATACCTACGATGAGACGATCGAGCAGGCATTTCCGGCTGACGGCTCGCTTCGCGTGGTGAGCGATCGCGGGTCGATTACGGTCCAGCCGAGCGACGGCGACTCGCTGAAAGTGGTCATCCACAAGAAGCTTTACGCGAACAACCAGAGCGATGCTGACAAGTACAACCAGGGCAGCAAACCGATCGTCACCGTCAGCGGGACGTCGGTGCTGCTGAACGCCAACACCAATGGCGCGGGCGACCATGGCGTGTCAACCGACATGGAGGTGTACGTTCCGCGCAAAGCGGCCCTCGATGTAGCGAGCCGGCGCGGTGATTTGAACGTCAGCGACCGCAAGTCCGACGTGAAGATCTCGGGACAGCGTGGAGACGTCGCGCTCAGCGATATCACCGGCGCGGTGAAGATCAATCTGGAAAGGGGCTCGGTTCGGGTCTCGAACGTTACGGGTGATGTGGATATCGACGGGCGCATCGATGACGCGAGCGTCGATAATGTGAACGGCGGCGTGAGGTTGAACGGATACTACTTCGACTCGATACGCGTATCGAAGATCACGAAGACGGTCACCTTCAAGTCGACTCGCTCGGACATTACTGTGGCGTCGGTTCCCGGCGATTTGGAAGTCTCGGGCGAATCTCTACGCGGTGCGGACGTAAACGGCCCGTCGCGGTTGGTGCTGCGCTCGAAAGAAGTCTATCTGGACAACGTGAGCGGCGATCTGCAACTGGAGTCGAGCAATGGCGACATTGAAGTCCGTGCCTCGAACAAGTTGCCGCTGGGCAACATGACCATCACCGGCAGAAAAGGCGACGTAACGCTGACACTGCCTCCGAATGCGGGGTTCCAGCTGGATGCCACCACGCGCAAGGGCGACATTTCTTCGGACTTTGGCAGCGTGAAGATCGATCAGCGCGGCGGCGGGACGTCGACTGCGACCGGAACCATTGGGAACGGGGCAGGCAAAGTCGTCATCAACGCTGATGTGGGAGACATCAAGGTCACCAAGAGCTAACAGATTGCGAGGCTCAAACTCTTAGGGCGCCGATCAAGTCGGCGCCTTTTTCTTGGGGCATGGAGATAGATCAGAGCGTTAGCCTAGCAGGTCATCAGGGTAGGGTTTCGTCCTGGGAGCCTTGCGGAGAAACGTGATCAGGCCTGAAAACCGGTCGCCTTCCCAGCGCGATGCCGAAAGAAGGCCTCCGCCGTTTCCACCGTGCCGATTTTTTCCGCCACAGCGACAGAGATCCACTGATTCAGAGAAACGCCATCTTCCTTCGCGAGACGCTGAGCCGCCTTCTTCACGGAAAGAGGAAGCTTGAGAGGGTAGGTAGATCTGCTCATGGTTTCACCTTCTTCAGCACGTCAGCCGGTCTGAGGACCGGAATGCGGAATTGACGGCACGGCAACAAAAAGTCCAGCAGGTTATAGGTGACCAGAGCATCGGCCTGACCGTTTACCGCCGCTTCCAACATGGAATTTGCGGTAGTGGCTGAATCTGCGAAATTCAGCCACTACCGAATTTGCTTCCTGCTTGCTTCCCTGCCCTGAATTAGCGCAAACTGGTGGGCACGAATCAGCTATTCCAATCGCGATGCCCATTCTGCCAAGAAAGCGGAGTCCGCTCACGAACCAGCCCAGTCGAATTCTCACCGTCTTACTCTTCATACTAATCGCGCTGTCGGCAGTCACATCGGCTCAGACGGCCGGCAAGGCGCAATCCGCCGGACCTTCCGATGAGCCCGCCACCATCGACTTCTGGAACCGGCATATCGCCATGATGCGCGTCACCCTGGCGGGCTCTTCTCCTCAGGACCGCGCAGAGCGCGCGGTGCAGCGGCTGAATGAGCTGCCCGTGTCGGCGACGATCGATGAAATCGAAGAGCATCCCATCAAGGTCGAAGACCATCAGGGCATCGGGTTCACATACAAGGGAAAGGTCCTGTTTTTCCTGAGCGAAGGGGATGTCGACAAGGAGAGCGGGCAGACTTTACTTTCGGTCGCGCAGTCGGCGAAGCAGAACCTGCAGGATGCGCTCCAAGCCAGGGAGGCGGTGCGGCACTGGCCGATCATTCGCCGCGGCATCCTCTACACGCTGGTCGGGCTGGCGGTGTTGATCGGGTTCTGGTGGCTGGTGTGGAGGGCCTTCCATACCGTCTTTGGCTACCTCCACGTCAAAGAACGGAGCCTCGGCTTCCAGTTGCGCATCTCGGGAGTCGACCTGGTTCCCCATCTCGCCGGACTCCTCTACACGCTGCTGCGCGTCGGCGCCTGGATGCTTACGCTGGGCGCCTTGTACACCTGGCTGACGCTGTCTCTGGCGCACTTCCCCTATACCCAGCCCTGGGGACGGCAACTGGGAGGGTACGTCCTCCATTTCTTCAGCAAGCTGGGGCTTTCGGCGATCGATTCGCTGCCCGGCATCTTCTCCTGCATCGTCATCTTTCTGATTACGCGCTGGCTGGTGCGCCTAGGCAAGGCGTTCTTCCACCAAGTATCCAGCGGGTCGCTGCGGTTGTCGTGGATGGACCGGGATGTGGCGCATGCCACGGAGCGAATCTTCACTTTTGTGGCGTGGGTTTTCGCGGTCGTGGTGGCATACCCGTACATACCAGGATCGAGCACGGATGCCTTCAAGGGGATCAGCGTCTTCTTCGGTGTGGTGGTATCGCTGGGGTCCACCGGCATCATCAATCAGATTATGAGCGGCCTGTTTGTGGTCTATTCCAAGGCGCTCAAGATGGGCGACTGGGTGGTGTTGAACGACAAAGAAGGAGAAGTATTAGAAATAGGCCTGCTGGCGGTCAAGATACGAACGATCGAGCAGCAAGAGGTGACGATCCCGAATTCGGTCATTGTGAATACAACGACCACGAATTACACCCGGCTGGGAGAAAGCGAGGTTCCTGTCGCCAGCGTTACGGTGACGATCGGATATGACGCACCATGGCGGCAGGTGCATGCTCTTCTGCTGATGGGAGCGGAGCGCACCAGTAATCTGCGCAAAACGCCTGCGCCTTATGTGGTGCAGCGTGCGCTTTCTGACTTCTACGCCGAATACACGCTGATCGTGCGCCTGCAAGTGGAGAAGCAGCGAATCGAAACATTGTCGAGCCTGCACGCCAATATTCAGGACACGTTCAATGAGTACGGGGTGCAAATCATGTCGCCGCACTTCATGATGCAGCCGCAGGACAATGTTGTAGTGCCGCGGTCAAAGTGGCATGAGCCGCCGGCGGCGCAGGAATCATCCCTGCCCGAGAGACGCCCTTAGCCGACAACAGGCGCAGAGATCCTTGGGTCGCTTTGCATCTGCAAGCAAATTTCTGGAAAAGTGTGCGGGGTGATGGGTCGTCGGGCTAACAGGCGGAATCTCAGTAATTACGTTTCATTTGATCGGTTGCAAGGGAGGTTCTGCCGTGACCACCAAAGTTGAGCGCCGTACTGTCGACTTGTCCGGTTTCCCTGAGTTGGTCGTCATCTATTTGGGCATGAGAGTGAACCGGGTCACCGGAATAAAAACCCTGCTGGGATTCGGACCAAAGATTTCCAATTCGGTGGATGCCCAACCCAACGGCTTGCTGGTGCACGAGACGATCGTCTATTCACTCTTCCCTGCCCACGTCGGCATGCGGCAGTACTGGCGGGACATAACATCGCTGCTGGCATGGACGCGCTCGGCGCCGCATCGAGAGTGGTGGAAGAATTTTCTGCGCGACTCCGGGGGCACCGGATTCTGGCATGAGACCTATCTGATCCAAGGCGGAATGGAGGCGATCTACGACGACATACCGCAGCCCATCGGCATGATGAAGTTCGCACCAACAGAGGTGGCGCGGGGCGCGATGTTTGGCGCGGCGCATCGCTCGGGGAGGCCGTCAGACGGAGATGCGGTGGTCAGCGAAACCGACCTGTACGGAACGTAGCTTGCGGTGCGCGGCAGGCAGGCTGCTGAAAAAGTTGAAAACATTGAACGCTCGCCGACTGCCGTCGGCTCGCGATATCAAGAACAAAAAAGAACAAAGAGGTTGCCCCGGCGCAGCTAAAGCTGCGCCCCTTCAAACGTGCCTACGCTGAATTTTTCAGCGGCCTGCTAGCGCATATCGTCGAGTATCGAGCCTACGATTCCGCCGACCACGCCGCCGCCGACTGCCGCTTTCGAATTGTCGCGCGGCAGATACCGCTCGATAGCATGGGCCAGCTTGGCGATGGGCAGGGTCTGCAGCCAGATTCTTCCCGGGCCGGTGAGCGACACGAGAAAGATGCCGTCGCCGCCGAAGATCATGTTCTTGATGCCGGGCACGGTAGTGATCTGGAACGAGACGCTGGATTGAAACGCGCCCACGTGTCCGGGATGAACGAACAGCGTCTGCCCAGCCTGCAGATCGCGGACGATGAGTTCGCCAGAAAGCTCAAGCCAGGCGGTTCCCTGCCCGCCGAGATGCTGCAACAGAAAGCCATCGCCGCCGAAAATACCCGCACCCAGCGACTGCTGGAAGCCGACGCTGATGCGCACCTGCGGCGTGGCGCAGAGAAAGCCGTGGCGATGAATCATGTATTCATTCCCCGGTCCGACCTCGACGGGCACGATATGGCCGGGGAGCTTGGTGGCAAAGGCCAACTCGGCGGCTGCGCCGACCGCGCGGTATTCGGTCATGAAGATGGATCCACCGCCGGCGGCGCGCTTCAATACGCCAAACAAACCACCGCCTCCGGCGAATTGGGTGTGGGTCGTCATCTGGATGGCGCTGCTCATCCACGACAGCTCCCCGGCTT
Organism: uncultured Acidobacteriaceae bacterium; assembly: GCA_963747055.1. Classification (GTDB taxonomy): domain Bacteria; phylum Acidobacteriota; class Terriglobia; order Terriglobales; family Acidobacteriaceae; genus CAVVDY01. The sequence continues at coordinate 285,686 of CAVVDY010000017.1, read as the reverse complement.
CGGAGATGATTGACTCGTTGGGATCAAGGGCAAACTCAAGGACAGGCATGGTGGTGCCGTTAATGCGGCTTTGCATGGGAACTCCTGGGAGGTCGAACATTATGATCTTACGACAGTGGCGGAACTAGAATCAGCCCCGCCGACGTCCAGTTTTACGCGCAAAGCGCGGCCCTTTTCGGATATGCCGTTATAATCAGCTTTCCTATGAAAGCCTACGTTTATGTCTCGCTGAAGAAGACCGTGCTCGATCCTCAGGGCAAGACCATCCATGGCGCGCTGAAAAAGATGGGCTACAAGGGGATCGACGACGTCCGCCAAGGGAAGTATTTCGAGATCGCGCTGGACGGCGTCAGCCAGGAAGAAGCGCAGGCGGAGATTGAGCGCATCGCCCGCGAAGTGCTCACCAATCCGGTGATCGAGGAGTACCGGTACACGCTGGAGGGGTGAGAGCGTGCGGAATGTGCCGCCGCACCTGAAGGGGCTTGGATTTTGTTATAACCCTCTGTCTCCCGCCACTCCCGGCTGGGCTGGAATTGTTTCCCGTACCAGGTGGGCGGGCTGGCGTTGCATCAATGTACGCCTGAACAAGACTAAAGTCCGCGAGCAATAACAAAAAGGACTTCTGCGGCACAGCTAAAGAGGCCGCTGAAAAATGCGGATCGCCAGTTCCCCTCGGCGACTGAAGTCGCCTCGGGGTGCAGAAATGAGGAGCTTATCGGCACGACCGAGGTCGTGCCCTGACACGAATCGTCTCACAGCAGAGTTTTTCAGTAGCCTTTAAAGCTGTGCCCATTCAAAACGGGTCCGATCGTGATTCTTTTGGGAGCCGGTGAAGGTGTACTCCACCCACTCTGTATAACCCTTTGTTACCTTCGTCACGCCGGCGACCCGCATCGTTCCTCGCTGTTCACCATCAAATCAGCTAACATTCAGACATTCGATTCGTCATTTCAGGGCCTGAGAGCGTGTTAGATCAGGCGATGCGGCGTTTTTTGGCGGGGAGTCCATCATGTGTGGAATTGTGGGTTACGTAGGTAAGAAGCGGGTGGTGCCGGTCATCATCGATGGCCTGCGGCGGTTGGAGTATCGCGGCTACGATTCGGCTGGAATCGCCGTCGCCGGCAATGGCGGCGGATTGCAAGTTCGCCGGGCAGAGGGCAAGCTGCGCAACCTGGAAGAAGTCATCCGCCTGAAGCCGCTTGACGGCACCTACGGCATCGGACACACGCGCTGGGCCACGCACGGACGGCCGACCGAAGAGAACGCCCATCCCCATCGCGATTGCACGGGCAAGATCGTTGTAGTACACAACGGCATCGTGGAGAACTACGTCACGCTCAAGAAGCAGTTGATCGCCGAGGGCCACAAGTTCACGACGGAAACGGATACGGAAGTCATCGCGCACCTGGTCGAGAAGAATATGGGCACCGGCGACGGGCACAAGTCGCTGGAAGAGGCGGTGCGTGAGACGGTGAAGCAGCTCACCGGCGTGTTTGCCATCGCGGTGATCTCCTCCGACGAGCCCGACAAGATTGTCGCGGGACGCAACGGCCCGCCCGCAGTGATCGGATTGGGCGACCATGAATACTTCGTCGCCAGCGACGTTCCTGCGATTCTGTTTCACACGCGCGACCTCTTCTTCCTGGGAGACGGCGACCTCGCGACCATCACTCCTTCCGGCGTGCAGTTGACCGACTTCGATGGCCATCCCATCTCGCGCCAGGTACAGCACATTACCTGGGACCCGATCATGGCGGAGAAGGGCGGCTTCAAGCATTTCATGCTGAAGGAGATTTTCGAGCAGCCACGCGCCGTGCGCGACACAACGCTGGGGCGCGTCTCGCTCGATACCGGCAAGGTGTTCCTCGACGAGATGGACATCAGCGAGGAAGAGTTCCGCAAGCTGAATAAGGTTTACATTGCGGCTTGCGGTACCAGTTGGCACGCGGGGTTGGCGGGCAAGTTCATGATTGAGCGTCTGGCGAAGGTGCCGGTGGAAGTGGATTATGCCAGCGAGTTCCGCTATCGCGATCCGCTGACCGGGGCCGGCGACCTGACCATCCTGATCACGCAGTCGGGCGAGACCGCCGACACCATCGCCGCCATGCGCGAGTCACGCGCTAAAGGTTCGAAGACGCTGGGCATCTGCAACGTTGTGGGCTCGATGATCGCGCGTGAATCCAACGGCACCGTCTACACGCACGCCGGGCCGGAGATTGGCGTCGCGTCGACCAAGGCGTTCACCGCGCAGCTTACGGCGATGTTTCTGTTCGCCGTCTATCTCGCGCAGGTGCGCGGCACGCTGACCACTGAAGAATCGAAGAAGCTGCTGACCGAGTTGACGCTCATTCCGGGCAAGCTGGAGTCGCTGCTCGGTGGTGAGGACGTCACGGAAGAGTTGGCCAAGGAGTATCACAAGGCGTCTGATTTCCTCTTCCTGGGACGCGGGATTCACTACCCCATTGCCCTGGAAGGCGCGCTGAAGCTGAAGGAAATCTCCTACATCCACGCCGAAGGCTATCCTGCGGGCGAGATGAAGCATGGGCCGAACGCGCTGATCGATGAAGAGCTGCCGGTGGTGATTCTGGCGACGCGCGACCTGAACGATCCGGGATCGGTGCTGCGCTATGAGAAGACCTTGTCGAACCTGAAGGAAGTAAAGGCGCGCTCGGGCACGGTCATTGCTGTCGCCACCGAAGGCGATGAGGAAATCAAAGAAGCTGCCGACCACGTGATCTACGTGCCGCAGGCTCCGGAGTTGTTGTCGCCGATTCTAGAGGTCGTACCGTGCCAGTTGCTGGCGTATCACATCGCGGTGCGCCGGGGCTGCGACGTCGACCAGCCGAGGAACCTGGCGAAGTCGGTGACTGTGGAGTAAGGGGGGCTTTAAAGGGGCGCAGCTTTCGCTACGCCGTTGGCATCACCCTTTCTTGCCTGTCATCCTGAGCGAAGCGAAGGACCTGCTTTTCTTTGGGTATACGATCAATAGCAATGATCGTCGGTTATCCAGTCCGAAATTTTCGCTGCCCCTTCTGCGGCACGAGGATGCCGACGGAGGAGTACCGGGGCTGGAAGCCTTGGGTATGTCCTGGCTGCTCCCGTGAGCTCCAGTTTTCCACACTTTATGGTTACGTTCTCCAATTGTCCTTTTTGTAGCCGCACTCATATGTTTATACCTGTGGGGCCTTAGAGGTTGGCAACTTGCCTTGCTAAGTATCGTCAGCGGCGCCGTACTGACAGTCTTATTGATCGGGCCACTCGACCGCGTCATCCCTCCGAAACTGGAACCATATCGCCCACCTGCTTGGCGGCATCCGATGCGACCCTCCGACGGCTCAATATTGGGTTTGAATTCACCCGAGGCAACGAACCAACTCGTTCGCTCCAATCAAGAAGAGGAATCAGGATCCGTTAAGTGACTCGAAGCATGTAAGTGCGTGACTCTACTTCGCGAGATCGCGATAGCTGTTCCGATGACGGGGCTCGGTCCTGCGAAAAGCTTGGATTTGCTGCCGCACAATCAGCTTCTCACGCACGCGAGTAATCGCTTCCTTGACGTTTATTAGCAACCTGCACATCAGGCTTATCATAACCCGCAAGGCAACTGCCTTGCGCTTGATGCGGAGAGCAGTCTCTCGCGCCAAATGCGGGCGTTCGTGACGACAAGACAACGAGAAGCGATGATCGCCGGTTCCAACGCTCACCATCCATCATCTAATTTGTGTGAGCACTTCCACAAACACAATGACGCCGTCGCGGACGTTTGAGCGCCCGACGCTTACTGCGCGATTGAATCGCTCTGTCCTGCTTTCCGATGCGACCAAGCATCTGGAGTTTTCCGTCGAAGGAGTGGACGAGTTCAAGTTCATCCCCGGCCAGTTTGTCTCCATCAAGCAGCGCAAGCCGGATGGCAAGGAGCATACGCGCGCGTACTCGCTGGCATCGGCGCCACGCGGCGATAATACGTTTGACCTGTGCCTGAACCGGGTTGACGACGGTTTCCTTTCGAATTGGCTCTGTGATCTGGAAGTGGGAGCGACGGTCGAGTTTCATGGCCCGCATGGTTTGTTCACCATCCGCGAGCCACGTCGCGATTCGGTGTTCATCGCAACCGGCACGGGTATTGCGCCCATCCGCGGGATGATTCACTGGCTCTTCGAAAAGCCCGAGCGCTACCAAGGTCACGAGTTCTGGCTGGTGTTCGGAACCCGCTACGAGGAGAACATCTATTACCGCGACGAGTTTGAGCGCATTGCGCGCGAGCACGCCAACTTTCATTACCTTCCTACGCTGAGCCGCTGCGGTGAGCTTTGGACGGGCTGCAAGGGTTATGTGCAGGACCATGTGCGCGAGATTGTCGGCGAGCGAAAGGACATGCAGGCGTACATCTGTGGGCTGCATCTGATGGTCGATGCCAATCGGAAGCTCCTGAAAGAAGAGTTGGGCTGGGATCGCAAGCAAATCGTGTTTGAACGGTACGACTGAGCTGCTGAGTTCAGCTTCAGAAAAGCAACCGCGGATTCACGCAAGGAACGCGGATCGGATGTCAGTCTGCAACGTTATTAGCGCCCGAGACACCGCTGCTCATGTCGAGCCGTGTCCGTCCGAAGCTGGCTTCCTTTACTTGCGACTTCTCAGTGCGGATGCGAAAACCTACGCGGCGCACACCTTGCATGCGATGCGAGAGAGAGCAGGTCCTTCGCTTCGCTCAGGATGACAAACGAAGTGACTTGTTCGACATGGCGCAGCTGAAGCTGCGCCCCTTCAAAGCGGCCCAATGGGGGCAGTTAAACCTGCGCTTCATCTGTCAGCGCGCACAAAGCATCGCGCGATCCCCTGTTAGAATCGAGTTAGCCCCAAGTACACCCGATGGATCCTTCACTCATCCGAAATTTCGCCATCATCGCCCATATCGATCATGGGAAGAGCACGCTAGCCGACCGTCTGCTGGAGCTGACGGGCTCGTTGACGGCACGGGAGATGCAGGAGCAGGTGCTCGACGCGATGGACCTGGAGCGCGAGCGAGGGATCACCATCAAGGCACATTCGGTGCGCATGATGTATCCCGCCGCCGATGGCAAGACGTACCAGCTCAACCTGATCGATACGCCGGGGCATGTGGACTTCAGCTACGAAGTGTCGCGCTCGCTGGCGTCGTGCGAAGGCGCGCTGCTGGTCGTCGATGCTTCGCAGGGAGTTGAGGCGCAAACGCTGGCGAATGCTTATATCGCGATCAATAACCGGCTGGAGATTATTCCCGTCATCAACAAGATCGACCTGCCCAGCGCTGACATTGAACGTACGAAGGAAATGATCGAAGGCGCGGTGGGGCTGGACGCTTCGCACGCATTGCTGATCAGCGCGAAGACAGGCCAGGGCGTGCCAGAGGTGCTGGAAGCGATTGTGCAGAAGGTCTCTTCCCCGAAAGGACGCGCCGCTAACCAGCTTCAGGCGCTGATTTTCGATTCCTGGTTCGACCCATATCGGGGTGTGGTGGTGCTCGCGCGCGTCGTGCAAGGTACGATTGAAGAAGGGCCAGCACATCCGCCTGATGTCGAACGGGCGCAGCTTCGAGGTGGAGACGCTGGGCGTACTGACGCCGAAGCCGGTGGAAGTGGAAGAGCTATCGGCAGGCGAAGTGGGATTCCTGATCGCGAACATGAAAAATGTCGCTGACACCAAGATTGGCGACACCATTACCGACAATGCGCATCCTGCGATTGAGCCCTTGCCCGGATTCGAAGAGCTGAAGCCCATGGTGTTCGCCGGGCTCTATACGGTGGACGCGCACGAGCATACCCTGTTGCGCGAAGCGCTGGAAAAACTTCGGCTGAACGACTCATCGTTCTTCTTCGAGCCGGAAAGCTCAGTGGCGTTGGGCTTCGGGTTCCGCTGCGGCTTCCTCGGCCTGCTGCATATGGAGATCATCCAGGAGCGGCTGGAACGGGAATACAACCTTGACCTCATCACCACGGCTCCCAGCGTGCGCTACCAGATAACCATGACCGACGGCAAGGTGCTGGAGGTGGACAACCCTTTTCGCTGGCCCGATCCCAGCGAGATCGCGAAGATCCAGGAGCCGATCATCACCGCCACGATCCTGACCAATGAAGAGTTCGTCGGCGGAATCCTGAAACTGGTCGAAGAGAAGCGCGGCAAGCAAAAGGCGTTTGAGTATGTCAGCCCGACTCGCGTGATGTTGACCTATGAGTTGCCACTGAATGAGATCGTGCTCGACTTTTACGATCGGCTGAAGTCGGTGTCGCGCGGCTACGCTTCGCTCGACTACCACCTTACGGGTACCTGGGAATCGCCAATGGTGAAGCTCGACATTCTGGTGTCGGGCGATCCGGTGGATGCGCTTTCGATCATCGTGCATCGCGACTTCGCTTACGAACGCGGCCGCGCGCTGGTCTCGAAGATGCGGGAGTTGATTCCGCGGCAGATGTTCGAGGTTGCGATCCAGGCCGCCATCGGGGCCAAGGTGATTGCTCGCGAAACCGTCGCTGCCCTGCGCAAGAACGTGATTGCCAAATGCTACGGCGGTGACATCTCGCGCAAGCGCAAGCTGCTGGAAAAGCAGAAAGAAGGCAAGAAGCGCATGAAGCGGATAGGCCGGGTTGACATTCCGCAGGAGGCGTTTCTGGCAGTACTGCGGGTGGGCGAGAGTTGATTCCCCCACTTCCCTGTTAGGCGCTGCCCCACTTCTGTGGAATCAGACCCTACCGCTCCGAGGGATTAACGAATGTGCAAAACTCAATGGGTTGCACATTCTCCTTACGATTTTCTTCGGCTGTCAAATTTCAGCCAAACTTCCGCGTAAGCCTATTAGACATAAACACTTACGTGTGCCCCATCCATTGGGCATACCGGCGTTACGCTGGAAACAACTGAGAACTCTAGGGGCAAGGCCAATTCTTCCACAGGTATTTCCACAGGCTTATTGGGACACTAACTCATGAAAAAAGCCGCCTCGAGTGGAGGCGGCTAGAACAAAGTGTATTCGACTGGCTACTTCTTCGGTGTCGTGCTGGCCGGCTTAGCCGGTGCGGTAGCCGGCGGAGTCGCCGGATGAGCTGCGCCGGTAGTGCCACTGGCTGGCCTTGGAGGTGCCGGTACTCCGGACTGCGCGTTATATGCGTCGACAATCGGCTTGGTCACATCCACTCCGGAGCTCGCCCAGAGTAACGGACCTTGGGGCCAGGGATTTGAAGAATCGAGCAGCAGGGTGAATCCATTTTCCTTGGCGTACTTGTCGATCATGGGCGCCATCTTCTGAAGGATGCGCTGCGCAATCTCGTTGGATTGCTGCTGATAGTCATTCTGGGCATCTTCGGCCGAGCGCTGCATGCTCTTTTGCTTGGTCTCAATCGACTTTACGAGTTCGGCGCGGGCTTGCTCGTTCATCTTGTCGCCCTGGGTGTTGAGCTGCTTCTTGAGGTTGTCGATCTCGGTGTTCAGATTGCCAATCTCGGTCTTCTTGGGCTCAAACTTCTTTGCCAGTGCTTCGAAATCGCGGGCACCTTCGTTGGTCGCGACGATGGCCTGTTGAATGTCGATGATCCCAACTTTGGACGGGAGGTTGGACGCTGTAGTTGTGGTGGTAGATGCGGCAGGCGAAGCTGCAGGAGTTGCCGAGCCGGACTGGGCCATCATCGCCATCGAGCAGGTCAGGATGGCGAGGCCTAAGTATGTGCGCTTCATTGGGTTTGCTGTGACTCCTTGAGATGCTCCGGGAATTCCTCAGACGTTCCAGCCGCAGGCAGTCTGCCTCGACTCTCACACGGCGGCCAGAAACGGAGCGCGATAATCGCGCACTCACACACTTCCGACCGGAAGATTCGGCGGTGCGGATTCCCTATTATAGAAAAGCAAAATCGGCAGCGTCAAACGGGAGTTACAACCGGGCTGCTCGAAGCTCTGCCGGCCCAGTTGGAGTAGTGGCTCCGTGAGGACAACTTTTTCATATGTGGGTCGAGCTCTGCCGATTCTCGGCCGTGGGCTCTGGGCAATGACGGCGACCCATGGCTCGCCTGCGAGATCAGGTGGCGTCCGCCTTTTAGGAGCGATTGGGCAGGAAGGGACCGCAACGAAAATGGCACGATAAAGTCTGCTATACTCATCCTGCGTCGGTCGTCGGCTACTCATGATGAGAAGCGACTGACTCTGCTCAGAAGAGCACCGAAAAGCAGGGCTTTCCACTCGCTTTTTCGCGTGCATCGACGATATTCGGGGAGTGGCTCAGCCTGGTAGAGCACCTGGTTCGGGACCAGGGGGTCGGAGGTTCAAATCCTCTCTCCCCGACCAATCTTTTCCAGCTACTTACAAGCGCCGTCGGCGCTCAAGAGCCGACCCGCATGGTTTTGGCCCAGGTGCTCTAGCGCTCGAGCCCTTGTAAACACTGCACCTCTTGACTGGTAGACGGCGCAGCACCGTCTACAAAATCGACTACAGTGCTGTAGCGGAAAAACCAGGTGGCCTATTCGGATTGCAATCCATTGAATCATAACGTGCCCTTGCGGAGCGCATGCCGCTTCATCAGCAGAAAGAACACCGGAACCAGGATTAGAACGTGAATGGTCGAGGTGATCATGCCTCCGACGATTGGGGCCGCGATCGGTTTCATCACGTCGGAACCGATGCCCGACTCCCAAAGTATCGGCCCCAGGCTGAGAATCACGGCCGTGACCGTCATCAGCTTGGGACGCAGCCTCTGGACGGCTCCCTCGATCGTCGCCTGCTCGATGTCTTCCTCCGTCAACGGTTGGCCGCTAGCGATCCGCTGCTGCAAAGCTTCGTGCAGGTAGATCACCATGACCACGCCCGTTTCCACAGCGATGCCGAACAGCGCGATATACCCGACCCAGACAGCGACGCTGAAGTTGTATCCCAGAATCCACTGCAGGATCAGCCCTCCAGACATGGCGTAAAGCGTGGGAACGATCAGCACCGCCGCCTCGGCTGCCGATTTGAAGACGACGTACAGCAGCAGGAAGATGATGAAGAACACGATCGGCAGGATTACCTTCAGTCTTTCCTTGGCACGCACTTCGAATTCGTATTCCCCCGCCCAGTGGTAGGTATACCCAGCGGGTAGAACCAGCTTGCTGCGCAGCAACTTGTCCGCTTGCTGGACGAATCCGCCGTAGTTCTTGGTCTTGAGATCCACATAAACATAGCCAGTAAGAGCGCCGCCTTCATCGCGAATCATGGCCGGGCCGCGCGAGAAGGAGACGCGAGCTACCTCATTGATAGGAATTTGCTGGCCGGTCGGTGTGCCGATCAGGACGCGGCTCAATGCCGAAGGATCGTCGCGGAAATCGCGCTCGTAGCGAACGTTGACGGGGAAGCGTTCGCGTCCTTCAACATTCTGCGTGACATCAGCTCCACCAATGGCAGAGCGCACCACACGTTGCACGTCAGCAACAGTGAGCCCGTAGCGGGCTGCTTCGGGCCGGTTCACGTCGATGTTCAGGTAGAAGCCTTGCGACACTCGCTCGGCAAATACGGAGTTAACGGCCGGCATGGTAGACAGTAACTGCTGAATTTGTGAACCGACCTGCTGGATCCGGTTCAAGTCCGGCCCCTCGATCTTCAATCCGACCGGGGTCTTGATGCCGGTAAGCTCCATGTCCAGGCGGCTGGCAACCGGCATGGTCCAGGTGTTTGTCAGGCCGGGGAATTGCAGCTTCTCGTCCATCTGCTGAATGAGTTTTTCGTAGGTCATGCCCGGGCGCCACTGCTCGCGTGGCTTCAACATGATGGTCGTGTCGAACATATCGAGTGGTGCGTTGTCGGTGGCGCTGTCGGAGCGGCCGACGGTGCCGAACACGGTGGAGACTTCGGGAAAGGAACGGATGATGCGGTCCTGCTCCTGCATAAGGGAGGTCGCCTGGGTGATCGAAATGCCGGGCAGGGCGCTCGGCATGTAGAGCGACGAACCCTCATAAAGTGCAGGCATGAACTGGCTGCCGAGCTTGAAATACAAAGGAATGGTAACGGCGAGAAAGACAAGGTTGAGGACGATGAGAAGTTTCCAGTGATCCAGACACCAGCGCAAAACGGGCAGATAGATACGATGGGTCGCACGGGCTGCGGGATTTTCCGATTCCGGGCGCAGACGCCCGCGAATGAAGAGCGGCATCAGCACCGGAACCAGAGTGATAGACAGCAGCGAGGAAAAGACCAGAGCCATTGTCTTTGTCCAGGCCAGAGGGCGGAACATGCGTCCTTCCTGCGCTTCCAGCAGGAACACCGGCAGGAACGAAACCAGAATGATGATGAGCGAATAGAACAGCGCTGGGCCAACCTGCTTGGCCGCCCGCAGCAAAATGGTGCGGCGTTGGCTGTCGGTGAGCTGCTCCCCGGGCGCGAGCCCGTGCCGCTCAGCCAGATGCTTGTAGCCATTTTCCACCATCACAATGGCAGCGTCGACGAGCACTCCAATGGCCAGCGCGAGGCCGCCCAGAGACATTACGTTGGAGCTGACGTGCAGAAAGTACATAGGAATGAAAGCCGCCAACACCGCAATGGGCAGCGTGATGATGGGCACCATGGCCGAGCGAAAATGAAACAGGAAGGTGATAGCCACGAAGCTCACGATGATGGCCTCTTCGATCAGGTCCCGCTTGAGGGTTTTGATCGATTCGTCAATCAGCCAGGAGCGGTCGTATCCCGTCACCACTTCGACCCCAGGAGGCAGCGAAGGTCCAATCGCGTGCAGCTTCGCCTTGACTCCCTTGATGACATCCAGAGCATTCATGCCATAGCGCATGATGACGATGCCGCCGACGGTTTCTCCTTCACCCTGCCAGTCGGCAGCGCCTCGGCGCACGTCCGGCCCGAAGCTCACCGTGCCGACATCGCGAACCAGCACCGGCGTTCCATTTTTGGTGGCTAGCGGAACGTTCTCCAGATCGGAGAGCGAGCGCAGATAGCCAAGTCCCCGCACCATGTATTCAGCGCCACTCATTTCGATGACATTGCCGCCGACCTCATTTGTGCTCTCGCGCACGCGGTCAATCACCGTCGAAACGGGAATGCCGTAAGAAAACAGTTTGTTGGGATCGAGCTTCACCTGGTACTGCCGGACAAATCCTCCTATCGTCGCCACCTCGGCAACGCCGGGCACGGTTTCCAACTGGTAACGCAGGTACCAATCCTGCAGTGCGCGCAGATCAGCCAGGCTCTGGGTATGACTCCGGTCGACCAGAGCATATTCGTACACCCAGCCGGCGCCTGTGGCGTCCGGACCAATGGCAGGATGCACGTCGGAAGGCAGACGGCCGGCGATCTCTTGCAGATATTCGGTTACGCGTGATCGGGCCCAATAGAGATCGGTGCCATCTTCGAAAACAACAAAAACATAAGAGTCGCCGAACATGGTTTGCGCGCGGACCGCCTTGACGTGCGGTGCCGAGAGCAGGGCGGTGACCATCGGATAGGTCACCTGGTCTTCGATGATGTCGGGCGGTTCACCCGCCCACTCGGTGTGAATCACCACTTGCACGTCGCTGATATCGGGAAGAGCGTCGAGGGGAATATGGCGCATGCACCAGACGCCCGCCACGACCAGAAACACAACGCCGGTCAGCACCAGGAACGGATTTCGCTCGCACCACTCAATGATTCGGGCGATCATCCCATACCTCCCGTGGCGTTTACGGTGAGCTGTCTGGAGGCAATCGCCTGTCCATTGCTCAGCGCGGTTATCGTCACCTGGTAGGAGCCGCCGCTTGGCAGCTCCACCGAGCCCTCATAGGTTCCGTCGCCTTTGCTAGTGAGGGTCGCCGATTTCTTTATCGCGGCCATACCCATGGCAGGCATGGCCGGCATATAGAAGATCACGGTTACCTGCGCCGACGTCACCGGCTTGCCCTCGCTGCTGGTGAGCTTCACTTGCAACATGTTGTTTCCCTTGCGGGGAGGCGAGGGCGCAGTTGCGAACTCGATAGCGACCTGCTCTTTCGGCTGGTTCATCGAGGCGGCAGCTCCTGCTCCGAGCGGAGGGGGTGAGAATGATCCAATCGCCGCCTGAAGTTGCGACTCCGAATCGACCAGGAAATTCGCCGAGCTCACGATGCGGTCGCCAGCTTGCAGCCCCTTCAGCACGACCACATGGTCATCCAGCCGAGGCCCGGTTTCGACGTCGCGGGGTTCGAGGTATCCGTTGCCGCGATCAAGAAACGCGATGCTTCTTGTCCCGGTTTGCAGTACGCCGGAAGCAGGGACCACCAGTTGGCGTCCCAGCGGAACTTTGATGCTGACATTCACAAACATGCCCGGCTTCAGCACGAGACCGGGATTGTCGAAGACGAGGCGCACACGAACGGTACGAGTTGCGGGATCGACTTGCGGGAGGATTTGGTCGATCCTGCCTGAAAATGTGCGTCCCGGGTAGGCGTCAACCGTTATGACGGCCATGGTGCCGGGCCGCAGCTGACCAACGTCCGTCTGATAAACGTTGGCATACACCCACACACTGGAAAGATCGGCGATGGTATAGAGCTTGGTCTCCGCCTGGACGAACTGATTGGGCAGAGCATTGAAGTCGACCACATATCCTGAAGCCGGCGAGTCAATCGTGATGTCGTGCTGAACTGATCCAGTCTGTTCCAGCCTGGTAACCTCGCCGGCGGGCACGCCAAACTGCTTCAACCGGTCAGCCGCAGCCTGTAGCAGCCACCCACTCTCCTTCTCCCCGGTGCCGTGAACATCTTTGGCGAAGGTCTGCTGGTTCTGTTTGGCGAGCACGTACTCCTGCTCCGTGCTGACCAGTTCCGGGCTGTAGATGGTGAACAGCGGTTGGTCTTGCCGCACATACTGATAGCTCGCATTGACAAAGACTTTCTGGATCCAGCCGGGAAAGCGGGTTTGGACGTACGAGAGCTTCCGCTCGTTTACGTCCACATTGCCGGGAACGCGCAGTTCATTGGTGGCGTTCTGCATTTCGGCAACGGCAAAGGTCACGCCGATTGCCTGCATACGTTGCAGCGACAATTGCAACGGAGCAAGGGGCGGAGAAGGGTTTGGCGTCGAGGAAGGGACCACAGCATGAGGCGGCTGACCCAGAAGATCGGGGCCTTTCGCGGCGACGATGCTGGTTTCCTCCGTAGCCGGACGATAGCGCTCCCATGCGATGTACGCCAGGCCTCCGGCCAACACCAAGCAAGCCGCGGCGGCTACAAAGAAAGCACGTTTGTATGTACGTTCGCTCACGGTGTCACCTCTGCTTTCAAGGATTGCGCGTCACGCGCGATCGGTGTCCCCACGGCAAGCTCCAGATCGGCGAAGCGGGTTTCGAAATCCGCCAGGGACTGGAAGTAAGCCAGGTCGATATCGATCACGCTGGTTTGGCTGTCGAGCAGATTGAGAAAATCGGTGCGGTCGTTTTCGTATGCAATAACAGTAGATCGCAAGGTGGCTTCGGCTTGCGGCTGCAGCGCACTCTTGTAGACATCGGCCAGCTTCTTCGAGGCCCTTGCCTGCGCCAGCGCCTCCTGAATCTGTCCGAAGGCTGCGTTGCGCATGGCCGCCAGTTCGGCGTCTTGCTCGCTGACCTTGGCCTTGGCCTCAGCGATTTCTGCGTCATGCTTGCGACGGTTTAGCCAAGGCAGGTTGATCGACCCTTCCACCATGTAACGGTTGCGCATGTCGGTTCCGCCCGGCATGAGCATGTAGCCGCCCGAGAGCATGAAATCCGGCTTGTATGCTTTGGCGGCCAGAGCTTGCTCCTGCTCGCTCTTCTGAACGGCGGCTTGCGCCTGGGCCAGATCGGGCCGAGAGGCCAGCGCCAATCTCTCAAGAGCGACGGTCGTGGGCAGATGTGCCGGCACGTCATATTGCCCGCGAGCCGTAATGGGAGTCGTTGGATCGCGTCCCAGCAAGGTGTTCAGGCGGGCGCGCGCCACATCCGCATCTTGCTCGAAATGGATCAGGTGCTCCGCCAGGCGGGTAAGGGCGACCTGCGCCTTGAGGATGTCCTGCTGCGGCACCTTGCCGACGGTGTATTTGATCCTTGCCGCCTCAATTGCCTGCCGCGCAATGGCGACATGCTCGTCATGGATGCGCAGTTCGTCTTGCGTGCGCAGCAGGTCGTAGAAGGCTTTACGCACACGAATGCGGACCGCCAGCTTTGTGTTCTCCAAGGCGGCCTTCGCCTCGTCCACGTCGGAGCGGGCGATGTCGGTGCGCAGGCCCCGCTTCCCTTTCCAGGGGAAGGTCTGCCCGATCATGAACATGTTCTGCGCCGCGTTGTAGTTCCAAGGCCGCTCAAAAGGTATGCCCCAGCCCTGGTACTTCAGAAAAGGATCGTCGAGTGCGCCGGCCGCAGGCACACGCGCCTCCAGGACTTCGGCCTGCCGCGCGGCAACCCGAATTTCAGGATTATTCGACAGCGCTATTTTTTCGATCTCGTCGAGCGTCAGGGCGGGTCCAGTCTGCGCTCCAGGCGAGGCCGTAGATAGCAGCGTTTCCGTTGCGAGAAACGTGTTGTCCACCGCCGACGCGAACGCACACAGACACACCGTGAGCAATGCGCATAGGAACTTCATAGCCACTCTCCATCAGGTCAATGCAGACACTTCAGGCATGCGCCTGAAAACACACAACGACGAAGAGGTGGCTAAATCTTGAGGACTGTCGGGCCGGGCAGTAAGACGCCGGGGGGACGGATTCGAAAGGAGGAATGCAGCAGATTGAAAGGTTCGGGAACTGCGAGTGCAGGAAGCGAGACCGTCACCCACAAGTCGGGGTCAGTCCGTCGATCACCTGTCACAACCATGGTAGTGGTTGTGCGAACTTTGTTTTTACAGCAGGTGAGCGACCATGGCGCCTGTCCGGATAACGTGCAGATTCCGGTCATGTGCCGGCAGCATTCAGGCTCAGCGGACGCCGTTCCGGCTGAGGCTATACACGCCGACAGCGGAGCGACGGTCCAATAGAGCACCAGGAATGCAGATGCGAGGATGCCGGAACGTCGCATGGGCAAAGTGTACGGCCACATTGTACCGGGAACAAGTGATTCCTGTCACAACGGGGAGTGATTTAACACTCCGAATGGCGGAGGGTTGGCGGCCCTATGTCGTTTCCCTAGAGCACTGCTTCCCTTTGATGGTCAGTCACGCGGGGCGCATTCACTGGTTTTAGACTTGCGATTACGCGGGTTGAACTGCGGCGATTTGTATTGCTCCATGAGGATCCCGTCGATTTCGTATTCTGTTCGCTTCCCCGACTGTAGTCGATTTTATGGCGGTCTCGCCTCGAAGGATCACCATGTTTCAATAGAGATCAACAAGGCGACTGCAAGTAGCGCAGCAGCAATTACCTGGAGTTACTCAATTTCACCAGATTTCACCAAGGGCTAAAATCTGGTTCGGGACCAGGGGGTCGGAGGTTCAAATCCTCTCTCCCCGACCAATGTTTTCCAATAACTTACAGCAGGGCTGGAAGCCCAAAAACCGAGCCCCATGGTTTTGCCCCAGATTTCACCCGGTGCTCCAGCCTTCCGACCCGCATAAACACTGCACTTCTTGACTGGCAAATGGTGCGGCATCGTCTACAAAATCGACTACAGTGCTGTAGCGGAAAAACCAGGTGGCCTATTCGCGCGTAGGCTGTTGAATCGAGGAGCGGTATATGCCCTGTCTCCTAAAGACATCAAATTCGACGGAAACGCTAGTTGCAACCTATTCGTACCGAATCGCCTCGATGGGATCCAGATGCGATGCCTTGCGCGAAGGATAGTAGCCGAAGAAGATTCCGATCCCAGCGGCAAAGATACCGGAGAAGAGAAGAAGTTCGGGTGACAGCTTGATCTGCCAGTGAAGCGTCTGCTCGAATACGGACGACGTGATGATGCCGGCGAGGACTCCCAAGGTCCCGCCTGCGAGGCTAATGGCCACTGCCTCGCTGAGGAACTGAAGCTGTATGTCTGATTCGGTGGCTCCAATCGCCAGGCGAATTCCAATCTCGCGGGTACGTTCGGTGACCGATACCAGCATGATGTTCATGATGCCGATGCCGCCGACCAGCAGAGCCAACGCCGCAGTCGTACCCAACAGCCATGTAAAGACCTGGCTGGCTTTCAACTGAGCACGAATCACATCTTCGGGGCTGCGGACGTTGAAGTCGTCGGGCTCTTCCGGGTGCAGGTGATGGCGCTCGCGTAGAAGCGCAATCGCCCGGTTGGTTGCGATAGGTATGGCCGCGCGTGAGGTAGCGGAGACAAAAATATCGTCCAGCCAGGATGTCCCCCCGACTCTCTTCATGGCTGTGGTGTAGGGCAAGGCGATGAAGTCGTCCTGGTCCCAGCCACTGGCGGATGCTCCCTTCGGCTGGAACGTCCCGATCACGCGACAGGGCATGGCCTGCATGCGAATGGTTTTGCCCACCGGATCGCCGCTGGGAAACAGGCTCTGCACGACTGTCTGTCCGAGAATGCAGACGGGAAGATTAAGTTCCACATCTTCCCGGGTGAAGGTACTGCCGGATTGGATTTCAAATTTGCGGATATCGAAATATTCGGGGGCGACGCCGCGATACATGGTGTACCAGTTCTGCGTTCCATAAACAACTTGAACATGGCCATCGACGTTGGGGCTCATGAGCTTGACGCCGGGGATCTCCGCGGCGATGGCGCGGGCGTCTTCCAGAGTGAGACTGCTGGTGGCACGGGTGCCGAAGCGTACTCCGCCCACGGTGCGGCTTCCGGCCTCGATCCAGATCATGTTGTTGCCAAGCTTCTGCAGTTGTTCTTCCGCCCTGGCCGATCCCGCTTTGCCCACGCCCACGACGCAAATGAAGGATGCTACGCCGACAATCAACCCGAGCACGGTAAGCACGGTCCGGATCAGGTTGCGACGAAGCGACTTCATGGCTTCGCTCCAGATCGAGTTGGCGTAGGTCAACATAAGAAATCTGCTCAGCGCGCCCGACTATTCGTAGCGCAACGCTTCTATGGGATTCAGGCCGGCAGCCCGTCTCGCGGGATAGAAGCCAAAGAACACAGCAACAAAAATCGCGAATATGCTCGACGCAGCGACGGCATAGAACGGCACCAGCACTGGCCACGACAGCAGCTGAGCAACGACAATCGACCCGACCAGTCCGAAGACAATGCCGAGGGTCCCGCCGATCAAGCCCAGCACAACGGCCTCCATGAGAAATTGCATGCGGACGTCTTCTTCGGTCGCTCCGACGGCCATGCGCAAGCCAATTTCGCGGGTTCGCTCCGTGACGGAAACCAACATGACGTTCATGATTCCTATGCCGCCCACCAGCAAGGCGACGCCGGCGACAACGGTCAGCAAAATTGTCATGACCATGCCTTGCTCGGCCGCCGCGTCGGAGATATCAGCCAGGTTGCGGACAACGAAGTCGTCGGAGTCGCCCGGCCGGATCTTGTGGCGATCACGCAGCAGGCGTTCGATCTGGTCCTGCGCAACGTAGCTGGCCTGGCGGCTGACGGCCGATACCATGATCCAACGCAGCCATTCCTGCCCCAGCAGCTTTTTCTGTACGGTCGTCAGCGGAGCAATGATGACGTCGTCCTGGTCCTGGCCGCTGCCCGGGCTGATTCCCTTCGGTTGCAGCACACCCACCACCTTGAACGGCAGCGTCCCCACTCGGATGGTCTGGCCGATCGGGTCGGCGGAGCCGAAGAGGTATTTGCGAACGGTATCGCCGAGCACGGCCACGTTCGCCGCCTGGATTACATCGTCGTCGCTGAAGGAGGTTCCGCCCGCGAAGGGCCAGTTTCGGACTTCGAAATACTGTGGCTCGGTACCATTGATCTGCGTCGCCCAGTTCCGATTTCCATACACGACCTGCTGGCCCATGCCGACACCAGGCGCAGCAGCAGAGACGGACGGGCACTCGCGCACGATGGCGCGCGCATCCGACGGCAGCAGGGTTTTGGTTTGGCCGTGGCCGACGTGAACTCCCAGGCGATTCACCGAGCCGGAACCGACGAACAGCATGTTGGAGCCGAGGGCAGCCAACTGCTCCTGTGCCTTAACGGTGGCGCCATGACCGATTCCGATGACAGCAATCACGGCGCCGACGCCGATGATCATCCCGAGCAGCGTCAGGACAGAGCGCATCTTATTGCGCCCGAGTGCGCGAAGGGCAGCCACGAATGCGCTGGAGAAGTCCATAGCCTAACGTCAATCCTCAATGGTCGGCATCGTCTTCAATACCTCGGAAGCCAGTTGGGGTATGGCGACGGGCTCGTCACGCCTGATCTGTCCGTCGCGGAAAACAATGCCGCGCCTGGCGAACTGCGCGATATCGGGCTCGTGAGTGACCAGCACGATGGTGAGTCCGTCCGCGTTCAGCTTCTGAAGGATTTCCATGACCTCCACGGCCGTGCGGCTATCCAGGTTCCCGGTCGGCTCGTCCGCCAGCAGAATGCGCGGATGGTTGACTAGGGCGCGTGCAATGGCCACGCGCTGTTGTTGTCCTCCTGAAAGCTGCGAGGGAACATGGTGCTCGCGTTCGGCCAGTCCGACCAGCGCCAACGCTTCGCGGGCGCGGTCCTCCCGCTGTTTTTTGTTGAGCCGCGAATAGAGCATGGGAAGTTCGGTGTTTTCCAGAGCCGTAGTGCGGCCAAGCAGGTTGAAGCCTTGGAAGACAAAACCGATTTTCTGGTTTCGGATGTGCGCCAGCTCCTTCTTGGACAGTTGGGACACGTCGGTCCCCTCCAGGAAATAGTTGCCGGAGGTCGGCTTGTCGAGGCAGCCGAGTATGTTCATGAAGGTGGATTTGCCGCTGCCGCTGGCGCCCATGATGGCGACGAAGTCTCCCCGCTCGACGCTTACGGTGACACCGCGAAGAGCGTGCACCTCGGTTTCACCCATTCTGTAGGTTTTGCGCAGGTCGCTAACCGCCACGATAGGTACGCCGTTGCGAGCTGTCGCGGTATTGGTCAGGACGATGGAGTCGGTAAGGCCCATGTTTCCCTCTCAGCGCCGCGGAGTGGCGATACCCGGCCCTGCATTCATGGCCTTCGCCGTGGTGGCGCCGGTTACCAGCTCTTCTCCGGCCTTGAGATCGCCCTTGGTCAGCGCGGTAAAGGTATGGTCGGTCAAGCCGATTTGAACGGGCAGCGGCTTCAGCGACTTGTCGGGAAGGAGCGTCCATACCACCGCCTTGGCCGATGCATTCGTGGGTGAGGCTGAGGATTTCCGTTCCCTTGTCGCCTCGCCCGACTGTTCGCTCTGTCCCGGCTGGTTGCTCGACGGCTTCATGGACTGGGCGATGACGATTCCGTACTTGCGATAGAGCTCCTGCACTTTCTCGGCAGGGAGATCGGGTTGGTATCGCAAGGCTGCGTTCGGGACCTTGACGACGTTACTGACGCTCGCAACCGGAATCGAAACGTAAGCCGTCATACCGGGAAACAGTTTGAGATCGGGATTGTCGAAGTCAATGATGGTGTCGTAGGTAACGACGTTCTGCACCGTGGTGGCGTTCATACGAACCTGCCGTACGGTGCCGTGAAAGATCTCCTTGGGGAAAGCATCGACCTGAAACTCTGCCGGCTGACCGGGCCGAATCTGTCCTACGTCGCCTTCATCGGTTTTCGCATAGACCTGCATCTTCGTCAGGTCCTGGGCGATGGTGAACAGCGTCGGCGCCTGCAGAGAAGCAGCGACCGTCTGACCAATGTCAATGTTCCGGTTGACCACGGTTCCGTTGATAGGGGCACGAATTACGGTGTAGTCAAGGTTAGTCTGCGCCACCTTGAGGCTGGCGGTCCGCTGCGAGACTTGCGCCTCGGACTGCCGAATGGCCGCCCGATCAGACCCGACCTGCGCGGCGGCAGCATCGTAGGTGGCCCGGGCCTGGTCAAGCTGCTGCTGGCTGACCACGCCTGGCTTTCGCAACCCCTGCATTCGGTCATAGTCCAGCTTGTTCTGCTGCAGCGTCGCTTCATCCTTAGCCAGATTGGCCTTGGCAGCCGCGAGCTGCGCCTGCGCATTCTGCAGATCGGCCTTGCGCCTGTAAGACCGCTCCCTCGAAAAGCTTGGGATCGATCTCAGCGATCACCTGGCCTTCGGTAACCTTTGAATTGAAATCGACGTAGAGCTTGGAAATCATGCCCGAGACCTGAGATCCGACTTGCACCGAGGTCACGGGGTTGATGGTGCCGGTCGCTTCGATCACCTGCCGGATGTCACCCTGCTCAACCCTAGCAGTGAAGTATTCCGCCTCCGTCTTGCGCGTCAGCTTGAATGCAGCAAACAAGCTGACGGCCAGCACCACTGCCACCGCCCATATCCAACTGCGCTTGAACCACGTGAGAATCACTTGAAGTCTGCCTTCATATGAGATTTATGAATTCCACTGAAACTCTGCGCTAACGTCTGCGCGGCGTTCATCGGCTCGGCGCCCGAGCAAACCAGCTACGGGCCCTCCGCGCTGCTTCGTCGAAGGTGCGCGCGAAGCGCGGAAAGCGGGCTTGCAACCTGGAAAGCAGCTTGTGAGCCCAGGCGTATTCACCCGAGAGTATTATTAACCCGATCGTCAAGAACAGTAAGCCCTGCAGCACCGGTAGGAATAGCCCGGCAACTCCCAATGCCATGAAGCCCCAACCAACACTCAAAACGAACCATCTTTTACGCACCATTCGGTAACTTCCATTCTGAGACACGGCTAAGGACACTAGAAGATTCTCTCTTTCAATGGGCTGCTGCGGGCAACAATTCGCGGGCCAAGACCACGCCGTGGCGTGCCGTGAGCACCAGCCAGAACATTCCAAGACAATAGAAAACGAAGAAGCCGACAGGAATCCATGGAGTAAGGTCGTGCATATCTTCCAAACGGAGCACTCTTCGAACGAACAACGCGATCATAAAAAGGACTGTTGCCACGGCAAATGCTTCGATGGTGTATTCGGCTAAGGTGCAGTGACGCGACAGTGCGCTGTCCGGCCCCGCATCAATACGCGCCGTTTTCGCGAAAGCTCCGCCGCTTAGGTACGTCACCCCCAGGAATGCCATGCCCGCCAGCATCGTGACGAGAGCTATTGCGAGTAACAGGTGGTTCCTGGCGCCCCGGTACAGCCCGGCAAGAACCAAAAGCAATGGCACCAGCAAGAACAGCACAACGGGAAAATGAGTAACCAGCGGGTGGAGACTATTCCATCCGTGGATCGATGGAAGCTCAAGCATAGGTTTCCTCCTTTCCCTACGAACGAATGGCGCTTCTTAAGCCAACTCCTTGCGACGGCCATACCGGAGCTTTCGCAGTTCGAACCAAAGCACCGACGCTATTCCCAAGGCCAGGCACAGCAAGAGGTGCGACCAGTCGAGTGCCGCAAACCGAAAGGCATTGCGAACTGGCGGAACGAACACCAACAATCCAATCAGTCCGGCAACCCCGCCGGTGACCCACCAAAGGGCGGGGTTCCGCTGGCCTAAGCTTCCCCACACGGTGCGCGTCCAGGACCTATTACTGAAAATGAGTGCCACGTTGGCGATTACCAGGGTCAAGAACGTTATGGACCGGGCTTCGTCGGTGGGGATTTTCGCCAATAAAGAAACGGCATACACAGCCAGCACCACCAGCGACACGCCGATGCCCTGCAGAATGCTGATGCGAAGCGTCGCGGAAGAAAACAGTGGATCCTTCGGCCTGCGCGGCGGGCGCTGCATGACATTGCTCTCACCCGGTTCGGCTTCCAGCACGATGGAACACGCGGGATCGATGATCAGGTGCAGGAAGGCCACATGAAAGGGCAGTAATACAAGCGGCCACTCCAGAACCACTGGAATGACGGTCAACCCGATGATGGGGAGGTGCGCGGCCAGGGTGTAAGCGATGGCTCGCTTCAGATTGTCGAAGATCGTCCTGCCCAATCGGACGGCGTGAACAATGGACGTGAAGTCGTCATCCAGTAACACCAGACCTCCGGCTTCGCGCGCTACATCGGTTCCCCTCCGACCCATTGCGATTCCGATATGTGCTGCACGAAGTGCCGGAGCATCGTTCACACCGTCGCCCGTCATGGCCACGATCTGGTTGTTGGCTTTGAGTGCGCGGATCAGCCGCAACTTCTGCTCGGGCACCATGCGAGCGAAGAGGTTTACGCTGCGAATTCGCTGCGTCAGTTCCCCGTCGCTCATGGCTGTGAGTTCTGGACCGGTAATGCACTCTCCGGCATTCTGTAGTCCGATTTGCGCAGCCACGTTCTTTGCGGTTGCAGGGTGGTCCCCGGTGATCATCAAGACTCGAATACCTGCGGAGTAGCAATCCCGCACCGCATCAGCAACGCCGGGGCGAACCGGATCGTTCAAGCCAATCAGGCCCAGAAATTCGAAGTCGAAATCATGCTGGTGCGATGGAAGCCGGGAGATTGGAAAGAAGGCCCTGGCCACCCCCAGCACTCGCAATCCTTGGGCTGCCATATCCCCGACTTGCATCATGATCTCCTCAGTTCGCCGCGCCGACAGATGGCAAAGGTCGGCAATGGACTCAGGTGCTCCCTTGGCTGCAATCACATACTCCGAACGATGACGCGATCGCCACACCTGCGACAGTGCCAAAAGAGAAGGTGACAACGGGTACTGGCGGATGAGTTCCCAATCGTCGTGCAGGTGTTCGGTGTTCTCAAGGCAGCGGCTTCCGCATTCGTTGATCGCCCGCTCCATAGGATCAAATGGGTCCTTCTGGCTGGCCAGGATGCCGAACTCCAGCACTTCGTGAAATTCCTCCGGCAACAGGTCGGGAGCCTGAAGTGCTTCCACGGACAACTGCCGTTTCGCAAACAGGCGGGTCACCGCCATTCGGTTCATGGTCACTGTCCCAGTCTTGTCGACGCACAGGACAGACGCCGAGCCCAAGGCTTCGATGGCTGGAATCCTCCGCGTGAGTACCTGCCTGCGGGAAATGCGCCACGCCCCCAACGCCAGAAAGATGGTCAACACAACCGGCAGTTCGTTGGGCAGGATCGCCATTGCCAATGTGAGACCTGCCAGGGTTCCTTCGAGCCAATTTCCCCGAGTAACGCCGTAGGCGATAACAACCAGAACGCAGATAGACAAGCCGAGGATCGCAAGGATTCGCACCCACCTCGCCGTTTCCTTCTGCAAGAGCGTCTTCTCCGGCTCGATGCTCTTCAGTGCCTTCCCGATCCGGCCGATCTGGGTATGGGCTCCAATCTCGAGCACTCGCGCAAATCCTGAGCCCTGGACCACCAGAGTGCCCGAA
This sequence comes from uncultured Acidobacteriaceae bacterium, assembly GCA_963747055.1. Classification (GTDB taxonomy): domain Bacteria; phylum Acidobacteriota; class Terriglobia; order Terriglobales; family Acidobacteriaceae; genus CAVVDY01. Next base: position 262,475 of record CAVVDY010000017.1, on the reverse strand, counting down.
TACACCATTGCGGAGTTGTCGTGAGCTGAATTAGGGGGCGATGAAGCGTTATCGGCGGCGGTTGACTTCTGAACCGGAAGGGACTCACCGGTCAAAAGGGACTCATCCACGCTGAGATTGCAGGCAAAGAGAAGTTCGCCGTCAGCGGGAACGCGATCGCCTTCGGAGAGGGTGACGATATCGCCGCGCACCACTTCACGGCCGGGAATGCGTACCTGATTGCCATCACGAATAACCAGGGCCCGCGGGCTGGCCAGATCACGCAGCGCCTCCAGCGTGCGTTCCGTCTTCTGCTCTTGATACAGGCTGATACCAGCAATCAGAGCAACAAATCCAAGAAGCATGAGCGCTTCCTGAACATCCCCCAGGAATACGTAGATCGTTCCGCAAGCGATCAGCACGAGGAAGATAGGCTCACTGGCGACCTCCCACGCGATGGCAAACCAGGTACGGCGCTCGGCCGCAGGTAACTCGTTGAAGCCGTCACGGCGCAACCGGGCCCCCGCCTCGCTGCTTGAAAGTCCGGTGATTGTCTTCGGGTCGAACGTCTCGGTCGGGTCAACCAACAGCGCGCTCGAGGGTGCCGTGGTCATTTCACTAGCTCCTTGCGGACGCCCTTCCGAGGATCGAAATGCTGCGCCCTGGAAACCATCGACGAAACGCTCAACTTAGCGGGAACTCTGGCGCGCATAAGGCGCACCCAGGTACCTTGGTTCACCAGGCCCGCCACTTTGAGATTGGGCGAGCGGACGCGAAATCGCATGGAACGAATGTCTTTCTGGTTATGAAGCATGGCTGTACCTAGGCGCGAGCGGCTCGGGCCGGGCCGTCAGATATTCAGAAAGGTCGTTAAATGCGGGCGTCTCGACTGCAGCGAGCATCGAGGAAAGCCGGAGTTGATCGGTCAGGTAAGCTATTTCGTCTGCCGCAGTCTTAACCTGTGCCGCGACCAGCAACTCAAACTCTGCGGTGCGCGACCATCGAAGCAATAGGTCCGCGAGGCACTTCGAGGGCGCGGAGCTCAACCACGCGAGATAGCGCGGCGTGATCGGTATTCGCAGCTCACCCAAGACGGCGAAGCACTCGCGAATGGATTCGACCACCAACTGAGCGCTAGCCCGGTCGGCACCCAAAGACATGCCTGACCGCTCGGCAGCTCGAACGCCCCCGGCCAATGACACAAAAATCGCGGCCTGTGTCTTCAACAAGGAATCCATGTGCCGGCACGTGGATACCGACAGGCCCGCGCCTCGGAACATGCGAAGGACCCGACGCAGATCGGGGACGGCGCAGTCGTCGAAGGCCCCAATAGTGGCCCTTTGGAGCAGGGCCGGCATCTCACGGTACTCAACGACCGGACCATTCAACACTCCCCCAACACCTGGGCTACCTAAAAGAAGATGTTCGCAGTTGAACCTGTCAGCCCAATCTTCACAAGCCCCGGAATGAGGCGTCATGAAGAGGGCCGTACGAAAATGCCTATTATTGCCCCAATCGGCGGGCAGGCACGCCAACTGACTGAGCGGGACTGAGATGATTGCCAGATCGTAGTAGTCGTTCGCCTCCAGTTCTTCGACTACCGGCAGGTGCAGGAAGAGTTCTTCGGCAGTTGCCGCGTTGTAGAGGATCACTCCGTGCTGTTGAAGCGTCGCCAAACGATCGCCGGATGCAAGAAGCGTAACCTCGTGCTCAGGACAATGCAGGCGGGCGGCATAGATGCACCCAGCGACGTCGGCACCGCATACCAAGATCTTCATGGAGTTTCTAGAACGAGCCGCAGGGGAACGGTTGGCGCCCACGCGGCAGTCCTGTCCTCACGCCCCGCGCCTGAATCAAGGGCGCATGCCCAAGGGGGCAGCGGCGGCATGCGCCCCGTGAAGAGGGCTAGCGAGGTCAGGCGGCAAGCGCCAGTTCCTCGCGCTGCGATAGCACCTCTTCTTCCGCGCGCAACCAATCTTCTACGTCGTGACCGGCTTCCATTCCACGCCCCGCGTAGAGTTCGTAAGCGCGCTTCCGGACCAATTCGACAAATAGGCCGTCGCTTTGGCAGAACTTCAGCGGCTGCTTGGACTCGGACTTCTCTGGCATTTCGATCTCCTTCCTGGGATTGAGAATGGCACCAAGCAGGAAAAACCGACCAAGTGCTTCGCCCTTCTCCTCGCATCTGGCGTTCCAGTCTCGATCAGCAAGGCGTGCAGTACAGCTCACGATGTAAGCCAGTGATGTAGTGAGACATCGCTTCCATGGGACGGTCGAGTTCTCCCTTCCCTTTGGTTCTTCTTGTACAAACTTTTTGACCGCATCTCTGCCAGTGTCCGAGAAGTTTGACGCCGAGGCGAGGTCAGAACAGCCTTCGCCACGCAATTAGCTGATATCGCTCCACATATCGGGCGGTTGGATTTGGAACGAGAGTTGCCTTATGTAGTGCTGTGCCCTCGCCTAGGGAATCACAGGAGATTGCAATGAGACATTTCAGTCGCAAGATAGTAGTCGCGGTTTTGCTCGTCTGCGCCGCCTCGCTGGCCTATGCCGGCCCAACTCCGCAGGTTGCTAACGTAACTCTGCAAAATCTGCAGGCCGCCTTCAATGGTGAGAGCAATGCGCATGCGCGCTATCTCGCCTTCGCCCAGGAAGCCGATCAGGAAGGGTACTTCCAGATCGCGGCTCTCTTCCGGGCTGCGGCACGAGCCGAAGAAATTCACGCCGCTAATCATGCGGTCGAAATCAAGAAGCTTGGCGGCACACCCCAGGCAAAGGTGGAGACGCCAGTCGTAAAAACCACCAAGGAGAACCTGCAGGTCGCCATTAAAGGGGAGACCTACGAGCGGGACGTAATGTATCCCGACTTCTACAAGCAGGCTCGCAACGCCGGGATCGCCGGAGCCGTGCAGACCTTCAACTACGCCAGCAGCGCCGAAGCTGAGCACGCGAAGCTGTTCACGACAGCACTTGAGAACATGGCGACCATGCGCGCCAAGGGTGTTACCTACTACGTGTGTACGATTTGCGGCTACACCACGACCAATCTTGATTTTGCGAAGTGTCATACCTGCTTCAGCCCGAAAGACAAGTATGTGGCGGTGACATAGGGCTTGGTGGGGCGATGGGGCGGCGCTGTTTTGCCGCCCCCTATCTCTAACGGCTCAGACGGATCGTAGAAAGAACGAGGTGATCGTCATGATTCAGATGCCCATTATTCCGCCCTGGGAAGGGCTGCACCCGCTGATCGTGCATTTTCCAATCGCTTTGCTTCTGGTAACGCCCATCGTCGTGTTGGTTGGCGCACTGCTCAAGCCCGAGCACGGCCGGACGCTCTTGTATGTGGCTCTGGGCCTGATGCTTTTGGGCACCGTTGGAACCTTCATGGCGGCAGCCACCGGAGAAGCTGCCGGCAAGCTGGCCGAACGAAACCCGCAGGTCAACGCCGTCCTCGAGAGACATGAAGAGCTGGCCGATGCGACAAGGGCTGTGTTCAGCGGCTTAACCATTATCTTTGCGGCAATCGTCTTTGCGCCGAGGCTGTCTCGAAAGCTTTCAGGACGGATGGTGACTACCGTTCTGCCGCTGTTGTTCCTTCTTTTCTATGGAGCAGGCACCCTGTTGTTGGCCAATACGGCGCATAACGGAGGCAGGTTGGTACACGAGCTTGGGGTCAGGGCAATGATAGGCCCATCGAGCGGGCCTGACGAGGCAACAATTCTAGGCAGCCCGGACACTGACAAAGACTGACCTTGTCATTCCGCAGCGAGCTTGATTTCATGCTTGCCCAGCTTGTAACCAAGGTCGCTGCGGGACAGCCCGAGACGCCGTGCTGCTTCAGCCTGCGCTCCCCCGGTGCTGCCCAGCGCCCTCTCAATCAGTCTCCGCTCCAAGGAGCTCAGCAAGCCTCGCAGATCAATTGTCTCCGGCAGATGGGATATCCATTCCTCTTCCATCGCTTGCGGTGAAGATAGCCTCTGGTTCGAGGAATTGGTGTCCGCGATGGCGGGGAACATTTCGGCTGAGATCTCGTTGCCACCTGCAAGTATGCACGCCCGTTCAATAAGGTTCCGCAACTCCCGGATATTCCCGGGAAAGTCGTAGGACACCAGCTGCTGAAGAGCATGGTCAGAAATCTGCGGTTCCGGAACCTTCAGGTCGCTCGCCGCCCTGCGTAGGAACTCGCGACAGAGTTGAGGGATGTCCTGCTTCCGCTCGCGGAGAGGTGGAATCGCGATAGGAAAGACCGCCAGCCGGTAGTACAGGTCTTCGCGAAACAGGCCTTCGCGAACACGCTCCTGCAGATTGCGGTGGGTAGCCGTCAGTACTCGGACGTCGACGGTCCGAGGCCGGCTGGAACCGATCCGTGTGAGTTGTCCATCGTTCAGGACCCTTAGGAGCTTAGCCTGGGTGGCGGCACTTAATTCCGCTACTTCGTCTAGGAAAAGCGTGCCTTGATGAGCAGCCTCGAAGAGGCCTTCGCGGGCACGGTCCGCTCCGGTGAAGGCTCCGCGCTCGTGGCCGAACAGCTCGCTTTCCACCAGGGGCTCCGGCAACGCAGCGCAATTGATGGCAATGAAGGGTTTGGCAGCGCGAGTACTGTTCTTGTGTATGCTTCGAGCCACCAGTTCCTTGCCCGTGCCGGTTTCGCCGGTGATCAGAACCGTGGCGTTGGTCGGCGCTACGCGGGCAATGTCCTCCCGCACGCGAAGTATTCCTGCACATTCCCCAATGATCTCGGAGGAGCCTTCCAATCGCGAGACGGTTTCTCTCAACCGGCTGTTCTCGCGCAGTAATCGGGTATGCTCCGCAGCCCGTGTAGCGGAGGCACGAATCACTTCCGGGAGGAATGGCTTGGTCAAGAAATCGAAGGCCCCTCCCCTCATGCTCTCTACGGCCAACTCGATGGAACCCACAGCCGTCAGGAAGATCACTGAGGCAGTGGCGTCGTCCTGCAGAACGAGCCTGAGGACATCGATACCCGAGCCGTCCGGCATTTTGTGATCGGTGATGACGACGTCATACTCATTTCCCGCAATCGTCTTCGTCGCCTCACCGACGCCCGAGGCTTCGATGACAACATGACCGTCTTGTTGAAGGTTGGCGGCCAAGATAGCGCGCATGTGAGGTTCGTCATCTACTACGATGATTCTGGCCATACGTTAACCTGCCGATGAAGACTGCATTAAGCTGCGTGCCGGTAGCGTCAAGGTGAACCTTACCACCGGGCTTCCGTTGGAACTCAGCGTCAGGTCTCCGCCGTGGCTCCGCGCCCCACTCCTCGCGATGGCCAATCCCAACCCTGTCCCCTCGGGCTTAGTGGTGAAGAAGGGTTCAAACATATGCTCCACCGCCTCCCGATCAATCTCCGGGCCACTATTCTCGACGTCGATGTTGACAGCGGACCCCGAACTGCGACCGGTTATCCGAATCGCCAAGCCTGGCGGCGACGCATCAATTGAGTTCATGACGAGATTCAGCAGTGCCTGCTGCACTACCGTGGGATCACACTGACAATACAGTTCGCCCGGAGAATCAACTTCGATCTTCAGCCCGCGCTGTTCGGCGCGTGCCTGCGACAATTCCCCAACACAGGAGATCAGAAGCGCCACATCATGGCGTTCCAGCACCAGGGGCCGCGGCCGGGCATAGGCAAGAAAATCATTGGTTAATCTCTCCAGGCGCTCGGCCTGCGCGGAGGCGATTGCAAACATGTGTTCCCGTTGATCATGAGCTAGCTGCCCGCGAACGGCAGTTGCCAGAGAACTGGAGATCATCGCCACCGGGTTTCTGATCTCATGCGCTATGGCAGCCGCCAGCCGTCCAATAGCGGCCAGTTTCTGCTCCCGAACGAGTTCGTCTTGCGTACGTTTCAAAACCAACAGATTCTTCGCCATCTGAGTTTCGTTGGATCGGAGATTGCTCACCAGGTTCCAGACCAAGACACCGACGAATGCGAAGATCATGGACATGGAGCCCGCCTCGAAGTATTCGCTCGCCGGTACCGGGCCATGCTCCTGAGCGTAGTGCAGGATCCATGCGAAATTGAGGGCCGCAGTAACGGCGAGAACGCTTAGAGTCAGCGGCAGGCTAAAGCGAAATGCCGATTCAATGACGGGCATTACCAACAGAACAAAGTATTGCGAGTCGGCACGATCCGTAAGGAAGGCGGCGATGAAGGCAAGCCCAAGATTTAAAAGCACCGACGACCCAGAAAGCACCGTCGCAGTGCGCCTTGACGGAGCCTCGGTGAACCCCTGTATCCATATCAGTTGCAGAACCCGCAACAGGAAAGCCCCAGCCAGCAGGGTCAGCAACCGCCGCGAGGGGATGCCGAAGTGTTCGGCAAACAGGGTATGGACCAGCAGGAGAACGGCAAGCACGATGAGCTGCAGAATGCAGAAGATCGTCTCCTGCCGCTTCCAGGATTCCGGTTCAGCTATCTGAGCATTGTCAAGTCCTTCGTCCATAGCAGGCCAAGGACGAGTCTATTGCAGCGTCCGGAGGCCTGTAAGTGAGCCGGCTCACACAAGCACAACATCGCAGCGAGCAACACCCGTAGGGATTGCTGGCGGTTCCGACGTGGAGATACTGCATGCGCCCGCACCGCCGCAATGGTGGAGCTGATTTCCGACTCATGGGTGACCAGTTTCGTAGTTGTCCCAGGTCGCGGGTTTCCGTCGACCGAGAAGATGGAAGTCCCTCCTGAGACTACTCGATTTACCTCAGATAGGACGGGCGGTGCAGCAATCCAGTTAACGGGACTCGTCATGTCCCGAGCTAAGCATCAGGGTGCCCTTGCGAAGCGCGCGCCGCTTCATCAGCAGAAAGAACACCGGAACCAGGATTAGAACGTGAATGGTCGAGGTAATCATGCCTCCGACGATTGGGGCCGCGATCGGTTTCATTACGTCGGAACCGTCAGGCATGCGCCTGAAAACAGGTAACGACGAAGACGGAGGGTTGGCTGCCCTATGTCGTTTCCATGGAGCACTGCTTCCCTTTGATGGTCAGTCACGCGGGGCGCATTCACTGGTTTTTAGACTTGCGATTACGCGGGTTGAACTGCGGCGATTTGTATTGCTCCATGAGGATCCTGTCGATTTCGTATTCTGTTCGCTCCGCGACTGTAGTCGATTTTGTGGCGGTCTTGCCTCGAAGAATCACCATGTTTCAATAGAGATCAACAAGGCGACTGCCAGTAACGCAACGGCAATTACCTGGAGTTACTCAATTTCACCAGATTTCACCAAGGGCTAAAATCTGGTTCGGGACCAGGGGTCGGAGGTTCAAATCCTCTCTCCCAGACTAATCTTTTCGGCGCGCTGGCCGGCAAGTCATTTTCCTCGCCACCAGTCATGACGGTGGACGCCCTCAAGACAACGGCATCTATTTTGGGTCGCTGGACAGCGACAAGACACACCTTGTGGTTGCCACAAAATCGGCGGCGCAGTACGCATCTGGTTACTTGTTGTATCAGGTGCAGCATGCGCTGGTGGCCCAACCCTTTGATCCGGTGGCCGGGAAGTTGTCGGGCGAAGCGATTCCGGTAGTAAACAATGTTTGGTACGACGCCGACATCTGGCGAAGCGTGTTCTCGGTCTCGCAGAACGGATTGATGACCTACCAACCCGTGGTGGGAGATGCGGTCGGCAGGCAGTTGACGTGGGTTGATCGCTCGGGAAAAGTACTCTCGCCGGTAGGCCAGCGGAAGAACGTATTAAGCCCCAAGATCTCCCCGGATGGAAAGAGCGTCGCCTATATGAGCGGTAATCTGGGCTCGGGCTCCTCCGACATCTGGACGGAGGACCTGGAGCGCGGCACTGAGACTCGAGTTACTTTTGTTCGCGGTCCCATGACAGATCCGTCTTGGTCGCCCGATGGCAAGCGCCTCGTGTATGCAGCGGCAGTGGCTCAGGGCGGCGGAGACTTCGAAATCCGCAGTAAGGCTGCCGATAGCAGAGGTGGCGAGAAGGTGCTGCTGAGTGACGCGCATGCCTATCACCTTCCTGCCTACACTCCTGATGGCAAGTACATCACCTTGCTATGGGGCACCGGGAACCAGAACATTGCGCTATGGGCACTACCCTTGGCCGGCGATCGCAAGCTAGTTCGCATCCTGGAACCCCCTTCGCCCACGTCGAGTTTCTATCACTATCAGGTCTCGCCCGATGGCAGATGGCTGGCATACGTCTCTGACGAATCTGGGCAGAATGAGTTGTACATTACGCACTTTCCCAAGCCATCGGGCAAGTGGAAGGTCAGTAGCAATGGGAGCACATACGTAGCGTGGGGCCGGAATGGAAACGAACTCTTCTACAAAGACGTGAATGATGAGTTCTTCGTTGTGCCTATTGCCAGCAGCGACAGTGCAATAAACATCGGCATGCCTCAGCATCTGTTTCACGCCAAAGTGTCAAGAGCCGGCGTTCCCTTCGACGTTTCTCCCGATGGAAAGCGGCTGCTAATCAATATGGTCGAAGAGGAGCGGGTAACGCCGCTCAACCTGGTGGTGAACTGGCCCGGGGTCCTGAACGAGAGATAGCCGTCGCAGCCAAGCCTGCCTTTTACGAGAGGACAGCTTTAGAATGGGACAACGTGCGCACCGTTGATCGTTTGGAGCCGTTCTCATAATGAACAGTCGACGGGGCAAGTTTCGCTGTATAGCGAGAGGTGGCGCTGAACGGCCCCAGGACTAGTGTTCCCTCATTTCACCCACCAGTTCCAGGATCTCCGACTCAGTAAGAACACGGCTGGACCGTTTAGCCAAATCCAAGACGGCCGTAATGATTTCGGTGCTGGTTGGAAGACCCCGAGAGCTAAGGTAGTGAATCACGTTGGAGTTCCCCGACATGTGTCCAATCTCGATCTCTTGCGTCCTGCCGACCCATCCTGCCGGCACTCCGGAATAGACGCGGTCGGCCAGCCATGATTCGCCTTTCTTCTTGGCCTTGATGACGGCAGAAGCGTGGACGCCGGTCGCGGTGCGAAACGCGTCGCGGCCCACGATTGGCATGTTGATGGGCATGGGGACTCCGGTTGCGTCTGAGACCACCTGGACATATTCCGGCAAGCGCGAGAGATCGTCGTCGCGCATTCCCAGCAGCTTCATGTTGACCAGAAGCTGCTCGATGGGAGTGTTGCCCACACGCTCGCCGACCCCGAGCGCCGTTCCGTGAACGCGTGTGGCGCCAGCCTCAGCCGCGGCCAGGCTATTGGCTAAGTCGAGGCCGCGATCACGGTGACCGTGCCAGTCGATACCAACATCAACGCCGAGTTCCTTCAGAAGCGCCTTCACCCATGAAACCAGGTTCCACACGCCTTGCGGGATGGCAGCGCCGCAGGTGTCGCACAGGCACAGCCGCTTGGCTCCTGCTTCAATCGCGGCCGTGAACAGGACTCGCAGATGTTCGGGAGAAGAACGCACCGTGTCTTCGGTAACGTACATCACCTCCAGACCTTCACGCACCGCGAAGCGAATGGCTTCCCGCGTAAAGCGGAGGATGTCCGCCAGCTCCCATTCCTCCGCATACTGACGAATGGGGCTGCTGCCAATGAAGACGCAAGCTTCTATGGGCACGCCGGTAAGCTGTGAGACCTCAGCGATGGGCTGAATATCCACCATCAGAGTTCGCGCGGCACAGTTGGGACGGATGCGCAGCCGCTGCTCGGAAATCTCACGGCACAAGCGCAATACCGCCTCTCGCTGGTGCGGGCCCGCGCCCGGCAGGCCGACGTCAGCGGTCTCAATGCCCAGGCTTTCCATCAGGTGGAGGATTTCGACTTTCGTCTCCAGGGAAGGGTCGGTGACGGACGGACTCTGCAAACCGTCGCGCAGGGTCTCGTCATCGAGCATGACGTGAGGCGGATAGTGGGGGTTGCGCGGGCCGGCCACAGCCCAGTCGTAAATGAGAGCGTTCTGTTCGCCTGAGCTCATGCTGTCCTCCCACGGTTAAGAGATGGCGCTTTGAGCTTTGCCGAACTCGCGCGCACGCTGCAGAAGTTCTTCTGCGCCTGCGATGTCGCCGGCACTGCGGCGAATCAATGCCAGGTGGAACAGGCTGCTCACTTCTCCAATGCTTTCATCGAGGCTGCGACGGAACTCGCGCTCGGCGGCGGCAGTTTCTCCCCGGCGTTCGTGAATGACCCCGATGTGATAGTGCGCCATGAGGTATTCCGGAGTGAGCGCGATCGATTGCTGAAAGTGGTTGAGAGCCTCTTCCAGCTCGCCGGCATGAAACAACGACACCGCCAGACGGTAATGTGCGGCGTTGTAGTTCGGATCGATCTTCAGACATTGCCGGAAAGCCCGAATCGCCTGCGGCATGTTTCCGCGATGGTACCAGGCAACTCCCAGGTCGTAGTGCGCCAGCAGAAAGGAAGGGGACGCGGCAATGGCCTTCTGGTAGCGTTCGATCGCCAGCTCAAGCATGCCCTGATGGAAATAGAACGTACCTAATATGTGGTTGGCCAGTATGTTGTCCGGCTCAGCCTGCAAGAGGCGTTCCAGCTGTTGACGCGCCTCGCGGCTATGACCGTCTTTTTCCTCGGTAAGCGCATGCAGGATCCGGTGATCGAGGAAGGCATCGCGCAGAAAGAGTCCGCATTCAGCACAAAACTTGTCTTCTGCTGCTGCCTTTCGTCCGCAACGCGAACACCGCAGGTAGGTCAGCACAACGGACTTGCGCCCAGCCGCTTTTTTCGCCTTGCGAACCGGCGTCTTCTTACTGATGGCAAGCTTCTTCATAAAAATTCCTCAGTCTTCCGACTGCGTCGGGTCCAAAGCACATTCCAAACAGAGTCTGCTCGAGGGGCAGAAGCCCTGACTGCGGAAAAACGCGAGCAGATCAAAATCGTCCCAAGAGACCTCAGTCCTTATGGTGTTAATGCGCAGGGCGGCCAAATTCAACCGCAGTTGACGCATCAGCGCCTTGCCGACTTTCTTGCCGCGCGAGCGCGGGTCGACCGTGACCGCGTCGATGGAAGCTGACGGTTCCACTACCCCATATTCGCCGTAGTAAAGCGATCCGATGACAAAGCCTACAACCTGATTTTCCAGTTCCGCTACCAGCGAGATCTGCAAGCTCGCCTGAGTAACCGCGCGCTGCAACATGATTTCGAAATACCGGGGACGCCAACGGCCAGTAGCAGCAGCATCGATCGCCACGACTGCCTTGAGGTCGTCCTCACGCATCGTGCGCACAAGGACTGCATCCGTCTCCAGCACGCCTGCTTCTTCGAAATTTTTAGTCGGCATGGTTTGCCTCCTGCTCATACTCCACCCAGGAATTGTCCCGCATCGACGCGCAGGGTCTGCCCGGTGATCCGCCTGCCACCGGGGCCGCATAAGAACATGGCGGCTGCTGCGATATCGGAGACATCCAGCAGGGTCCCGAGCAGGCTCTCGGCCTCTGCGCCCTTTCGAATGTCGGCCGGCAGGGCCTCCGTCAGGGGTGTGCGCACCCAGCCCGGCTCAATCACATTCGCCGTAATCCCAAAGCGGCCTGTCTCGCGGGCTACGGTCTTGGCCAAGCCGAGCAGTCCGGCCTTGCTAGCGGAATACGCCGCGGTGCCGAACTTTCCTCGTGATCCGTTGATGGAGCCGATCAGCACAATTCGCCCGCCGTCGCCCTGGCGCATCAGGGGGATCGAATGCCGCAACAGCAGAAAAGCTCCACGCAGGTTCACCGCCTGGATCCTGTCCCAGTCGTCGACAGCGAGCTTCCACACCACGGCCTCGCGCGAGATGCCGGCAGCGTGAACCACAACGTCGAGCCGTCCATGTTGCTGAAAGAACCGCTGCACGGCCGTTTGAACCGATTCGTCACTGCGCACATCGCACTGCAACCAGGGAAGGTCGTCGTCAGGCGGCGCTGCCAGATCGAGGGACGCGGCCGTTGCACCCGCTAGTTGCAGGCTGCGAACGATAGCGCTGCCGATCCCACCTGAGCCGCCGGTTACCAGAGCAGTCTTCCCGGCTAACTCGTTACTGCCCGTCACGCCTTAACCTCCGCGGTCTTCGACAGCATGCGATAACGGTACGCTCCCCACAGGGCGGCTCCCAGAGCGCCGGCGTAAATGGCGTTCGGGTGGGTCCGGACCTCGATGTCGAGGCCGTCTTCCTGTGCCTTTTCTTGTAACGCTTGCGCCAGGCCAATATCGGCTGACAACCCGCCGGTAATTGCCACCGGCCCATGTACGTCGATGGCGCGCAGCAGTTTAAGATAGCGGCCCGCCATGGAGATATGGATGCCCTTAAGTATGTCGGGCGGTGAGATGCCGCGGCTGACCATGTTAATCACATCCGTCTCCGCCAACACCGCACAGATGCTGCTTACTGCCTGTGGGTTGGCGGCCTTGCTCGACATGGGGCCGACATCTTCCAGCGTGATGCCCATGTAGCGAGCGACGTTTTCCAAAAACTGTCCAGAGCCGGAAGCGCACTGGCTGGTCATGCGATAGGCGAGAACACGGCTGCGCTCATCAATGCGCATGGCGCGGGCATGCAGCGCACCGACGTCAAGAACAGCTCGCGCTTCCGGCATCAGGAAAATCGCGCCTCGCGCATGTGTCGTCATGCCGTAGAAATGCCCTCGGCGGAAGTCCACCAACTCTCCCTCGCCGGTGCTGGCGACATAACAGACGTCTTCGCCGGTCACATCCGCCTGGCGTAGGGCCTCTTCATATCCCTCGTTGACCACTTTGTGCAGCTCACGGCGACGAATGCGTTCTGTGACTAGAGAAAGCACTTCAGCCTCGCTGCCGGCGTTTGAGAGCAACACTGCGATCTTGACTGCGCTGGAGCCAACGTCAACTCCGGCAGTGATTTGCTGCTCAGCCGTTCGAGTTTTTCGCAAGCACGGCCGTCGGGGTCATGCGCTGGCCTCCACTCCGCGTAAGGCAAACAATGCAGCTCCCAGGGCACCGGTGTAGATCGAGTCTGCCGAAATGTTGAGCACCCGTCGCCGTAGTTTTCCTGCACCAGTTCGCGTAGACGCGGTCACCGCAGCTGGATTTCGTGCAACACCTCCGGTAAAAGTGAACTCGTCCTTCACGCCCCCGGACCGCGCCAGCAGGGACATGGCTCGCAGGATGACAGCCCGATGCAGCCCGGCCAGAATGTCTTCACGCCGCTGGCCTAGCGAGAGGCGCTCGCGCAATTCGGCGCCGGCAAAAACTGTGCATGTGCTGTTGATCTTCACCCGGCACTGGCTCTGCTGCGCCAGCGGCCCAAGCTCGTGCAGGGCGAGGTTCATTTCGTCGGCAATATATCCGAGGTATCGCCCGCATCCCGCCGCGCAGCGATCATTCATCTGAAAGCTGACCACCAGCCCATCCGCATCCACCTGGATCGCCTTGGTGTCCTGTCCTCCGATGTCCAGCACAGTGCGCGTGTTGGGAAACATTGCGTGAGCGCCGAGGCCGTGACAGAGAATCTCGCTGCGAATCTGTTCCTTCGGAAAGGGCAATCGCTGCCGCCCATAACCTGTGCCGACAGTGTTGGCTTCGACAATCTCGGTGGCGCAAGTTTTTTCGACCGTGGTACGCAGTTGCGAAGCCCGTGCTTGCAGGACGGGCGTTCCGGCTGCAAGGGTCCGTTCCAAAGCGTCTTGTAGCTTGGTATCAAAGTCGCTGCGCGCGGCTGCATTCTCGACTACGAGGATGGCGGCGTCGAACAATCCACAGAGCAGGTCAAAGGATATGCCACCCGGATCGCCGTGCTGTTCTGCCAGCTGCATGTAATCGGCCGTTGCAATGTCGCGAAAGAAGTCGCTCTTACGAACCGCCAGCTCGCTGAAATGCCCGCTGGCCTTCTCGACCATCCCATTCACAATGGTGTCGATAATGGCGTTCAACTGTTTCGCGTAAGCGCGATGGCGTGCCTCCTGCGCAATCTGGTGCAGAGCGTCGCGCAAGTTGGCGAGCTGATCGAGATGCTGGAGAAGGCGAAAGTTGCGGGACAATGACGACAGGAAAGTCTTCTCCACCTCGGCCAAAGCGGGGTCGCCGCTGACTGCCTTCCGGATAAGAGTGAACCGGGTGCGTACCAGCGCTTCTTCGCGCACCACCTGACAGGCCACATCGTAATTGCTGCGTGTGTTGGTAATGCCGCGGCCGATGATCTCGCCGGCCTCATCCAAGACCACAGCCTTTGTGGTGGTGGAGCCCAGGTCAATGCCGACATGGATGCGTAGCGCACTCATGCGTTCGCTCCCCTGCGCCTTTGGTCCAGCATTTGCAGATAGCTTTCGATTCGGTTCTTGATGTTGGCGGCGGAAAAGTAGCGCGGATCGACCAGGTCGCTTTCGATAAAGCCGCCGGGGACTCCGGTGCGTTGTTCGAGCTGGCGCAGCATGAGAAGCTGTCCCACACTGAAGGAGTTGCAGCTTTTGATGCTGTTGATCATGAAGCCGTCTGCCCGGTAGTCGCGGATGTAGCGCTCCAGCAGATCGACGCGCGTGGGCAGTCCAAGGTTCGTGTAGCAGCCCAGGCAGTATTCCGCCAGCGTCTCCAGTGGCCGCGCGGCATCGTGGCGAAAGCCCAGGTCGTACAGGCCTCCGACCTTGGTGTAGCTGCTTGCCACAACTACCGCGCCTTCCTCGTAGAACATCTTCCAGAATTCCCGAAAGCTGGTCCAATTCGGCGGACCTTCCATCACCAGGCGATAGCGTTCTTTCTCCTGCGTTCCATCGGGAGTTAGCGGTCCCAACCCGTCGTGCAGGCGGGCCTCAATCTCCTCGCGCAGCGTGCGGTAGTACGAGACGCCTTCAGGTGTACCCCGAAACGCCGTAAACATCGGTCCGATGTAGTACACGCCTCCAAAGTAAGCGTCGATCGGAGAAGGAACATGCTTCGCCGATTCCAGCACCCACACCAGATCATCTTCTGCCTGCGCCGAAAGTTGCAGGGCCTGTCGCAGCCGGTCTTCGTCGTAACGACGTCCGCTCACTTGTTCGAGCTTCGGAATCACCTCGCTGCGCAGTTGCTGCACGATGTAGTCGACATGATGCGGCAATATGCGGCCTTCCGACTGATACGGCACATGCAGCATCGCGACCGGGCAGTCGTACTCCTGGCGCAGCAGCTCAAACCACTTCATGAAGGTGAAGCAGCCGGTATAGGAGAGCAGCAGCAGGTCGGGCGGAGGCAGGCGCTCGCCAGTGGGGCCGATGTTTCCTTTCTTCAGCATGCCGATGTCGCACTTGACGTAGGTGCAAACATCTTCGCTGTGTCCATGCTTTTCGGCTTCCGCGATGTAGTCGCCCGACAACTTCCTCATGCCGGATTGCAGGGCGTTGATTTCGGGCAATACGGGGAGAAGGTTGAATGAGCGCAGCAGCTCCGTAAGGTTTCCCGGAACGAATGTGTACACCACCTTGCGGCCTGTCTGTGGAGCACGCGCCAGTTCGGTGTAGTGGCCGGCAATCATCTGCTTTTGCAACAGCATGCTTCGCTCTTTGCTCACTTCTTCGGCGATGCGAGGGGGTGCGACCGTCATGCTTCACTCCACAAGCGAATGGAATCAGAGAACGTGCCTACCTGCTCGCGAATGACGGCGAACTGGCCGGTGTCCTCGCTGTACTTGAATTGCGTATGCTGAATGCCTTCGCGATCCAGTTGCGCCACGAGCATGGGCTGCTCCAGCAGCGCGGGATCACAGAAGCTGGGCGCGCAAAAGACTACGCCGTCAGCATGATTGCGACGCACCGACTCCACCAACGACCGCCCACGTTGGCCTTCGGGAAGATAGCGGGCGGCAGTTTCCGTGCTTTGAGTACAGAACGCGTCGGCCAGCGCCTGCAATGGGTCGCCGCCGGTTGAAACCTCACCTGTGATCCACCGCAGCCCGAGGAGCAGGTCGTCGTCCACAATCCAGCAACCCGCGCGCTCCAGCGTGAGCAGCAGTCCGAGCGGAGGCTGTTCGCAGAACATTCCCACCAGCACTACACGGCTCTGATCGCGTTCATGCCGGTCGGCTTGCATCTGTGCGAGTCGCAGATATTGCCGCAGCAGCTTGGTGTGCTCCTCCGGAGGAAGTACATTTCCCGCGCGCAATACCGGGTAGACCTCCGATATCGGAAAGAACCACGGCTGCCGGCTGCGAGCACGATAGAGTTCGCGAATGGCCGCGCGGTTTTCGTTGTAGACGGCGATGCTGTTGCGTAGGTCGTCATCGGAAATCGCCTGGCCTGTCATCCGCTCAAAGTCGTCGCGCAGCGATTCCAACTCCTGTCGCCAAAACAGTCCTCCGACACCGGACTCGAAGTTCTGCGGCAAGTCCACATAACGGACGTAACGCTCGGGAAACAACAGCCGCCACATGCCGGAGAGGTTGCGGATCACATCGCAGATGGAGGGAAACAACATGCCGTCCAGCACATCGAGGCGACGGCTGAGAGCAAGTTCAATCGTGCTGCGGGGAATGTGGCAGATGTAGCTTTGGAAGTATGCATCCCCACGAATGATCTCCAACCGCTCGCCGGCCCCCATGATCCCGACCGGCAGCATGCCAGCAGCATGAATCAACTCGCGAGGAACATAAATCGGCATGTGTCCAATGGCCTTGCGGCCAGGTGATGCTTCCTTCCACGTTCGCACGGCTTTCAAATCGAGGTCGTCGATCAAATCCTGCGCTTGCTCGATCAGGCCCTCTAGGTCAGACGTCGGCATTTCCCTCGGCTCTATTCCCATCGCTGCCTTGTTGCCAACGTCCATCATTTTCCCTTGCCCGAGGCCTGCGCCGTCCAGGGAGCAATCTCCTCGATAAGCTTCTCGCTCCACGAGGCGCCTTCAGCCAGTCTTTGCCGCAGCCGGATGAAATCCACTTCCCGCTGCTCCTTTGTGCCGTAATGGAAGGCGCGGAAACCGGCGCGGGCTTCGGTCATCATGTTGAGCGAGAGCCAGGCGCGATTGGTTTCGCGGTTCCGGTCCCAGTGTTCCAGCTTGTGTTTGCGAAGACTTTCGATGGTCTTGATCAGACAGTCCGGCATGGTGTAGAGCAGATGAGTACATAAAGCGTCCACCGCCTCATCCAGCAGACCCAGGTCGACGGTCCCTTTCGCCAGCAGTGCTTTTCCTTCGTCGCGCTCTGCTCCGCTCTTGTAATCTCCGATGACCAGGCGCCCGTACTCGTCAAGAATCCGATCCGTGGTGACGAGCGGATTTGCCACCCACTTCCCATCCACCGTCAGCACCGGGACAATTTGCGTCAAGCCACCCAGCCAATAGAAGCGATGCGCGCTCCACTGCTGGCACAGGGTGCCGCTGAACATTGCCCGTTCCATGCCGACAAACAGCGGCAGGAAGTCGGTGGAGCCTCCGTCGGGGGCGGAGCCGTGTCGCGGTCCTGCCTGGCTGAAGACCGCCAAGTCGCTGGCAACGGAGAAGTCGCATGCCATTCCGACTTCCTGGCCGCCGCCTACGCGCATACCGTTGACGCGGCATACGACCGGCTTATCGCATTGCAGCACCGCGGTAACCATGTCGTTGAACAGCCGCATGTATTGGCGATATTCGCCGGGATGGCCAGCATAATTCTCGGCGTATTCGCGGGTGTTGCCACCGGCACAGAATGCCCGCGAACCAGCGCCCGTCAGTACCACGGCAACCGCCGCACGATCATTGCTCGCTGCCCGCAGCGCCAGGATGATCTCCTTCACCATGTCCGTCGTATAGGCATTGAGCTCCGACGGATTGTTCAGGGTTATCCAAACGTTATGCAGACCCTGGACCGCTGCTCCTGCACGGTCCCTCACCGCCCGCTGCTCAACCAGGATCGAATGCGTGGGAAATGATTCAACCAGGTTGTGATCGTGCACACTTGTCTCCTTCCTATTACCGTTGTTGCCGCGCAGCCTTGTCTTCCGGAACCAGAATTGCGCGCTTTCGAATTTCATGCCGTGCCACGGCTTCCAGCACGGCCGGGGCTTCGTTCAGAGAATGCCGTTCAACGTAAGGTTCGAGAACCACCTTCCCGTTCAGTACGAGGGCCAGCGCATCGGGATAGTGCTCTGGAGGACAGCCCCAGTTGCCGCGCGCAGTGGCATCGAGGGCCATCAGGTTCGAGAGCCGTAGCTCGATTTTTTTTGGTGTGAAACCGACCACAGCCAGGTAGCCGCCGGGATCGAGCAGTCCGAATGCCGTCGTCTGGCCGGCGGTAGTGCCGCTGGTCTCAAAGATCTTTAGCCCAACACCTTTGCGGCCCGCTTCCTTAGCAAACGCCCGCACCGCGGCCTTCAGGTCCTTCTCGTTTTGGGATCTGGCATCGAGAGTGAGCGAGGCTCCGTGCTGCGCAGCCAGTTGGAGCCTGCTTTGGTCGACATCAATCGCGACGACCGCAGCGCCGAAGGCTGCTGCAATCTGCACTCCGAATCCGCCTACGCCACCGACGCCGACAAACACCGCGACATCCTCGGCCCCCAGCGCGGAGCGGCGAATCGCTTCATAGGGAGTAGTAACGGCGTCGGCCACGACGGACAGAAGATCCAGCGTGATCCCAGCAGGCAGATCTTGCGGAACCGGACAGAGTCCCCGCGCCGGAATGCGAACATGGGTGGCGAAACCACCATCGCCATCATTGCCCGGCATGAACTGGCGGCGGCAGATATTCGGCTTGCCGGCGCGGCAAGCAGCGCAGTCCCCGCAGGGAATCACGGCGGGAATGATAACGTCGCGCCCGGCCCATGCCCGGGCTAGTTCCCCGGCCGCAACCACTTGCCCGGAGATCTCGTGCCCTAGCGTGAGCGGCAGCGGTGCACGCGTGGGAACGCCATCGCAGGCAAATCCGACATCGGTGTGGCAAACGCCACAACCGGCAACTTCGACCACGACTTCGTCGGCTTGCGGCGCGGCTGCCTGGAATTCGTATCTCTCCAGCGGCCGAGCAGAAGCAACAAGACGATATCCATAGCCACTTAGTATTGACGACAAGTGTTTGATCCCTCAACTCCTACAAATCGTGCAGACGCTCGCTTTTCGGGGCTTGGCTACGATACGTCCTCGGCAACCCATCTCTCTGTGATCTAAATCACTGGCCAGAGTGAGCACACCGAGCCACATTCACACAACAGGTCGCGGCAATCATAATGATCAGCGGAGGTGGGGTCTGCGATCTCCGCATGGGATGGCTGGACATCAAGAGCGCAGACATCCGGGAAGCGGCCTCTGCCAGCATTCTCCAGTGTGCGTTGATAGCAACGGGCAGTTGGGGACCTCGACATCTTCCCGCCGCTTCAAAGACAATATCCGCAACATGGCCGACGCCAGCAGCGGGCTGTTCCCGTTGCGGCCGGTGACCTTTATCTACAAGCCGCAATACGACGACAGCTCGCACATCCTGCAGTACGGCCTGATTGCTGAGGAGGTAGCGAAGGTCTGTCCCCGGACTGGTGGTCTATGACAAGGACGGCCAGCCGCAAACCAGCCGCTACCCCAGTTCTTAGCACCCATCCTGCTGAACGAGTTGCAGGAGGAGCACGAGGTGGTTGAGACGCAGCAGGAGGTCATGAAGACACAGCAGCAGATTAGCGACCTACAGCAGCGCTTGTCACGGCTGGAGGCGGTCGTCGATCACATGGCCGGAGCAAACGGTCAGCAATAGATGCAGCGTTGCGGTCTGATACCGGCAACAGAGCTCGCTCGGAGGTTCCTAGCGCCTCTCGAAGCTGGAAAAGCTCGTTAGCGTGTGCTGGGGAACGGACTCTGGGCAAGAAATACGATGCGCATGTCTGCGTGAGAGTGCCCCTTCCGTATCAGCTCCTGTCGGCCTTTCAGCAAGCGCTCAATGATTTCTTTCCGGTTGTCCTCGGCGATGGCTTCGCGAATCTGGCGAATCAGGACTTCGCGGCGATCTTGGCTGTTGTAGTTGGGCATGTCGGCAATGAGCACGCGAACGCCGCAGCGTTCAAACTGCCTCACCAAGGCTCGAAATCTGGTTCGGGACCAGGGGGGTCGGAGGTTCAAATCATCTCTCCCCGACCAATGGTTTCCAACTACTTACAAGCGCGTGGGTGCTCAAGAGCCGACACACATGGTGTTAGCCCAGGTGCCCTGGCATTCCAACCCGCATGAATACCGCACTAGGGCTGGGCGCGGTTACCATCTAGTCGGGAGTGCAAGGTGATGGGGGTTAGGTCGCAGCGCTCTACGTCGTCGACATTGTTTCTCATGGCTTTGTGCGTCACGTCGTGCAAACCGCGCCCTTCTGGCCAACCGTTGTCCTTGGACCGCGGCTACGAGCGGAGCACCGTGTCAAGGGTTTCCCCAAACGGGGATGGGCAATCCGATGTTTCTGCTTGACTGCCGCCAGCTTTGGAGCATAATACGCGCAGTTCCCCTTGTTTCACCGCTAGAACCGGGCCCCAGGAGAGCCCTGTGAAGGCAGTCGAAGTGACTCCTATGGAGGAGGACCTGTGAAATTAAGATTTGCGCTTGCAGTCACGATAGCGATTCTGCTGGCATCTGTCGTGGCGAATGCCGCGGCCGATTGCGGCCCATTGCCCTTGGCGGTGGCGGATGGCAGGATTGGCGGTCCAATAACGATTGACAGTGCCGCTGACGCGTCAATAGTGGCTTGGGTGACCCAGGGGCATAGCTATTCTGTTGAGGTGGTTTCGACGGATGACAATGCCAGGGTAACGACTCTTATAGTCGGAAATGTTTTTTGTCCCTCCAGCAATTCTGTGACATTGACTAACACAACACTCTTCGATCCGAGCCTCGGGTCAGAGGGAGTAGGAGCGAGGGCCAGCTTTACTGCCACTTCAAGCGGATTTGTTGAAGCGCGCATAGGCGTGTCCTCCGGCTCTTACCCTCTCACCTACAAGATTGCGGACACAACCTTGTACAACCCGCGCTGGTCGACGTCCGGGGGATTTCAAACGTCATGGGGCTTTCACAATACGACAAGCTCAAATATTAGCGGGACATTGAAAGTCTATGGTCCGAGCGGGTCGCTGATTACGACAGTTGGGCCATTCACAATTGCAGCCCACCAGACCGTGTTTAAGGTCACGGGTACAGATGTGATCGCACCTAATAGCTACGGTTCAGCAGAATTTACCAATAATGGTCCGCCAGGAGCTATTCAGGCAGATGCCTATTACTACAACAGTGCCTTCACGGTCCTGGTGCCTTCGTTATTTAGTCCGGTGAGGTCGGGGCCCTGAGGTCGCAATGGCCGTCCAAGAGGGAAGCCCGGGCCCGGCTGCCAAACGGCCCGGGCGATCAGGCCGCAATTCAGCCAGCACTCCGACGGCACTTTGAAAGGCAAGGAGATATGTTTAAGGGTCGCGGTCTCGGTGCGAGCCCAGGCCTCGCAATCGGGGCGTTGCTCGCATTTGGGTTTCCCGCCTTGGCGCAACAGGCAGCACCCGTGATTGTGAAAGTAATCTCTCAGGATTCCAGGGTGGCTGTTCAGACATCGCAGAATGCGCCTTTGAACGCTATCCTGGAAGAACTTTGCCGCCAAACACGATCCGACTGCGAGGGCACGGCTGCCGCCGCCAAGATTGAACTACCTCCCATCAATGCTCTCGGAACGTGGGAGCAAATCATCGATAAGTTAATGGAAGGTACTAACCTGAACTATGCGGCTATGCCAGCCACGGCGGCATCGGGCGCTCGGTTGTTAATCACAGGTCTCGCCCTTTCGCCGGAAGCACCCCAACCGGCATCTGCTGCGAACGGCGCCTTGGGAAGCAATGGGCGAGTACGTTCCGCCTCAAGCGATCCGTTCAGCTCGAATGGCGCTGGGCCAACTCCGGATGATTCCGTCCCGCAACAAGTCGCCACTGCGGAAGACACCGCTACTGAAGTAGTGCCCTCACAAGAACCAATCGTGGCCGCAGTCGCTTCGAATACGGTCGCTCCGGATACGGCGGCTCCGTCCCCGCCCAGGTCGGTCAATTTGGGCACCGCAACTGACTTCATGGGCAATTCGGTTCCACAGTATGCGGGACCAGGGTACTTTCCTTTTCCAGATGGGCAAGGACATCTTATCCCCGCAGACAATCAGCCCACAACCTCCTCGCCATTTCCAGATTCGAGCGGTAACCTCATCCCTGTCTCAAAGCCACCAACCCCGGACGGCAACCCCTTTCCCCTCGAGCCTCGGGGCCAATACTGAATTCAGAGTGACTGCCCGATCCAGCCCGACAACCCGTCCTTTCCTCTCTGTTTTCCAGTTCTTCGCTTAGGTCAAGGGCGACACGTGCCGTTACAGCCGTTGATGACACCCATCCCACACGCAATCAGGACCTGAGCCGACATGCCCCATGCAGCCGTCACCGAGCCTTGATCCAACTTCTGACCGCTTCTAAACACGCTCGTGCCGGGCGACTGAACGATTCTCTCTTGGTGGCTCCCTCGGCCGAACAAACTCGACCGGAGCAGCACTCAGCTTTCAAGAGTTACAACTGGGAGGTCGGCTTCTCGCTAGCAATGCAACAGGCGCTGCAACGGTGTCTATCAAGACAAATCAAGGCATCACTTCCGAATTGTCGCGAATCATGACTTCTGCAACCATGTTCACGCCGATACTCTGCACTCTGCCAGACTAGTCGGAAATGAGAGCCCGGTCTGCGACAGCCGTCATCTAGTTTTTGAATCCGGGTAACGGTGCCTGACGGAACATAGCTTGGAGGGGTAACGATGATTGAATCGTCTGATCTGCGGATGACGCGAATTCCGCTCGACCACGGAGCCGGCCATATGCCCGCACTGGGTTTTGGCACCTTGATTCCAGAAGCAACCGTGACGATAACTGCGACCAGAGACGCACTGGAAGCCGGATTCCGGCACTTCGATTGTGCGGAACGATACGGGAACGAGCGCGAGGTGGGCGAGGCGTTGCAGGCAGGACTCGCCGCCAGAGGTATTGCGCGCGAAGACATCTTTGTTACCACGAAGTTGTGGAACTCCAATCATCGACCCGAGCGCGTCAGACCGGCATTCGAGGCGAGTCTCGGCAGACTCAGGCTCGAATATCTGGATCTTTACCTGATTCATACTCCCTATGCGTTTCAACCCGGTGATGAGCAGGATCCGCGCGATCAAAACGGCAATGTCATCTATGACAACGGCATAACTTTGTTCGATACGTGGAGAGCAATGGAAAGCCTCGTGGACCAGGGTAGATGCCGGGCCATTGGACTGTCGGACATCACCTTGGACAAATTGTTGCCGATCTACGAATCAGCAAGAATCAAGCCAGCCGTGGTCCAAGTCGAAGCCCATCCGTATCTGCCGGAGACCGAGCTTCTGCAATTCTGCAAGCAGAAGGGCGTTGTGTTCTTAGCCTTCGCGCCATTGGGTCACGGCATGAAGCCAGGGCTGCTCGAAGATCCAGTCATTTCGGCAGTCGCCGCACGAGTAGGTAAGACGGCGGCACAGGTGCTGCTGGCATGGGCAGTGCAGCGCGGTACTGCCTTGCTGACCACGCCTAAAACCGCGGCCCGCGCGAGAGAGAATTTCGACATCTCTCTCCTGCCGGAAGATGCGTTTAACGAAGTCAGCCGCATTCAGACCAGACAGAGGCTCAATGAAGTGGTGAAAACCGGCGTCCCGGGTTTCATTGCACCAGCTAATTGAACGTAAAAAAAACAAACGACTGGAGCGGTCCATGGAAGAAGAACAAATACGTGAAGCCCTGAATGCCCATTGGCACGCGTCGGCAGTCGGCGATGCAAACGCGGAACATGATATTTACGATGACGACGCCATCTGTGACTATCCTCAGTCAGGCGAGCGGATCCTCGGACGAAGCAATTTGCAGGCCTTACGGAGTCATCACCCAGGCAAACCGTCCGGCTTCAACGTCAAGCGAATTCTGGGAAAAGGTGATCTCTGGATCACGGAATACATCATCACCTACCAGGGGCGACCAACATACACAGTGAGTATTATGGAGTTCCGCAACGCTAAGGTCGTCCACGAAACACAGTATTTCGCAGATCCCTTCGAGGCGCCGGCCTGGCGAAACCAATGGGTTCAGCACATCGGGTGACGCCGCATTGAGAACTGGCTAGTGCCGATAGCTCGGCTGGTGGAAAGGTGGCTCTGCGGCGAAGCGCGCCCCCGGGACGGAGAACAAACAGCGCGCCGGTTCCCGCACTAATCAACGGCCCGAAGGCGCTTTACCTCTGAACTAGTAGCCTCTGCTACGCGATGGCCGGGTCGATCTTCTCCGTGTCGATGCCCAACTCGCCAAGCGCTTTCTGCGCGCGCTGGGCGTCGAACTTGCCTTCGCGGGCGAGGCGTGACAGCGCGGCTGCGGCAATCGCTTCGGCATTGACTTCGAAATGCTGTCGCAAATGGTGCCGATTGTCGCTGCGCCCGAAGCCGTCGGTACCCAGCGAGACCAGCCGTCCCGGAAGCCAGGGGGCCAACTGGTCGGGAACGACCTTCATGAAGTCGGTAGCGGCGACGACGGCGCCTTCAGTTCGGTCCAGCGCCTGGAGAATGTAGGGCCGCTTCTCGGGCTCGGCGGGATGCAAGCGGTTCCAGCGCTCGACGGCGAGCGCGTCCCGGCGCAGTTCGTTGTAGCTGGTGACGCTCCAAACATCGGCGTGCACACCATACTTCTCGGTCAGAATCTGCTGCGCTTTGACGGCTTCGTTCAGCATGGGGCCGCTGCCAAAGAGATGAATCATGGCCTTCTGTTCGGCCGCTTTGTACTTGTAAATGCCGCGTAAGATGCCTTCCTCGACACCCTGCGGCATTTCGGGCATGGCGTAGTCTTCGTTGTAAGCGGTGATGTAGTAGAAGCGGTCTTCGTTCTGCTCGAACATGCGACGCATGCCGTCCTGCACAATGACGGCGATCTCGTACACATATGCCGGATCGTAGGCATGGCAGGTTGGCACGGTGCTGGCGAGAACAAGGCTGTGCCCGTCCTGGTGCTGCAATCCTTCACCGGCAAGTGTCGTGCGGCCAGCCGTCCCGCCAACCAGGAAGCCGCGCCCACGCGCGTCGGCAAAGGCCCAGATCATATCGCCTACGCGTTGGAAGCCGAACATCGAGTAATAGGTGAAGAACGGAATAGTCGGGACGCCATAGTTGGAATATGCGGCGCCGGCGGCTGTCATTGACGCCATCGAACCAGCCTCGGTGATGCCTTCTTCGAGGATCTGGCCGTTCTTCTCTTCGCGGTAGTAGAGCAGCATGTCAACGTCGTGCGGACGATAAAGCTGTCCCTGGCTGGCGTAGATGCCAACCTGGCGGATGATCGACTCCATACCGAAGGTGCGGCCTTCGTCGGGAACGATGGGCACGATGTACTTGCCGATGTTGGGGTCTTTCATCAACTGGCGCAACATGCTGACGTAGCCCATGGTTGTCGAGACGGCGCGGCCCTTCGATCCGGCGAGTGATTCGGCAAACTCGGCCAGTGGTGGCGCCTTGAATTCGATCGGTTTGGGATTGCGATGAGGCATGAATCCGCCGAGACGGCGGCGCTGCTCGCGCATGTATGCGATTTCAGGACTGTCATCCGGGGGACGATATAGCGCGCCTTTCTTAGCGGCCTCCTCGGGAATGGGGATGTCGAAGCGCGAGCGAAACGCTGTCAGCGCCTGGTCGGCAAGCTTCTTCTCCTGATGCGTCGCATTGCGAGCCTCAGCCGAGCCCAGACCGTAACCTTTGACCGTCTGCGCCAGGATCACCGTTGGCTGGCCCTTGTGCTCGAGCGCGCGCTTGTAAGCGTTGTAGACCTTCTGCGGATCGTGGCCGCCGCGGCTGAGATAGTGAAGCTGCTCGTCGCTCATGTTCTCGACCAGCTTCACCAGCTCCGGATACTTGCCAAAAAACTCCTTGCGGATGTACGCGCCGCCCTTGGCCTTGTAGCTCTGGAGCTCGCCATCCACCACTTCTTCGAAGCGCTTGGCCAGGAGGCCGGACTTGTCTTTCTCCAGCAGAGGATCCCAATCGGAGCCCCAAAGCACCTTGATGACATTCCAACCCGCGCCACGGAAGGCGGCTTCCAGTTCGTTGACGATCTTGCCGTTGCCGCGCACCGGGCCGTCGAGACGCTGCAGATTGCAGTTGACGACGAAGATAAGGTTGTCGAGCTTCTCGCGGGCACCCAGGGTGAGTGAGCCCATCGCCTCGGGCTCGTCGGTCTCGCCATCGCCCACGAAGGCCCAGACTTTGCGATC
Organism: uncultured Acidobacteriaceae bacterium; assembly: GCA_963747055.1. GTDB lineage: Bacteria > Acidobacteriota > Terriglobia > Terriglobales > Acidobacteriaceae > CAVVDY01. Next base: position 236,343 of record CAVVDY010000017.1, on the reverse strand, counting down.
GGTCTTCTCAATCAGGCCGCGATTCTCGAGATAGCGCATGAAGCGCGCCTGGTAGAGCGCGTTCAGCGGGCCCAGGCCCATGGAGACCGTCGGGAAGCGCCAGAAGTCGGGCATCAGCCAGGGGTGGGGATACGACGACAGTCCGGGCGTATCACGTAGTTCGTGGCGATAATTCTGCACCCGATCGAGCGACAGGCGGCCTTCCAGAAAGGCGCGCGCGTAGACTCCGGTGGAGGAGTGGCCCTGAAAGTAGATAAGATCTCCGGGCTGGTCTCCGTAGCTGGCGTGAAAGAAGTGATTGAAGCCGACCTCCAGCAAGGTCGCAAGCGAGGAGTAGGTCGAGATGTGGCCGCCGATGCCGGCGTCTTGCTTGTTCTGCCGGTGCACCATGGCCATGGCATTCCACCGGATCAGGCTCTTGATGCGGCGCTCGAGGGCGCGATCACCGGGATAAGGCACTTCTTCTTCGACAGGGATGGTGTTGACGTACGGCGTATTCAGCTTGACCGGAATCTCCACACCGCTCTGCCGGGCATGCCGTACCAGAGCGTCGATCAGGTCCGTGCCGCGCCGGGCGCCGCCTTCGTCGACCACCTGGTCGAAGGCTTCCAGCCACTCCGCCATTTCGGCGTCGTGTTCCATATCTTTTTCATCAACGATTTCGGGACCAGCCGGAAATTCCAAGACTGCGGGATTATGTAGAGCCACATTCACCTCATGAATGAGAAAACGTGCCGGACGAGACCCGCCCAGCGACGTAGCCAGTTCTGAAGCTGTTTAGGAACGGGTTACTAATATGCAGATGCGCCAGCCGCTCTTCCGCTTCAGTTTGTCGTTGCCGCAACGAAGCAGTTTTTGCCGGTCCAAGGCGTCCTCACACGCCGTCGGGCCTCAAATAATGAGCCAATGTCACAGGTTCACTTCGATCAGTTTGACCAAAGAAGGACATCTCGTATCTACGATTTTAGCAGGATGCCCGCTGCATGTGGGCTGGTGACAACAACGCCGGCGCGGGTGAACACGCCGGCGTGATAGTGATATGGCTGCGGATGGTTACGAGCAGGGTGGATGACCGCATTCGCAGGCGATTTCCACTTCCTCGCTGCCGGCGTCCTTGCACCAGTCGCTGCAATACTTCTCGCCTGCGGGTACATTGCATTCGCAGGGCTCGTGGGCACACTTGTGTTCTTCTTGACTCATGACTCCTCCTCCTAATCAGGCATAGTGGGGCTGTCTCGGTTCCGCACGGTTTGAGGCAAACAACCCAAGACTCCGCCGATGACCGGCGTTGGGCGTACCCTGCCGCGGGACGGTCTTAGAAGGGCTGATTCACCCTTTGCCAGATCGCCATTCCCGCGATCACCAGGATGAGCACGCCCGAAGCCGCTCCGAAGATTTTCACCAACGGAGAAAGTTTCTGCATGCGTACCTGTAGCTGCTCCTGTTCGATCCGCATGCTGGAACTGGCCTCATCGAGGAACAACTGGTCGTCCTCGTGCATGCTCAGCGTGCTGCGGTAGATGAGCAGGATGATCAGCACTGCCGTAATCACGGCCCAAATGATGAACAACGTCCAGAGAGACATTTGCCACCTCGGCTCAAAGCGAAGCGATCCCTGCAAAACCTCTGCCAGAGACCTCACGGAAACCAATTATATCCCCCGCGGGCAAACGTCAAGATCAAATCGTCGCCGGCCGAGGTGACGCCGCAGGAACTTTGCCTCAGCAAACGCCATCTTTGCAACCGATGGACCGGGCGTCACATCAATTATGGTGGGATTCAATTTATCCGGACACCGGGCAAATCGGTTTGTTATAATCCCCCCAAGATCTTAGGAGAGTGAGAATGGCAACTACAACGACCACACCTGGCGTTCCAAGCACACCTTCGGTTGAGAGCAAGCCTGTCGACTTCACCCCGACGGCGATCGGCAAGGTGAAAGAGATCATGGCACAACAGAACCCGGTTCCTGCGGGACTGCGGGTTGGCGTGGTTGGCGGCGGGTGCTCCGGCTTCTCGTATTCGATGTCGTTCGAGAATGGGGCCGGCATGATGGACAAGACCTTCGATTTCGACGGTCTGAAGGTCTTCGTTGATGCGACTTCGCTCATGTACCTGAAAGGCGCAGTGGTCGACTACGTGGAGACGCTGGAAGGCGCCGGGTTCAAGTTCGAGAACCCGAATGTGAAGAGCACCTGCGGCTGCGGTTCGTCGTTCAGTGTGTAAGTTCTGAAAGATCAGGCAGAATGGAAAGCCCTGCCGTGCGGCAGGGCTTTCCTGCGTCTGGGAACAACAAATGTACTGTCGCGGGGTTTGGTGATTCGAGCACAATGGCCACGCCGCCATTACAATAGTGTTTTCTGTGAACATATCTGGGCGTGGCCCGGAAAGAACGGGATGATTCTTGCGTAAACTGCGATATCTCTTGTTGTCTCTGTGTCTGCTGCTGATCGAGCTGGGCTGCGGCGACCAGTACCGCCCGGTGGCCAACCCCATCATTGGGCAGGGCGGTCAGCCCCAGACGACCCACTATGCCTTTGTGGTGAACAACAATCCCGCGGGCAACAGCAGCTCGATGCAACTGGATGTGTCGGGCGACACCAACCTGCAGACGCAGCCGGCAGGAACAGGAGCGGTCGCCGAGTCTTTCCTTGCCGGCAACACGGGAGCGTTGTTCATCGCCAACAGCCTGTCGGATTCGGTGAGCGAGTTCACCACGGTCATCAACTTCGCGCCGGTCACGACCATCAACCTGCCGGTAGGATCGAAGCCGATCGGAGTGACGACCCGGGCCCCGGGCTTCATGTATACCCTGAACTCTGGGTCGAACAGTAATTGCCCAAGCACCGGCTCGGTCAGCGTCATCAATACCAGCGCCCTGGTGGTTGTTGACACCGTCTGCGTCGGGCTGAACCCGGTGTCATTCACCCAGCTTCCCAACGGGACCAAGATGTACATCGCCAACCAGGGCGACAACTCCATTTCCGTCTTTGATCCCGGCTCCGCACAGATCACTTCGACCATTACCCAAGCCCAGGGTCTGGGCCTGAATCCGGTGTTCGTGATACCCAGCCCCGACAGTAACTACGTATTCGTCGTCAACCAGGGAGATGGCACGAATCCCGGGAGCCTGAGCATCATCACCACTTCGAACGATGCGGTCCTCACCAATCTTCCGCTCGGCGTAGCCCCCACCTTTGCCTACATTGATAACCACTTGCTGCGGCTGTACGTCGCCAATACCGGCGACGACTCGGTCACAGTATTTGATCTCTCCTCCATCAACGCCAATAACAACCCGGTGCTACCTACCCTTGCCACAGTGAACGTGGGCAGTGGACCAGTTGGCATCACGGCGCTGCCGGATGGAACCAGGTTCTACGTTGCGAATTCGATGTCGAATGACGTCACTGTGGTCAGCGCTACGAGTTTTGCCGTCCTCAAGAGCATCCCGGTGGGCCAGACGCCGGTGTGGATCACCTCCGAACCGACCTCGACGAAGATCTACACGGCAAACAAGGATAGCGGGAACATAAGCATCATTCAGACGGTGAACGATTCTCTGGTGACCAACATGCCGGCCCCGCAGCAAGATCCGAATTGCTCAAGCTCCTGTGCGTTGCAGCAACCTATGATGATCCTGACCCTCTAATCTGGAGCCAGCCGATGAGCCGCGTTCTGGTGATCGAGAGCCCTAATCCCGTGAGCCGCGCCATCGGCGACGCGCTTACCCGCGGGAACTTCCCAATCGAGTATGCCGCGGGCAACGCCGACGCCCTCAACCAGCTCCGAATGAAGTCCTTCGGCGTGGTGGTCACCAATCCTGAGAGCACAGTGGAAGAGGATTTGGCCCTGCTGGCGGAGATGCGGGTGATCCGGCCAGGGGTGAAGAGCGTGGTTCTGGCCCCTCGCAGCACGCCGGAAGAACTGATCGCTGCACTCCGCGCCAAGGTCTTCTCCTGTTTCACTCCCCCGTTTGAAGCCGAAGAGATCGCCAATCTTGCCTCTTCGGCAGCCTCCGATAACCAGTGGCGAGATGACATTCAGGTACTCACGGCCAGGCCGGGATGGGTTTCTGTCCGGGTGAATTGCCGATTGCTGACCGCCGAGCGGCTGATCAACTTCGCCAAGGAACTCAGTGCGCAACTGCCGGAGGAGACGCGCCTCGAGATGATGCAGGGGTTTCGTGAGATTCTGCTTAACGCAATGGAACACGGCGCGGCATTTAATCCCGAGCAGGTAGTTGAGGTCACGGCGGTGCGGACCGCGCGCAGCATGGTGTTCTACGTTCGCGATCCCGGGGCCGGGTTCCGACGCGAGTCTTTGACACATGCAGCCTTTGCCAATCCTGACGACCCAGCGGCGCATATTGCTGAACGCGAGGCGGCTGGCATGCGGCCGGGAGGGTTTGGGATGCTTATGGCTGCCGGCACGGTAGATGAACTGATCTATAGCGAAATCGGTAACGAAGTGCTGCTGATCAAATACCTCGACGCAGAGAAAGCAAATACGGAAGGCTGATGGCGGCAAAGAAGCGCAAGCCCAAGCCTTTTCGCGCGGCAAAGGCGGTAAAAGCCGCCGCACGCAAGCTGGTGGGAACACCTCCGCCCACCCGCACTCAGCCGGACACCACCAAGCGCAAGCCATCCAAACAGAAATACAAGCCTACGCTGAAGGACCTTCTCGGTGGCGAGGGCGAATAGATGCGCCAAAGCTACTGCGTGACTTCGAGGTCGATATTCTGGCCCTCATAGATGCGCTGCCCGGCGGCCGGCACGGTCTTGGTAACCCGCCGAGAGCCGTTGGTTGTCGAGCCGTCTGACGTGCCGGAAGCGTTCTGCTGCGTCGTGATCTGTCCCACCCGCAGGCCTGCGGATACGATTGCATTCACCGCGTCATCCTCGTTGCGACCGCGAAGGTCGGGCATGACGAAGGATTGCCTGTCTTCCGCAGAAGCAACCAGCAGGCTCACTTTGGGAGACGATACATTGGTTGCATTCGCCGGAGGACTTTGGGCCGCGATCTCGTCGGCGGTGGCTCCCGGAATATCGGCCACGGCTACCGAACCGATTTCCAGACCACGGCGGCGAATATTGATTTCAGCAGCACGTTCACTGCCTCCCACGAGGTCGGGGATCACCACCCGCTGTGGCCCCATGCTCTCGGCCGCGCGCACATGCCAGCCGCTACGCACCTGCTCGCCTGCCGGAGGTACCTGGGACATGATGCGCCCTTCCGGCACGTCTGCACTGTAGAAACGGTCGGAATCGTCGAGCAGAAGCCCGCGATCCTCCAACGTTTTCTTAGCCTGCGCCGGAGTCATGCCGACCACTTTCGGCACTGCGACCTGCCTGCCGTGGATGGCAAGACGCATGGCGATTAGAGCGGACGCGAGAAAAACCACCACCAGCACCATCAGGCGCAGGACGATTCCAAGAAGCCGCCGCATCAGTGGGACTCCGCGTCGGTTGGGGGGCGTGCGTTGGTGTCGACCTTTTGCGCCAGCGCGCTGGGAACAGTTGGTGGGGGCGCAGCGAAGTCTTCGGACTCGCGTCCCTTCAAGGCAACACTCATGAAGTCGATCCAAATGGGCAAAGCAGCTCTCGCGCCAGTCTCCTTATTGCCCAAGCTCTTCTTCTCATCGAAGCCCACCCAGACGCCGCAGGTAACCGACGGCGAAAAGCCGACAAACCAGGCGTCGGTGAAATCGTTGGTGGTGCCCGTCTTCCCTCCTAGAGGATGGTTGAGCTTGCTGGCAGCGTAGCCGGTCCCGTGTTGGATGACATCGCGCAACATGCTGACCATGATGCGCGCAGTGCGCGGGCTGACGACGTCCTTCACGTCGGGATAGTTCTCTTCGAGCACGCGACCATCGTAATTCGTGACTTTGCGAATATAGCGTGGCACCACCCTCACGCCATCGTCCGGAAAGGTGGTGAAGGCCGCAGTCTGCTCTATCAGCGTGATATCGGCGGCGCCTAGCGCTATGGGGAGATAGGGCGGCATCGGCGAAGTGATGCCGAACTTGCGGGCATAATCGATGACTGTCTTGATGCCACCCACGCGCTCCGTCACTTTCAAGGCCGGGATGTTGCGCGAGTCGGCCAGTGCATGGCGGAAGGTAATGACCCCTTCGAATTTGCCATCGTAGTTATGCGGCGTATAAGGCCCGGAGGGCGTGGGAAAACTGACAGGAGCGTCGAGCACCGTATCGTCTGGCGTCATGCCTTCGTCAATGGCTGCGGTGTAGATGTAGGGCTTGAAGGACGAGCCGACCTGCCGCAACGCCTGCGTGGCGCGGTTGAACTTGGATTCCTCGAAGTCGCGCCCACCGACCATCGCCTTGATGTCGCCGGTTGAATTGTCCAGCGCCAGCAACGCGCCTTGCACTCCAGATTCCTGCTCCAGTGAAACCCGGCTCTGAGCGCCGTTTAAATCGTCCACCTTCACGTACACGATATCGCCGCGCTTCAGGAATTCCTGCGGCGACTTGTAGCGGGTCCACTTGATCTCGGCCGGCCCCAGCTGCGCCTGATAGGAGCCGAACCTCACCATGGCGTATTCCGGCTCGACTTCCGTGACCAGCGCATGGAGATAGGTGCCGGGCTGAATGGGATTGTTCCAATCGACGTGGCTGTAATCCTGCAGCGATTCCCCGTTGGCGACTACGTTCAGCAGATTGCCCTTCCATCGGTGGCGTCGCTCGTAGGCTGCCAATCCGTCCAGCACGGCTTTCTGGGCGGCACGCTGCAGGTCAAGATCCAAGGAGGTGTAGACGCGCAATCCGCCCTCATGTACCTCCTCCGTTCCGTACTTCTTTTCCAGATACTGGCGAATCTCCTCGACAAAATAGGGAGCGACGGTATTGGGCTCACTCTGAATGTGCAGGACAATCGGCGCGTTTTTGGCGCGCTCGGCTTCCTCTGTGGTGATCTTGCCATCCTCAAGCATGTTGTTGATCACCAGGTTGCGGCGGCGCAACGCACGTTCGGGATTGTTGATCGGAGAGTAGGCATTCGGCGCCTTGGGCAGCCCGGCCAGCACCGCAGCTTCATCCAGCGTCAGGTCCTTGGCCTTCTTGCTGAAGTAGTAGTTGGCGCCCGCTTCAAATCCGTACACGCCATGACCGAGGTAAATCTGGTTGGCGTAAAGCGTGAAGATCTGCGGCTTGGTGAATCGCCGCTCGATCTGGATGGAGAGCATGACTTCCTGAATCTTGCGGCGGAAGTTGCGGTCGGGCGAAAGAAACAGGTTGCGCGCCAACTGCATGGTCAGCGTGGACGCGCCCTGCGCCTTGCTGTCGGACATGATGTCGCGCCAGGCGGCCCCGGCCACGCGCCAGGGATCAACACCCCAATGCCGCTCGAAGTCCTTGTCCTCGGTGGAGATCAGGGCGTCGCGCAGGACCTTGGGGAAGTCGTCGTATTTGTCGATAACGCGCCGCTGCAATGCAAACTGGCCGATTACGCGGTCCTGATCGTCGTACAGCTGCGTAATAGTCGCCGGGCGATACTCTTCGAGCGCGGTGACCTGCGGCAGATCAATGGAGTAGACCACCAGAAGACCGCCGGCTGCGCCTGCGATGGCGGCCAAAACGATGAGCACGACGAAGACGAGGTTGCCGACAAGCCGGTGACGGAGTTCCACTACCCTTCCAGATTACAGGAGTTGCCTCTCATCTTGTATTAGACGGAGAGGTACCGCCTAGGTGCGTGTCCAGTTCCCGTCGCCCGCCGCTGTGGTCGACTGTGGACTGGGCATATTGACAATCCCCGCCGCTGGGGTACAGGCTTTCCTGTTGGCGGAGGAGATGCTTATGGTGATCGCATCGGAACTGCGGCCGGGCATGGTGATCCGCTTTGAGGGCCAAGCCTATAAGGTGCTCGACGTGGAGTCCAGGGCCGGCGCCGCAAAAATGGGCGGTGTGGTGAAGGCCAAGCTCAGCAACGTTCTTAGCGGACGCGAACTGGAGCATCACTTTCGCCCCCAGGAAAAGCTGGAGGAATCCGAGCTGGAACGCCAGAACATGGAATTCCTTTACAGCGGCGAGGGCAGCTCAACCTTCATGAATCCCGTCAGCTTTGAGCAGGTAGAGATACCGAGCGAGATGCTTGGCTCCGCAGAGCCGTTTCTCCAGCCGGGCATGGCCTTGCCGGTAGAGTTCTTCGAGGGCAAGCCGGTCAATGTCGCCTTACCGCAGTTTGTCGAGATCAAGGTGACAACCACCGCTCCGCCCATTCACGCGCAACAGGACAGTGCCTGGAAAGAAGCCAAGCTGGAGAACGGACGTCGAAATTAAGGTGCCGCTGTTTATCGGGCCGGACGAAATCGTACGCGTGGATGTGAAGACAGGGAAATATATGGATCGGGTTAGGGCAGAGAAGAAGAAAGGAGTGTAGAAGAAGCAACTGGCAATTAAGACCACGCTAAAGCTTCGTCGCCGCGTAACGAAAGCAGGTCTTTCGCTGCGCTCAGGATGACAGTCAAATAAGCAATTCCGGCACGACTAAAAGTCGTGCCCTGACGCGTATTTCGCTAATTGCTAGTTGCTAATTGCGTCCTACATCCCCGGCATCTTCATACCCGCCATGCGGCGGGCGAAGCTGGGCTTGCCCATGGTCTTGAACATCTTGCGCATCTGGGCGTACTGACGCAGCAGGTGATTCACTTCCTGCACGCTGGTACCTGAACCGCGAGCGATGCGCTTGCGGCGGCTGCCATTGATGACCTCGTGGTGGTTGCGCTCGTGCATTGTCATGGAGTTGATGATGGCCTCGACGCGGTTGATCTCTTTCTCGTCAACCTTGTCGGCGGCCTGCTGCATGCCGGCGAATGGCCCGATCTTGGGCAGCATGCCCATGATGCTGGAGATGGAACCGAGCTTCTTCACCTGGCGCAGTTGATCGCGGAAGTCCTCCAGCGAGAAGCCTTCGTGGCTGAGTGCCTTCTTGGCGAACTCCTCCGACTTCTTTTTGTCGAGTTTGGACTCGGCCTTCTCGATGAGCGACAGGATGTCGCCCATGCCGAGAATGCGTCCCACGATGCGGTCGGGATGAAAGGGCTCAAGCGCATCGTACTTCTCTCCCATGCCGATGAACTTGATGGGCTGGCCGGTAACGTTGCGAATGGAGAGCGCTGCACCGCCGCGGGCGTCGCCGTCCATTTTGGTGAGCACCACGCCGGTGAGCGTCAGCTTTTTGTGGAACTCGTCAGCCGAGCGCACCGCGTCTTGTCCGGTCATGGAGTCGGCGACAAACAGAATTTCCTGCGGGTTGAGCAGCCTTTTAAGCGACTGCATTTCTTCCATGAGTTGCTCGTCGATGTGCAGACGGCCGGCAGTATCGACGATAAGCACGTCGCAGGCGTTGTTGATGGCTTCGCGCCGGGCTTCCTTCACCAGGCGCTCGACGGTTGCGGTGTTGGCCTCTTCGACCTTGCCCTCGTAGAGCTGCGCCTTGATGGCCTGAGCGACGACTCTTAACTGCTCGCGCGCCGCGGGACGGTAGACGTCGACTGAGACCAGCATGGGGCGATGCCCGCCCTGCTTGAGCCAGTGCGCCAGCTTGCCTGAGGTCGTCGTCTTGCCCGAACCTTGCAGGCCGGCCATGAGGACGACGGTCGGCGGCTGCGAGGCGAACTTCATCTTGGCAGTGTCTTTGCCAAGAACGTTAATCAGCTCGTCGCGCACGATCTTTACCACCTGCTCGGCGGGCGAGAGCGCGGTCATCACTTCCTGGCCCAGCGCCTTTTCGCGAATGTGGTCGATGAGCTCTTTGACGACCTTGAGGTTGACGTCGGCTTCCAGCAGCGCCATGCGGATTTCTTTCAGCGCTTCGCCGATGTTCTCTTCGGTAAGGGTGCCTTGTCCGCGCAGGTTCTTAAATGCGCGCTGCAGTTTGTCGGTTAGGTTCTCAAACATGGGTTGTGAATGCCTAGTCTTTTGATTTTCTCATGAACATCAGAGCAACGTGCTAAGGCGGCAGCTACGGTCGGTCGGGACCTGAGCTCCGCGCCACATCGAACAGTTTCTGCCTGCGCAGCAGATACCAGATCATGAGGCCGGCAATCGGCAGGCCAATGAGTGTGCGCTTGTCGCCGGTGAGCAGTGCATTGGTGGTATCTCCCGCCAGATTGATGCTGAGGATAACCAGCGCTGTCCAGAAGCCCCATCGCGTGCAGCGCCAAAGGCCGATGGCTGCCGTGGCACAGGCCGAGCAGACGACCGCCATGAGTAGCGGAGCCCAAAGCCCCATCGTGGCAAAACCTTCATGAGCGTGGGGATTGAGCCGCCACACAGGTTCCAACAAGCTGCCGGGAAACAGTAGAAGGAATACCGTGAGCCCGCTCATCACGGTCCCAAAGACAAAGAACAAGCTCAGGAGAGTGATGCCGCGTGGGCGATTGCGATTTTCGCGGGCTTCGGCCACCCGGCCTACTGCCCTTCTCCCATAGTGCCGGCGATGACGATCGGGGAGGTCGGCTTGTTGGAGCCGGCTTCGGGTTCCACCGTCAGGGCGAAGGTCTTCGGCTCGACGCCGATGGGCATGGGATGGTCGAGCATCATGGCATTACCATGCGCATCGGGCTTGAAGACGCCGGCGTTGACCGGAGCGCCCATTGGTGGAATCACCCACAACTCGTATGCCTTGCCGGGCGGTACCGGCGGAAGATTGCTCGCCATCAGCGTCATGCGTTGCTGCGATGGGCTGAAGATGGCGGTCGCGCTGGGATGGTGGCTCGCATTCTGCGGAGTCAGGGAAACATGAATCGCGTCCGGCGCAAGCAGCAGCTTCATGTTTCCCTGCGCCTGGGCGAGTTGGACCTTCTGGTCCATGTAGCGGGCGCGCAGCTCGGCAAGCTGCTGGTGCAAGCTCTGATTGCTCTGCCGCAAGCTCATGGCGAACGCAAGCAATGCCAGGGCGAGGGCGGCCGGAATCCAGGCCAGCCAGAAAGCCCGGCGCGACGAGCCCGCAGGCGTGACCGCGGAAGCTGCGATTCCGCGCGGCTCGGCAGTGATGGCTCGCATCAATCGGTCCTTGCTGCGCGCGGGCGGGCGCGGCCCAACTGCGGATAGTCCCAGCAGGCTGAGATCGCTGCGCAGGGACAGCAATTCGCGGCGGCAGGCAGCACAGGTCTCCAGGTGCTGCTCCAGTTCCTGGAGCTCGCTGCCGGTCAGCTCGTTGAGCGCGTAGAGCGCCAACTCATCGGCGAATTGTTCGTGCGTCCTCATGTCTCGAAGCTACGCAAACCTCGCTCGCAGGAATTGCAGTCCGCTGCGAATCCTGGTCTTGATCGTACCCAAGGGCTCGCCCGTCTGCTCGGCAATTTCTGTGTGCGTCAGACCCTGAAAGTAGGCCAACTCCAGCGCCTTGCGTTGGTCTTCATTCATCTCTCCCATCACCGCCCGCACTTTTTCGATGACCAGCGAGCGCTCGGTCTCGTCTCGCAAATCCGCTCCGCCGGCGATGACGACTTCTTCAATGTCAGTTTCAGGACGACGCTGGCGCAGCCGGTCAATGGCGCGGTGGCGGGCGATCACCGCCAGCCATGCCGCCAGGCTGCCACGGCTGCTGTCAAAGGCTTCAGGCTTGCGCCACAGTTGCAGGAAGATGTCCTGCAGAACGTCCTCCGCCCCTGCCGCGTCCTGTAACACTCGAAGGGCCACGCCGTACACCACGCTGGAATATCGATCGTACAGCTCGGACATCGCGCTTTGGTCGCCGGCACGGATGCGGGCCACCAGCCGCATATCGTCGGTCGCGTCAGGACGAGGCGTCTCGGGATGTTCGATCATTCCCATACAAGGTACGGCGTTGGCAGCCGGACAGATTGAAGGACTCCGCTTCGGAATACTACTGGAAAGCCAGCAACTCGCGACTGGCTTTCAGGGTCATCGGCCACTTCCCTGCTTCCGCCGATCCTTCATTTCGCGTATTAGCTCGGTCCGATCCTGCTCCGTAAGCCTGGCGCCGATGGCCGGGAAGATCACTTCCTCTTCTATCTGCAAATGCGCGTCGAACACCTGCGTGAGCGCGCCGGTGATCGAGCACATCTCTCCTCCGGCATTTGAGAGCGCGCCAGGATTGTTGCTCACCAGCCTCAGCAGCGGAAGCAACCGTTCCAGCAGGTCGTCGATGGCCATGTGCTGATCGTGCATCGCGGCGAGCGCGTGCTCCACCTTGGGATCGGCCACTGAGCTGAGCCGGGGCCGCAAGCTGTCTTCTTCGTCCGCCTCATGCAAGGGAAGCGAGACCGCATAGTAGCGGTAGACCGATTCGGCAGCAGCTTGGATCTCTTCCGGACTTGCGCCATGGGCGTGCGCCAGCTTGGACGCGACAGAGGTGAAATGTCGAATGCGCTGGTGACAGCCGAGAAGCAGATCGTTCAGCTCGTCAGTCGACGACTTGGGTGTGTTCGCAGCGGGTGAAATCTGGTTCAACATCTGGGGTTCATTATGACAGTTCTTTACGCTATGATGCGGAACCACGATGACTGAAACCGACGTACAGAGAGAATGGCGCAAACTGGAAGAGGCGTATGGCGGGATGAGCGATGAAGAGCTTTGCTCCCTCGCAGAACAGGCCTATAAACTGACCGACCTGGCGCGGCAAGCACTGCAAGCAGAAATCACAACAAGAGGGTTGCAGGCCCAACTGGCCGAGAAGCCGCCACGTCCGTCCGAATCCGAAGAGGATGAGCAAGAAGGTGATCTTGATCCCGCGGAACTCAACCTGGTGTCTACCGCGCGTGTATGGGAAGCCGGCGAGGCACGAGACACCATGAAAGTGCTGTACGACGCCGGCATTCCTGCTTACCTTGGGCCGGAGAATGTGGAAGACGCAGCCAAGTTCGGCGGTAGTTTCGAAGCCGGGGTCGACATACGAGTGCGTGACATCGATCAGGAGCGTGCGTTAATAGCTCTCGCTCAAGCGCTACCGCAAACCGGCGAGGACGCAGCCGAAGGTGAACCATTTACACCCCGCTGCCCCAAGTGCCGTTCGGACGAAGTCGTATTCGCGGAATTAGTGCCGGCAGCAGGAGCAGCGGAATCTGCGGAAGCGAACAAGTTTCGCTGGCGATGCGAGGCGTGCGGCCATGAATGGGAGGACGACGGAGTTCAAGAGGAGCAAGATAGCTTGTAACCTGCGCTCGACACAAAGCCATTCGGCGCTATACTGCAAGCAGTTCATGGACTCATCCCGATCACTGGTTTCCCACGCCGGCGCAGCAAAGCCCGGCGAATTTTTTCCCGTTCCCGAGGCAGCTCGAATCCCCGGCGCTGAAGAACACCGAATCACCATCAACCGCATTACCTGGCGCTATCTGAGCGCGGGCTCAGGTCCGCCCTTGCTGCTGGTGCATGGGCTGATGGGCTACTGCTGGTCGTGGCGTTTCAACATCCGCGAGCTGGCGCAGAACTTTACGGTCTATGCCCCCGACCTTCCCGGCACTGGCTTTTCGCAGCGTTCGGATTCGCTGACCGGCACTCTGGAGAGCGACGCTGAGGGGTTGCTGGCGCTGATGGACCAGCTTGGGGTCGGAGAATTCAGCCTGATTGGCAGTTCGCGTGGTGGCGGTGTCTCCATCGTTCTGGCAGGCCTGCTGGCAAAGCGTGGCTTGCAGCACCGGCTGTCGCGCATGATCCTGTCGGCGGCGATCAATCCCTGGTCGAGCTTCGGCCAGAGGCGGGCGCGCTGGTTTTCCACTCCATGGGGCCAGCGATTCGTGATTCATGTGGCGCCGCGGCTGCGATCCACCATGAAGAGGTATTACCGCGAGTTGTACGGCGATCCGAGGCGCATCACCTTGGGCAGTATGGAGGGTTACGCCGCCGGATTACTGGTGCCGCGCAGCTTCCACCATCTTGCGCGCATCATGCGCGTATGGCACTCCGACCTGCGCCAGGTTGAGTCCACGCTACCGCTTTTGCAGGAGCTGCCCATCCTGCTGCTGTGGGGTTCCCGCGACGTAGTCGTGTATCCATCGTCGGCTTACGAGCTTCAGGACCGTCTGGCGAACAGCGCCCTGATGATCATGGATGGAGTCGGCCACCTGCCATACGAAGAGGTCCCGGCTGACTTCAATCACATCGTGTGCGAGTTTCTGCTGCGGCACAATCCTCGAACTCCGCTGGAGATCTCCGCCGACAACAGCGATCCGAGTGTCAGGCGAGCTGCTACGCGCACTGAAGCAGACCGCCTTCGCAACCACGTCGCCGGCTAACCAATGCTGCCCGATCTCTTTGCTGTCCTGCGGGACTTCTTCACCTCCCACGGCTATTGGGCATTGGCGGTTACCCTACTGTTGGAAAACGCCGGCATCCCCCTGCCGGGCGAGACCATGCTGTTGTTCGCCGGCTTCCTCGCCTTTGAACATGCTGAGTTGAATCTTGTGCTGATCATTCTGGTCGGCACGGTCGCCTGCACGCTAGGTGACAACCTGGGCTACTGGATTGGCAACCGCGGCGGCCGCCCCTGTTACTGCGCTATCAGAAGGTGTTCCGAGTCTCCGGACGAACGCATCGACGCACGGGGAAAGGCTGTTCGAACGCTTTGGACCCGCCACCGTTTTCTTCGCCCGCTTCATCTTCGGCATGCGCGTACTGGCTGGGCCTCTGGCAGGCGTGCTGCGCATGCGCTGGCGGCGTTTTGTCCTGTTCAACTTTCTGGGTGCGGCCGTCTGGGTGACTGTCATATCGACGGGCGGATATCTTTTTGGGCGGCACTGGAAGCGCTTGCTCCACATTGTGAGCGAGGTGAACGCCGTTGCCTTCGCAGTGGCCGCGATCTTGATACTCGTGCTTTGGTGGAGATACCGCAAGAAGGCATGAAAACGCGATGCGCCGGCTACTCCGCTTTCCAGCGATAAGCATCGTTTTGCGGCAGACCAACGTGCGCCAGCACACGATTGACGAACTCGCGCGCGATCTCTTCCGTCGATGCTGGACGAAAATAGAACGCGGGAATCACCGGAAAGATGGTCGCGCCAGCTTCGGCAGCAAGAGTCATGTTGCGCAGGTGAATGCGGTTGAAAGGTGTTTCCCGCACACACAAGACCAGCGGCCGGCGCTCCTTCAGGCACACATCGGCAGCGCGCTCGATGAGCTGATTGGCCGTCCCGTTGGCAATCCGTGCCAGCGTCCCCATGCTGCACGGCAACACGATCATGGCATCCGTGGGATAGGATCCGCTAGCCACGTTGGCGGCAATGTCGTCGTTGTTCTGCTGATGAATCTTCCGCGGCACTCGCCCCAACAGCTTTGGCAATAGCTCGTTGCGCCCGGAGATTTCCAGCTCTTCGGCCATCACCCGTAGCCCACTGTCAGACACGATCAGATTGACCATCCCCACTCGCTCGTCGCGTTCCAACCGATCGAGCAGCACGCGGGGAAAGATGGAGCCGCTGGCGCCGGTGATGGCAACGGTGAGGGTACGCAATGCTGGATTCTGGTCGGACATCAGGGCCTGCAGGGCTGAAGCGACATCGTATCATCGGCTGACATCACAGCGCGCTAAGCTGGAAGGCGTTGGGCGGGTGCCGCAGGTTCACTCCACCGGGAAATCGAGGTTGAAGCGCTCCCGCCCGACCGGCACAGTGATGGTGACGGCGTAGCTCTTGCTGCGGCGGCGCGCACTGGGATCGGTGGCGGCCATCCGCGGCATAGGAAAGTACAAGACGCCTTCGACATCACATTGCGGCGGGATGGTGTTGGCAAGGAAGGCGGTCTTCTGAATGGAGTCGGCGAGATTCTGTTGCGCTCCTGCGGAGAGTGTGGAGTTCACCTCCCGGTTGCGCAACTGGCATGTAGTGTCGCAGTCGGGCCCATCAACCTGCACCCTCTGGCTGGAGTAGACAGCGCTGGTAGCGGAATCGTCGTCGCGAGCGCTCGACGGCACCTCCGGCTGCAGCGCGCGAACCAGGTCGGCCCATTGCGGATTGACCAGATCGTTCATTGGCGCAGGCGGGCCCCCGACGGCATTTCCCGCAAACTTCATCCATCCCGGCTGGCGCTTGCGGCCGGCGATTTCCATGGCCGGAATTGCCGTCAGGCGGCGGTTGGCAACCGCATCCACTACAGCGATATCTTCCGGCTTTACCGTGATCGAGTGCCGGCTGCGATTGAAGATGTGCACCTTCACGCCCAGGTACTTGCCGGCCACGCCGGTAGTCGCCGCCGCTACCACCGCGAAGGATGGGCCGGCGGCATAGCGATAAGCAACCCCATTGATGTAGAAGAAGTTTGAGCCCGGCTCCCACATCCGCGCTTCAACCTGGGCCTGCGGAGTCATGGCGGGCTGCGTCTGCTGTGGCCACGCGGAAAGAGGCCCGAACCATGAACCCGATGACGAGCGCAATCAAGCGAGCGCATTTCACCTCCAAGGACAGGACAGTCGCTGAATTCATCGGCAATGACGAAGGAAACTTGCGGGGGAGCTAGGAAAAGGCAGGGCCGTCGCCGGTCTCGGACTGGCTCCGAAGATGGTGATTGTCTTCCGCTTCGAGCGTCAGCATGCCCTCGGGGAGCGCGCCGCCGTTGTATTCGGCCATGCGGTTCTTCCACTTGAGGAAGTCGGTGATGGATTGCGGCTCAATCCGCAGTTCCACCCGCCGCAGGCTGGCCAGCAGCAGGTTCATCTCTTTCATCAGCGCGGCCGGGCCCCGCTGGTCAATCCGCCCCGGTTTCACCGCAAGCTCTACCTCACGCTTGCGGAGCTCCAGCAGGCCCCAGTGTTTGGGCAACTCCTCCCGCCGAATGACGCTCGCCGGAGCCAGGTAGAAGCGTTCGCAGCCCATGCCTTCCTCGGGATGGCGGCGGAAGGGCTTATCGGTATCGGCGAGAAAGTCAGCGCGGCTGACCTTGCACTCGATCAGGACGGAGCGGCAAAAGCCTTTCCAGCCGATAACGTCGGGCACTTCTCCCGTCGCGCAGTATTGCTCGGAGAGGATGACGCCGCAGCGGTAATGAGAGCGCAGCCAAGCGATGGCGTGCTCCACAAGACGCGTATGCGCTTTGTTGCGCTCAGGACCCATAAAGTCGTTTGTAGCGCAGAACCGTTGGCAGCGGGAGTAGCGAACCAGTATCCCGCGGCCCGGCGTCGGCTTCGTGTAACATCGAAGATTCGCCATGTCTCCGATGATCCAGGTAGAAGATGTGCGCAAGATCTATCGCGTGGGCAAGATTGACGTACATGCCTTGCGCGGCGTGTCACTGTCGGTGGAGAAGGGCGAGTTCGTGGCAATCGTCGGCCCATCGGGCAGCGGAAAGTCCACCCTCTTCTATATCCTTGGCGGACTTACCCATGCCGATTCGGGGCGGGTACTGATTGATGGCATCGACTTCTCCCACCTCTCCGACGGGGCGCGCACCCGCATGCGCAAGACGAAAATCGGATTCGTCTTTCAACGGTTCAACCTGCTACCCACGCTGACCGCCGAAGGCAACATCGACATCGCCCTCGACATCTCCGGGCAAGCCGGTTCCGCCGACCACGAATACATTTCGCGCATTGCCCAACTGTTGGGCATCGACAAGCGCCTCACCCACCGCCCGTCGGAGATGAGCGGCGGCGAGCAACAACGCGTGGCACTGGCGCGGGCACTGATCAATAAGCCCGCCATTGTGCTGGCCGACGAACCAACCGGCAACCTCGATACCCAGAATTCCGAAATCGTGCTGCGGATGCTGCGCCAGTCGAACAAGGAGCTGGGACAGACGGTCTTGATGATCACCCACAATCCCGAGGCTGCCGAGTATGCCGACCGCATCATCCACATGCGCGACGGCCACATCGACCCCGTGCGCAAGGACGAACAGCAGCGGGTCGAACTTGAGGAAAACTGATTCCCTTCACCTGGAGGGAAATTCGAAATGGCAAAGCAAGTCGTATTTCGTTCAAGCGCGGATATTCGACGGAGAATCGGGAGATCTGCATTCCGGGATGGAAGTGCTGGTCGCCGGCGGCATCATCCGTCAAATTTCAAAGTCTCCGATAGCGGTAGCTGAGGACACAGAGATCGTCGATTGCGGTGGGCGCGTGCTGATGCCGGGCCTGATCGATGCTCACGTGCATGTTTATGCCTACGGCCTGAATGTCACGCGCGTGGTGCAGGCGCCGCCAACCTACGTTGCGCATTTCGCCGCGCAATTCTTGCGGTCCAGCATCGATCGCGGCTTTACCACCGTCCGCGATGTCGGGGGCGGCGATGTAGGACTGGCAACCGCGATCCGGGATGGCCTGGTCGGTTCCACTCCCAGGTTCTTCTATGGCGGACGGGTGATTTCGCAGACCGGAGGGCATGGGGATTTCCGGCCCGGAGATCATGCCCTTCCCGTGGAGTGCTGCGGCTGCCACTGCGATTACCTCAGTGTCCTGGCCGATGGTGTAGACGCTGTGCGCCGTGCCGTCCGGGAGGAGTTGCGGAGGGGAGCGTCGCACATCAAAGTAATGGCGTCAGGAGGAGTGGCCTCGCCCACCGATCCACTGGAACGTTGCCAGTATTCCGATGACGAGATTCGCGCAGCCGTCGACGAAGCGACCAGGGCCGGCTCCTACGTCGCGACCCATTGTCATCCTGCGGAAGCCATTCGCCGTTCCGCGATGCTGGGCGTACGCTCCATTGAACATTGCACTCTGATTGATGATGAAACCGCGGCCGTGATGGCGGACAAGGGCGCCTATGCCGTTCCCACCATGGCGGTGATTTTCGCCTTGCTGGAGGAGGGCGAAAAATTAGGCTTCCCGGCGGTGAGCATGGACAAGCTCCGCAGGGTTTCTGACCGGGCATTGTCCGGGCTGACCATCCTCAAACGCGCAGGAGTGAAGATGGGCTTGGGGACCGACCTGTTGGGGCCGCAACATGTGCGGCAAAGCACGGAGTTCACTTTGCGCGCGCAGGAGCTCGCGCCGCTGGATATTCTGCGCTCGGCGTGCAGCATCAACGCTGAGATTCTCAATCAGGCGGGTCGGCTGGGATGCATTCGGGAAGGGGCGCTGGCAGACCTGCTGGTGATTGATGGCGAGCCGCTCTCAGATGTTGCTGTGCTGGCTGACGCGGCAAACCTTCGCGTCATCATGAAGGACGGAAAGTTCCACAAACGCACGCTCTGATGCCTGAAGCCTTCTACCTCATTAGTCGGACATCAGCCTATGACGTAGTGTTAGCGGTATGCTTCGCTGCGATGTAAGACATTCCGGACTTCGATGTAGTCAGAAGTAGCTACGAAGAAGAGCCTATAATCCGCGATGCGGAGCCGAAGTTCTTCTCTTCCCTGAAGCTGTTTGATATCGCCCTCGCCAGTTTCCGCGAAGCGCTGCAGAGTGGCAGAGTGGCAAAGATGCGCATGGCCGTGGGCCTGTCGAGACGCCGGACGTCCGTTTTAGCTGCTTCGGTCCAGATAATCCGCCTCATCGTTGTTCGTTATGGCGGTCAATGTCTTCCTGGGTTATTCCGAATTCGGATAATACCTGCTCATGAGGAATGGGCTCATTGTGCTTGAGCCACTCGCGGGACTCGTCAAGTGCCTTGACTGCCTTGGCGGTAAGCGGCTCATCATCGAGAGGAGCCTCCGCGATGGCCCGCGCCACGGGATCGGTCATCACCCGCATCAGATGGACGACGGCGGAGAGTTGCCCAGCGTCGAGCCGGTCCAAGAGCTGGTGTGCCTGCTGTTTTTCTTTCGTGGATGCCATTAGCCATAGTGTAGCAACTCATATCGTTCCTGCCTCTTTGAAGTCGAGCAGGATTCTGGACTCTACTCCCGGGTTTGGCGCTTTGTGTTACGTTTCGTTATAATCAAGCTCGCCGAGCGGGAGTAACTCAGTGGTAGAGTGCGACCTTGCCAAGGTCGAAGTCGCGGGTTCGACCCCCGTCTCCCGCTCCAGAATTTCCGCCCTCGCCCTGTGCGGGGGCTTTGCATCTGGCCCGCCAGGTTTGTCCTAGGGGCGCGGTAGCCAAGTGGTAAGGCCGAGGTCTGCAAAACCTCTATTCGGCGGTTCGATTCCGCCCCGCGCCTCCAATTCCTCGCGAGACTTGCCCGTGATTCCGGGGTCCCTGGTTAGACACTCGGGATTTCGGCAGCAGGCTCCCGCTGCGCTCACGCCTGCTAAACGCCTCAAGTTCGATTCCGCCCTGCGCCTCCAAAAACCCCCTGTTCGCTCTCCGCCTTTCGCTGTCGCTTTTGAGGATTTCTCCCGAATCAGCTTCCGGTCGCCGGCTACCAGCCGCTAGTTGAAGGAGAAGTGTCTTCCCCTTCGCCCCGAATCGTCGTAAAGTAGAACGCCAACGGGGGATTTTGGGGTTGCGTCGTCGCTGGGTATTCGTGTCGGCGGGCACAGGCCATGCTTTGGCATTCGCCTGCGCCGCGGTCCTGCTTGCAAGCGTTGTTGGCTGCGGATCGGGGATGACGTCCGCGTCGAACTCCGGAGACAGCGGCGGTTCAGACAATGGCGGCGGTTCAAACAGCCCACCGCCTCCTCTGCTCTCTCGCATCAGCACCGACACCTATACCAACTCCACCAGCCAGCACGCGACCGAAGTTGAGCCCTCCCTCGCTGCTTCCGGCACAACCCTCGTTGCCGTCTTTCAGATGGGACGCTTCTTCAATGGAGGCGCTTCCAACATTGGGTATGCCACGTCCATCGATGGCGGAGCTTCCTGGACCAGCGGCACCCTGCCCGGCACAACCGTGTTTGTCGGCGGGACGTACCGTGCGATCAGCGATCCTTCGATAGCGTACGACCGTGCGCACGCAAGCTGGCTGGTAGCGTCGTTGGCTATTTCGAACACCGACACGGTCGTGGTCAGCCAATCACCCGATGGCCTTACCTGGAGCGGGCCAGTTGTGGTCAGTACTACGCCTGATGCGGACAAGAACTGGATCGCATGTGACAACAACTCCAGCAGCCCCTACTACGGACACTGCTACGTGGAATGGGACGACCCCAGCAATAACGGCGTTTTCTGGATGAGCACTTCGACCGATGGCGGACAAACCTGGAGTCCTCCGGCGGCGCCAGGCGACAATGCGAAAGGGTTGGGCGGCGTGCCGGTCGTGCAGTCGAATGGTACCGTGATTGTTCCTGCCTCGGACGATGCCGGCGCCCACATCATCGCTTTCACTTCGACCGACGGGGGAACCAGCTGGATTGCCAGCACGATCGTCGCGACCATCAGCGATCACCAGGTCAACGGCGGTCTGCGAACCGATGCTCTGCCGATGTCGGCCATTGACGCCAACGGCCTGGTTTACGTCGTCTGGCAAGACTGCCGCTTCCGCAGCAGCTGCGCCTCAAACGACATCGTGATGAGCACCTCCGCGGACGGCGCCAAATGGACGGATCCGGTGCGGATTCCCATCGATGCCACAACCAGCACGGTCGATCACTTCCTGCCGGCGATTGCCGTTGATCCCTCGACTGGAGGGAACTCGGCACATTTGACCTTGGTTTATCACTACTACCCGAATGCATCGTGCAGCGTCTCGGACTGTGCCTTGAACATCGCCTACGTTACCTCACAGGATGGCGGCGCCAGTTGGAGCAGCCCTACGGTTCTGGCCGGGCCTATGACTCTTGCGTGGCTGGCCAACACGAATCTCGGCCGCATGGTGGGCGATTACGTGGGCGTGACGTATGCGTCAGGCAGGGCTTATCCCGCAATCGCCGTCGCGCGGGCCAATAACGGCACCACCTTCGACGAGGCGATTTACTCGTCGACCGATCCGCTGGCTCAAGGCCGTAGCGTCGTGGGTACTCGGTACGAACCACCCGTTCCGGGCGCGCGCTCCGATCATCCTCCTCGCGAGTTCTACGACGAAGAGGGCCGCTATCCAAGAAAGCCGCCGATCCTGCAACGGCGCATGCGCCGTTCTAAATAGGCACGTGGATCTATTCACTTAGGAAATGCAAGACGTGCTGCAGGAACTCCTGCGGCTTCTCGAGTGCCGGAATGTGTCCGCATTGCGGAATCACTTCAAGCCTCGAAGCTGGAATGAGCCGCCGGTAGTTCTCCGCAACTGACAATGGTGAGACGCGGTCCGAATCGCCCCAGATCAGGAGTGTCGGCGCCTTCAGCCGATAAAGTTGATCGTCGAGATGGTCCGTCCTTTGATAGATCGTCTCCAGCACACTGGCGATTGTGGGACCGTCATTGTGTTCCAGGTGAAGTTCGTAGGCCATCTCGACCAGTTCATCTGTAGCCATGCCCCTGTTATAGAACATGAATTCCAGGACTTGGCGCGTATTCTGCAAGCTTGATGGACGGAAGTCGATCGGAACTTCTACCGCTCCGGCGACGATACCGATGGCGTCGTTCAGCACGAGCTTGTGCACGCGCCCGGGAAACTGAATCGCAAACCACGCCGAGATCCAGCCGCCCATCGAATTGCCGACAATCGAGACGCGCGGCAAGGCCAAAGCGTGCAGGAAGCGCTCCAGAACTTCCAGGAAGGTGGGAATGCGGTAGGTGATTAGAGGCTTGCTGGAGCGGCCAAATCCCAACAGGTCGGGAGCAATCACGCGGTAATGCTGGCTGAGCGGCTCCAGGCAATAGGCCCACACATCTGCCTCAGCACCCAGGCCGTGGACCAGCAGCAGCGTCGGCCCTTCGCCCAGATCGTAGTACTTGATGGTCTGCCCAAACACCTGAACCGACTGCAGGGCCGGGAGGTTTGCCAGTGCCATGGCATGAGCGGATCCGGAAAGCGCCCCGTCATTCATCGATCGCGACCTCAGTGCACATTTGAGAAGAAGAGCTGCGCCCTCAGAGATTATCGGCAGCCGAGGCAAAAGTAAAAAATGGCGCCGGGATTGGACCCGACGCCCGAGTAATCCGCGAAGTTCTGCTTAGCCGCGGAACTTTTTGCGCAGCATTCCGGCCAGGCTGAGCACGCCCGACCCCATCATGACCAGCGTGGCGGGCTCCGGAATCTCGGCCCCGGTGGCCACCATTCCCGTTCTGCCGTTAGTACCCGAGAAAATGTCGGCCGCGAATGTATAGCCGCCGGCATTGGTATGAAAATCTGCTGTGGAAAGGCCGCTTGCCCGGCTGACTTCAAACTCGAGCGTTCCTGCCCATGGATTGCTGCCGGCGCATCCCCACTTACTATTAGTGTTTCCCAAGTCGCAGGTAATGCCGTGCGCGAACACTCCAAATGCCGATTCAGTGATCTTGGAGCCGGCATTCGACCAGCCGTCCGGCAGACTGCCGACCTTAACGTCTGGGCCGACGAAATTGAATGCCAAACCGGTATGGCTGCCCGTGCTGACGAATTGGTTTCCGTTGAGCAGCGAAACCGAGACGTCGACCGTGTTCGGATCGATCTGCCGCAGGACGACCGTTCCGAAGGAATCCTGGGGACCACATCCGCCGGTGCAGCCGTCATTGGTGAAGCTGTAGGTCACATTGGGAAGCGTCACTGCTGCCAGAAGTGTGCCGGAGAAGGCGACTGTGAATAGAAACAGAAGCGCTTTAGAAAAGATTCCCAGGGTCTTGAAGTTGCTCATTATTACTCTTCCTTGTTCTTTGATCTGCTTCTCGATATCGAGCGCTGATCGGTTCTTTGGTTGTGGTCCTGGAAGGCACCGGGCGAAACAAACTGTGCGGATCGAACTGGTGCTTTCCCGAATTCTCGAAACTTTTATCGGTTGCAGATTCCTCTCGAACCCTCTAAGCCTCTGCCTTGTGCCGGAAAAGGCGGGACAGAGCCAGCATTCCCAAGCCGATTACGGCGGTTACCGTCGCCGGCTCGGGAAGCTGGGCCGAGGCAGGAAGCGATCTTCCGTCGCTGCCGGCGCGACTCTCCATCCGTTGCTGGGAAACACTCGCTCTCATCTCTACCCGGTCACCCGGGGCAAGGCTTATCAACGCGACCAAACAGACGGCGATCACAGCACCTATTACGAACAGAGTTCTCCGCTTTACGTCCTTCACTCCGGCTGCTCTTTGGCTCGCTGCCTTTCCCACTTGTCCTCCCGCTTGCGCCACTGCGGCTCAGTCCATGGCCGGACGGCGTTTGATCTTTGTGCTCCTCAAAATTCGGGTAGCACCCATGTAAAGAGCACTCGTCATGCCGTTTGCCATACCCAGCTCAGACAGCGTCAGTCGTGAGTCAGTAGAGACAGATATAACATTATGTTTTTCATGTGCTTACTATCATTATCTAATCTTTTACACTAGGTTTTTTAGGACGCTGCAGAGGTCAAAAGCCGGCCTTCCCGCCCGTCCGGCAAGAACCGGTATTGCCCTGAACATGCAAAAACTTGCACATTCGGTTGGGGACTCCCAGAGGCAGCTCTTTGGCTCGGGATGGCTGGGCATTCGGGTGAGCTGGGGGCCACGCAGGACACCGGCAGGAATCTCCTGCGGGTTCCGCTGAAAAAAACGGGACGCGCTCCCGCGAAGTCCTTGGTACTGACGTGATGGCTCGCCTCCAGTGACTCCGGAAGGAAACAAAGCGGAAGACGTCGCGAGCCACCTTCATGAAGACACGGTTACATAGCATTCATACGACAACTCTTTGTTGTGCTTTCTGCACGGGCTGTGCGATGCTCTCCGCACCAAATTGAATCGTTTTCTGAATGAGAGGTGCGTATGGCCTGTGATCCGCAAGAATTACTTCACGTTCCGCTCTTTGAGAAGCTGGATGAGGAGGAGCTCGCCATCCTGGCACAACAGGTCGAGCTACGGAAGTTTGCCGCACGACAGCGCATTTACAAAATGGGCGATCCCGGCGAGCGCGGTTATCTGATGATCTCCGGGCAAGTGCGCGTGTCGACCGTGGACGAAGACCAGCAGGAGGTGGTGATCGACGAACCCGGCCACGGCGAGTTCTTTGGCTTTGCCGCCATGCTGGACCAGATGCCGCATCAAACCACGGCCACGGCACTGGAAGAGACGACCTGCATCGAGGTCGACCGCAATGATATATCCACCCTCCTGCAACGAAAGCCCATGGCGGGAATGGACATGCTGGCGGTGCTGGGCCGGCAATTTCATGCTTCGCAACAGTTGGTGCGCCTTCGCGCCGCGCGCAATCCTAATCAGGTGATCGAGGAGAAGACAACTCACGGACAACGCATCGCGGACGCTGTCGCGTCGTTTGGCGGCTCCTGGCTCTTCATCAATAGCTTCCTCATCATCCTGATTATTTATTCGAGTATTAATATTTACCTCAGGGACCAGGCCTGGGATCCGTATCCTTTCATCCTGCTGAACCTGTTCCTTTCCATGCTGGCGGCGCTTCAGGCTCCCATCATCATGATGAGTCAGAACCGCCAGGACCAGAAAGACCGGGTCCGCAGTGAGCTTGACTTTGACGTCAACCGCCGGGCTGAGGCAGAGATTCAGGGGCTGTCGCGCAAGTTGAATCTGATCGCCGACAAAGTCGACGATATTACGGATTTCTTTCGTGAATCGCCGCCCCCGAAGGGCGCCTCCACTCGCTGATGCGGGCGGTGATCAACAATGCCACAGGGGAGCAGTTTTGGAGGCGGCAATGCGGCCCCGGTTGAGGGTCGCCGCCCACTGTCAGAACCGCGAAAATGGCTCAATTTCATTGATCCACTTCCATGAGCTGGTTCGCGTTGACACCCCCACGAAGGCTCTGTTAAGTTCAAGAGTTCCGTTATTTGTCATCGCGCCCTCAGACGCACCTTTTTCGCCGTAGGAATCACCGACAGGATGGATCAGACTCTTAAACAAGTGGGGGAATTACTGCTCGGAGCCATACCGACTGCAATCCTCCTTCTATTGCTATATGCGGCCTATAGCCTTCTTGTGGAAGGTCCGTTGCATCGCATCTTGGCCAAGCGCCGTGATCTTACGGAAGGCGCTGTAATGAAGGCACGAGCCGACATTGCTGCCGCCGAAGCCCGCACCGAAGAGTATGAGCAACGCTTGCGCGAGGCCAAAGCTGCCGTCTACAAGGCACTGGAAACCCGCCGCCTGGCGGCCCAGCAGGCACGCGATGAAGCCATTGCGCAGGCCCGAGAGATGGCTCATCAGCAGCTCCGCGAAGCACACGCCGCCATTGAGCAGGAAATGGCCGAAGCCCGGTCAAGCTTGCAGGCCGAGAGCGAGCGGCTGGCCAACCGGATCATTCAGGTCGTTCTCAAGCCCGCCGAGACCGTTTCGGTGGCAGGCGGGCAGGCATGAAACGCTCTACCGTCCGCCGTGTCACCCTGTCGGCAGTCTTGTTCACCGTCACGTTTGCAGCTGCTGCCCTTGTGGCGCAAGAATCCTCGCCGTCGTCTGCTCCGGCGCAGCCACAGCCAAATTCGCCAACGGCTCAGGGCGTGTCCCAGCAAAGCGATACTTCGGAGTCGGGGGGAGCGGGTCCGAACGGTGGGATCGGTGAAATTCTAGGAGCAACAACCGAGCAAGCGGCTCACCGATCGGAAGTGTGGGGCAAAAAGATAGGTCTTAGTGGCGACACCTCCTTCGCGATTTCGTTAGCGGTGAATTTCGCCGGGATTCTCTTGTTCTTTTACCTGGTCTTGAAGTCGAAGTTGCCGCAGATGTTTCGCGACCGCACCAGTTCCATCCAGAAGGCAATTCGCGACGCCCAGGCAGCGAGTGCAGACGCCACCCAGCGCCTCAGGAACGTGGAAGCACGGCTGGCCAAGCTCGATAGCGAGGTATCCGGCATTCGTGCGGAAGCGGAAAAACAGGCTGTCGCGGAAGAAGAGCGCATTCGGGCGGCCGCGGAAGAAGACAAGCGCAGGGTCGTCGAGTCGGCCAAGCTGGAGATTGATGCCATCGCCCGCAATGCTCGCCGCGATCTCAAGAACTATGCCTCATCGCTGGCCGTTGATATCGCTGCCAAGCGAATTCACGTTGACGAGAACACCGATCGCGCGCTGTTTCGCGAGTTCGTCGATCAGCTTGGAAAGGACGGTCACTAACCATGGCCGCCGTTGCCAGCCGCTACGCCCGCGCCCTCGTCGATGTAGTGATGGAGCAAAAGATGGATCCTGCCGCTTCGATGCAGCAGGTGAACAGCATCGTTGCTGCCATCAAAGAAAGTGACGAGCTGCGCAAGGTCTGGGAGGCACCCGACATTCCGGCGGACCAGAAGCGAAAGTTATTGGACGCCATCGGGACCCAGGTTGGCTTGTCGCGCATGATTCGCAACTTCTTCGCCGTGCTGATCGACCATCAGCGGATTGCGATGGTGGAGCAGATTGCGCGGCAGTTCGAAATCGAGTTGGATGCGCAGATGGGGCTTGCCGAGGCGCAGGTCACCAGCGCGCGCCCCTTGACGGATGACGAGAAGCGCACCTTGGAGTCGCAAGTAGCACGGATGATTGGTAAGAAGATACGCGCCCGCTACGCCGCCAATTCAGAGCTGCTGGGCGGCGTGATGGTCCAGGTGGGCAGCACTATTTACGACGGCACCATCCGCGGCCAGTTGCAGAAGCTGCGGGAGCAGTTGGTAAACAGTTAGTTTCTGGTTGCTGGAGTACTCGTGCGTAGGGATGATTCGCGTCAGGGCACGACTTCAGTCTTGCCGTAGGGCATCGATTTACGGTGGATGCCCCTTTAGGGGCGGCACAAAAGCAGGGTCCTTCGCGGACTGAAGTCCGCTCGGCATGACAGAAGTTATTGGGCGCGTTCGGCACGACTGAAGTCGTGCCCTGACGCGGTATTTCGAAGGGCAGGATGATTTTGTGGATCCTGCTCTGAGCGTGCGGCACAAAGCTCCTTAAGCCAAAGGCGAAGAGCGGACAGCGAAAAGCGGAATTCTATGGCTCAAATTAAGGCAGACGAGATCACTAAGCTCATTCGTGAGCAAATCGAGAATTACGAGAGCAAAATCGCGGTCGACGAAGTCGGCACCGTCATGTCCATTGGCGACGGCATCGCCCGCCTCTACGGTCTCGACAAGGTCATGGCCGGCGAACTCATCGAGTTCCCGCACAATATCGCCGGCATCGCGATGAACCTGGAAGAAGACCAGGTCGGCTCGGTGCTGCTGGGCGACTACACCGAGGTCGAAGAAGGCGACGAGGTCCGCCGCACCGGACGCATCATGAGCGTGCCGGTGGGCGATGCGCTGATCGGCCGCGTGGTCAATGCCCTCGGCCAGCCCATCGACGATAAAGGCCCCATCAATACCGATCAGTTCTACCCGGTCGAGCGTCTGGCTCCCGGCGTGATCGATCGCCAGCCCGTGAAGGAACCGATGGCGACGGGATTAAAGGCCATCGACTCGATGATTCCGATCGGCCGCGGTCAGCGCGAGCTCATCATTGGCGACCGCCAGACCGGCAAGACCGCCGTCGCTCTCGATACCATCATCAACAGCAAGGGCCGCGACCTGATCTGTATTTATTGCGCCATTGGGCAGAAGCGCTCCTCGGTCGCGCAGGTAGTGAAGACGCTGGAAGACTACGGCGCGATGGAATACACCATCGTGGTCTCCGCCTCGGCGTCCGATCCTGCACCAACGCAATACCTGGCGCCTTACGCCGCGTGCGCCATGGGCGAATATTTCCGCGACAACAAGCGTCACGCCCTATGTATCTACGATGATCTTTCCAAGCACGCCGTGGCATACCGTGAAATCTCGCTGCTGCTGCGCCGTCCGCCGGGACGCGAAGCCTATCCGGGAGACGTTTTCTACCTCCACTCTCGCCTGCTGGAACGTGCTTCCAAGTTGAGCAATGAAAAGGGCGGGGGCTCGCTGACTGCGCTGCCCATCATTGAGACGCAGGCCGGCGACGTGTCGGCGTACATTCCAACCAATGTTATTTCGATTACGGACGGCCAGATCTACCTTGAAACCGATCTCTTCAACTCCGGCGTACGTCCGGCAGTGAACGTCGGACTTTCAGTAAGCCGTGTCGGCGGCAGCGCGCAGATCAAGGCCATGCGTCAGGTTGCCGGAACCCTGCGACTCGATCTCGCACAGTACCGCGAGCTGGCGGCGTTCTCCCAGTTCGGCAGCGACCTCGACAAGGCTACGCAGGCGCAGCTTGCCCGCGGCCAGCGTCTCACCGAACTGCTCAAGCAAGGGCAATACGCACCTCTGCCCTTCTCCAAGCAGATTCTGATCATCTATGCCGGAACCCAGGGACTGCTCGATGATATGGCGGTCGATCAGTTGCGCGAGTTCGAGAAAGGCCTCTACGAATTCGTCGATGCCGGCAAGCCTGACCTGCTGCGTGCGATTGAAGAGAAGAAGACGCTGGATGACGATCTGCGTAAAACGATGACAGAGGTGATCAAGCAGTACAAGGACCAATTCATCAGCGAGCACCAGGCAGTGGCAAAGGCGAGCGCTTAATCGGCCATGGCAAACGTACTCGATCTTCGGCGGCGCATCCGCAGCGTGAAGAACACGCGGCAGATCACCAAGGCCATGAAGATGGTCTCGGCGGCGCGCTTGAGGCGCGCTCAGGAGCGCGCGCTGGCCTTGCGACCAATGGCCCAGATGCTCATGAACTTGCTCGAATCGGTCATCGACCGCTCGGAGCTGGTGGACGAAACAGGCGTCTGCAAGCATCCGCTTCTGGAACAGCGTCCCGAGAACAACGTTCTGCTGATCCTGGTTACCGGCGACCGCGGTTTAGCCGGCGCCTTCAACTCGAACGTGCTGAAGGCCGCGACCAAGTTCATCCAGCTCAAGTCCGACAAGAATATCGACATCGTGGTCATAGGCCGCAAGGGACGGGATTTCCTGCGCCGCCGTTATCCCACGCTGAAGCCCGACAGCGTTGCACGTGCGGGACAGATCCAGGTCATCGACCAGTACGTCTCCCTGCTGGGCAAGCTGGAGTTTGACTCAGTGTCGGAGATGGCCGAGGCGATTATGAAGCGCTATACGCGCCAGGAAGTTGACTCGGTCTACCTGCTCTTCAACGAATTCAAATCGGTCATATCACAGCGATTGATTGTTCAACGGCTCCTGCCCGTGCAGGAGATTGGACGCCGCGAAGTGACGCAGGCCGAAGAGCTGACCCAGGCCGAGCGTGAGCGCTTGGGCGAAGCTGCCCGCAGCGCCGGCATCAGCCTGCGAGAGCCGGAGCCGAGCGAGCGCGATAAAGAAGCGGTAAAGTTCGGCGCACTGCCGGTGGATTACATCTATGAGCAGCCGCCGGAGGAGTTATTCGCTGCCATACTGCCCCGGTATGTAGCGACTGAAATCTTCCAGGCGACGCTGGAGTCGGCCGCCGCCGAACATGCGGCCCGTATGACGGCTATGGACTCGGCCACGAATAATGCCAACGACGTAATCGACTCATTGACGCTGAACCTCAACCGGGTCCGCCAGGCGGCGATTACCAAAGAGATTATCGAGATCGTGAGCGGCGCAGCAGCTCTTTAGTTGTCGGTTGTCGGTGTCGATGATCCACGCTGGACTGAAGCAGCCGAGAGAAATGGCACCAATGCAGGCAAGGCGATATCAGGATTTGATTGCGTGGCAAAAGGCCATAGCTCTGGTCAAGGCGGTATTTGAAGCGACCAGCAGCTTTCCTCAGAAGGAAGCTTTTGGATTGACAAGTCAGATGCGGAGATCGGCAGTCTCGATCCCCAGTAACATCGCAGAAGGACAAGGACGCTGCACCCGGGGAGAGTTTCATCAGTTTCTGGGCCACGCTCGTGGTTCCCTATACGAGCTTGAAACGCAGGTCGTAATTGCATCGGAGCTTCAGTACATCTCCGCAGAGCAATGTGATTGTCCACTGGCTGATTCTCGTGAGCTGGGACGGATACTTAACGCTCTAATAAACTCTGTATCGAAACAACAGATGCCGGTCAGGAAACTGACAACTGGCAACTGACAACCGACAACTGGATTCTTATGGCAGAAAATATCGGACGGGTTATTCAGATCTCAGGTCCTGCGGTGGACGTGCAGTTTTCCGAAAGCAATTTGCCGCCGATTTACTCGGCGCTGCGCGTTACCAGCGAGGGATTCAACATTCCAGTTCCGCTCGACGTCATCCTGGAAGTCGAGCAGCAGCTCGGCGAAGGGCGCGTGCGTTGCGTCGCCATGGAGATGACCGACGGCATGGTGCGCGGCATGAAGGCCATCGACCTGGGTGGCCCCATTACCGTTCCCGTCGGCAGGGCTACCCTTGGCCGCGTGCTCAACGTCATCGGCGAGCCCGTGGACAAGCTTGGGCCTGTCAACGCTGAAAAGCGCCTGCCCATTCACCGGCCCGCACCGGCATTCGACGAGCAGTCCACGTCGATGGAGATGTTCGAGACCGGCGTGAAGGTCATCGATTTGATCCAGCCCTTTTTGAAGGGCGGCAAGATCGGACTCTTCGGCGGCGCGGGCGTGGGCAAGACCGTCGTCATCATGGAACTCATCAACAACGTCGCGCTCCAGCACGGCGGCTTCTCCGTGTTTGCCGGCGTCGGCGAGCGTACCCGCGAAGGCAACGACCTTTGGCTGGAAATGCAGGAGTCCGGCGTGGTCAATATCAAGGAGCCGGAGAAGTCGAAGGCCGCCCTGATCTATGGCCAGATGACCGAGCCGCCCGGAGCACGCCTGCGCGTCGCCCTGACCGGACTCACCGTCGCTGAGTACTTCCGCGACGAAGAAGGCTCCGACACACTGCTGTTCATCGACAACATCTTCCGCTTCACCCAGGCCGGATCGGAGGTATCGACGCTGCTGGGCCGCATGCCCTCCGCCGTCGGTTACCAGCCCAACCTGGCCACGGAAATGGGTGAATTGCAGGAGCGCATTACTTCGACCAAGAAAGGTTCCGTCACCTCGGTGCAGGCTGTGTACGTGCCTGCCGACGATTTGACTGACCCTGCTCCGGCGACCACTTTCGCTCACCTGGACGCAACTACGGTGCTGTCGCGCCAGATCGCGGAGCTGGGGATTTATCCCGCCGTCGATCCCTTGGCCTCGACCTCGCGCATTCTCGATCCCCGCGTGGTGGGCGACCAGCACTACAACACCGCTCAGGCGGTGAAGAAAATTCTTCAGGGCTACAAGGACCTGCAGGACATCATCGCCATTCTCGGCATCGACGAGCTCAGCGAAGACCAGAAGCTCACGGTGACGCGCGCCCGCAAGATCCAGCGCTTCTTCTCTCAGCCCTTCCACGTGGCGGAGCAGTTTACCGGCGTTCCCGGCAAGTACGTGAAGGTGGAAGACACGGTGCGCTCCTTCCAGGAGATCATCGACGGCAAGCACGACGATATCCCCGAGCAGGCATTCTTCCTCAAGGGCGGCATCGAAGAAGTTCTGGAAGCTGCCGAGAAGATGAAGCAATAACCGCCATGGCCAATACGCTCCAACTCGAGATCGTCACTCCCGACCGCTTGCTGGTGAATGAGCAGGTCGAGGAGGTCCAGATACCAGGCAAGTCGGGGTATCTGGACGCACTGCCGGAACATGCTCCGCTGATTACCGAAATCTCCCCTGGAGAGCTCACCTACAAGCACGGCGGTAATGTAGTCCGCCTTGCCGTGAGTTGGGGATTCGCCGAGGTGCTACCTGATAAAGTGACGATCCTCGCGCAAGCCGCCGAACGGCCGGAAGAAATCAACGTCGAGCGCGCGCAGCAAGCCAAAGCCCGCGCTGAGCAGGCCCTGCAAAATCCCAAACCTGACACCGACTACGAGGAAACTCTGGCTGCCCTCAGGCGCGCCGAAGTGCGCTTGCAGGTGGCAGCCGAGAAGGGACCGAAGTAGCCACTATCGATAGCCAAGGTATTTGGGCCGTGAGCTTCTACCGGTCGTACGTCTCCACCATCTGCTTCAACCGCGCCGCCATCGACGGTAACAAATCGCCGCTGCGGAAGCGCCAGCGCCAGTTGCCCGACGCCGTACCGGGAAAGTTCATGCGGCCTTCGCCGCCCACTCCCAGCACGTCCTGCAAAGGAAAGAGCGCCGTATCCGCGACGGACGCCATCAGGGTCCGAATCATCACCCAGTTGATTTCGCTGCCGTCCGTGTTGAGATAGCGCCGGGCAAACTCCATCTCTTCGGCAACATCCTCTGCGGTGCGCGTGCTGTCCGCCACTCCCGTGCTGTGCCACCAGCCCACTGCGGTATCGTTGTCGTGCGTGCCAGTGTAGGCCACCAGGTGATGCGAATAATTATGCGGCTTGAAGCCCAGCGCCTGCGGATCTTTACCGAAGGCAAACTGCAGGATAGCCATCCCGGGGAAGCCGAACTGGTTGCGCAAGGCCTCCACTTCCGGCGTGATAACACCCAGGTTCTCGGCCACCATCGGCAACTGGCCTAGCGCACCTTCCAGGGCTTCGAACAGCGGAGCGCCCGGACCCTTGACCCATCTCCCATTAACCGCCGTTGTGGCGTCACCCGGTATCTCCCAGTACGCCTCGAAGCCGCGGAAGTGATCGAGCCGGATCAGATCCAGCATCTCCAGCGAGCGGCGGACGCGCGCAATCCACCATAAGTAGCCTTCTTTCGCGTGCTGCTCCCAGCGGTAAATCGGATTGCCCCAGCACTGGCCCGTCGCACTGAAGTAATCGGGAGGCACGCCGGCGATCACGCGTGGCTTGCCGTCGGGCAGCAACTCGAACATCTCCGGATGCGACCATACATCGGAACTGTCCAGCGCAACGTAAATCGGCAGATCGCCCATCAGGCGGATGCCGTCGACCTCGCAATGCGCCTTCAACTCCGCCCATTGCCGTTCAAACTCGAATTGAATGAACTTCTGGCATTCGACCTCTTCTCTCAGGTCTCCATGCGCTCGTTCCAATGCCGCCGCATCGCGCAGTGCATATTCCGGCTCCCACAGCGTCCACATTACCTGGTTGTGGGTCTGCTTGAGCGCCATGAACAATGCGAAATCGTCGAGCCATTCAGAGTGCCTGCGGTTAAACAAGTCATAATCGGAGTTTGGAAAGTCCGTGCGCATGAAGCCCTGATAGGCCTTTCTCAGCAGCGGCAGCTTCCACTCGATGGCCGCATCGTAGTCAACGTGATCGGCAGGAAAGAGCGGGCGGTTCTCCAGGTCACTCGGCTTGAGGTATCCACGCTCCACCAGTCTGTCGGGTGACAGCAGGAGCGGATTCCCCGCAAACGCCGAGAAGCACTGGTACGGCGAGTCGCCATAGCCGGTTGGGCCCAGCGGCAGTACTTGCCAGATTTTTTGCCCCGCCTCTCGCAGGAAGTCAGAAAAGCGATGCGCCTCAGGTCCCAACTCGCCAATGCCATACGGCCCAGGCAAGGACGTCGGATGAAGAAGAATGCCGCTCGATCGTGGAAAGGTCATGATCTGTTCGATGCCGCGAACAGATATGGTAAACGGCAGCGCCTCGAGAACGGAAAGAGCGCGGTTTGAGGCGGGTGGCCATTGCCCTGAATTCGCGCGCGCCCAACGCCGCCGCACCACCCTAATCATGCCCACCGGAACGGTTTTGCCAATTGCTAGTTGCTCGTCATCACTCCGCTCGCATCACTGCGCTGGGATCAATGTGAATGGCCCGCAGTGCTGGGGCCAACGCTCCCGCCAAGGCAGTAATCAGGCACAGCGCTGCGGCAATCGAGAAGGTTGCGATATCGTCGGGCCTCACGCCGGCGAGAAGGCTCCCCAGCAATCTTCCGGCGATGTAGGCCAGCGCCAGCCCGGGCACCAAGCCGGTTACGGCTAGCATGGCTCCCTGCCGCAACACCATTCTGGAAATGTCAGAGCGATCCGCGCCCAATGCCATCCGGATGCCGAACTCCTGCTGGCGCAGCGAGACGGTAAACGACAGCAGCCCGTAGATACCCAACCCTGCCAGAAGAATGGCGAGCCCGGTGAAGGCGATCAGTACGTGCATCTGTAGGGAGCGCGATGCCGTTTCGCCGCCGACGATCTCCGCCATGGTTCTGATATTCGAGATGGGCTGCTGTGCGTCGGCGTTGGCGATGATCCGCCGCACCGCAGGCAGGAGATTCTCCGCCGCCGTTGACGAATGAATGACCAGGTCCTTGGGCACGTAGCCGATCAGCCAGCCGTCCGGCACCTGCTGATAGGACAGATAAACTTGCGGCTCACTCGTCCGCTCCAACCCCCGCACGCGAATGTCGCTGACCACGCCCACTACCTCGCGATCATGCAGTCCAAAGGTGAAATGTCGGCCAATCGGCTGCTCGTCGGGCCAATAGCGCTTTACGAATGATTCACTGACCACGGCCACCCAGGGCCGGTCGGCAGTGTCGCTCTCGCTCACGCCTCTTCCCTGCTTAATAGGGATCCCCAAGGTCGAGAAGAACTCGGGCGTGATGTAGCGAAGGCTGGCGGAATTGCCCGCGGTGCGGTTTTGTTCTGAGCGTCCATCCACGATGACCGGCCAGATACCGCCGCGCATGCGCATCGGCAGTCCGCTGGTGTAGGCCGCCCCGGTCACGCCCGGCAGGCTGCCAATGTCGGTCAGCACTTTGTTGTAGAACTGCCGGCGCACGCTGACCTTCTCATACTTCGGAAGAGGCAACTCGGTGCGCATGGTAAGGATGCCGTCGGTCCGGAATCCGGGATCAATCGACTGTACCTTCCACAGCGCGCGGATCAGCAGACCCGACGACGTCAGGAGCACCACCGAGGTTACGACCTCGGCAATCACCAGCGTGGACCGCACGCGATGATGTCCCGTGCCTCCGGTGCGCACTCCCTCACGCAGACCGCTGAGCCCTGCACTTTTCGCGGCACGCAGCGCGGGTGCAATCCCGAAGGCGATGACCGTCAACACGGTCAGGCCAAGGGCAAACAGCAACATACGAAGGTCCAGGGGAGGAACCTGGGCGATGGGAGAGCATTGGGCACCAACCGCGACAGCAGGGGCAATGCGGCGTAGGCCACACCAATTGCGCCTGCGCCGCCCGCCAGGCCCAGAAGGACGCTCTCAGACAGCAGCTGCCGCAAAATATATCGCCGGTTCGCGCCCAGAGAGATGCGGACAGAAAGCTCTCTCTGCCGGGCAAGCGAGCGCACCAGCAGCAAATTGGCAAGGTTGGCGCAGGCGATGATCAGCATGCATAACGCTGCACCGCACAACGTGATCAGCAAGAGCCGCGATTGTGTGGAGATCTCGTCGCGTAACGAAACTACATTTGCGCCGACGCCCTCATTCTCCTTTGGATACTGTTGTTGCAGCCGCGACGCAATCAGACTCATTTCAGTCCGCGCTTGCTCCAGAGAAACTCCGGGCTTCAATCGGCCGATGCCAATGATGTAATTGTTGGCGCGGTCCTTGTAGGCATCTTCGTCGAAGCGGAAGGTCGTCCAAAACGCCGTCTCCCGGTCGGGAAAGTGGAAGTCGGCCGGCATCACGCCAATGACGGCGTACGGCTCGCCATCGAGAAAGATCGTCTTCCCCAGAACTCCGGCGTCGCCTTCGAATTCGTTTTGCCAGAGCGAGTAACTCAGTACTACCGTTCCTGCTGCGCCGGCCGTATCGTCGTGGCCGGTAAATGTCCTGCCAATCCAAGCCGGCTTTCCCAACACCTCAAACAGATTGCCGGTGACGGTAGCGCCATCAATCCGTATCGGCTCGCCGTTTCCAACCAGGTTCTTGGAGTTGAGGTTGGTGTATGCCCCCATGCCATCGAAGGAAGTACTCGGCGTTTTGAAGTCGCGATAATTGGCGGGAGAAAGCTCCATGTGGGAATAGCCCTTATGCTTTTCCCAGACCTCGACCAGGCGCTCGGGATGAGGAAACGGCAATGGCCGAATCAGCACAAAGTCCGCCAGCGTGAAGATGGCGGCGTTCGCTCCGATACCAATAGTGATCAGAAGAATCGCCGTGATGGCGAACCCGGGAGACCGCCACAACGATCGCAGCGAGTACCGGAAATCGCGCCTCGCAATCTCCCAATGCACGGCCGCAGCGTTCGATACAACGTCGGCCACTGCCGCCAGCCATACCAGGAACTTCGACGACATTCCGCTGCTGAGACGAGATTCCTGCTCAAAGTCGGCGCACATCTCGTCGCCATAGTCCGCGCGATACGACGAGGGATACAGGTGCAGCAACAGGCGATAGAACTTCATCCGATTGTCCTCGGCACCACGCCACACGAGCGTGCCATCTTCACCAGGCTCTGCAACCGCCTTACCTCCGCCAGCGCCGCTGTCTTGCCGAGAGGGGTGATGCGGTAATAGCGGCGGCGTTCGTCGTCCTCCTCCGGCGCAGGCCGTGTCTTGGTCTCTACAATCAGGCCCTGCTCCTGCATGCGCTGGATGGACCGGTAAAGCGTGCCAGCACTCAGCCGGATCTCGCCATTCGTGCGCCGGGCGATGTCCTGAATGATGGCGTAACCATGCCGGTCTTCGTCCGCCAGCGATAGCAGGATGTGAAAACTTGCCGGCTGCAGCGGGAGGAATGCTTCGATGGATTCTTTGTCACTCATATCTCGCTGATTATATCCATAGTGGATATACCCTCAGCGAGTAGATGTGACAGGAAGCTAGATTTTGGGGATAAAGCGCGCCTACCCGGCCTTCCTCTGCTGCTCCGGTTCGGACCGCTGCTTGAAGTGGAGGCCCTTGCGATAAAGGCCGTCACTGCCTACATTGAAGACTCGGTTGTAGCGGGCGCGGTAGTTTTCCTGCGCAGCGCTGGCGGCAAGCTCGATCAGTTGCTCTTCGGAATAGTAACGTCGCATCTCGGCATAAAGCTCGTGGCTGACGTTCGCGGGTGTATCGGCCAGCGCATCCGCCATGTGAAGCAAAGCAGCTTCTGGCGCCGGGAAACCTTCGAATCTCCCATCGCGAATCGCCGCGATCTCTTCATCACTCAAGCCGTACATTCTGCCGCCGGCAGAATTGGCGTCGATTCAAAACGGGCAGCCGACGCGCACCGCCGTGCGCAACATAAGTAGTGAGCGCAACCGCAGCGGCACTTGTGCCTTCTGCCCCAGCAGCCACTCCATCGCCACGTTGGTCCAGAAGACCCGCGGGACGCGCGCGGAAATTTTTTGCGGCGTAAGATCGCGACCCAGTAGCTTACGGACCTTGTTGAACACCTGCCGCATCAGAAATGATGTCTGTTTGGGATCGACCCCTTCAACTCTGGCCATGATGCATGAACCTCGCTACGGCGGCTTCGCGGATTCCACTCTGGCTCGCAGGTAGCTGGAAATATCGTTCCAGCAGCCAGGCGCCGGCTTGAGCCCCTAATCATGAGATGCTCGTCGCCGGTAGAGCGGCGCTTCAGCGCCGCGTTCGCCGTGGGACATGTAAACCAGTGGGGCGGTCTACTGTCTTACTCCACCGTGAACACTGCTTTGCGCACCGGCGAAGAATTCCCTGCCGAGTCTTTGGCCTGTAACTCCACGATGTACGTCCCGGGTTGCAAATTGCTGATCGGCAACGGCACTCCCATGGGAATTACCGGATTGCCAGGAACCACCGAGGCTGCAGTATCTGGAATACCAGCTTCCAGTTCCGCCTTACCCGAGCTCTGATCCAGTACCCGAAGCTGCAAGCCCACCGTTGCCGGCTTCGATTCTGCGATCAGCGGTTCATACACTTCAACGTAGATCGCCGCCCACTCCGATTTCTTGAACTTGTTGGAAGCCGACGGCACCAACTCCAGGCCTTGCGTTACTAGCGGAGTGCGGTCCTGCAGCAGCAGCGAATCGAGATCGGCGGAGGGATCCGTAACCTTGTGAAACTCTCTGCTGAGTGCCAGGCCGCTCATGCTGAATTGCGTCTTGTTATACGAATCGATGGTCAATGGGATATCGAACTTCCCGAACTGCTCCCCGGTGCTGAGCGCCACCTTCAACGTGTACTGGCCGCTGGCGACAGAAAACTGGTTCTCGTAGTGATAGGGCCGGGCAATAAAGCTCTCGTAATCCTTCTTCTCGAAGTCGAGATCGATGGCATCACTGAACCGAGCAGCCACCGTGCCATCCCCCTTGGTGGCTATGCCCAGAACATTCAGCGTGGTGTGATATTTTCCTTTCACCTTCTCGAATTTCAGCGACTGCCCCGGAATCTCGATCGCCAGGTTGACCCGCGCCGTGTCGGGCGACGTGTAGAAGAACGGAGCAGATGCGGAGCCAATGATCTCCCCCGACTGCGACCCGAAGGCGTGAGCCTCCAACTGCTTTGCCACCGGCTTTCCCGCCAGTAAATCAACTGGCTTAACGGCACAGTATCCCGTTCGCGCCCTTACGATAGCACCGGAATGCTCGACCTTTACTTTAAGAGTATGGCACGATCCATCCTCTGGCGACGGAGGTACGTAACCCAGGATGTAATACTCGTCCAACTCCTTATTGATCTTCTCCAGCCCCGCCAGCAGGTCGTTGCTGTTAGCGATTACAAATCCTCCCGTGCCGTTGGCGACGGAATACAAAATCTGGTCCTGCGCCGAGCCCGTGGGTGGCGGCAGAATGCTGATCCGCGGACGAGTCCCAAACGGCGTAGGCACAACCGTAGTCGGAGGTGGCGTGGTGGTTTTGACTGGACCTGGACGAGGCGCTGTCGTTCCGCCGGTGGTACCGCCGGGACGGCCGCCCGTACCACCGGTGCCGCCCTTGGTCTGCGCTACATAAACAAGATGAGGAGTGCCATCCTCCTGCGCACGGTCTACAGCGCCCACATCGTAGGACGTATCCCTGAAGCGCTGGTAAGAATCGGGCTTGCGCAGATCGGCCATCCCCACCCCGCGCATCGCACCGGTAAGCCCGCGCACATCCACCGGATAAACCGCGACGTTAGCCCGATTGCAGGCTGCGATGAGCGCGGTCAAGTCTGGTTCCAGACCCGGCGTGAGCGGCAGCCCCGAAGTCAGCCACACCAGGCTCTTGCGGCCGGGCAGCGAAGCCATGCTGCGGGCGACGCTGCGCAAGGCCAGCAGAACATTGCGGTTGGTGTAGGCGTCATAGCTCGCGAATACAGGCGAACCCAGCGAAGCATTGCTGTTCGCGTTGGCGACGGAAAGTTTGGACTCGGCGACGACTTGCTTCAACCGTGCGGTATCGTCGGTAAAGTTCTGCGTGATGCGCAAAGTGCCGGCGTAATCCACCACTGCGAAGTAGCGGTTCGGCGCGGCATTGGTTTCGATGAACTTCGTTGCGGCGGCGCGCGCTTGAGACTGATCGCCCGCCTTCATCGAATCATCATCAAAGAACAGCACCACATGCCGCTTGGAGGACGGACTGGATGCGTTGGTTCGCTCCATCGAGAAGCTGGTAATCGCCTGCTGCTTGTCATCCTCCCAAACCTTGAAGTCCTTCTCGCTCAGGTCTTCGATGTAGGCGCCCTTCTTGTCGGTCACGACGACGTCCACCAGCACCAGGCGCGACTCCGCGCGAATGGTCGTTCCGGCAGCTTCGGTGCCCGCGGTTGGACTGGCCGTCGCCTGTGCATGCGCCGCCGTCCCACCCGCGAACCACACGGCAACAAACGAAACCATGATGGCCATCGACCTTCCACGGAGCAGCTGCGTTAAGCGTCTCATCGGATTTTTCTCCACCAGGTTATGGAATATCGATCACGTCGCTCTGGGTCGTCATCTTGCCTTGCGCATCGCGGGCCACCACCCGCACCAGATAGCTGCCCGGGGCGATATCGAAGTTGTTCCTGAGCGTGATGCCGGAATTCAACTTCGTCGCCAGCGTCTCATCCTTGATATGCATGCGCACGGTATTGTTCTTGCCGGAAACAAAGTTGTCGTTGCGATCGAAAAGTGCCGCCACCACCGTCAGGTCGTTCAGGTTACGTCCATCCGCTTTGCGGAATTGCATATGCCGCACATCAACGCGGACCAGCACCGCCACCTGCGCGGTTTGCTCCCCTGTCTTGAAGAACTGGGTCTGCACCCGCAGCGGTACCTCGTGAATCTCATCGCGCCCAAATACGGCCTCGGCGACCTCGCGATTGGCGTCGCCTGACTCTCCCGGCTTGGGAGCGTAATAGCCCTTCCGTGCCTGCACGTTGTAACCCGAAGGCTGCTTCAATTCGACCTGTAGCGTGTGAAATTTGCCGTCATTCTTCAGGTCTTTCGGCGTAAACGCAAGCAGATAGGAAAATTCGGGTGGGGCGCTCAGGCTCGCCAGTCCACCCGAGAAATCATTGTTGTTGTGAACGTACGTGCCGCCGGTCGCATTGGCCATTTGCATTAAGGGATCGGATTGAGCAATGTTCGCCGCGGCCTCGTAGTTGATCATGCTTGTCCCGTATGCAGCAGACCCGTACGTTTTTTGGCTAATGTCGACACCCGCTGGCTGTTGTGCCACCACACCCCGCAAATCCAGTGTGTTGATGACCACTCCCCTCTCGATCGCCCGGTTCAAGGAATCGGTCAAGTCCGCCTGGCGGAGCTTTCCAAGATAAAAGCCGGGGGAGAGAAGCACCACGGTGCGCTGACCGCCGAACTCGGAAACCTGACGCAGAATTTGATTGATGCTTTGGAAGATGAGGTCAGCCTGGGCTTCACCGGCGCGATACACGCGATCGATTGCCTCATGCGTGGCCTGTTCGTATGGCCCCAGTGCAACTGGATCTAATTGATCACCTGTTTTACTCAGCGGAAGGTGGCCACCAAATTGGCATGCAATCATTTGTTGCAGAACGACCTTGAACATCTCTGGATCGCCATAGTTCTTAAGTTGATCGGCCATGTAGTAGTTGATGGGCGGACAATCGCTAACTACCGATCCGCCCTGCGGTCTCGCCTGTAGCTGCGCCACCGCCGCTCGCAAGCGCTCTTTATCGCTGGTGAAGTCCTGCATGCCCTGACCGGATAGAGTGAATATCGCCAACTGCTCGCCTGGGGCGAGAGAGTCTATCGCCTGATCGGCGGCCTTACGGGCATTCATAAGGTCATTGACGGTAGAGTTGATATCGTCAAACAGATATGTCAACCGCCACGACCCTGCCAGGTGCGAGCGGACATCGTTCGGGTTCTCGGCAACAGGCGATTGTCCGGCGGGAGCGCCCGTGATGGGGGCTTGGCTCCGCTCCACTTCAAACCGCGTGATGGGTTGCGGCTTCTTGTCGTCCCGCAGAACGAAATCGTCCTGCTTCAGATTTCCGACAGCGTTGCCCTTGGCATCGCGTACCACCACGCGAAGCTCCACCAGATTCACCTTCACTTTGAACGATTGCGTCTGTTCCTCAGAGCTAATCTCCGGAATTTCACTGCTCGTGGTTGTCGTTACTTCAGGCGAATTCTGATTCGTGGGTGGGCCGGAAGGAGGGGACTGCCCTGGCGCCGGGAGTACCGCCAGCGAAATGAATCCAACCAGCAGACTGAGAGACAGGCGAAGGCTGTATCTCCGGAGGAACCGACCCGCCAGGCGCATTGTTTCTCTGTACTCTGTCCGGATCCACATCTTTGGATTCGACGCCCCCTGTGTCCACAGTTTACTCGCAGTTACCTACATGCCCGGCTCATAGCGAACAACCCGGCATCTTTGCGATAGTTGCCAAACGGGCACTACTAAATCCCTCACCCAAACAGAGAGAACCCTCCTTCGCAGGAGGGTTCGAGTGGCCGGCTGCTTGTTGAACTTCGCTCTCTGAGGTGGCGCGAACGAGCGAAGTTAACCGTCGCCGAGACGTTTATGCGCGTACGACGTTAGCTGCCTGGAATCCTTTGGGGCCCTTGGTGAGATCGAATTCCACGGTCTCGCCCTCATTCAAGCTCCGATATCCGTTCTCCTGGATCGCGGAAAAATGTACGAACACATCCTCGCCCGTAGAGCGCTGGATGAATCCGTAGCCCTTGGCTCCGTTAAACCACTTGACTGTACCTTTCTCTCTCACAACTTACTCCTTTCGCACACTTAAACAACCTGAGATACCCCTGCTCGGCGGACGCACGCGCGAACCTGAGAGCACGCGCGTAAGACGTCTCGACGTCGCCGGGAAACGTTGCCGTTCAACCAGGGTTGCCGCTCAGCTCGCAGTACTTCTGCAATGGGGAAGGGACCTCGGAAAGTGTCGAAGGGAGCGATGCGAGAGCATCAAAACACATTCTGCGGCCCATACAATGCGAGAATTCTCACTGCTGACAGAAACATCAACCCAAATCCGCATTCCAGCCGTTCACGGCTGAAAGCCTCCCACTCGTACCAATTTGAGTGGGAAGCAAAGCATAATCGCAGGAAGTTGCATTTTTGGCAAGTGTATAGTTCACAGCAGCTTGTGAGTAGGTTCGGCTTAGGGAATGCTTGATCTTAGGGTCATAGTAGATCGAATGGGAAAACACCGATCTCTCCAGCACCATCCAATCTCACTGCAGACGCGGAGCCGGGGGGGCCCTTCCCTAAAACATTGGCAGGATTCGCACTTGCCGCTTCGGGGGGCTCCACTTTGCTAGCATAGAAACAGGAATGAGCGAGAAGTCTAGAGCCACCGACAGCCTTGAGGTTCGCTCATCCTCCAATGGGGCTACAACCTCAGCCCCAAAGCCGGAAACTACCACCTCTGTCGACGAGGAGTCGCAGCAACATGGCCCGGGGGGGGCGGCCAAGCGCCTGCTAGAAGCCGACGACGCCGAGCGTCGCCACGAACCCGAGCCTCCACCCTACAGTGTGATCGGCCGCCTGCGGCGTTATGGCATGTCGGCCTTGCGTTACATGCTGCAGACCGAGGTCCACACCTACGCATTCTCGGTTGCGGCCAATGCCCTTCTGTCGCTCTTCCCCTTCATGGTTCTGCTGCTGACGCTCACCCGCCGCGTCTTCCACT
This sequence comes from uncultured Acidobacteriaceae bacterium, assembly GCA_963747055.1. Lineage (GTDB taxonomy): Bacteria > Acidobacteriota > Terriglobia > Terriglobales > Acidobacteriaceae > CAVVDY01. The sequence goes on along the minus strand of CAVVDY010000017.1, from coordinate 192,710 downwards.
CCATCGACATGTACAACGTGATGATCGAACTGGTGCGGCAATTCCTGCCCAGCAACCAGGACTTCGTCATCCGCAATTTGCAATTTCTTGCCAGCGTAAAAGGACGCGGGCAAGTGCTCTCCATTGTCATGCTGCTGATTACCTCGACGGGAATTTTCATGCCGCTTGAGGTCGCCCTCAACCGCATCTGGGGATTCAAGCAGAACCGTTCTTACCTGTTGAACCAGGTTGTAGCCTTGGGCCTGGCGATCATCTCCGGCATTTTGACCCTGCTCTCAATCGCCGCTACAGCTCAAAATCTGAAATATCTTGGTCCGGTCTTCGGCGATCACGATCTTCCGGTGCGCGTGGCGGAATACGCTCTCCTGAAAACAACTGCCCTCCTTGCCACCATTGCGATCTACTTCCTTATTTACTGGGTACTGCCCAACGGCCGCGTCCCGGTGCGCGCCGTTTTGCCCGCCGCCGTAATCATGGGGATACTAACCGAAGGCGCGAAGTACGTATTCGTTTGGCTGCTGCCTTGGCTGAATTTTCAGGATGTCTACGGTCCCTTCTCGGTGTCCGTCACCTTGATAATGTGGGCATGGACCACCGGCATGCTTCTGCTGCTGGGGGCTTATCTCTCCGCCGCCAAACATAGCGACAGAATGCATGCGAAGCTTCGGGACACCGCCGACGCCGGCGTCAGTTCCTAGCGCTTCCCTTTCGGCGCGTTATGTGCCCGGTTCTTGATCCAGATGGGCGTGCCGACGAAGCCAAACGCAGCCCGAATCTGATTTTCCAGAAAACGTTCATAGGAAAAATGCAGCTTCACCTGGCGGTCGGTGAACAGAATGAAGGTCGGAGGCGCGACGTTGCTCTGGGTCATGTAGAAAATCTTCACCCGCTTCGACATCGGCACCGAGGCGCGTTCAAAATCGATGTGGCTGAGAAAGCGGTTCATCTCGCCTGTACCGATGCGCTTGCGGCGCTCGCTGGCCACCAGTTCGAGGGCGGAATACAGCTTGTCGACGTTTTGCCCGGTCGAGGCTGAAACAAACACCACCGGCGCGTACGCCAGAAATTTTAGGTGCCGGCGCACCTGTTCTTCATAGATCGAGCGATCGGCCGGCGGCTTGCCGTCCGTGCGCGCAGTGGTCACCAGGTCCCACTTGTTGATGACGATGATCACCGAGCGCCCGCTTTCGTGCGCGTAGCCGGCGATGGTGGCGTCGCTCGCCGTCACGCCCTCAACCGCGTCGATGATGACCAGCGCGACGTCGGCAGCTTCCAGATGCTTGCGCGCCATCACCACCGAGAGCTTTTCGGCCATCAACTCAGTCTTGCCTTTGCGGCGAATACCGGCAGTGTCGATGAAGCGATAGCTCTTGCCGTTGTGCTCGACCAACTCATCGACCGCGTCGCGGGTTGTGCCCGCAATCGGCGACACGATGGCGCGACCGGTCCCTGTAAGCGCATTCAACAGCGTTGACTTGCCTACGTTGGGGCGACCGATGATAGCGACTTTGGTCTCGCGCGGCTCCGGCTCGCCATCTTCAACCTCTTGCTCCGCCCCGGGATCCGGCGGCAACTGCGACTCCTGCGACTCGCTTGCACTCGGCGGCTCCGGCATGTACTGCAACACATGCTCCAGCAGTTCGACGACGCCGTTGCCGTTTTCCGCCGAAACCGGCATCAGTTCCTTGATACCAAGGCTGCGAAATTCTTCCGCGTACGGCTCCTGCTTGACGTTGTCGACCTTGTTCACCGCGAGCACCAGCGGCTTGCCCGTACGCAACAGAAGCCGTGCCAGCTCCATGTCGGGCGCAGCCAGCTCTGTGCGCCCATCGACCACCATCACGATCGCGCTCGCTTCTTCCAGCGCGACTCGCGCCTGGCGAAAGATCTCCGATGGGATTAGCTCTTTCTCGTCGGGAAGAATGCCTCCAGTGTCGACGACGCGCAGCCTGCGACCGTTCCACTCGGTTTCTCCGTAGAGGCGATCGCGTGTAATGCCGGGCTCGTCGCCCACAATGGCGCGCCGCGAGCCCACCAGACGATTGAACAGCGTCGATTTGCCGACGTTCGGCCGGCCGACAATAGCAAGCAAGGGAGGATGTTCCATGAGATGGTTCAACCCTTATCATAGTGTGTCTGGTGTCTTCCTCCTCCCAATCCGCTCCATCTGTCGATCGCCTCCCCTCCCTCTACCAGTTCTTCGGCCCGGGAGGCCTGCTGGCGCGCACCCATCCGGCCTATGAATTCCGGCGCGGGCAATTGCAGATGGCGGAGGCCGTCGAGCTGGCGCTACAGGAAGCGCGGCATCTCATCGTCGAGGCTGGCACCGGTACCGGCAAGACGCTGGCCTATCTGCTGCCCGTCATTCGCTCAGGCAAGCGCGTCATCATCTCCACCGGCACCAAGACGCTGCAAGAGCAGCTTTACTTCAAGGACGTTCCCTTCCTGGCGCAGCATCTGGGCGAGCTGCGCGTCTGCTACATGAAAGGGCGCGCCAATTATCTTTGCCGCAAGAAGCTCTACGACCTCGCCGATCAGCCGGTGCTGAACGGGCTGGAAGAGATCAGTCACTTCAAGATCATCAGCGACTGGGAGAAGGCAACGCAGACTGGCGACCGCGCCGAGTTGGCTGAGCTACCCGAGTCCAGCCCGCTGTGGAGCAAGCTCGATGCCCGCACCGATCGCTGCATCGGCTCTGAGTGCCAGCAGTTCGACCGCTGCTTCATTACCGAGATGCGGCGACGTGCGGCGGAGAGCGACATCATCATCGTCAACCATCACTTGTTTTGCGCCGACCTCGCTATCAAAGCGGGCGCCGGCTTCGCTGCCGATGCCGGAGTGCTGCCCGAGGCGGGCATCGTCATCTTCGACGAAGCGCACGAGTTGGAGGACGTCGCTACCGCCTACTTCGGCATCTCGGTGTCCAATCTGAGATTCGAAGAGCTGTTGCGCGACGTCGATCAGACGCTGCGCCGGGCCAATGTGCTGGCGGTCGATGTGCTGGGAGCCTGCTCCCGCGTCCGCGAACGCTCGCAGTTTTTCTTTGCCCTGATTCCGCCCGGTGAGGGCCGCTTCGCCTTTGAGAACCGGGCCGAATTTCTGGAAGAGAACGGCGACGAGTATCTCGGTCTACAGAACACTCTGATGCACCTGTACACCGAGCTGCAGGCCATTCCCAACAAGCCGGAGGAAGTCCACAACTTGTCGCGCCGGGTCGAGGAGCTGCGCGTGCAACTGGGTTTCATCCTCGAATCGAACCAGCGCAATACTGTGTTCTGGATCGAGCGCCGTGGCGAGCGTCGCGGCTTCCGTGGCGGAGGACAACAAAATGTCTTCCTGCAAGCGACGCCGATCACCGTCTCCGACATCCTGCGTACCACGCTGTTCGAAAATCTCAGCTCGGCGGTGCTGACCTCGGCCACGCTGGCAGTCGGCGGAGGCTTCGACTACATTCGCGGCCGGCTCGGGGTTGAGCATGCGCGCGAGCTGGTCGTGCCCTCTCATTTCGACTATCCCAGCCAGGCTCTGTTGTACGTTCCACCTGACCTGCCCGATCCGCGCGAGCCGCACTTTGTCGAGGCCGCCAGTCAGCGTGTCCGGCGATTGCTTGAAGTCACCCGTGGGCGCGCCTTCTGCCTCTTCACCAGTTACGCGCTGATGAACCAGCTCTACGAGCGGTTGCTGGGCGAGATTGAATTTCCCGTGTTGCTGCAGGGCAGTGCACCCAAGAACGCGCTTTTGGAAGAGTTCCGCATGACGCCGAATTGCGTGCTGTTTGCGACGTCGTCCTTCTGGCAGGGCGTGGACGTACAGGGCGAGCAACTGAGCTGCGTCATCATCGACCGGCTGCCCTTCGCCGTGCCCAACGATCCGGTGGTCGCCGCGCGCATTAAGGCCATCGACGAAGCCGGTGGCAATGCATTCTTCGAATATCAGGTTCCCAGTGCAGTCATCGCCCTGAAACAAGGCTTCGGACGGCTGATCCGCTCTCTACACGACCGCGGCCTGTTGTGCCTGCTCGACAATCGCATCCTGAAGAAACAGTATGGGCGCATCTTTCTCGACAGCCTGCCAAAGTATTCACGGACAACCGAGCTCAACAAAGTAGAGGAGTTTTTCGGGGTCAAAGACACAATCTAGCCCTCCGCATGTTCGCGTAGCTCGAACAGCCAGGAGATGTGAAAGCAATTCCAAGATCCGTGGCTGCGCCTGCCTGCACCAGCGGAGCTTCTGGCTCGGCTGACAAGGCTCGGCCTTTCCAAAGGCAAGCCGCGAAGCGGCGACTCTGCCTTTTGCCCCGGGTGGAACGCAGCGGAACCCGGGGTAGGCGTGAGTTAGGAATTTCGAGCCGCGTCAGCGGCGGCAGGTTCACTCAACTGAAGAATGTCACCGCTGAGAGTTTGCCCTCCGCGCGAACGTGATTTCCATCATCAACCCCACTCAAGGAACCTCTTGATCTCCGGCCAATACCTCTGCACAACAAATTCTGTCCTCAGGTGCCCTCCGCGCGCCAGCAGCTTCAGCTTCACCCCTGTCTTCCTCGCGAACGCGTCGACCGACCGCCAGGGCACGCTCGGATCATCCTTGGCATGGAACATCATGATCTTCGCAGGATCGACTTCCTCTGCGTGATGGATAGGGATTGAAGAATGTACCGCTGTAAAGCTTCTTCCAGTTCTTTTCGCTGAGCCGATAGCCTTGCCCAAACGCTTCGCGAATGTAGGCAGCATAGCTCGGATTGGAAGTCTCTGCCTGCAGCGCGCTCCGCAGGATCGACCAATCCACCACCGGACAATTCGCGATGACTCGCTTCACTCGCCGGTCGAGCGAGCACAGGATCGCAGCCGCTCCCCCAAAGCTGCCCCCGATTACGAAGATCTCGTCGGACCTTACGTCGAAGGTCTCACCGAAGGCTGCCTCTCGGACCGGTCGCTTCAGCCCGTCGACTACATCGAGAATGTCTTCATGCGGAGAGCGTTCGAGAAATTCGCCGCCGCTCTCCCATGCCCCGCGGTAGCGCGGATAAAACACCCAGTAGCCCTTCTGCGCCAGCCACTCCGCCAGCGGTTTCTTGCGCGGAATGCCGGGCATCCCGTCGCAAAGAATGATCACCCTCTGTCGCTTGCGCGGGCGAAGAGGCGGCAGAAACTCGGTGACAATGTCCTTGGCAAAGCGCGTACTGAACATGGGTCTCAGCATAGCAGCGCCACGAAGTCTGATTGCCCCGCGGGCATCGGCTCACGAAGTCACAACGAACTTTGGCTCTGCCGCGTAGTTCTCGAACTTCACGCTCAGCGCCGCCCCTCGCCGAACATTCGTGACCAGCGCCGGCCGAAAGCACGCGACGCAATCCCCATGATCCTTCTCTCTCACACTCGGGTAAACGATGCCTGCCGACCCTTGCGCAAGCAACATTTGCGCCAGACGTTGCGAGTCAGCGTAGCTATCCGGAGACAGGCAGGGACGAAATCCCCGACGGTTCCTGATGTCGTGGAAGTCCGCACGAAAATCAGCAAGAAACTCGATGTACTCGAAGATCTCAGGATGCGGCCACGCTATCTCTCTGAGCTCCTGGCCGCGATGAAAGGCGACTTCCGCCTGTGAAGTCGCAAGGCGAAACCCGGCGTACCACGCCCCGCGTTCCGGACGATTGAATCGGCTACCCGTCGGACGCGCATACGTGAAAGCCGCATTCACGATGCGCGCGTACGCTACCCCGAACACCAGTTCATGTACGCCGATGCCAGGCAGCAACCCAGCTTCACCCAGAACCCGGCTGTCGCTTGAGGTCTCCAGTTCTGTGAGAGCGACAACTTCGCTGTCACCGTCAGCCAGTCGTGACAGCGCTGCTCGATCCTCCAGGGCATACTCTCTCGGGACCAGCCGGTGTGTATCGTCCTGGCGAAGCTCGGTGACCGGAGGCAGCTTCATGCAGCGATACGCCGCGCATCCAGCAGTTGGCGAACTCGCATCATCGCCGGCTGACCACCCTTCACCATGTAGGCCAGCGGCGTTTCGCCCGCGAACATCGGATTGGCGTTCGGCAACGAGATCCAAGCATCGGCCAGCTTCGGGCTGTACAGCGTGTTCAACGCATGAAAGATTCCGACCAGCAGCGACACTCGCGTCAAGCGGTCCTGATCGAGAGGTGCCTTCGTTTCACCGGCCTTGAACTGATAGAAGGTGCCGTTGGACATTCCACCAAGCAGTTGTTTGGCCTCTTCGTCGCGAATTCTCCAGGCACTGGCAATCTTGAAGAACGCCTTGCGCGCGGCGGGGCTCAGTCGCTTCTGGACCTGCTTGTCCGAGAGATTGGCCACTGGCTGCGAATCGAATCCCACAACCGGCCGCGAGCGCACCGCCATAGCTGCTCCTCCATTCCTAGAGTACTATAACTCCAAATATGGAGTCTAATAAGAGAAGCAGCTACGCCCGTCTTGGCCCGCTCAACACTCGAGCCGGCAGGAAGATGATTGCCTTGATCAGCTCCAGCACACCTTCCACCGCGAATCCGAGAATCCTGAACGGCAGTAGCAACAACCAGACGATGGGGTACAGGAAGAGAAACAGGAGTGCGACTGGCCAACAGATGACCAGCAAAATACACCACAGAAGAAATGCGAACATGGCTCGACCCTTCCTGTCTGATGATACGAGGAATCGGGCCTCAGCGTTCCGGAACCCTGCTGCAAACTGTCGCATAGTTCCGTTTTAGAATGCGGCAGGACTTCAACTCGGCCCAACAAGGCAGAAGTGCGGGGCCTCGCAAGTGAAAGGCCCGGGCTAAAGGCCGGGCCGAACACGAAACCCTCTTGGGCTAATTGCTAGCTGCTAATTGCTAGTTGCTAGTTGCTAATACAGCCGGAAGTTCACTTCGACATTAATCTGCACTGCCACCGGCCGGCCGTCCTTCATGGCGGGCTGAAACCTCCAATTGCGCACCGCGTCAATCGCCTTCTGATCCAGGCCCATGCCCAGCGGGCGAGACACCTTGATGTCGTGCGGCTTGCCGTCAGGTCCTACGATCAGCCACAGAACCACCGTTCCCTGATACTTGGCCTTCCGGGCTTCCTCCGAGTACTCGGGATCAGGAGTTTCGAGGGCACGCGGTGCTGAGACTCCGCCGCCCACACGGAAGACGCCGCCACCGATTCCACCGCCGCGTCCTGGTCCGACGCCGGGCCCCGTACCGGAGCCAACACCGCCACCCGAGCCCGAACCGATTCCGCTGCCGCTACCCGTCCCATTGGAAGGTGGTCCGAGTACCGGTGACGTCGGATTTCCCAGGTTGGGCATGCTTGAGCTGAGCTTGATCTCCGGAGGTACCACGACCGTGGGCTCGACCGGCAGCTTAGGATTGTCGTTGCGAATCACGATGGCCGGAGGCGTGATCTGTTCCATTGACTGCTTGGGGAGTTTTCCTTTGGGGGCCTGCAGTTTGTCGCGGTCACCACCGCCGCCGCCACCGCCCATGGTTTGTTTCTTTTTCGGCGTAATCGGCAACGGCATGTCATCCGGAGCGATCAGTTCGACTGTCTGCTGGGGCACCATTTTTTTCACCGTCCGCGCGCCCAGAATCGACAGGCCGACCAGCCCCGCCACCAGCAAAACGTGTACCACCGCCGACGCGCTGGCGCTCTGCTTCTTGTAGTTGTATTCGCCCCAGATGTTCCGCACCGGAACCGGCCGCGAGGTCAACCGCAACGGCGGAAGCTTCTCCGGGAAGAATACGGCGCGCACATTGTCCTGCAACGAGTTCCACAAGGACTCATTCGCCGTAGTGCGCGGAAGCAGATTCAGCTCTTCCTCCGGCTCCGGCTTCACCGGTTGACCCGTCATTTCTTCCTGCTGCTCGAAAGCGGGAATCTGAGTCTGATTAGCCATAAACTCGTTTTCTTTCCTCAAGAACCGGATCGGCTACGTTACCCCAATCGCCCTGCACGCACCACACCAAGCTGTTCTCTCTTAGAACCCGTTGGCCCCGCGAAGGTTCCGCGTATCCGCATCTCGCCCTGCCGAATCTTTGACGCCGGATTCCCCACGCCAGATACAAAAATGCCCAGGCGCTTCGCCTGAAAGCGTTAAGGATTCGACGAAGATGTCGCACAAACGCTAGCTCTCCGGTTGGATGATGGCGTCTGCGTCACTGCCACCCTATAATTAATGAAAATACGCCTGCTTTGATTCTACTGATTCTTGTAGGGACGTGGAGAGACCGGGAGTGCCGTTAGACCTGAAAGCAACGCTGAACCTGCCCAAAACTGCCTTTCCCATGAAGGCAAACCTGCCGCAAAACGAGCCCAAACTGCTCGCCAGATGGGAGGATTCGCGGATCTACGACCGTATTCGCGAAGTACACAAGGGGCAGCCGATTTACGTTATGCACGACGGCCCTCCGTACTCCAACGGGCCCATTCATCTGGGAACCGCCCTCAACAAGATCCTCAAGGATTTCATCGTCAAGTCGCGCACCATGAGCGGCTTCGACGCGCCGTACGTGCCGGGTTGGGATTGCCACGGCCTTCCCATCGAGATCAAGGTCGACAACGACTTGGGCCGCAAGAAGCTGGAAATGGATCCTCTGGAGGTGCGCGAGGCCTGCCGGGCTTACGCGCAGAAATACCTCGATCTCCAGCGGTCACAATTCAAGCGCCTGGCGGTGTTCGGCCGCTGGGATGCCCCCTACGCCACCATGGACCCCGATTATGAGAGCTACGTGCTCGAGACCCTCTATGGCTTCTACGAGCAGGGCCTGGTCTACAAGGGGCTCAAATCGGTCTACTGGTGCGTGCACGACAAGACGGCTCTGGCCGAGGCGGAAGTCGAGTACGAGATGCACACCAGCCCCAGCGTGTGGGTGCGCTATGCGATGACCAGCGACCCGGGCAACATTGACCCGGCGCTGGCAGGCAAGAAGAACGTCGCCACCATCATCTGGACCACCACCCCTTGGACGCTGCCTGCGTCGATGGCTGTGACTTTTGCCGCCGATCATCCCTACGTTGCGCTCGACACCGGCGACTGGATCTACATCGTCGCCAAAGAGCTTGCACAGCAGACCATCGAGAAGTGCAATCTCGCCGGCGCCAGGGAAATCGCAGCCTTCCCCGGATCGAAGTTGGAGCGTGCAACCTTTGCGCATCCCTTCCTCGACCGCACCGTGCTGGGCGTGCTCGGTGACTACGTCACCATGGACACCGGAACCGGCGCGGTGCATACAGCTCCCGCACACGGCGCCGACGATTTCATGACCGGCGTGAAGTACGGGCTCGACCTGCATTGCAACGTCGACGAAGCCGGCATCCTGCGTAATGGTCTGCCGGAATATGACGGCCTCCAGATCTTCAAAGCCAACCAGCCCATCGTCGAGCTGCTCAAGAGTCGCGGCGTGCTGCTGGGCTTCGAAAAGATCGAGCACTCCTATCCGCATTGCTGGCGCTGCCACAACCCGGTCATCTTCCGCGCCACCGAGCAGTGGTTCATCGCCATGGAAGGCAAGATTCCCGGTGGCACGCTGCGCAGCCGCGCGCTGGAGGAAATAAAAAAGGTCAAATGGGACCCGGAGTGGGGCGAAGAGCGCATTTACAACATGGTCGCCACTCGTCCCGACTGGTGCATCTCGCGCCAACGCATCTGGGGTGTGCCCATTGCCGTCTTCCAGTGCGAAGGCTGCAATGAGTTCCTGAATGACAAGGCAGTCAACCGCGCAGTCGTCGAACTGATTCGGCGCGAAGGCACCAACGCCTGGTATCGGCGCTCGGCCGACGACATTTTGCCTGCCGGCACCACGTGCCCGAAGTGCAGCTCCGGGAAGTTCCGCAAGGAGATGGACATCCTCGATGTCTGGTTCGAGTCGGGATGCAGCCAGGCGGCGGTTCTCGGCCACGATCCTGAGCTACCCTGGCCCGCCGACTACTACCTGGAAGGCGGCGACCAGCATCGCGGATGGTTCCACTCTTCCCTGCTGTGCGCCGTTGGAACCAGGGGCGCCTCTCCCTATCGCGGCTGCGGCACCGAGGGATGGGTGCTTGACGATAAGGGACGCGCCCAGTCCAAGTCGCTGGGCAACGTGGTAGACCCGGTGGATATTGCCAACAAGCTTGGAGCGGAGATCGTTCGCCTTTGGGTCGGCTCGGTCGATTTCCGTGAGGACGTGGTAGCGACGGACGAGCTGATGCAGCGCATCGCCGACAGTTATCGCAAGATTCGCAATACCTTTCGCTACGTTCTGGGTAATTTGGAAGACTTCGATCCACAGCGCGACAGCGTCGAGTTTGGCCACATGAATCCGCTCGACCAGTTCTTCCTGCTGCGCGCCTCCGAACTCACCGCCGACGTGCGCGGCCATTACGACACATTTACTTTCCAGCGCGTCTATCAGCGGCTGAAGGACTTCTGCATCGTCGATCTGAGCGCAATCTACTTCGACATCCTCAAAGACCGTCTGTACACCGCGGCTCCGAAATCGCAGGCGCGCCGCTCAGCGCAGACCGCGCTGTATCGGCTGGGTGACGCCTTGGCCCGGCTGTTGGCTCCGATCATGACGTTCACCTCGGAAGAGGTCTGGGACTTCATGCCGCAGATCCAGGACCGTCAATCCAGCGTCCATCTCACTGAGTTTCACCGAGCCGCGCGAGTTGACTGGAGAGGTGCCGTCGAACTTCGATGTCGCGAAGCTTGACTCCGATTGGAATACGCTCTTGAGCGTCCGCAGTGAAGCCCTCAAAGCCCTGGAAGCTGCCCGCGCGGAGAAGCTGATCGGCGGCGGCCTGGAGGCGCAGGTACACATCTCGGCTCCGGAGAACCTGTTTCCGGTGCTCGACCGCTATCACGGCGATTTGCGCTATATCTTCATCGTGTCCGACGTGGTGCTCGATAAGGCGCCTGCGGTAAACGGCGACACTGGATTGAGAATCACCGTCGCCAGGGCTCCCGGCGAGAAGTGCGAGCGCTGCTGGAACTACTCAACCCACGTCGGCGAAGATAAAGAGTATCCGTCCATTTGTGAACGCTGCAGCGCCGTACTGCGGGAGATAGGATAAGAACCGCTCTTGGCTCCAGGAGGTGCAGAGCAACGTCGCTGATCGTATTGTTAAGAAGTTGCGTGGTGTTGGACGAACCAAGAGCCAAGAGCTAAAAGCCAACAGCGGCTTCTCGGCGGCCTTTATGCTTCTTTCCGCCATGGCATTGCGTCTAACTATGGGACAGAGCACGGTATGCCCCACGAACCTCGCTTTAAGGTCTTCGACTTCAGCATGAACGAGATGGCCGACCGGAACTACAGTTTGCGCAAATACTTTTTCCTGATTGCCGCCCTGGTGGTCCTGCTTGACCGCGTCAGCAAGTGGGCAGTTTCCTCCAGCCTTCCGTTGCAACACTCGCTCACCGTGATTCCCGGCTTCTTTTACATAACGCACGTCGAGAATACGGGGGCCGCATTCGGCCTGTTTGCCGAGTCCACCGTGCATTGGAAGGTAGCCGCCCTGGTTACGTTCTCGCTGATCGCGCTCATAATCGTGGCGATTCTGCTATGGAAGAACAGCCATTCCGTCAGCACCATGACCGTCGGGCTCTCCCTCATCCTGGGCGGTGCGCTCGGCAATCTTTGGGACCGTATGCTTGCCGGGCATGTCGTCGACTTCCTCGACTTCCACATTGGGACCTACTACTGGCCGGCATTCAACGTGGCCGACAGCGCCATTGTGGTCGGGGCCTTCCTGCTGGTCGCCGAGATTCTCTTCACCAAACCCAGCAGCGAAGCCGTAAAGAGCAGTTCGTAGAGAAGCCGCTCGTCGCTCTTGGCCATTTGTGGCAGCTTCAAATTGAATGCCCGCCTCTCGCCTTGAAAGGGCACGGCTTCAGAGGCTGTTACGAAACTCGTGATTGAGCGACGACGGTCGGACAAACCACACTCCCGTCCCGCCAGGGACAGCATATCTAAGCCCAGCAATTTATTGCTGGGAGGGCGTAAGTGGGAAATCCCGAGTCCGCTTCAGCGGACGGCACGAATTCTGTAACAGCCTCTCCAGCCCTGCCGCATGTGGTATCAAGGCAGGCGGGCTTTTAGGCCCCTGAAGCTCTTCGATGACCGGACTTAATCGGACTTAGGCCAGCATCTGCTCCACCGCCGCCTCCACGTGAATCTGCGTGGTATCAAACATCGGCAGCCCCGCCGCTGAGGTGCCCCGCAGAATCAGCGGCAATTCGGTCCCCGCCAGGACCACTCCTTCCACCCCATCGCGTTCTTGCAAAGTGGCGATGACCCCCTGCAGGAATTCGCGCGTCTCGGGCAGAAATTTTCCCAGCAACAATTCATTGATGTATTTGTCGTGGATGCCGGTCTGCTCTTGATCAGAAGGCGTGATCAGCGCAATGCCCTGCTTCTCGAAGACGTCCCGGTAGAAGCGGCCGCCCATGGTGAATCGCGTCCCCAGCAGTCCGACCCGTTTTAATCCCGCCCGTTGTACCGCTTGGCAAGCGGCCTCCACAATGCTGATGAGCGGAAGAGGCGAAGCAACGCGCACCGATTCGAAGACGATGTGAGGGCTGTTGGCTGAGATGAGCGCGAAGTGCGCCCCGGCGTGGGCCAGTTGTCGAATTCCGCCGACCAGGTACTCCACCAGTTGCTGGTGCTGATTGTTGTTGAGCATCCGCAGGCCCTTATCAACGTCGAGGCTGACGATAATCATCGGTGGGTAGCCCTCACCGCCGCTTCTCTCGCGGTAAAGAGCAATGATCGAGCGGTAGTAGTCGATGGTGGATTCTGGCCCCAGCCCGCCAATGATGCCCAGAGTCCTCATGCTGCGAAGGCCTTCAGAATACCCGGAAGCAGTCATTCCCGCTCAGTAGCAGTTTCGCTGATACTTGACAACTTGTAGCAGGGGCCAACCCCCGAGGGCCGCCATCCGACGCCAAGGACGAAAAGCCAAGAGCGAAGAGCGGCCTTCCTACGGCGTCCCGTATACCAGCTTGTAAACCTCGACGTTGCGTACGATGGCCTGCACGTATTCGCGGGTCTCGGTGAACGGAATCGACTCCACAAACTCGTCGATATCCCGATAGCTACCGCTGTTGCGCCAATCCTCAACCCGATTGTCGCCCGCGTTGTAGGCAGCCAGTGCGTACTCGATCTGGCCGTTGAAGTGGTCGACCATTTTGCGGAAGTACCGCGTACCTAACTCAATGTTGACATCAGGCTTGAACAGCGAGTCGGTTGTGTAGCCTTTCAGACCTAGCTGTCTGGCCTCACCCCTACCCGTGCTGGGCAGAAGTTGCATCAGCCCTAGCGCATTAGAGTGGGAAACCGCGCTCGGATTGAACTCCGATTCCTGGCGGATCAGCGCCGAAACCAGGTAGGGATCAAGGTCATTCTCCTGCGCGTAACGGCGCAACGAGTCCCAGTACGGCCGGGGAAACAATCCTTCCCAATATTCCATGGGAAGGTCATTGATCCCCATCGTAAAGTAGCCGGACACGCAATGCTTCAACGCCTGCAGCGCCCGGAAATACTCTCCCGATGCGGTATACATCCGGGCAATTTCCACCATCTCCCACGAGGGTCCATCATTCGTACCGTCTTCCAGTTCACGGACCGCCAGGTCGAGTGCGCCGGCATTCTCCAGCAGCTTGGCCCGGCTATAGTGCAGATCGTCGGCCGGGGGAGTGGTGCGTAGCGCATCGCCATCGTAGTGCTTGGCATCGGAAATCTGCTCCAGGGCGGCTACGTTCGCCGCAGTGGCGTGAGGCATCATCGCCAGTCGCTTCCGCGCCAGCACTCCGTAGTAATAGTTGCGATAACGCTCGGAAAGCTTCGTGTAATACGCGCGCGCCAGCGCCGTATCGTGTTCGTCTTCCGCCACCCGCGCCCGCCAGTACATGGCGTTGGGCACTTCGGCGCTCGAGGGGTATAGTTCCACCTCCCGCGCAAACGCCTTCTTGGCTTCATCGATTCGGCCCTGGCGATACGTCAGCCAAGCGTACTTCCAATAGGCGTACGAAGCTCTCGATCCCTGCGGGAACCGCTGCTGAACTTCCCGATAGTAGTTGATCGCTTGTTCGTAGTCCTTGCGCAGCAAATACATGTTGCCAGTGGACATCAGCGCCGCTTCCAGCCACTTCGAGTGCGGCGTGTTGGTACGCATGTACGTCAGGATTTCCTGGATCTTGGCGTCGTCCTGCGCGCTGCGCGCCACTTCCATGCGGTCGTACCACTTCTCCGCTGAGGCTTCGCTGCCGTCGTCAGGAATTAGATCGAGTACCGAAGCCGCCTCGCGCGTCTGTTTCGTCTTGATCAGCGCATTGGCGTAATCAATCAGCACATCCGAGCGCATGCTCGCCGGAGCCATATCGAGCATGGTTTTGTACTCGCTGATCGCCTCGGAGTAGTGGCGGCGCCTGTAAAGCTGCTCCGCCCTCTTCTGGTGGTCAGCAAAGCTCGGCGCTGGCAGCAACGCCGCCTCCGGAATCTTCTTCAGCTCCCCGGCGGCGTCGTCGGCGAAGGAACTCGTTGCATAGTCGTAATAGATGTGCCGATAGATCTCGGCGCCTGCACGCCCCTGGCCGCTGGCCACGTAGGCCTTGGCCAGATAGAAGTCGGCGTCCACTCCTGAACCCCGATAACCCTGCAGCAGGTGCACCGCCTCAGCCGGCCGGTTGTCCGCCAGCAACGCTTTGGCGTACGCGATCATCGCGTCGTGCGCATAGATTGAATCTGGATGGCGCGTCCCGAAATCGCGCAGATAGGAGAAGGCGCTTTCGGGGTCGTTGTTCAGCACGTACGAGTTGCCGATGAAGAAGGACGTATAGTCGCCCAGTTCGCCCATCTTCGGCGCTGCCTTCTGCATGGCGCTGATGGCAGCCGGATACTGCGCGTCCAGGTAGTGAGCGTAGCCGATCGCGAACCAGGCTAGCGCTCCTGACTCCGTCCCCGCATGAGCGTTGGCGTAGTTCTCCACCCCGGTGTAGGCAGCAGGCGTCCGGAACTGAACCAGCTGACGAGCCATTGGCCGCAGGTCACTGGAGGCTACAAAGGTGCGCTGCAATTGTCGTGCGCGCGCCGTAGACGCCTTCGCACGCGATTTATGACTCTTGTGACTCTTAGACGCCGTCGCTTTCTTCTTGCTTTTCGAGGATGGGGCGGTCGACTTCTTCTTGCTGGACGACTGACTCGCGTGCGCGTTGGAGGACTCCGTCGTGCTCGCCAGGCCGGGCACACCCGTCGTCTGGACCAGCAAACACACCGTCAGAAGTCGTACGAGGAGGCGGCTGAAAGAACTCACTGAACTCAGTTTAGCGCGATTCCTCCCATGCGCAATCGGGCCATTGCATTTACCTGTGAGATTCGCCCGGCAGCATCCAAATGCAGGCACGCAACGTATTTCTTTAAGGAGGGGAGTTGCACCGTTGGGACCGCTTTCAGACGCCTTTCGCGTGGGGAGAACCTCAATTCAGGACCAGCTCCCATCACCAAAAATCGGCTGTCTGTCACAAAACGTCCATTCCTGAGGCTACAATGGCAGCAGAAAATTCGCGACACTGTTAAAATCCTGAATCTGCATACAAATGGGAACCATCCAACCCAAATTAGAAGGGCAGACCAGCGACGAGAGTACGCTGGTTCATGCCGCGAAAGCCGGCGACATCAGCGCCTTTGAGGAGCTGGTGAGACGCTACGACCGAAATGTCTTCCGCATTGCGCAACACATTACGCAAAATCGGGAAGACGCAGAAGACGTAGTGCAGGACGCCTTTTTAAAGGCGTACCAGAACCTGGCTAACTTCCAGGAGCAGTCGAAGTTCTATACCTGGCTGGTCCGGATTGCGGTCAACGAAGCGCTCATGCGTCTGCGCCGCCGTCGTCCGGAGCGGATGGTTTCACTCGACGAGGACATCAAGACCGAAGAGGACTCCATGCCCCGCGAAGTTGCGGACTGGGCTCCGAACCCGGAACAACTTTATGGCCAAGGTGAGCTGAAAGAAATCCTGAGCAAAACCATTCAGGGATTGCCGCCCAGTTTTCGGACGGTCTTTGTTCTGCGCGACGTTGAAGGTCTCTCCACAGAGGAGACCGCTGACGCCTTGGATCTAAGTATTCCGGCTGTCAAGTCGCGCCTGCTACGCGCCCGGTTACAGCTGCGAGAGAGATTGAGCAAGTACTTCAAAAACCGAGTTGGTGGAGATGGCAAACCGTGACCTGCTCTGAATTTCTTAAAGAGCTAACCGA
The DNA here is from genome assembly GCA_963747055.1 of uncultured Acidobacteriaceae bacterium. Taxonomy (GTDB): domain Bacteria; phylum Acidobacteriota; class Terriglobia; order Terriglobales; family Acidobacteriaceae; genus CAVVDY01. Next base: position 176,488 of record CAVVDY010000017.1, on the reverse strand, counting down.
TTACCTGGACGACTCCATGGACGCCCAGACCAAGGCCGAGTTGGAAGATCATCTTCAGTGGTGCCACAACTGCTACGTCATCTGCAACACCACCAAGATGACAATTGAGATCTATCGTGACTCCTCCCTCTATGAACTGCCCGATGACCTTCGCGGGCGCCTCCGCTCTGCCATCCTGACCAAGTGCAAAGAGGAGAAAGGCCACTCGGACCCGCACTAGCGCCTCGCGTCCCAGCCACAACGCTTCCTCTTTGCGGGCTCGTGAATGGATGGTGCAGTCGCGTGATACGCTTCCTCTATGGCTGACGACCCGGGCGATCGCAAGAGCTTGCAAACCACAGCCATCGCTTGGGCGCGCTACTCCGAACTCGCCTTCATCATTCCTGCGGCTGTTGTCGTTGGCTTGCTGCTCGGCAAACTTGGCGACCACCTCTTCCATACTCACTGGCTCACCCTCACCGGCATCGTGATCGGCGCTGTCGCCGGATTCGTTCAGTTGATTCGCACCGTCCTGAGGGAAAAGAGCTAGACATGTTAAAGAGTTGCTGTATCCGACCGGGCACTAGGTAAAGCTGGGCTTTAGACTCTGTTGCGAAAGTCGTGGTTGAGTGATTATGGTGCGACAAACCACATGCCCGTCCCGCAGGGACAGCATCTCTAAGCCCAGCGCTTCAGCGCTGGGAGTGCGTAAGTGGGAAATCTAGAATCCGCTTCAGCGGATGGCACGAGTTTCTTAACAGGCTCTGTAGCTCGGCGTTCCGCCGCTCCACCAGGATCTTGAGCCGGCTTCACCCGGCGACACATATCAAGTCCGGGCTTTGTAGCCCCCGAGGGTCTTCGATGATCCGATGCCCTGCTCATGTATGCTTGAAGCTTGTTCATGCACGCGCATTGTTCCACCCGCTCCATTCTGAAGAAACTCGCCTTCTCCATTCTGCTGCTCGGTCTGCTCTCTACCCTTGCGTGGACACAGGATGCTTCAACCACTCCGTCCTCGTCCTCACCTTCGCAACCTGCAGCACCGTCGCAAACGCCAGTCCCCGGCGTCGGCATCTCCGTTGAAGGACAACAACCATCAACCTCCAGCTCCGGCCCCTCGCAGCAGCAACCCAAGCCGGAAGCGCCGTCCAAGCCCATCACCAGGCAGCAGGCGAAAGAGCTCTTCCGTTCCGTCGATGAGATCCTTCGCTTCGCCAGCAACGACACCGGCCTGCCTATCAAGCACTCAGTTAAGCGCAAGCTCATCACCGGCCAGCAGGTTGAGGACTATGTCGAAAAGCGGATGCGCGAGGACAAGGACACGCAACGGGTGGAACAGTCAAAGGCCATCCTGGTGAAGTTCGGCCTGCTGCCGCCGGGCTACGATCTCAAGAGTGAGTACCTGAAACTGCTGCGCGAGCAGGTGGCCGCCTACTACGATCCCAGAAACAAAACCGTCAACCTGCTCGACTGGGTCCCTCCCGACCAGCAAAAACCCGTCCTGGCTCACGAACTGACGCACGCTCTACAGGACCAGAAGGTTGGCATCGAAAAGTGGGAGTTGGCCGGCGGTAAAGATGATCGTCCTCTCCCCGACAACCAGGAAGAAGTTGTCGAGGAAGCGCAGGCGGCTCGCGAGGCCGTTCTCGAAGGCCAGGCCATGATCGTCTTCCTTGACTATTCGCTTGCGCCGCTGGGTGTAGATGTCCTCAAGGCGCCTGACGTCGTCGATGCCATGCGCTCAGAGATGGGCCAAAGCGACGACTCGCCGCTCTTCGCTGCCGCCCCTGTCTACCTGCGCGAATCGCTCTTGATGCCCTATACCTTTGGCACCGACTTTGAGCGCTATGTGCTCGAGCACAGGGGCAAAGACGCAGCGTTTGAAGGTGTTCTCGACCACCCGCCCATCGACACGCGGCAGATCATGGAGCCCCAGACGTATCTTGACCACGATGCCGTTGAGCCCCTCAAGGTCCCTGATCTCGACAAGCTTGTCGGCACAAACTACGAGCGCTACGACTTCGGCAGCATGGGTGAGTTCGATGTCTATCTGCTCATGAAGCAGTACGCGCCCGATCAGAACGCCAAGGACGTCTACACTCATTGGCGCGGCGGATATTATCTGGCAGCACATGCTAAAAACGCTCCCCAAGACCAGGTTGCTTTGCTCTATTTGTCGCGGTGGGACTCGCCTGAGGCAGCGCAAGCCTTCGCCAGGATCTACCAGACGTACACGCCCAAGCGCTATCCGCAGTGGCCGAAAGATCTGACTCCGCACAGGCAGGGGTCTGACGGAGAAACTGGCATTTCTCAATGGTGGGAGGGTCCGGAGTCCGACCGAGTTTACGTCAACCAGCGCGGCAAAGACCTGCTGATTCTGGAGAGCTTCGACCCCCTCACAGCGCAACGGCTGCTGGCGGCATTATTGCCCGAGAATTCACCCCAAAGCGCAAACCGACCTGCTGCTCCCTCATCTCAGGCGCAAAACTAAGCCTCTCTACGAGTACCTGTATCCTGTCGGGCAGTCGGGTAGAGCCGAGCCTTAGAGGCTGTTACAACACTGAATGCCTCTCCTCCGTCGTGCGAGCGAAATAACGAAAATCGATCGCCGAAGGCGCGGAATAGTCTGGCCCAGCACGTAGCCGCAAGCGGAGTGCCGGGTGAAGTGGGAAATTCGATTCGAGTCCCGTAGGGGATCGCACGAGTTTCTTAACAGGCTCTTCAGCTAGGGAAGGTCTGATTAAGTCCGGATTTGGAAGGGGACGGCCTTCAGGCCGTCCGTAAATGCCTGAAATAGAGCTGGGCTTTAGCCCCTGAGGGTCTTCGGTCGGACTTAATCAGATCCTCCCTAGGCGTTTCAGCGCTCTATGAAGATCCTAAGCTGGCTTCAGCCGGCGACACAAAAAATGCACTGAAACACACCCAGGCTGAAACCGTCTTAGCGCCACCCGGCAAGTCAACAAATTACTTCCTGCCTCAGGCTGCGGACTTCTCGACCGCCGCTACGGGCTCTTTCCCTTCCCGCTCCGAAGCGGCCGGTTTCCTCCCCAGAATCTCGGCCTCCGCCTGCAGCCAATCCTCCTGGTCATGGCCGTCTTGCCTGCCTCGCTCCTCGTAGATGTGGTAGGCGCGCAGGCGTATATACTCTTCGGTCAGCTCGAGCGATCCCTGATCGAGATTTAGCCGCCGGAAACTGAATGGCACGTGGTTCATGGTGGGCCTCCGAAGGAAACATCCCCGGAGACAAGGCAGGGTACTGACACGAATCCGAAACAGACTTTGCGGCAGCGCCGATGACTTGGCTCCGTCAATTTTGATGCTAATCCGGCTATGCAAGTGGTTCAAGCGCATACGGACAACCCAAACCTCATGCGTTCCAAAATGGGAACCCAGGAGGTAGAGCCGCGCTCTTTCAGGGTCCTGAGCCGGCCTCAAACGACGACAAACCCGCAGGAATTGCTCCCCTCCCGCCCATAAACCGATGTATAGTGTCCCACGTTCGGGATCCTGAATCAGAAGTTCACTCTCTTGCTCGAACATGGAGGTACCCATGTTGTTTGCGACTCTCATGATTCAGTCTGGATTCGGCAATCCCACCGGCATGTTCAGCAGTGGGTTCATGCTGTTTGGCCTGGTTGTGCTCATCATCATGCTGGTGGGCCTTTGGAAGCTGTTCGAAAAGGCCGGACACCCCGGCTGGGCCTGCATCATCCCTTTCTATAACATCTACATCATGCTGAAGATCGCGGGACGCCCCGGCTGGTGGCTGATCTTGTTCCTTATTCCACTGGTGAATTTCATCATCCAGATCGTGGTCGCCATCGACATCGCCAAGGCATTCGGCCAAAGTGCCGCGTTCGGCTTTTTCCTGAACTTTCTGCTGTGCGGAATCGGCTACCTGATCCTGGGCTTTGGCAACTATCACTATCTGGGGCCGCAGACCCAGATGATGCCGGCCCGAGCATAGCCATAGCCTGACTCAGCTCATGAGGCAGAGGCGTGCTTGCACGCCATTGCTGTCGTCAAAAGCGGCGTGTCACTCGCAATCCGCGCGAGGCTCCCGTTTCGTCGTTACAAATGAAAAACCCTGACATCGACAGTGATGCCGTCAAGACTCTCGGCTCCGCCATACGAGATGTAAGCTAGCTCCTTGGGTTGGCGTGTATAAATGTCTTGACCCCGGCAAACGCGAGGACTGCGATGCGACTTCACTGGCCCGCTTTCTGTGCTCTCGACCTTTGGGCGCGTTGTTTCACAGTAAATGCCTCAGATTTGCAGCGTCAATATGAGCTGCAGGCCGCACCGGATTTCTTGTTCAACGGCGGCCCTCTCGGGTCTCAGTGCGCGGACAGAACACCCGGCCAGCCGATGGACCCAGGAATCCGGACGCTTCCGCAGGCAGGCCGTATCTGCGAACCCGGTCCGAGACACTTACTCTTTCGCGTGCCGACTTTCCAGTGTCACTCACTATCACTGCAGACCCGTCCAATTCTGTCGAGATAACCGGCGCAAACCGAGGTGAATGGTCACTGCAGTTCTGTGCTCAGGGTTGGGGGAAGGGATGCTACAGTGAGGCTTCTTGAAAAGTTCGAAGCCCGTGAACGGCTTCAAGAAATTTCGATGAGTCGGATTGGAAGTGTAGTCTCCCTTAACAGCTTCCGGATGTCGGCCACATGGTCGTGAGCGCGAGGCAAGCTGCGTGTCGGGCGCAGCATTCCGGATTCATCGCGGACGAAGTTGAGGCGCCTCGCAGATGCGGCTCTTGTTGTGGTCACGCCTCCTTCGCTGCGGTCGTAGATCCGAGACATGACTCGAGCCCAGTTGCGGGTGACGCGCTGGAGACAAGCGAGCGACGCTCGCGGCATGTGAATGATCGGATTGGAACATTATCGACCGGCAAGTCAGTATGCGACGCTGCTGGTTCGGTGCGTCGATTGTTGCCGGTGCCCTCGCCCTCTCATGCATGCGGCTCGTAACCGGTGATGTCTCAGCGCCTGAAGCTGACGGTCAATTTGAAGCTGAATACTGCCCGCTCTGCGAAGTTAAGTTTGGCGGAGCACTGTCAGCATGGTGCGCAACGCTCGGTCCGCGTGCTTGTTCCTCAGGCATTTCAAACGCCTTTTCAGGCGGCCGTAAACCGACCAGAGGATTTCGTCTGTCGTACCGATTTCTGCTCTAAGGTGAAGCATGAGAAAAGAGGCGGCTTGTACGTGTTCACCTATGTGGCCGACGGCAGCACCCCACCAGAGCAGGTACATCTGCGGTCTGAACAGGGGGCGGTTGTGATTGATACTGAGGGCGCACACTCCCGTGTAGTTAGGTAGCGAACGGCATATCCCCATCTCATAACTAACCTGTTCCCCTCGCGGCCCGCATGCCCCCGCCGATTTGCGCCCCTCCCGCCCCAAACCTTACACTAACCAAAGCCGCTTCCCTGCCCAGATTGCTTCAGGAGGCTCGTCTGAGCTTTTCTCTCCGGACATTGATTGCAGCGCTGCTTTTGGCCGCGCTGCCCTGTATTGCGCAGGGGCCAACCAAGGCTTCGCTGGACGTCAGTGAGACCCTGTTCAGCGTCGTCTCCGCCATCAACGTCTGCGGTTACGACCAGGAACTGTCGTCTTCGTCTCCCATTCGCCTGCAAGTGCGCGCCGACCTGGTAAAAGCAAGCGAGTCGCCCCAGGTCGCAGCCGCGGCCCAGGAGATGTGCAAGTTCTATCGCGAGCACCGCCAGAATGACGCCTCGCGCGACCTTGCCCACTACGTTTCGCTGGCGCTGAACGTGGGCGGCCCGCCCGACTTCGCTCCCAAATGGGAGGAAGCAGACATGCCGGACGACGCATCCTACGTGCTGGGGTTCATTCCTCTTCTCAAGACCTATGCCGCCGCCGCAAACCTGCATTCCATCTGGCTGAAGCACCAGGCGGAGTACAACGCTTTGATCGAGAAATACCACGACCCCGTCGCCAACATGATCACCGCGACCGACGTCTATCTCCGCATGCCCCTGGCCACGGATCCGGGGCGCAGCTACACCATTTACCTGGAGCCCATGGGCGCCCCGGGACAGATCAACTCGCGCGACTATCGCGACGAGTTCTACTACATGGTGATTTCTCCGGTAGGCGACGACATCCACATCCAACAGCTCCGCCACGCTTACCTGCATTTCGTGCTCGATCCCTTGATCGCCCGGCGCGCCACAACTCTGGAGCGGCTCAAACCCATCTTGCTTTCGGTGCAGCAGGCCCCCATGGCGGAGCCATATCACGAAGATATCGGCCTCCTGCTGATCGAGAGCCTCATTCGCGCAATCGAAGCTCGTGTACCCCTGAACCCCAAGCTCTCCGAACAGGAACGCCTGGCCATGGTGAAACGGGATGAGTCCGAAGGCTTCGTCCTGACCGGCTACTTTTACGATCAGCTGCGCGCCTTTGAGAAGCAGGAAGCCGGCATGAAGAATGCCTTTCCCGATTGGTTGCATGGCATTGATGTGGCGAGTATGCGCAAGCATGCCTCCGGCATACAGTTCGCCTCCTCGGCCCAGCCCGAGCTGCTGCAAACCTCGAAGCCCACGGAAGTCTCCAAGCTGAATCAGGCTGAGCGTGAACTCGCCAGCGGAAATCCCGCCGGCGCAGCGCAGCTCGCCAATCAGGCGCTGGCGGCCCACGAGGATGCGGCCAGGGCCTACTTCATTCTGGCGCGGGTGGCCGTGCTGGGCGGCAATATGCAGGATGCGCGCGACAACTTCGCTAAGGCCTTGCAGTCGGCCAAGGACCCCCGCATCGCCGCCTGGTGCCACATCTATTTGGGACGCATCCTCGACTTGCAGGATGATCGCGAGGATGCCTTGGTGCAGTACAAAGCAGCCCTCGACACCGGCGACATGTCAGCCGACACTAAGGCTGCGGCCGAGCGAGGTCTCAAAGCTCCGTATGAACCCCCGGCAGCAAAGCAGCAACCGCAATAATATTTAGGAGCAGGCGAGAGATGCGATTTATGAAACTTTACTCGGCACTAGCTTTGGCGCTGCTGGCCGCCGGCACGGCCATCGCACAGACCGGTGGCGCGCAGCCCGCAGCGCCCGCGCAGAGCACTCCGGCTCCCGCCCAGGCAACGCCTCAGACCGCCAACCCACCGTCTTCCACTGCTCCCGCGACTTCTCCGGCGACAACCGCTTCCACAACTCCTGCTGCTTCGGCCACCTCCACAGCTCCTCAGGCCAAAACCAAAGAGGAGTTCGATGCCTACAAGGCGGGATCGGCGCTGACCGATCCGACCCAGGTACTGGCAGCCGCCGACCAGTTCGCACAGAAGTTTCCCAACAGCGAGCTCAAAGAGTTGCTCTACATTCAAGCCATGAACGGCTTTTCCCGGACGGGCAATGCTGAAATGGAGATTGAAGCAGGACGTAAGGCGATCGCCATCGACCCGCACGACCCGAATCCGCTGATTCACGTTGCCTCCGCCTTGGTCGAGGTCACGCATGACAACGATCTCGACAAGGACCAGCGATATGCCGAGGCAGCCAAAGACGCGCAAGCGGCGATCGACAATATCAATACCGGTCTGCACATCCCGCCCAATGTTACCGAGGCCCAGGTAGAGGCGGTGAAAAACAGTATCCTGACCCTCGCCTATGAGACCCTGGGCGTTATCGACATGCAGAAGCAAAGTTTCGCCGAGGCCGAGGCCAGGTTCCAGAAGGCGGTGGACCTGTCAAAGACGCAGCCGATCGCGCGCATCTACTTGCGGCTTTCGGTGGCCCAGGACAACGAAAAGAAATACGCCGAGGCTCTGGTGAACGCTAACAAGGCGCTGGAATATTCCCAGCAGGGCACTGTCGAGCAATCCCTGGCCAAGCAACAGCAATCGCGTTTGCAGAAGCTGGTGGGAGAAACCGGGCCGGAGCCGCAAGCGACAACGCAAACTACGACGACTCCGACTACAGCAGCTCCGCCAACCACCGCTCCGGCAAGCAATTCTCAGCCGGCGCAACCCCCACAACCGCATTGAGCTGGTTCGAATGCCAGGAACCATGAATCCGCAGACCGCAGACTTATCCCATCTGGAACAAGCGCTGGGGCACCGCTTCGCCCGCCGCGAGCTGTTGCAGCAGGCCCTCACTCATTCCTCGTATGCGCGCGAAGCCGAATCGCAGCTTTCCCCCGACTCTGCACTGGCAGCCGGCGCCATCCCTGGCGACAATGAACAGCTCGAGTTCCTCGGTGACGCCGTGCTCTCCTTCGTCGTCAGCCAGGAACTGTTTCGCCGCTTTCCGGAATATGGCGAAGGCGAACTGTCCAAGCTCCGCGCTCACATCGTCAGCGCCCGCGAGTTGATTCGTCCCGCGCGGCAACTGGAAATTGGTTCCTATCTGCACTTCGGCAAGGGCGAAGAAAAGAGTGGTGGCCGCGGCAAGAGCGCTCTGCTGGTGAATGCGCTGGAAGCCGTCATCGCCGCCCTGTATCTCGACGCCGGCATCACACCGGCGCACCGCTTCATCGTGCACAACATCCTTGAGCCCGAACTCGCCAACCTTGCCCGGCCCGGCCAGGACCATCTTCCGATCATGGACTACAAATCCGCGCTCCAGGAGGCGGCCCATGCCGCCCACCGTCCCCCGCCACGGTACGTGGTGGTGGCCGAACAAGGCCCCGAGCATCGCAAGCTTTTTACCGTTGAGGTCCACATTGCAGGCACCAGCGACGCTGACGACGCTTTCGTCTGCCGCGCCGAAGGTGATTCCAAAAAACGCGCCGAGCAAAAAGCCGCGCAGCAGGCCTTCGAGCGCCTACAATCGAAAGACAGAGGTTCCGCAGCAGACGTCAGTCGTTCCGGCGCTGAATCGTCCAGACAGGCATGAGCGAAGTCCGCACCGCACCCGAGTTGTCCACCATCGAGCAGCCGTGTCCGCTGGTTTCGCCGCCCAAAATCCGGCTGCACATCCAGCAGGTCAACACCTTACAGTCGCTGGCCATCACCATCGTGATCGCCGTTTTTGTCGTCACCTTTATTGTGCAGGCATTCCAGATCCCTTCCGAATCCATGGAACGCACCCTGCTCGTAGGCGACTATCTTCTGGTGGACAAGGCCCACTACGGGCATTCCAATTTTTGGGGATGGCTGCTTCCCTATCGTCCGGTGCGCCATCAGGACATCGTCGTCTTTCGCTATCCGGTAAATCCGCAGCAGCATTTCGTAAAACGCGTTGTCGGAGTTCCCGGCGACCACATACGACTCATCAACAAGCACGTCTATGTGAATGGTGAGCCGCTACCGGATTCTTACGCCGAGTTCAACTGGTCGCAACACGATAAATTCCGCGACAATTTTCCCAACAACGGCGATTTCGCTGGCCGCACCACCGCAAAGTGGTCCGCAGAAGGAAAAAAGCTGGTGGAAGACGATCAGCTCATCGTGCCCCAGGGCTATTACTTTGTGATGGGCGATAACCGCGACGACAGTTACGACTCACGCTACTGGGGCTTGGTGCCGGCGGAGAGCATTGTCGGCCGCCCCCTGATCATTTACTGGTCAATGCCCCGCAGCCAACCAACGCTGGATGGGCCCGCGCCGTCTGATAGACTTTCGACTTTGGCCTACAGCCTGGTTCAATCGTTCAAGGGTTTACGCTGGAACCGGATGTTCCGCGTCCCTAACTGACGCACTGACAAGGACAACAGAAGCTACGATGGCAAGAACAACTACGCCTGCCGCCAAGAGACCCTCCACTCAACCTCGGGCGGCTGACCAACTCGCCAAGCCCCAGAAGCAAAAGGAAACCACTCCCGAATTTATCGCTTCCATTGCTGTTGTCCTCGTAACCGGACTTTTCATCATCACTTTCATTCTTCAGGCCTTCGAGATCCCCTCCAGTTCGATGGAGGACACCCTGCTCATCGGCGATCACGTCTTCGTCAACCGCATCGTCTTCGCGCCCCTCACCCGATGGATGGGTTCCCTGCTGAAGTATCGCGACCCGCACCACGGTGACATCATTGTTTTTCTCTCTCCCGCCGAGCCAGGCCTGTACGTCGTCAAGCGCGTGATTGGAACTCCCGGCGACCGTATCCACCTTAAGGATGGCGTGGTCTATCGCAACGGCGAGAAGCTGAATGAGCCCTACGTCATCCGTCAGGGAGACTTCAACGCTTATCGCGATGACTTTCCCAGTATTCCTCCCGGCCCCTACGACCAGTTGAGCCCTGAGTGGCGTCTGACTTTGGCAGACCACATACAGAATGGCGAGCTGGTCGTGCCCCCCAACAGCATCTTTGCCATGGGTGACAATCGCGATGTCAGCCTCGACAGCCGGTTTTGGGGATTCGTCCCCCGCGAAAACGTGATCGGCACGCCTATGTTTATCTACTGGTCGTTCGAAACCCCGCGCGGCGAGTACCTGCGGACTTCGATGGCCGACCGCATAGGATTCATGTTCCGCATCATCTTCCACTTCTTCGACCAGACCCGCTGGTCCCGCATGTTCCACGTGGTGCACTAGTGACCACCACAAGTGTCTCTAGACCGCCCGTTGGACCCACCCGTCGGCGGGGCAGAAAGGTCTTGTGGACAATCGTCATCATCGTGTTGCTGGCCGCCTTCGTTCCCCCCTGGATCAACGTCAGCCGCTACCGGCTGCGCGTAGTACAGGCCATCAGCCGCGCCCTGGGCCGCAACGTCACCGCCTCCGAAATTTCTTTGCGCCTGCTACCTCGGCCAGGCCTGGTCTTGTCCAACTTTGTCGTCGCTGACGATCCTCAATACAGTGCTGAACCCATGTTGCGCGCTGACGATGTTGCTGCCTACATCCGGCTTTCTTCGCTATGGCGCGGCAGACTCGAGATCGGTACGCTCTCCCTCGACAATCCCAGCCTCAACCTAGTGCGGCGCGCCGACGGCCACTGGAACCTCGAGGAACTCATCCAGCGCACCTCACAAGTCTCTTCTGCCCCAACCACGGCACGCCGGCCCGAGGCACGCCCGCGATTTCCCTACATTGAAGCCAGCGGTGGCCGCATCAATTTCAAGTTTGGTCAGGTGAAGAAGGCCTTCTCCTTCACCAATGCCGACTTCGCCTTCTGGCGCGAGTCCGAAACCGATTGGGGCGTTCGCCTGCTGGCCAAGCCCATGCGTACTGACCTGGCATTGAGCGACACCGGCCTGCTTCGCGTGGAAGGACGTTTCCAGCGTGCCGACCAGGTCCGCAACACCCCCATGGTCCTCAGGGCCGACTTCAGCAAGGGACAGCTCGGGCAGCTCACCAAGCTCATCTACGGACGGGATCGCGGCTGGCGCGGTGGCACCACTGTGGCCGCGCGTCTGACCGGAACTCCCGCCGCTCTCAGCGTCGTTCTCGACGCCAACATCGACGACTTTCGCCGTTATGATATTGCCCTTGGCGAGTCGCTCCATCTGCGCGCTCATTGCACTGGCACCTACTCCACCATCGGCGACTCGCTAAGCGACGTGGTCTGCGAATCTCCCATCAAACCGGGCACCCTGCGCATCAGCGGCAATGCCACCGATTGGGGCTGGAATTCCTATCAGATCGCAATCACCGCCCAGCAGGTTCCAATGGACCGCGTCGTTGCCTTCGCCCGCCACGTCAAAAAAGACTTGCCGCTCGATCTCAACGCCGGCGGAACCGCCGACGCCGCATTCGAGGTTCGCAAAGCGCCCAACCGGCCGGAGCGATGGTCGGGAGGAGGGCGCACCAGTCAACTGGCGCTCCGCTCCGGCGTTCTGGGAGAGGACTTGCAGATCGGTGAGATTGATTTTGCCGTGCCGGGCAGTGCGGCTTCGCAATCGTCCTCGGTCACCCGGCGCCGCAGGCTCTCGCCACAACCTCCGGCAGCTGCCGGCTTTGCCTTGGCGGTGAACCCGTTCCCCTTGCCCATCGGAGCCGCTTCTCCCGCGGTCGCTAGCGGCTTCTTTGACGAGGGAAACTATCGTGCCACCGTGACTGGCGGAGCCGAGCTGACCCGCCTGGTGCAGGTCACGCGTGCCCTCGGAATCGCTACCCCAGGGATTGGACTGGCGGGCAAGGCTGATGTCCAACTTGAATTGTCTGGCTCCTGGGCTGGATTCTCGGCCCCTGTCACTTCGGGCAAAATGCAATTGCACGATGCCACCGCTGAGCTACAAGGCGTAAACGAGCCGCTGCAGATCGAATCGGCCAAGGCGGCGCTCACCGGCGGTGTAGTTAATGTCGGCACGTTTTCAGGTGGCTTCACCGCCGGCCCCACTCTCGGCGGCAGCGCCCACTTTCCTCTTCACTGCACCAGCCCGGCAAGCTGTACTGTCCACTTCGACGTTCATACCAACGAGCTTTCTCTCGCGCGGCTGAACCAGCTATTGAATCCCGCTGCCCGCTCCCAGCCCTGGTACCACCTGCTCTCCATCGGGCAGCAGACCCAGAATGCGCTGCTGAAGCTCCAAGCCGACGGTAAATTCGAGGTAACGCACTTCCAGCTTGGACGGCTGCCTGTCGACAACCTTCGCGGCTCGGTGCGCATGAACGGCGGCAAGGCTCAACTCGACATCCTGCGCTCCGACCTGCTGGGCGGGCATCACGCCGGCCGCTGGACTGCGGACTTTACCCAGTCGCCACCCAGATTTGATGGCGGCGGCGGTTTGCAGAAGATCTCCATGGACCAGCTCTCCGCCTTGATGCATGAGAGTTGGGCGAGTGGCCAGGCGCTTGCCAAATATGCCGTCGCGATGCAAGGGACCGACATCGCCAGTCTGCGTGACTCGGCTACCGGCTCCATCGACTTTACCTGGAGCGGCGGCTCGCTTCGCACCCTCGCGCTCGATAGCCATTCGCCGCCCCTGACCTTCTCTACCCTGGCGGGCATCGTCCAGGTCGGACACGGCAAGCTCTCGTTCGACAATTGCCAACTCAAAACCAGCGGCGCAGTCTACGACGTGAAGGGTACCGCCTCCTTCGACCGCAGCCTAAACTTCCGGCTGCAACGCGCCGGAGGCACCTCGTACGTCGTCGCCGGTTCGCTCGACAAGCCAACGGTGGAAGCAGTTCCCGCATCCTCCACCCAGGCAAAGCTGCAATGAAGCTTCTCTCAGCCGGAATTTTCTTTGTGTGTCTTATGGCGTTGTTTTGCATGGCGCAGGACCAACGCCAGCACAGTGCCGCCTACCACGGCATGGAAAAGAAGATTGCCTACCTGAAGAAAAACGCCGCGCTGGAGCCTCCCGATCCCAAGCCGACCGAGATCACCCAGGACGAAAGCAACGCCTACTTCGCCGAAGGCGGAGTGAAGATGCCCAAGGGAGTGAGCGGGCTTAAGCTCACAGCCCAGCCGGGCATTCTTGACGGCCACGCCAAGATCGACTTCGATGCCATCACCGAGAAGGCACGCTCCAGGAACCCGCTGCTGGCCGTCTTCACCGGCGTGCATGATGCCCATGTCGTGGCTCAAGCCAGCGGATCGCGCGGCACCGGAACCATCACCGTGCAGAAAGTCGAGCTCGACGGAATCGAGATTCCGCAGATGATTCTTCAGCTCTTCGTCGACCGCTATCTCAAAGCCAAGTACCCCAATGTGGGACTCACCACCACCTTCAAACTGCCACTGCGCATCGATTCGGCGGCTGTGGCGAATGGGAAAGTCGCGCTGGTGCAGAAATGAGATCTCATTACTATGAGTGCGGTGAGTGCGGTAACAACCGGTGATTTGAAATACGTCTGATCGATATTGCTTCTGCTGATCGTGCCGTCTGCCGCATCAGTCGGCCAGAACCAGTCATCGACATCGCAGGCCTTGCGCTGGAACTGGCGCGACGCTCAGACGGCTGATGTCACCGTCGAGCAGGATAAGCAGATCACTGCCACGGGCAAAGTGCGGCACACCTGAGTTCCCTCATCCCGCGGCTCTCCCAGCCATGGGTCTCTCAGTACACGTCCAGGTCATGCGCCGAGACTACCGCTCCCCCATAGTGATTGCGTATCTCCTGCAGCATTTCGCCTTCCGGGACGCCGTGAAACATCTGGTGATACAGCACCAGCAGCTTCGGTTTGGCTTGCGTCGCGATGGCCGCCAGTTCTGTCGTCGAGGTGTGAAACGCCTTGAAGTAGGCCCGCCATTGCGGTGACTCCATCTCGCTGTTCGGCCCGGAGGCATAGGCCTCGTGCAACAGGACATCACAACCGTTGCAGGCCTTCACCACCGAATCCGCCGGCGAGGTGTCGCCCGAGATGACGATGACTCGATCCGGGGTCTGAAAGCGATAGCCGAAAGACTCGTCCCAGGAACCGTGTTTCACGGGGAACGCGGTCACGGTTACGTTTTCGTCTTTGTAAACCACGCCCGGCTCGATTTCATGCACCTCGACCCGGTAGCCGGTGGTGTTCGCGTGCTCCAGTCCCTGGGTGCGGACCTCGATATCTTTCCTCCACGCCGCGAGGATGTCCTTCGTCATGTCGGTCGTGCCTCGCGGACCGTAAACCGTGAGGGGCTCGCTGCGGCCGAGCACCCAGGGGGTGAAGATCAGGTCGGGATAGCCGAGGGTGTGATCAGAGTGCAGGTGGGTGATGAAAAGGGTGGTCAGGTTTTTCATTTCCAGACCGGGCACACCTTCGCGCGTAGCGGCCGCGGCACGGCGCACAATTCCGGGGCCACAATCCACCAGGTAGCTGTGTCCATTGACAATGACGGCTACCGCGGGCCCGGAGCGGTCGGGATCGGCGTTCGGGGTGCCGGAGCCCAGCACCACGACTTCGGAAATCCCCGGTGTGGCGGCGGACTTGGATTCCTGGACCGGCGCAGGCTGCTGAGCGCTCGCTTGGAGCAGAAAACCTGCCGAGAGGAGCAGGGACAACATTAGTTGCTTCATCGACTGCATCATACAATCCGGCGCGAGCGTCGTGTGAGGTGAAGTCCTGGCTTACCCATCGACGCACATAAGAATGGCGTCCTCGCGGACGCCGTTCTTACTTCCTCGTTATTTCGAACCTGAACTAATCCCCCGCCGCGACCAGTGCCTCCTGCGCCATTTCCGGCTTCACAATCGGCTGGATACGCGCCGAGCGCAGCTTCGGCAGCTTTACGTCCCAAATCAGTCCGACCCACGAGAATGCCTTGATCGCATACCAATTCAAATCGAACTCATACCACGCCAGGCCATGCCGCGCCGACTGCGGATGCGCATGATGATTGTTGTGCCAGCCCTCGCCGAAGCTGATGTAGGCCACCCACCACAGATTGCGCGAGTCGTCATCCGTAGCAAAGCGCTTGGAACCCCACATATGCGTCGCCGAATTCACAAACCACGTGCTGTGCAGCAGGAACACCGTCCGGAAGAAGATGCCCCACATCAACACCGACCATCCCCCGATTGCCAGCAGGCCCACGCCGAGCACGATCATCGGCACATAGTGATACTTGCTGATCCACAGGTGAAACTTGTCTTTCCGCAGATCGGGAACGTACGGCAGCAGGGCTTCATTGTTGTTGTGCAGGCTCTGGCCGCTCATGATCCATCCCATGTGCGCCCAGAAGCCGCCATCGCGCGGTGAATGCGGATCGCCCGGCTTGTCGGTGATCTGATGGTGCAGGCGATGCACCCCCACCCAGAAGATCGGCCCGCCTTCCAGCGCCAGGCAGGCGCACACCGTCAGGAAATACTCGAACCATTTCGGACACTTGAAGCCGCGATGCGTAAGCAGCCGATGATAACCGAGCCCAATGCCCAGGCTGCCCGCCACCCAATACAAGAAGAGTCCTACGAAGAAGGCCTTCCAGCTAAACATGAACAGCGCGGCCAGGGCGCCGATGTGGAACAGCGCCATGAATATGACGGTAGAGGTATTCAGCTTTTCTGTACGGACCATGTTTTCCTTGATTTGCGGTGTGTTGCTCGTATGCGGCACCTGCTGCATCGAGCACCTTCAGACTAACAACTCAAGCGGAGCAGCAGTGTAATACTTTTGTCAGCGCAACTCATTACCCAACTGAATGGGACGCCTCGCCTCGCGGTTGCGCTGCGCGACGCGAAGCTTGCTGCGAACCCGATCCTGCCGCTTGCAGGTCCTCCGATCGCTTGTCCTCTCACCTCGTGATAGCAGTCACCTCCGCACGTGATTGCGCTCCTAGCCCCCATCACCAGGCACAACTTAGCATGGGTTACGTTTCGCATCAGGCGCTTCGTTTCTCACGAATGACGCACAACCCAATCTCACATCGCCACGGGGAGGACTGCAATGTTCAGACCAGGCTCCGCCTACCGCCTTATCACTCTTACTTCATTCACTGTTCTGTTATTTTGCTCGCCAATCTTCGCCCAAAGCGCGACATCAGGTTCCAAATTGGATGACGTGCAGAAGGTTGGTAAGGCAATTTTCTTCGATCAGGCACTTTCCATCCAGCAAAACGAGGCGTGCGCCGCTTGCCATGCTCCCGAGTCCGGCTGGACGGGGCCGATCAGCATGATCAACGCTCATGGCGCTGTCTATGAGGGATCGATACCCGGCAGATTCGGCAACCGCAAGCCACCCTCCTCCGCATACGCAACCCCTAGTCCCATTCTGTTTGTGGATCGCAAAGGGACCTGGACGGGCGGCAACTTCTGGGACGGCAGGGCTACTGGCGAGAAGTTGGGAAACCCCGCCGCTGATCAGGCCCAGGGCCCCTTCGTCAATCCTGCCGAGATGGCGCTGCCCGATTCGGCTTGCGTCGTATACCGCGTCTGCACGGGAGAGTATGCCCACCTCTTTAAGAAGGTGATGGGTGCCAAAGCCTGTGCCATCTCCTGGCCCGACGATGTTGAGTCGGTGTGTGCAACTGAAGGGACGCAAGTCGACCTGAGTTCCTCCGACCGGGCGACATCCAACCGCACCTACGACAAGATCGCGCTGGCCATCGCGGCGTTTGAAGACTCGCCCGAGGTCAACGCCTTCACTTCCAAGTTTGACCTCTCCCGCAAGGGAAAGGCTCACCTCACCGCTCAGGAACGCCGGGGCTTTGCGCTCTTTCAGGGCAAAGGCAAATGTAACAACTGCCACATCACCTCGGGACAGCAGCCATTGTTCACCGACTACACCTATGACAATCTCGGCGTTCCCAAGAACCTCGAGAATCCCGTCTACAACCAGGACCCTGATTTCGTCGACAAAGGACTGGGAGAATTCCTCAAGGGCATCGGGCAGCCGCCGGAAGTCTACGAGCCCAACCTCGGAAAAGAGAAAGTGCCAACCCTCCGCAACGTCGATAAGAGACCGGATCCCGGCTTCGTCAAAGCTTTCGGCCACAATGGATACTTCAAGTCTCTGGCCGAGATCGTGCATTTCTACAACACACGCGACGTACTGCCCACTTGTCCTCCGGGCTCTCCAGGCGAGGGCATCGACTGCTGGCCGCCGCCGGAGTATCCCTTCAACGTGAATCGCGATGAGCTTGGCAACCTTGGCCTCACTCCGGATGAAGAGGCAGCCATCGTTGCGTTTCTCAGAACACTCAGCGACGGCTATCCAGGGAAGTAACTGACTACTCCTTGATCTCGCTGCAAGCTCTCTTGCTGACTCATAGCAGGCCCGGCACTTCAGCCGGGCCTCTCATTCTGGACTCCCCAAGCGGCAGCAAGGCTCACAGCACCACACCCAGAGCCTTTGCCGTGATGGGACCGACTTCCCCGTCAGGTGCGAGGCCTGAGGAAAGCTGAAATGCGCCCACTGCGGAACCGGTATGCGGCCCGAACTGCCCGTCGATAACACCGGGATCGAATCCCGCCGCCTGTAAGGCCTGTTGAATCTCCCGCACCTTGGGCCCGGTCATCAATGGTGTCGTGAGCCGGTAGATAACGGTCTGCACCGGTGACACGGCCACGGCAGCGCCGCCCGTATAGAGCACCTGCGGAATCAATATGCCGAAGTCCCATCGCCGGCCCGCCAGGGTCGAAGCGATCACTCCATCGCGCGAAGAGTGCGCCTCCACCGTGCCTCCCGCTCCATTGCTGACCACGATGTGCCCGAACGCTCCCGGGGCAGCCTTTCGCAGCACCAGCGCGCCCGGTGTTCGCGAAGCCTCTTCCAGCGAAACAATGCGTCCCAGCGTGCGGGCGTCGCGGTCCCAATAACCGGTAAACGCATCTGCGGTTGCGGGATCGCCGAAGTCGCGGTCGCAGCCATATAGCACTCCCGCCACCTGAAAGGTCAGCCATGACGCATACTCGGCGCAGTCCCATGGCCCCTTCCAGCTGCCGTTGTCTTTCGGCACTTGTACCCCCAACACGTATCGCTCGCCGATGTGCTTCCGTGCCAGTTGCACCACTTCCTCGCCTCGCGTCCGAGACGTCGTCGCCGTAGTTCCCATGGTCCTGCACCTCCTTGCCCTATTCTGACGTGCTGCCGCCATCTCGATAGTGCAGTTGTTAGACAACTCGCCCGCTCCTGTTGCTCTCTTAATGAGAGCAACGAATCTCGGACGAAACGGAGCGAACTATGCTGCGCAGGGCGAGCAAACTGAACGAAGACTACATGAGCGAGCTTCGGGGAACCAACGTGTACGGATCCGACGCCCAGAAGCTGGGCACGATAGAGGACGCGCTGCTGGATGACAGCACGGGGGAGCTGCGGTATCTGCTGATCGATGCCGGCTGGCTCAAGTCACACCAATTCCTTCTGCCGGCGGACCAGCTCTTCGCCTTTGGTGATGGCATGGAGTTCTATGTGAACATGCGGCAGCAAGACGTCGAAGCTCTGCCCTCGTTCACCGATGAAATGCTGGCTCCGGATGGGGCGCTCGCTCGCAATGAGTCAGACTATCGCCAAGGCTGGCGACACGACCCCAACCCCCAGCGGCATCAGCCAAGCGCACGGCTGCAGCGCTTCCGCGAGCATCTCCGCGATGCCACCGCGCGCTCCGATGCCACCGCGCCCCGCGGAGGCGTGACCACGATTGGCGCCCGCCCCACCGGCGTCTACGGCACCTTCGAGTCCCGCCGTGACGTTGAGAAGGCGATCGACCGCCTGCGCCAGGATGGCTTCAACAGCCAGGACATCTCCGTCTTGTTCCCTGACCGCGACCTGAATAAGGAGTTCGCCATCGAGAAGAACACCAAGGCGCCGGAGGGCGCTCTTGCCGGCGGCGGCGCCGGCTTGGTAGTCGGAGGCGCGCTCGGCTGGCTGGTCGGCATCGGAACCTTTGCCATTCCCGGCATCGGCCCGCTGCTGGTCGCCGGGCCAATCGTCGCTGCACTGGCGGGTGCCGGAGTCGGCGGCGCCATCGGAGGCATTGCCGGCGCGCTCGTCGGCCTTGGCGTTCCCGAACTCGAAGCCCGCCGCTACGAAGAAGAGGTCAAGCGCGGCCGCATCCTTGTCTCGGTGCATTGCAGCAGTGTGGGAACGGCGAGCACCGCGCGCACCATCCTCGAAAGCTCAGGCGCTCACGACGTGTTTCTCTCTGGAGAACAGCGGGCCGCATAAGTCTTACTCTCTCCGCCGCGGGTGTCCCATTCTTGTCGTCCGGCAGGACGGCAGGGGTGGGACACCTTCGAATTCGACAGTCGACAGTTCCTCCTTTTTGACGACCTAAAAATGCTTGCCCGGGCTACCCGCCCCATTCTGATTTTCATAGTTGCTCGTGTTCCGAATTACCGGAGGGGGTTACGGTCCTAATTCGGGAATGTCAGGGTTGCAGTGCGAAAAAAGAGAGCCCACTGCGGAGGACAGAACTAAAATTAATGGTTACGAAGACGACAGAACGGAGCCTTCGAAACTTGCATTCGTGGTGACAGGATAGGCGCGTCTACCAGAATCCTGCACCGGGCATCTCATGACCGTTGGCTGCTAACTTTCGCAGCAATCGCCAACCATAGAGCACGGCCCGGCTCTGGGACTTCTTCTCCTCCGGTCCGGCTTCTAACTGAGGGTATTCACCATGCGAGCTATCACATCTCTATCCGTGTGGATCATTGCGTGCGCGTTCTTGATGTGGGTCTCGGTGGCCGCTGCCGATAATCTTGTGTACAACGGCGACTTCTCACTCGGCGATGTAGGATTTAGTTCCGACTATCAACATGTAAGCTTCGGTGATAACCAGTGCTGGCTGGAAGGGGTATATACAGTCGGTACCGACCCGAGTGGCTGCCATATCTCGTGGGCCAGTTTCGGCGACCACACGACGGGCATCGGCAATATGATGATCATCAATGGGGCCAAGTTAGCTGACCGGACCGTATGGCAGGAGACGGTCCACGTTAAGCCCGGTATGGACTATCAACTCTCCGGATGGGTAGCGAGCAGCTACCCGGTTTCTCCCGCCACACTTTTGTTCAGCATAACCGGATTGCAGGATGAAAATCAGTCCAAAGGCACCTTCGCCGCATCTCCCATACCTGGATTATGGGAGGAGTTTTTCCTTGACTGGAATTCGGGCATGAATGATACAGCGCTTCTGACCATCATCGACACGAATCTCGATCCTATTGGAAATGATTTCGCCTTGGACGACATCAGCTTTGTTGCCGTTCCGGAGCCGGCTTCCTTTCTTCTCTTCGGCTCTGCGGTTTTGGTTGCAGCGCGCGCGTCACGTCGCAAGCTAGCGGCTGGCCCGGGCAAGGAGTCTGAATAGAGAAAACAGACGAGGGTGGCTGGTGGCCCAGGTGTAACGGGTTAAATGGGTGCCCCAGAGCCTGCCCTGAGCTTGCCGAATGGTTCGGCCATCGGTTGGCCTAACCTGGGCGGCACTGACATCGCGACAGGGCATGGTGTAGGTCGAAGTTCATGCCACAAACTCTGCGACGGTATCACCAATCCGGCCACTCCCATTTCGTCACTTTCAGTTGTTATCGACGGCAACTCAACTTCAGCAGCGATGAAGTCTACGACCTTTTCCCTGAGTGTCTAGAGCGCGCGCGCCAACGTTTTGACATGTGTGTCTATGGATACGTGGTCATGCCCGAGCACGTGCATTTGTTGGTCAGCGAGCGGAGCGGGATTTGTTATCGACGGCGATTCGGGCAATGAAGCAATCCGTGGCGCGGAGGTTGATCGGGGAGCGGGAACATTTCTGGCAGGCCCGATACTATGACTTCAACGTATGGAGTCAGAGTAAGATCAGGGAGAAGCTACGGTACATGCACCGCAATCCGGTGAAGCGAGGTCTGGTGGAGAAACCGGAGGACTGGCCGTGGAGTAGCTATCGTCATTATCTGACCGGCGAGGTGAGCGTGGTAGAGATTGAGTCGGAGTGGACGTGGAAGCGAAGGCTGGCAATGGGCATCGTTCCACAGATGAAACTAAGAGAAAACCCCCGCCCAACCAACCGAAGGTTGGACGGGGCACCCTCGTGAGTGATACCTGGGCCACCAGCCTTCTCACTAGTCGTGTTTCATCCGCTTTGTTCCCTCAACCATCTTGTTCCAGCCGTACACGATCGAGACCATGAACTGGTTCATACGAAGGGCATCGGGAGCGCCGTCGTTGATCGTGGACTTGTATCCTGCGGTGAACGCCAAATTGTCATTGAGCTTGTAGCCGAGCGTGAAACCCAGGCCGACGTTGTTGAGGCTCTTGCCCGGCACGCCGTTAATCGACGCTTTGCCGCCGTTGTACCACGCAGTGTCGAACGATGCCCAGAAGTTGGTGGTGAAGTCTCGCGTCAGGTGGCCATCGAGCTGGAACATCGGATCGGTGGTCAGCGTTTGTCCCATGTAGTTGGTGTTGGTTCCGAACAACCACACGACGGGCAGGAACTCCAGCGTTGTTCGCCGGCCCGGCGCCCACGATCCCAACTGCCAAACGATGGGCGCGCCAAGGCGTCCGTACCAGCGGTTCTGCCCAAGATTCAACGATTGACTGCTGTTGTATTGGCCAATGGGAAAGGCGAGGTCGCCGAGGAGGTCGAGAGAGAATCCGGGGTGATAACGCAATGCATCCGGGAGCGTTTTCTGCGCCTTGGGGCCGATGAGGTTGATGTCGAACTCGAGCATCGGATCACCAAATCCTCCCGCCGATTGCCTGGCCGACTTGCCGGCAACGGTGACCTCCCCGGAGATGCTCCCCATGGGCTCGATGACAGCGATCATGGTGGCGCGACCGCGCAGGGATAGGGTGCGCGCGTATCCTGCGAGGACCACCGTCGCGTTAAAGCTCGCGCCTGGCGTCACAATCAGTGCAGGGTCGAACGGGTTGGTGTCGCCGCTCATGGACTGGACGATCACCGGCACACCGTTGGAGTTCGACAAAGTTTTCCAATAGAAACGCGCCGGCATCTGGGCCAGAGTTTGCAGCGGGCTAAGCAAAAGCAGGAGGAACGTGATTGCGATGAATGAAGAGAGCCTGATAAGCGGCTTCATGAAAGCCTCCGTAATATTTCCAACTTTGATTCGCGATCTGAGGGCTCGTCACTTCTTGGGTTCCGCCATCATGTCCTTAGGCGGCACGTACTGTTGCTTGTAGGTCAGCGGCGGATAGCCTGGATCGTCGGGCACGCGCTGCGGCAGACTTTTTTCCATGGCTTCGAACGGGGAACGACTTGGTATCACGACGTTGTTCGCCCGGACATAGCTGTCCCATAACGCGAGAAGCTCCTGCACCTTCTCGGGGTGCTCTGCGGCCAGGTCTTTCCGCTCCACTGGGTCGTTCGCGAGGTTGTAGAGTTCCCAATCCGCCTTACCGAAAGGCTTGAATTCCCAGCGAATCTTCCAGTCACCCTGACGCAATGCGCGGTTGCCAAAGATTTCCCACGCCATGTAGTCCTGCTGGGTTCGCGGCGATTCCTCTTTGCCCTCCAGCATCGGGAGCCAGGATTTCCCCAGCAACGGTGGTACTTTCTGACCTTTGTTGGTCTTCGGATAGCTGGTCCCGGCGACTTCCAGCAGGGTCGGCATCAGATCAGCCACGTTCATCAATCCGTGGTTGAGACTGCCTTTGGGCCGCTTGACGATGGGGCCGCTAACGATGAGGGCGTTTCGGATTCCGCCTTCTGCCACCCATCCCTTGAACTGGCTGAAAGGAGTCATGGAAACCTGCGCCCACATCGGGCCATAGGCAACGTATGAGCCGGGACCGCCCCAGGCGTTGGGGTCGGTCTGCGACCACTTGCTGGCAGCGAACAGGTAATCACGTGTGCCGGGCGTGCCCGCAATCATCGCGAACAAGTCGGCCCCTTCCGCGCCGTTATCACCGAAGACGATGAAGATGGTGTTGTCGTACTCGCCGATCTGCTTCAGGTACTGGATGAGCCGGCCGGTGTGATAGTCGAGGTTCTCGACCATCCCCGCATAGAGCTCCATCTTTTTCCCGAGTATGGCCCTCGTTGCTGGAGCGAGCAGGATGGGGTCGGGAACATACCACATTCGCTCCGCCAGCTGCGTGCCCGCGGGCATGATGCCGAGTTCGATCTGCTTTTGCAGTCGAGCCTTCCGCACCGCATCCCAGCCTTGGTCGTACTCTCCGACGTACCGACTACGCCAATTCTTGGGCAGGTGATAGGGATCGTGCGGTGCTTGATGGGCCACATACGCGAAGAAGGGCTTACCGTCGTGACGGTTGGCCTCGATATATCCGATCAGCTTGTCGGTGTACGTCTGGGTTGCGTAGTAGTGCTTGGGAAGCCGGGTGAGGTATTTTCCATCTTCGGTGTAGACCGATTTTGGCGTGGCGGCGGTGAAGTTCGTCATGTCCCAATAACTGCCCGCACCATCGAGCAGCGAGAAATCGCGCTCAAATCCGCGTGCCGCCGGAATCAGGTCGGGGGCTTTTCCCAGGTGCCACTTGCCGACCATATAGGTGTGATAGCCCGCGTCTTTGAGCATCTCCGGCAAAGTGACTACCCGTTGATTGAGATGACCCTCGTAACCGTCTACGCCCATCTGGTTGGGGGCAGTCCACTCGGCCATGTTGCCCAGGCCGTTCAGGTGCGTATCCACACCGGTCAACAACATCGATCGTGTAGGCGAGCAAGTGGCGTGGGTGTAGAAGTTCGTGAAGCGCACGCCATTCATGGCAAGCGAGTCGAGATTAGGCGTCTTTATCTCACCGCCGAACGAGCCCATATCGGAGTAGCCCAAGTCATCACCGAGGATGATGACAATGTTCGGTCGGCGCGGCGGATTTGCGGTTTGGGCAAGTGCAGGAGCAGTCACCGCCGCACCCATCCCAATGATGCCGAGGATTTTCAGCAGCCGGATGAAGGCGTCTGATTCTTTGCCTAAAGATTCCATCGAGTCTTTGAAAAGAGCGCCTGCGATATGGTTCAAGTTGGAAAGGTTCATGAAGCCACTCCCGTCACTGAGGCCATCCATACGGTGCTCGTGATCGTCCTGAGCCACGCTTCGAAGGTTTCGCCGAATCGGCGGCCAAGGGTTCCCAGCCAAGGCAAACCGGATTGATGTAACATGTCGCTGGTTCGCTGGAGACCATCAAAGGACATGACAGCCCACTTAAGCTTGGCACTTAACGGGTAGCCGTTCTATCGGATTTCCGCAAAGTATGAACACTCGACAGAAAAACGTCGACTTGCCCGAACCTAACGTCACCATTATTGAGATAACCGACCCCACGAATGCGGGGGATGACACCGAGGTGATCGACCAGAACCTGGTTCAGCTCCGGTCGGAGCCTATGCGAGCAAGGCGTGTAGTCGTTCGCCTGGAATCCGCCGTGCTGATTTACCACACGACTAATCTCGCCCTTCGGGCGCATACCAAGTTCATGCCCGGTCGCATGGGTGTAGTGGCCTTCGGCCCGCAAGCGGTGGGCACCGTCAATGGGCTGGTCGTTCATCCTGACCTCATGCTGATTGCTGCTGAGAGTACCGAGTGCCAGTTCGTGGTGGAAGGTGGTTATGAGAGTGTCACCGTCGCCGTTCCGCCCGCGGACTTCGAAGCGCATCTCAGGGCCAGACAACTGAAAAACCCGCTTCAACCCCGGCACACTGTGGACCCGCTTTTGTGCGACGCAACCAAGGCTCATGCATTCTTCGCTTTCGGCAAGCGCCTGGCCGTCACCGCTGCCCGGCAACCGGATCTGTTTAATGGACGGAAAGACGTGTGTGCAGCAACCGAAGCCGAACTCGTGGAGACGCTCCTGGCAGCAATCGGCTCATCGGAGGACTACCCGGTCACGCGTTCCGACAAGACGCATCAGGCGTACAGCAATGTTGTCCGGCGCGCCGAGGAATTTGCCATGGCACAAACGGATGGCCCGCTCTCTGTGACAAATCTTTGCAAGTTCGCCGGGGTCAGCGAGCGTACCTTGGAATATGCCTTCAAGGAGACCCTCAGTATGAGCCCGCTGGCTTTTTTGCGTCGCGTCCGCTTGCATCGCGTGCGTGAGGCCTTGAGAGCCGGTACTCGCGGTACGACGACGGTCTCGGCCGAAGCGCTGAAATGGGGCTTCTGGCATTTCGGAGACTTTTCCAAGGCCTACAAGAACTGCTTCGGCGAGTCGCCCTCCGATACACTACGACGTGAGCGAATCCGTCGAGGTGCGTGAGCGAATCCGTCACTGCGAAAAAAGGTCTTGATTCAAGGCTGGTGGCCCGGCCAGACACTCTAACGGGGGAAAGCCCGGACGGGTGCCACCCGCCACCCAGCGAGAGCAGCTCCTTCGGTCGCTGGAGCAACCTGAGGATGACAATTCAAATTAAGGCAGGCCGCTGCCCCGTTCCGGAACCACACTTCGCCTATAATCAACCCTCGCGGGTGCCGCATTCCGGCATCTGTCGCCGGGAGCCTGCCCTGAGCAAGCCGAAGGGTGGGGTTTTGAGCCTACGGCCTCGAACGCCCGGCCACGGGCCCGCACAATTTCAAATGTCCCGAGTCTTACTGATCGCGCTTATGACACTTGTTGCTACCGCCGCCGAAGCTCAGACCACCACTACCAATCAACCACCCGTCGCCAAGAAGGTCCACACCGAGCGCACGCTGAATGGCGTCACGCTGGTCGACGACTATGCCTGGCTGCGCGAGCGCGACAATCCCGACGTTAAGTCTTACCTCGAGGCTGAAAACGCCTACGCCGAGCAGATGACTTCGGCGCAGGCTCCCGTACGCCAGAAGCTTTACGACGAGATTCTCAGCCACATCAAGGAGACGGACGACACCGTTCCCTACTTGAAAGATGGCTATTACTACTACGTGCGCACCGAGAAGGGTAAGCAGTACGTCATCTTCTGCCGCAAAAAGGGATCGCTGCATGCGCCCGAGCAGGTATTGCTGGACCTGAATGTGATGGGCGAGGGCCAGCCGTTCATGTCTGTAGGCCCGGCGGCGGTGAGCGACGACGGCCACTGGCTGGCCTATACCACCGACAATGTGGGATTTCGGCAGTATCGCCTGCATATCCGCGATCTGCGCACCGGCCAGGACCTACCCGACTCGGCCGAGCGCGTTACCTCGGTGGCGTGGGCGTCGGACAACAAGACGTTGTTCTACACCATCGAGGATGACGTACAGAAGCGTTCGTATCGCCTCTATCGCCACGCGATGGGTACTGACGCGGCGAAGGACCAGCTTCTCTATGAGGAGCCGGACGAGCGCTTCAACATCAATGTCGATCGCACGCGCAGCCGCGAGTTCGTGACCCTGTTCATCGGCAGCCATACCACGACGGAGATGCGCTTTCTGCCTGCGGCGAAGCCCGACGCCGATTGGAAGATGCTTGAGCCGCGGCGCGACAACATTGAGTATTACGCCGACCATCGCGGCGACCAGTTCTACATTCGCACTAACGATAAGGCGCAGACATTTCGCATCGTCACCGCGCCGGTGGCAACGCCCGGCCACGAGCACTGGAAAGAACTGGTGGCTGCGCGGCCCGATGTGCCCATCGAAGACATCGACGTCTTTCAGGATTTTTATGTCGTCACCGAGCGGCTGGGCGGATATCCGGCGTTTCACGTGGTGCAGTTCGCCGACGGCTCCAGCAAGGAGATTGAATTCCCCGAGCCTGCTTACTTTGCCGGCGGGCAGAACAATGCCGAGTTCAAGACCAACGCCTATCGCTATCAGTATCAGTCGCTGATCACGCCGCCTTCGGTCTACGACTACTTTGTCGACCTGCACCGCTCGGCGCTGCTGAAACAGAACGAAGTGCCCGGCGGATTCGATCGCAACAACTACCTGTCCGAGCGGCTGTTCGCGACTGCGAGCGACGGCACGAAGATTCCGATCTCGCTGTTTTATCGCAAGGACATCAAGGACAAGGCAAAGGCTCCGCTGTACCTGTATGGTTACGGCTCGTACGGGTATCCCCTGCCGGCGAGTTTCAGCGCGGCGCGGCTGCCGGTGGCGGACCGTGGAGTCATCGTGGCGCTGGCGCACATTCGCGGCGGGGGCGAGTTAGGCAAGCCCTGGCACGATGCCGGCAAAATGATGGAGAAGAAGAACACCTTCACCGACTTCATCGCGGTGACGGAGTACCTGGTGGCCAATGGCTATGGCGCGAAAGACCGCGTGGCCATTGAAGGCGGCAGCGCCGGCGGGTTGCTGGTGGGCGCCGTCACCAACATGCGTCCGGACCTGTTCAAAGTTGTGGTCGCGCAGGTGCCGTTCGTCGACGTGATGAACACCATGCTCGATCCTTCCCTGCCGCTGACCGTGCCGGAGTACGAAGAGTGGGGCAATCCCGAGCACGACCCGGCGTTTCATTACATGCTGTCGTACTCGCCTTACGACAACCTGGCGAAGAAAAACTATCCCTCGATCCTGGTGCGCACCTCGTTCGATGACAGCCAGGTGATGTACTGGGAGCCGGCCAAGTTTGTTGCAAAGTTGCGAACCTTGAAGACCGACTCGAACCCGCTGGTGTTCTATACCAACATGCACGGCGGGCACGGCGGATCGAGCGGGCGTTATGACCGCTACCATGAAGTGGCCTATGACTACGCTTTCATGCTTTCGCAACTCGGGGTAGAAGAGCCGGCGGCGAAGGCTGTGCCCGCTCCCGCTGCGGCAAAGTAACTCAGTGGACAGGCGCAGACGCTGCCAGCGTCTTCGCCCCGTGCAAAATTTCGTTCTGCTCAGCTTGAGGCAGAGCGTGCAGCAGGACCAGAAACGCCGCGTTGGTCCAGCCAAAGCCAATCACGTTCTGCTGATAGCCCACGACGTTCGCTTCGGTTGAGCGGTCCACCACGTTGTACTTCTCGCGAATGGTTCCGTCGCGCTCGTAGTTCTCCAGCACCATCGACAGGAACTCTTCCGAGACGCGATCGGCGTCGGCGTTGTAGCCAGCGTGGCGCATGCCTTCCACGGCGATGAGAATCGTCGGCGCCCAGCCATAAGGCAGATCCCATTGCACGCCGCTGTCGTTGGTGCTCATCGCCAGTCCGCCCGGATGCTCGAACAGCCTCAGGTTGCTCACCAGGGCCTTAGCTTGCTCGGGCGTTGCCATTCCAACCCAAAGCGGATAGTACGTCGTGAGATAGTCATAGCCGGAAAGCTGCGAGTTCACGAAGTCCCAGTCGAAGAACAGGCCCTTCGTTGCGTTCCACAGCAGCTTGTTCATGCGCTGCTTGCGCTGGCCGGCTAACGCACGCCACTGCTTCGCCTGCTTCGGCTTGTTCAGGATCGTCGCCATCTCAGCCAGGTCGCTCTCCTCTTTGTAGAGCAGGCTATTGAGGCCGCTGGGCGCATAGTGATGCGTCGAGCCATCGAACGGTCCCCACCGAAACGAGATGTCGAATCCCGACTCGCGCATGGCGCGATCGCCCTTGTAGAAACTGGCGGTGAGCTTTACGGCATGACTGTCCTTGCACGGCTGATCGCCGCAGAGCGGAACCATCAACACAGGGCCGATGCCGTCCGCGAGCTTGGGCGCGATGTAGTCAGTCTTCACCTCGGGATGTCGCAGCAGCCAATCGGCGACCTTGGCGTAATACTCGGGGTGATCGGCGATCTCGGGCACAGGACCTTCGCCGACATCGAAGTAGCGCGACAACTGCGTGTCGCCGGCGAGATTGGGCTCGTGTGTCCAGAGCGCATGATCGCGAACTGCGTACTTGTAGGCGCGCGCCAGCCACTTGGTGTCGGCCTTGCCCGCTTCTTTGTCGGCGTCGTAAACCGCCAGAATCATGGAAGTTAGAAACGGCGGCTGCGAGCGTGTGAGGTAATAGGTGCGATTGGCGTTCAGCACCGCGCCGTAGTTCTGGATCTCGTAGAAGAAGTTCTCCACGATGCCGCGCGCCAGGTCGCGCTCGCCGTCCTCAAGCAAGCCGCGAATGATGAAGTAGCTGTCCCAGCCGTACATCTCGTTAAATCGTCCGCCGGGAACGACATAGCGGTTGGGCAGATAGAGCAGGCCGCTGGCCTTCAACTCGCCGGGCATGACGTCGCCAAGGTGATGAATCGTGCGCGGCAACCGCTCGACCTGAACATTGCAATGCTTCTGCAAAGCGACGACCGCTGCGGGGACCGGGCCGCGATGGGGAAGGTAGAGGACCGTCGCGTGTTCGGGAGCGACCTTGGTGTCAATCACCGACGAGCACTCGTTCATCGAGCGCCCCAGCGTGCTCCAGGCATTCCTGATGTAGAGCAGGATGTCTTCCCGCGAAGGTGATTGCGGCTCCGGAAGGTTTTGCGTTGCCAGCGCGGGCGTCCCCAAGGCGATCAGGCAGGCAATCAGCAAAAGCCATTGGGCACACTGTCTGTGGGCGCGTTTCATCAGCGGGCTCAGATAAAGCATTGGGTGCGATTATATTGCCGGCCCGATTCGCCGTGGCAGGCTTACACACTCTCACTCGCCTGATTTGCGCGCGGAGGTCGCAGCGAGAAGTCAGCTATTGCGGCGCGGTTTGCTGACAACGATTTGACATATGGGCGCCACAACGGGAGTAGAATCCTCCCAAAAGGGCGCGATCCCAAGCGCGCTCGGGGGGGCAGTATGATCCGCATTCTCCGCCAGGTTTTGTCATTAGTCTTTGCAGCCACTCTTCTGGTTACAGCACTGTATGCGCAACGCGAGACACCCCCAGGCGACGGCATAATCCAGGTTCACATTGTGGGCAAGGATAACCGCCCGGTGAACATGCGGCTTTGGGCTGAACTGGTAAAGGAACCCGCCACCCCTGTGGCGAGGTTCTCTACGGATTCGGGGGGCCTTGTCACCTTCCACGTTTCCAGCGATGGCGGCTACTACGTCAAAGTGTCGGGATCAGGCATCGAGGATGCTACTTCCCAGAGGGTCGAGTTTGGCAACCTGGAACACACACCCAGGGAGTTGCAAATCGTCTTTCTGACCGTAAAACCTAAGGCGGATGCCGCACAAAATACCCAAAGTACCGGGACATCGTCCAATGCGCCGGTTACCTCGGAAGCCGAGTTACGCGTTCCACAGAGCGCGCGCAAAGCATTCGACAAGGGCATGGCCGCCTGGCAAAAGCAGAATTATCAAAAGGCGGCAGAGGAGTTCGAGAAGGCAACGGCCGCCTATCCCGAGTACGACACGGCCTACAACAACCTGGGAGTGATGTACGCCCACCTGAACCAGAACGACAAGGCGATGGCGGCGTTCAAGCGTTCGGTGGAACTGAACGACAAGAATGCCGATGCCGACCGCAACCTGGCGCGAATGTTCCTGCGCGAGAAGAACTTTCCGCAAGCGGAAGAGTTGCTGAAGAAGTGCCTGGTAGTTCAACCGGCTGATGCTGCCACCCTGACCATGCTGGCGATTGCGGAAATCGAGGACGGCAAGGTCGATGATGCGCTGCGGGATGCGCAGAGGGTGCATGATCTGCCACACCAGGGCTACTCGGTTGCCCACTATGTCGCGGGACAGGCGCTGGAGGCCAAACACGAGTACCAGCGGGCCAAGGCGGAGTATGAGGCTTACCTGCAAGAGAGTCCGAATGGGCCCGACGTGGCGCAGGTAAAGAGCGCGCTGGCCAGGCTTTCCGCTACGAATGGGGCCGCCGACTCCCCAAAGACACAGTAGCCGTCGCCACTCCCTTCCCACGAGTTGTGGAAGAGCAGCTGTCTCTTCTTGCCCTCGGAAAGAGAAACTGCTATGAAGAACCTGACGAGCGACCCTGCCCGTGTGTTGGCCGCAAGGCCGGGGTCCCGCTGAGGATGCCTTGCCGGAATCAACTTCGAATGTAGAGTACGCGCATCGTATTCATGAACACGCTCATGAACATGAGCATGGGCCATCGACCCGGCATCACGACTGGGTGGCGCTGGCCGAGGCAATTGTGCTGGCCATTGTTGCGGTGGCCACCGCCTGGAGCGGCTATCAGGCGGCCAAGTGGGACGCTTTGTCGGCGGAACAGTATGCCCTGAACTCCGACACCGTCGCGCTCTCGCTGGAAAAGGCCGGCATTGCGGGGCAGGAACATCTGTACGACACGACTACCTTCAACGGCTGGATGTTCGCCAAGAACAGCAACAATCAGGCCTTGATGGATTTCTACCAGCGCCGCTTCCGCCCGGAATACAGAGTGGCTTTCGAGGCCTGGCTCAAGCTCGATCCCTTTCACAATCCGGATGCACCGGCCGGTCCCGCGTTCATGCCCGAGTACAAAGACGTGAATGCGAACGATTCTGTGCGCCTGACCAGGGAAGCGAAGGGTTACTTCAGGAAAGCCATAGCCAGCCGTGCGACCGGCGACCAGTATGTCAAAGTCACGGTCTTTCTGGCGACGGTCCTATTGCTCACCGCGCTGAGTCAGCGGTTCAAACCGCTGGGGCCACGCATTACAGTGGTCGCGGTCGCTTTTGTGCTTCTGTTGATCAGCACCGGGCTGCTGATAAGACTTCCACGAGCGATGTGAGAACGAGTTCTGTAAAGCGTGTTGCAAGAATCTTAGGGGCCTCGGACGGCCCGGCTGAAGAGGATACTGAAAAACTCAAAACAGCCGCTCCCCTCGGCGACTGAAGTCGCTTCGGGGTAGCAGAATAACAGGACTTATCGGCACGACCAAGGTCGTGCCCTGACGCGAATCACTCCTCCATACGAGTTTTTCAGGCACCCCTGAAGCCGGGCGATTGCAAAGCACTATTTTCGAAACACGCTCTAGAAGAGAAAGCCAAGTTCAATAACTCCGCGTACCTGGTCGCGGTTTGTGCCCTGAGGCCCAAAAGCGCTCCCCGGCGAATCGTCGATCGCCCGCACCCATGAGACATCGCCGCGCGTGAAGAGATGTTTGTACTGATAAGTGGGTGTGACCGTGAGCGACAAGGCTGCGCTGCCCGCTCCATAAAGAAGGTTCACCGATTGTTGCGCGGCGCTTCCCGTGGTAGCGATGTACTCCCAGCGGAAGGGCAATGAGAAGTCGTGGCTGAAGGTGTGATTCACCAGCACCGCGCCACCCCAAGTAGAGGCCCCATTCGCCACTCCGACCTGCGGATTGGTGGGCACATTTCCGACCTGAAAATATGGCTGCACGGTCCAGCTTCCCTTGCTGTAGGTGTAGCTGACGGCATACATCGACCCATTGTTCTGTACCGGCGTAGCAAACGTCTGATAGGCCGTGTGGCTGAGGTTCCCCATCGCCATGAACGACAAGGTATGCGGGCCGCTGGTGTAGGCAAGCGCACCGCTAAGCCAGGAATAGCGGTTTGAATAGTATCCGTCGTTCCAGCTGAACGACACCGTGAGCTTGCCGAAGGTCTGATTGAGTTGAACGCCGCGGGTGATCGCATTCTCCTGCGCCCATAGCAGGCCGCGCTCGATGTTCATGTTCTGAAAGTCGAAGGTGTACTCGGCCCCCATCAGAGTGGGGATTTGGCCGATCTGGATGGACAAGCTTTTGGTGGGCGCCAGCTTCAAGTAACCCACCGGCACGGGCCCATACAGGCCATCGATGGAGCGCTGGGTGGAAATGTAAGGCGATCCCACCGCTACCAGGTTGTAGGCGCCCGCCTGTACGTAGAACTGCCACCATCCCTCAGTTTTCTGCAACATCAGTTCCCCGTTATTGATTGACCACTGTGTGGTGTCATTGCCGGGGACCGGATTGCTCTGGAAGAGCCCTGTACCGCTGACGATGCCGTTCAGGTTAAGCCTTCCCAACGGCCCAGCTTCAAACGACACCGAGGGATTGAGCTTCAGCGGGCCCGTCATGCCGGGAGCAGGCAAGGAACTGGGCGACGAAACCTCCGGCGCAGTGGCTGGAGAAGCGCCGTTCGCCGCGGGTGAGTCCTGGGAATACGCGCCGCACACCAGCGCAAGACACATCGTAACCACAGAAAGCTTTGTGAAGGATTTCTGACTCATGAAGCCAACTTCGTGCGTCGACAGCCCGTGACACCTCAGGTCTGCCTTTGCCGATTTCAAGGTACGTGGATCCGGCAACCTTTATGATTAGAGGCCATTAAAACTAAGGCTCGAATAAAGGCAGCATAAAAGCCGACTTAAAGATAGCACTTCGAAAACGGGGGGGGTTGTGACGAAAGTCATATCTGAAGGTTCGGCGCTCACCTTAGCCTGAGGATGAAGGAGGCGCGATGGCTGCAAAGCCTTCCATCTCTCAGCACTTTGATGACGGCCCGATTCCGCTCCCTGTGCTTCCGTTGCGACCTGGCAACGGTGCGGCGCGAAAGAAGCTGGTGCGGCGCAAAGACCGAGACTACTCGCAATCGCTGCGCCTGGCGTTTCAGCTTGCTTTTCTCGCGCTTAACGTGTGGATCGGAGTGCAGTTCTATCTGTGGGTACGCTGGGCCGAGAACGGGGGCCAAGGCGTAGCCGTTTCGCGGCCGGCGGGAGTCGAGGGCTGGCTGCCGATTGAAGGCCTGATGCAGCTCAAGTACGTGCTCAGCAGCGGGCATCTGCCTTTGATACACGTCGCCGGATTCTTTCTGTTCTCAGCGTTCCTGCTCATTTCGTGGCTGCTGCGAAAGTCATTTTGCTCATGGCTCTGTCCGGTGGGAACATTTTGTGAGTATTTGTGGAAGCTGGGGCATTTCATCTTTCGGCGCAACTTCCGTTTGCCGCGTTGGCTTGACCTGCCGCTACGCACGCTGAAATACGTGTTGCTGGCTTTCTTCGGATATGCCGTCGCGACGATGTCAGCGGCAGCGATTGCCGGCTTCGTCGCCAGTCCTTATGGCTTGGTCGTCGACGTGCGCATGCTCAACTTCTTCCGCTATCTCGGCGGGACAGCGGCGTTCGTAATCCTGGGGTTGATCGTGGCGTCGATTCTGGTGCAGAACTTCTGGTGCCGATACCTCTGCCCTTACGGCGCGCTTATGGGATTGGCTGCGCTTCTGAGTCCGGCTCGCATCGTCCGCAGCGAGACGGCCTGCATTGATTGCGGGAAGTGTGCCAAGGCGTGCCCCTCAGCGCTGCCGGTCGACAAGCTGGTGCAGATACGCTCAGCGGAATGCACCGGGTGCCTGGAGTGCGTAGCAGTTTGTCCAGCCAAGGATTCGCTTGCGATGCAGGTCAAGGCCCCTTTGCGTGCCGGCAAGAGCATCCCGGCCTGGGCGTTCGCCGCCGGAGTCGCTGTAATCTTTGCCGGACTCGTCGGGTACGCCAAGATAAGCGGCCATTGGCAGACGCATTTGCCGCGCCAGGTGTATTTGCAACTGGTACCGCTGGCCAACGAACAACAGCACCCCGTGCCGTAGCGCACATCGAGAGCTGATCACAGCTCCTGCACCATCACTGGTGCTATCCTCCTGCTGAGCCCGATGCGCATTACCAGCCGAACCACGACCATCGCCTTCTTTATTACGCTCGGCGTACTGATCGCCGGGGCGGCGATGGTGCTCAACATCGGATGGATCATCCTGAACTGGCGCGAAGTTGTGCCGCTGGTCCTGGGCATCATCTTCTTCCTGTTTGTCATTGCGGGCATCATCCTGAACACCATCTTTCTGGTGCGCGAGGTGCGGCGCAACGAGCAACAGGACAGCTTCCTGAACGCCATCACGCATGAGCTGAAGACGCCAATCACCTCGATCCGGCTTTACCTGGAGACGCTGCAGCGACGGCCGCTGGAGGACAAGCAGCGGCAGGAGTTTTACCAGGTGATGCTGGACGACACGCAACGGCTGATGGGCACGGTCGAGCAGGTGTTGCGGGCGGCGCGTGTGACGCAGAAGAACGCGGTGCTGAATCGGACGGAAGTGGAGATCGGACCGCTGGTGCAGGACGCGGTGGAGCTGGCACGATCACGGCATCACCTGTCGACGCAGTCGCTGGCCTGGGAGCTGGACGGCAAGCCTGCCGAGCGTCTGCTGACGATTGGCGACCGCGACATGCTCTCGACGGCGCTGTCGAACATGCTGGACAATGCGGTGAAGTACTCGCCGGCAGAGAAGAAGATCCGGGTGGAGGTGGTCACGCCCGATCTGGAGCACGTGCGCATCTGCGTGAAGGACAATGGGGTGGGCATCCCGCGCGCCGAACTGAAGAGCATCTTCAAGCGCTTCTATCGGGTGGTGGCCTCACCCGCACAGCAGATCAAAGGCAGCGGCCTGGGATTGTTCATCGTGCGCTCGATTGCCAAGCGTCATGGCGGGCGAGCGTACGCAGAAAGTGAAGGCACCGGGAAAGGCGCGACTGTTACTATCGAGCTTCCACGGCATGTCGTATGAGCGCTCGCATCCTGCTGGTCGAAGACGAAGAGCATCTTGCCACCGGATTGAAATTCAATCTGGAGGCGGAGGGTTACCAGACCAAGGTCGCGGAGGATGGTGAGACGGCCCTGGATCTGCTGCTCGGCAAGCACGAGACCTTCGACCTGCTGGTGCTCGATGTCATGCTTCCCGGCAAAGACGGCTTCACCGTCGCCTCGGAGTTGCGCAAGGGAAACGAATATATTCCCCTGTTGATGTTGACGGCCCGCGACCGGCCGGAGGACGTGCTGCGGGGCTTCGCCTCCGGAGCGGACGATTATCTTCCCAAGCCATTTGACCTGGCGATCCTGCTGGCCCGTATCCGTAGCCTGCTGCGAAGGCGCGAGTGGGCGGGGGCCCTGCTCTCTGACCCACCGACGGAGGCGCGCATCGCAGACGCGAGGCACCACGAGCAGCCGCGTGAGTTTGATGTGTATCGCTTCAGTGGGAGGGAAGTCGACTTCGGCACGCTGGAGTTGCACAGCGAAGGCAAGAGCTTTCGCCTGACCTTGATGGAGGCGGAGCTGCTTCGTTTCCTGATCGCCAACGCGGGAAGAAATGTCGACCGCAAGCAAATTCTGGAGCAAGTCTGGGGCTTGAAGGAAGACACCGACACGCGTGCGATCGACAACTTCATTGTGCGGCTGCGGAGATATATTGAGACCGACCCCTCCAAGCCACGGCACCTGCTGACGGTGCGCGGAGTTGGCTATCGGTTTTTGCCCAATCCGTAAGTGTCAGAGCGGCACTAAGGCTAGCGGGCGCGGGCCAGCACCAGGGTCACGTCGTCAGGCTGCTCGGCGCCGCCAATCCAGTCGGCCACGGCAGTTGTGACCGCTTCGCTGATCTGCGCCAATGGCTGATCGCGATGAAGCTGAATCAACTCGATCAGGCGGTCTTCCCCGAATTCCCCAAACTCGTTTTCCGGCTCAGTCACGCCGTCACTGAAGGCGACCAGGATGTCGCCTGGCCGCATGGGCACGCTGCTCTCGCCGTAACCAACGCCGTCAAACAAGCCAACTACGGTTCCCGACGCCTCCAGGCGAACCACGCTCTGGTCCTGCGACAGAAGGAAGGGGGGAAGGTGCCCGCCGTTGGAATAGACCAGGGACCGGCTGTCCGGGTCATAGCAGCCCAGGAACATGGTGGCGTACTTTTCCGGCGGGGTAGCGCGGAAAAGCTGATAGTTAAGCGTGGTCATCAGACGGCCGGGAGCACAATCATCGTCGCGGGAGGCGCTTTCCCGATAATAGAATTCGCTCGCTACGTTGCCCGCGGCGGCGCCGGCCATCAGCATGGGCGTTTGCACCAGTTCCGGCTCAAGCGAATAGGCGCGCACGAAGGCATGCACGGTGGCCATCAGCAAAGCAGCCGAGATTCCCTTACCACTGATGTCGCCTACGGCCAGCACCATACGATCGTCAGCCAGGCGGATGAAGTCGTAGTAGTCTCCGCTGACGGTGCGCGCCGGCCGGCATACGCCGTGTACCTCAAGCGTCGGCAAGTCGCAGGACTCACGCGGAAACAGCAGCTCCTGTACCTCCTGCGCGATGGCCAATTCATTTTCCATGCGCTGCTTGTCCTTTTGCTCCGCCAGCAGCCGGGCAAGCGAGGTGGTCATGGAGTTGAATGACTGCTCAAGCGCCGCCATCTGGTCGCGGGACTCGACCTTGATGCGATGCGTCAGATCACCGCGATTCACGCTCTCGGTCGCTTTGTAGAGCTCGCCTACCGACTTGGTCATGCTGCGGGTGAGGCGAACCCCGATGAACAGCGCGATCAATTCGATGAAGCCAAAGAAAATCGCAATCGCGGCCAGCGCCTGGACAAAGATTCCCGCCTTCTCGCCCAGACGTCCGAAAAGCGCGGCGTAAAGCAGCGAGGGGCGGGTGCTGACCATGAGCGCGCCGGTCTCCCGCTGACCTGTGTTCCAGTTGGTGGCGTCGAATAGCGTCCAGAAACTGACCTCCCGGTCGAAGCGATTAACCGGAGGCGGCACCTGGCCGGCCTCGATGTTGGAGGAAGACTCGTCCACGTTCTGCCCGGCAAGGGTGACGGTAGAGTGCGAATTGCCGAGGTCGATGCTGACGCTGTCATCCGGACGCTTCTTGCCGGACTTAGCTCCCTTGCCGCCCTTGGATTCGGACGCCCCCGGCTTGGGGGGATAGAGGTAGATCGCGCCGACGAGCGCAGCCGAGCGCTGCAGCAGGTTGGAATTTACCGGCACGTTCGAGATGACAATCAGGTGCCTGGAGCCGACTTCAACGTGTTTCACCGCGCGCAGGTGGAGGTACCCGTTGTCCATGGTAAAGCTGCTGAAGTCTCCCTTGACCGCGTCGGGGAGCTTCACCTGAGTGTTCTCGATGCGTCCTCCCGGGCCGATGACGTAGGCTTTGTCGCCGTCGAGAACGGTGACCGTCCGCTGGCGGAAGTTCTCTTCCGAGGCGCTGGCAATTTCGGCAGCAAATTGCGGCGTCAGGTGATCGCTGCGGGAGAACGAACGGAACTGCGCCGTCAGCGTATCATTGGCCGCCTTGAGGTGATCGAGTTCGTTCTGCAGGTCGGAGAGCGCAATGTAGGTGGCGAATTGCCCGGCGAAAAGATATCCCGCCAGCAGGCCCATTGCGACGAGCAGCAGAATGGGGATGACGCCGATGAAAACGTAGGTGACGACCAGGCGGTTGCGCAGACGCCACATCAGTCTCTGCCGGACCCAGCGGAAGCCGAGCAGCAGCAGGCAAATGACGAAGACGAAGGAGAGGAATTGCGCCCAGCCGCTGAGCATGGTGCCGGGCGCAGGACGCACGATAAGCTGCAAAATCTCGGCGGCCCCGGCGAGTATGCCGAACCAGAGCGTAGTCCTGCCGAGCTTGGATTGCGGCCGCAGAATGGGCCGCAACCGGGCTTTGATCTGATCTGCGTCTGGCAGTTTCATGGCTTGAGCGAAGGCCCCGGCGCGCGGTCACCGCTGCACGTCATCGCTATCCTATACCGAATCACAGAATCGCAATGCGTCGCACGTGGCCCCGATTGCCCGTCAGATTTCCGGATAGAAGTCGAAGAAAGCGTCGACGCTCTGACGCAGTTGCTTTTCGATGTCTTCTTTGGAGCCCTCGAGGATGTGCAGGGTCACATGCGCCTCGCGCCCATTCTTCAACTTGACGGCGCCTTCCCCAACCTCTGCCACTTCCTCTGCAGGTAGCAGACGCAGGCCGTATACCAAGGTGAGCTTTGCCATGCAATGATTCTATCTGGAATGCCGCGGTTTGCCCTTGGCTCTTGGCTTTTGGCTCTTGGCAATTCGCTTCCGGTTCTCCACCAGGGTTTCCGGCCAATGGCCAAGAGCTAAGGGCAAAAAGCTTCGCCGCTTGCTAGAATCCCAAGTGCCTTAGTACTACGGCAGAATGTAGTAGTTAACGCCGCTGCATCTTCGGCGGCGGACAGGAATCTATCCCTTTCATATGCCAGACAACGTACACAATGTAGTGATTATCGGTACCGGCTGTTCGGGGCTGACGGCTGCCATTTATGCGGCCCGCGCGAACTTGAAGCCCATCGTGATCGACGGGCATGAACCTGGCGGGCAGCTCGCCATTACCACGCTAGTGGAGAACTTTCCCGGCTTTCCCGACGGCATCCAGGGGCCGGAGCTGATCGAAAACATGCGCAAGCAGGCGATCCGCTTTGGGGCGGAGATCATTAACGGACACGTGACCAAGGTCGACCTCAGCCAGAAGAAGCTCGACATGGGCACGAAGCCCATCGAGGTGGACGTTGGCCAGGAAAAGCTGCTGACGCGTACGCTCATCATCGCCAGCGGGGCTTCGGCGCGGTGGCTGGGCCTGCCCAGCGAGCAGGCGCTGATCGGGCATGGCGTGTCTTCCTGCGCTACCTGCGACGGATTCTTCTTTTCCGGAAAGGAGATTACGGTGATCGGCGGCGGCGACTCGGCCATGGAAGAGGCACTGTTCCTGACCCGTTTTGCCAGCAAGGTCACCATCATCCACCGACGCAGCGAGTTTCGCGCTTCCAAGATCATGCTCGATCGCGCGCGCCAGCATAAGCAGATCGAGTTCCTCACCGACACGGTGGTCGAAGAGGTATACGATCCGGCGGCGAAGGAAGTTACAGGTCTGAAGCTGCGCAATCTGAAGACCGGCAAGGTCTTCGATTTTCCGGCCAGCGCGATGTTTCTCGGGATTGGCCATACGCCGAATGCGGATTTTGTCGGCGACCAGCTCACGCGCGACGGCGAAGGGTACATCGTCCCCGAAAGCTACGTGTGCAGCAGCGTTCCGGGAGTGTTTGTCTCCGGCGATGTCGCCGACCGGCATTACCGCCAGGCAATCACTGCTGCAGGTACCGGTTGCATGGCTGCGCTGGAAGTGGAGAAGTATCTGGAAGAGATTGGCAAGTAGAATCGCGTACGCGATCCGATAGGGGCATTAGACCCCAGGAGTTTTCAACCAATGACCAAGTTCACAATGGACATGCTGAACAACTTCATTCAGAGCGCGCGTACGCAAACGCAGTCTGAGATCCTAAAATCCTTTCTGCGATTGATCGTATTCACAGGCGATCTATCCGAATCGGGATCAATCCTGATCTGGAATAAATCCGACTCGAAACTGCACTTGTTCAACGACGATAACTTCCTGTTTACCGAGAACTTTCTCGACCCGAACAAGAAGTGGAAATTTGAGTTTGATCGGTGGGAGGGTTTGGCCGGGCAGGCGTTTCAAGCCGGAAGAACACAATTCAGCGAAGACGTCAGCAAAGACAGGCGCTTCGCCGCGATGGGGGAGGGAGAGCCGATCAAGGACATGGTCTGCGTGCCCATTGTCGTGCGATCGCTTGATCAGCCGTTTGGCGTCGCCTCGTTTCACAACAGCCCTTCGTCCGGCATGGTCTTGGATGAACCGGCTCGGACGACCGCCGAGGTCGCGGTCAGCACGCTGGGGCTGGCACTCGATCTGTCCGCAGCGCGTTTGGCGACACAGAGCGTTTTCATCGTGCACGGCAGGTACGTGGCTGCACTCAACTCACTGCAGACGGTGCTACTGAAGCGCGGCATCAACACGCTAACGCTGGCTGATCAGCCCCGGACCGGAGAGGCTCTATTGCAGAAACTCGATGAGGTCGTCGATGCCTGCTGTGCCGGCTTTGTGTTGCTTACCCCCGACGACGTGGGACGGTTGTCGTCCAACAAGAAAACTGCGCTCAAGCCGCGGGCCCGTCAGAATGTCGTGTTCGAAGGTGGTCTGCTCTTCGGCCGGTTCGGGGCGCACAGAATATGTTTTCTGCTGACCGATCCGGACCTGGAATTGCCTTCTGACATCCAGGGAATTCTCTATGAGCAGTTCGACATAGACCGCCCAAATGCAAGCGGAATTGAAAACATTCTGACGAAGTGGGGCATCAAGTGGACTCGCCCCCCGGTTGTGGATTAGTAAGTACGTCAGCTATGACCGCACTGGCACCGTGCGTGCGGCGCGGCAGGATGCTTGACCAGTCTGGAGTGCGTAATGATGAGGAGTTTCCTATGCTTGCTGCTGGCGATTGGATGCTGCCCCCTGTTCGCCTTTGCTCAATCGAGCGCCGGCAGCCCACGCACGATCGATCTTCCCTCCAGCAAGCAGGTGCAGGAACCCATCATCGGGCAGCCGCAGCGCACCAATAGTTTTCCCACGGTGGTAGCGCTTAGTCCCGACGGCAAGTATCTCGCGTTGCTGAACAACGGACGCGGAACGGCAGAATCCGATTACGACCAGTCGATCGCAATCCTCGACCTCGGGACGAATGAACTGCGCGATTTCCCTGATCCGCGGCTGAAGGTGAATGCGCGTCAGACCTACTTTTGCGGACTTATCTGGAGCAGCGATGGCAAAGAGCTTTACGCTTCCATCGCTTCGCAGACGGACCCGCAGGGTGTTGCCGTCGACGCCAAGGGGAAGAAGCTTGGGGGAATTGGCAATGGCATCGCGATCTACAGATTCGCAGACGGCGCGCTCACACCCGACCGTTTTCTGAAGCTTCCGCTGTCACCGCTGGAAAAAGGCAAGCAAATCACCTATGGCAGGGACTACGTCGCGGCAGGAAGTGCAATTCCCTACCCTGCCGGAATTGCGCTGGTACAGGGCAGCGACGGAGAGGAGTTGCTGGTTGCCGAAAATCTCGCCGACGACGCCGTTCTGATCAGCGTGGCGGATGGCAAGATCCTTCAGCGTTTCCGCCTTAGCAGCAACAAATACATACCCAGCGACTTTCCTTACGGCGCAGTGGCGACGCGCGACGGCAAAACCGGGTGGGTGTCGTTGTGGAACGGATCGTCGGTCGCCAAGCTCGATCTTCAGTCGGGAAAGGTCCTCAGCCGAATTTCGCTTGAGCCTCCGCAGGTGAAGACGGAAGCGTCTTCACATCCAACGGCAATGCTGCTCAGCCCGGATGAGCATTGGCTATATGTCACGCTGGCGAATCGCGATGCCGTGGCGATGATCGACGCCCGGACCGACAAGGTTGACCATTATCTTGACACTCGCCTACCGGGGCAGAAGTACGGAGGAAATTACCCGCAAGGGCTGGTGCAGTCAGCCGACGGCAAGCGCCTGTTTGTTGCGGATGGCTCTTCTGACGCCGTCGCGGTCTTCGAAGTGAATAAGAACGTAAAGAGCGGCAGCCGGCAAAACGCAGCTTACTTCATTCCCACAGAGTGGTATCCCACATCCGTCGCGGTCCAGGGCGATGAGTTGTTCGTCGCCACCGGCAAAGGCACCGGCACCGGACCCGACTCTGTGTTGCTGGAAAAAGATCCCCACGCCCGGCGCGGCCATCCGTATATCGCCTCGTTGATTCACGGCTCGATTGCCCGAATCAATCTGCCGCAAGCCGACAAAGAGCAGGAGCAACTGACGGCGGAGGTCTTGAACAGCAACCGCATGGAAGGCCGCACCGGCGAGTTTGCCTTCAAGGGCGGGTCGAATCCCATCCGGCATGTGATTTACATCCTTAAAGAAAACCGCACCTACGACCAGATCTTCGGCGACATGAAGGAAGGCAATGGCGACGCATCGCTGGTGATGTACGGGGAAGCGATCACTCCGAATGAGCATGCACTGGCGCGGCAGTTCGGTCTGCTCGATAACTTCTACGACAGTGGTGAGGTCTCGGGCAACGGGCATCCGTGGTCAACCTCGGCCATTACGACGGACTACGGCGAGCGGGCCTGGCAGATCGCCTATCGCGGCCAGGAACGCGACTATGATTCGGAAGGCGGGGTTGGCGACATTCTCCCGCTACTCTATGGCGAGCCGGACGTAAATGAACCTTCGACCGGGTATCTGTGGGGAAATCTGGCGCGGCACCACCTGAGCTATCGCAACTACGGCGAATACATCCAGACCAACTGGTGTACAGATGCGGCGCAGAACAATTCGTCGCCGATGGTCAGCGGCACTCCCACGGGACGGGCGAAGAACTGTGCCGTGGCGCAGATCAAGCCCGGCGACGGCCTCCCGATGGAGTTTGGCGGTGGCAAGAGTCCATACCACTACACCATTCCGCTGCCCGCCAAGAATATCCCCGCCAAGCCTGAGTTGCGCGATCACCAGGACCCGAGGTATCCGGACTTCAAGGTTGAGTATCCCGACCAGTTCCGTGCCGACGAATTCTTGCGCGAGTTTGCCGGCTTTGTCGAAGCGCGGAAGAGCGGGAAAGGGACTCAGCTTCCCAGCTTCTGCTTAGTCCGTTTGCCCAACGACCATACCGCCGGCACCAAGCCGGGCTCGCCCACGCCGAATGCCGCTGTCG
This sequence comes from uncultured Acidobacteriaceae bacterium, assembly GCA_963747055.1. Taxonomy (GTDB): domain Bacteria; phylum Acidobacteriota; class Terriglobia; order Terriglobales; family Acidobacteriaceae; genus CAVVDY01. The sequence goes on along the minus strand of CAVVDY010000017.1, from coordinate 133,189 downwards.
CCGACAACGACCTGGCGGTGGGACGCATCGCCGAGGCGGTTTCGCACAGCCCCTACTGGGATGACACGGCGATTTTCGTGATTGAAGACGACGCGCAGGATGGCGCCGACCACGTCGACGCGCATCGCAGCATCGCGCTTGTGGTCAGCAAGTATTCGCCGCGCCAGGGAAAGGTTTTCGTTGAGCACACGTTTTACACCACGGTGAACATGATCCACACCATGGAAGCGCTGCTCGGCCTGCCGCCGATGAACAATAACGACGCGTTTGCTGCCGTGATGGCTCCACTGTTCACAGGGGAAGGCGATCAGCCGCCGTTTGAAGCCGACTATCGTAATCGCGACAGCGGCATGATCTACCAGGCAAATACGCCTGCCTCACCGATGGCAAAGGAAAGCTCCAAGCTGGACTTCTCGGTTGCCGATGCGGCGAACAACGTCATGCTCAACGAAATACTTTGGAGGGCGGCCAAAGGTGATGTACCCATGCCGGAGCCGCGCCACAACGTTTTTGCTGCGACAGGTGAAGATTAGTAGCTATCTCATGAATGCCGAAGCTAAATCCCTCAGGGGCTGGAGCGCTCCCGGGCTGAAGCCCGCTCGCACTACAAAATGAAGGCGTTTTCGGCACGACCAAGGTCGTGCCCTGACGCGGATCATCGCTTTACATGAGTTTTTTAGCGGCCTGTGAAGCCGTGCCCTTTCAAGGCTGACTGATGAGATAGCTCTAGAAAGCATATCCAGGCCCTCTTCCTCAAAACTGAAAGGACCCGCAATGAAAATTGGTATCGCCGTACCCAACATCGGGCCGGTAGCAACGCCCGAAGCTGTCAAGGCAGTCGCCCAGAAGGCCGAGGCCCTTGGCTATCACAGTCTGTGGACGGTGGAGCGCCTGTTGTGGCCCGTCAATCCCAGATTGCCGTATCCCGCAACGCCTGACGGCTCACTGCCTGAGGAGTACAAGTATTGTCTCGATCCGCTGGATACGCTGACATATGCCGCGGCTTGCACCAGCAAGGTCAAGCTGGGGACCAGCGTGCTCGATATTCCCTACTACAACCCGGTGGTGCTGGCGCGGCGGCTGACAACGATCGATGTGCTTTCGAAGGGACGCCTGCGCGTGGGCTTCGGCGTGGGCTGGTCACCGGACGAAATGGAAGCTGCCGGCGCTGACATGAAGGTACGCGGAGCGCGGGCCGATGAATTCCTGCAAGTACTGAAAACGATCTGGATGACGGACCCCACCGAGTTCCACGGCAAGTTCTTCTCGGTCCCCAAGTCGCACATCGGTCCCAAACCGGTGCAGAAGCCACATCCGCCGATCTACCTGGCTGCCTTCACTCCGCCGGCAATGAAGCGGGTGGCGATGCTGGCCAACGGCTGGAACCCGGGCGGCATCCCGGTGGAAGGCATGAAGCAGATGTTCGCCGGGATGCAGCAGATGGCGAAAGAGGCGGGGCGCGATCCTTCGGAGCTGAGCATGATCGTGCGCGCCAATCTCTACATTACGGAAGAGCCAAAGCAGAAAGAGCGCCCAATCTTCGTCGGATCTCTGGAGCAGATCCATGAAGACCTCGCCGCCTGCGAAAAGCTTGGCGCCGATGAGACCTTCCTGGAGATCTGCTTCACGCCCGGCGGGCAGTCCTTGAGCACCTGGGAGAACTTGCTGCATGAGTTCCGGCCGGACGCGAGTTAGATTGGCTGAGCAACGATAGTTATCAGGTGAGTGCCGTCCGCACGCGGTTGAGAAAATCCTGCGGACCGCGATCGCGTGGAATCACTGCGTCAGGACACTCTGAGTCGACCGTAGACTCGTTCCATGTCATGACGGCAACGTTGGTTTCGGGATGGGTGGCTTTAATCTCATCGCACAGTTCGACGGCAGCTTGATAATCCTGCTCCGAGTCGACGATCACCAGATCACAAGCGAGGTTCTCACATATCACGCGGGCACCCTCAATCGTCTGCACCGCCTGAACCTGATAGCCTTGCAGTTCAAGAATGGCCTTCCTGGTTTCGATCAGGGATTGGTCACTTTGAACCAGCACAATCCGCTTTGCTAAGTTCATTGATATCTGGCCCTCCGAATAGCTGCGATGGAAATAGGGAAATTTCAGATACACAGCTGGAAGACCAACCCAAGTGAGTTGGCCCTCAGCTAGCTTAACCATGTATTCAGAGTAGTCTTGGAGGCCGAAACGTTGCCTAATGCCCCGGGGGTCATCTTGTAGAGTCGAATCAGTACTCGATGATTCGGGCGAACGACTTCGGATCGAGGCTCGCACCGCCGACGAGCGCGCCATCGATCTCCTCTTCCGCCATCATGGCTGAGCAGATTTCGGGCTTGACGCTGCCGCCGTACAGAATGCGGAGATTGTCGGCGAACTCCTGGCCGAACGCTTTGGCAGCTTCGCCACGAATTACCAGGTGAGCGTCGGAAGCGCTCTGCGGAGTGGCGGTCTTCCCTGTGCCAATGGCCCAGACCGGCTCATAGGCCACGACGAGCTTGGCAGCTTTGCGCGCAGAGATTCCATTGAAGGCACGCATACATTGGCGGCGCAAAACGTCTTCCGTCAGGTTGGCCTCGCGTTCTTCCAGGACCTCGCCCACACAGACGATGGGAGTCAAACCAGTCTCCAGCGCGAGCTCCAGTTTGCGATTGACCGTATCGTCGGTTTCGTTGAAGTACTGGCGGCGCTCGGAATGGCCGATGATGACGTGGGTCACGCCGAGGCTCAACAGCATAGTGGCGGAGATTTCGCCCGTGAATGCGCCCTCGTTGGCCCAGTGCATGTTCTGCGCGCCAACGGCGACATTGGAACCGGCCGCAGCCGCCACCGCGGCATGGAGATCTACAAAAGGCGCGCACACTACAATGTCGTCGCGACCGTGAGCAGCGACGAGCGGAAGAAATTCCTGAAAGAAAGCGGTGGTCTGCTCGGGGGTCTTGTACATCTTCCAGTTGGCGGCGATCAGTTTTTTGCGTGACATAGATTCGTGGCTTTCGTGATTAGACGTCAGAGGGGGTGCCGTCGACGGAAAAGACCTTCAGCTTTTCTGCAGCACGTGCGAAGTGTTGACGAGTCTTCTCATCGAACAGCACAAAACGAACTTCGCGAATATTTCCGGCGCTCCTCAGCGCGTTCAAGGCGCTGCCCACGGCCACCGGGGCAGCAAGCTCAACGGGATATCCGAAGATGCCGGTAGAGATGGCGGGAAACGCGACAGAGGCGAGATGCAACTCGTCCGCGACGCGTATCGCCTCACTGTGACAATGGGCCAACGCTTCGGGTTCTCCCTGGTGGCCGCCGTGCCACACCGGCCCTACGGTATGGATAACATAGCGTGCCGGAAGCCGCCCTGCGGGAGTGGCGGCCGCTTCGCCGGCGCGCAACGGACCGTGTTGGGCGATGATCTTCCGGCAATGCTCGAGGATTTCCGGGCCGCCCGCCGCGTGGATGGCGCCGTTCACGCCGCTTCCTCCCGCAAGCTGAGTGTTGGCGGCATTCACGATGGCGTCGACGTTTTCGCGCGTGATGTCGGCCGGGCCGCTGATGATCAGCGAGCGCCCGCCCTCGAACTCCAGGCGCAGCGGGTTGGGAGTGGAAGTCAAGGTACAGTCCCCTTCTCTACTTGTCCGTCAGTGCCTCGACGCCGGGCAGCTTCTTGCCTTCCAGGAATTCCAGGGAAGCGCCGCCACCGGTCGAAATGTGAGTGATCTTGTCAGCCACGCCTGCGGCCTTGACTGCGGCTACACTGTCGCCACCGCCCACGATGGAAGTTGCGGCTCCGTTATCGGCCACGGCTTCGGCGACCTTGCGTGTGCCTTTGGCGAAGGCCTCAATCTCGAAGACGCCCATCGGACCATTCCAGACAATGGTGCGCGCTGTGCCAATCTCGGAAGAAAACGACTCGACCGTCTTGGGTCCGATGTCGACGGCAATGCCGTCGGGCGGGATCGATTGCCCCTCGTCAATGTACTGGGAGCGAGCGCCAGGCTCGACCTTGTCAGCCACCACGTGGTCGATGGGTAACAGCAGGCGAACATGGTGCGCTTTGGCCTGGTCCAGGATCTGTTTTGCCAAATCGACCTTGTCGGCCTCCAGCAGCGATTTCCCTATTTCCTGGCCCTTAGCTTTCAGGAAGGTGTATGCCATGCCGCCACCAATGATAAGGGCGTCGACCTTATTCATCAGATGCTGAATGACGCCGATCTTGTCGCTGACCTTGGCTCCGCCCAAAATGGCGATGAACGGCTTCTGGGGGTGGGTGAGGGCCTTGCCGAGGTATTCCAGCTCTTTTTCCATCAGCAAGCCGGCGGCACTCCTATCGACCCAATGGGTGATGCCTTCGGTGGAAGCGTGGGCGCGATGGGCCGAACCGAAGGCATCGTTGACGTAGAAATCGCATAGGCGCGCGAGCTGGTGGGCAAACTCCGGATCGTTGGCCTCTTCTTCGGCATGGAAGCGCAGGTTCTCCAGCAGCAGTGTCTGGCCCTGCTCCAGCTTGAGCGCCATCTCTTCCGCCTGAAGACCAATGCAATCGGGCGAGAAGCCCACGTTCTCCCCGCGCCGCAGCACTTCGTCGAGCAGGATCCGCAGGCGCTCCGCAACCGGCTTGAGGCTCATCTTGGGATTGGGCTTGCCTTTCGGCCGCCCCAGGTGCGAGGCCAGGATGAGTCGCGCGCCATGGCGCAATGCGTATTCGATGCTGGGCAAGGTCTCGCGAATGCGGGTGTCGTCCATCACGCGACCACTGTCGAGCGGAACGTTGAAGTCCACACGCATCAGGATTCGCTTGTTGTTCAGGGGGAGATCACGCATCGACAACTTCGACATAGGAACGACACCTTTCTGACCGCACTGTTCAGCAGGTTCAAGCCCCGAAGCTGCTTGGGAAGTCAGGAACGGGCCCGGGTTCGAAATTCCAGATTACCGCACTCGGCGGAGATGATTCCGCCGAGTTTGAAAGCACGCCCGGCGCTCAGCCGGTGATGGTTGACTAGAGGCCCTTCTGCCCGATGTAGTTGATCAGGTCGCGCACGCGGCAGGAGTATCCCCACTCATTGTCGTACCAGGAGATCACCTTAACGCAGTTGCCTGCCACGACGCGGGTCATGGGTGCATCCACAATGGAGGAACGGGAATCGCCCCGGAAATCCACGGAAACTAGTTCGTTCGTCTCATAGCCCAGATAGCCCTTCAGCGGGCCGCTCTCCGACGCAGCCCTCAAAGCGCCATTCACCTCGTCCACGGTGGTCGACTTCTCCACCCAGACCACCAGATCGACGACCGACACGTTGGGCGTGGGCACGCGCATGGCGAAGCCGTCGAGCTTGCCCTTCAGGTCGGGGATAGCCAGGTAGATAGCCTTGGCCGCACCTGTAGAGGTGGGGATCATCGACAAGGCCGCAGCGCGCGCCCGGCGCAGGTCCTTATGGGGAAAGTCGAGGATCACCTGGTCGTTGGTGTAGGAGTGGATGGTCGTCATGGTGCCGGCGACGATCTTGAACTTGTCGTTGAGGACTTTCGCAACCGGCCCCAGACAGTTGGTGGTGCAGGATGCGTTGGAAATGATGTTGTGCTTGGCGGGATCGTAAGTACCTTCGTTCACGCCCAGCACGAGCGTGACATCTTCGCCGGTGGCGGGAGCGGTGATAATGACCTTCTTCACCGGGCCGCGCAGGTGCGCCTTGGCCAGTTCGGCCTTGGTGAACTTGCCGGTGGATTCGATGACCACCTGTACGCCGAACTTTTCCCAGTCGAGCTTGGCTGGGTCCTTCTCGGCAAAGACATGGATCTTCTTTCCATCAATGCTGATGGAGTCATCGGTCGCCGTGATGTCGTTGCTCAGGTTACCGAGGATGGAGTCGTATTTCAGCAGATGTGCCAGCGTTTTAGGACTGGTCAGATCGTTGACTGCGACGATATCGATGTTTTTGTCGTTAAGAGCAGTGCGGAGAACGTTTCGGCCGATGCGTCCGAATCCGTTGATACCAACTTTGATTGCCATTTGACCTCGCTAGATAAATGCTTGAAATTACGGCGACCGCATCTGGATTAGGCCTGCATTTGCAAAATGCGACCGCGGCACACCAATAACCACTATAAACGGGTCCCAAACCAAAAAGACTAGCACCCCCCACGGGGCAAGGCCAATAGTAGACATCACAGGCTGCTGCGTCCCTCCAAATCCCGGACAAATCACCCGAATGGATTGCTCCCACACCGGCAAGCGTGTTACAAGTGCAACATGCGCAGATGGATGCGCGACCGCGGCAAGCGGCGCAAACAGCAACCGAAAGAACAGCCTCCGCAGGCACAGGCGGAACCCCTGCAACCACGCTTTCCTGATCGAGAAGACGGGAACGAGAGGGACGAACAGCCCGAACTGGAAGCCCAGCCGGTCGACGAGCCGGAAGGCGCTGAAGAGCCGGTGGCGGAAGCCGGCGGCGGAGAAGAACCGCCTTCGGGAACGCGCTCGCAACGCACGCGACGGCGTGGACGCCGGGGACGGGGCAGCCGTCCGCAAACCCAGATTCAGGCGCCAACCTTGCCCGCGCCGGGAGGTCCCACCGGGGAAGCCGCCGAAGCGGAAGCCCCCTCCGAGGTCAGCGAGCCGTCTGCTGCTCAGGCTCCGACTCGAGCACCCGGATCCCCTGCGAAATCAAAGGGCGCGGTGGTGCTGTCCATCGGATTACCCGGCTCCGGCAAAAGCACGTGGTTCAAGCGGCATAACATCCTTCCGCTCTCCAGCGACATGGTGCGGATACTGCTGTTCGACGACGTCACCGAACAGCGCTACCAGGATTTGGTTTTCTCCACCTTGCGCTCCATGCTGCGCGCCCGGCTGCTGGCCAAGCGGCCGTGGAACTACGTAGACGCGACAAATCTTTCGCCGCACGAGCGGCGAAGCTGGGTAAAACTGGCGCACGATTTCGGGTACGAGGCGCACGCGGTTTTCTTTGACGTTCCGGCTGAGGTCTGCATGGAGCGCAACCAAAGGCGCGAGCGTAATGTTCCGGAAGACGTCATGCAGCGCATGGCCAACAAGCTGCGACCGCCCAAGTTTGAGGAAGGTTTCGCGAAGATCACCGTGGTGCGGCTAAAGAAGAAAGAGGGTGAGCCCGGGTCGAAAGCCGAAGAGCCCCGGCAGGAGTTTGCCATCGAGCCCGATCAAGGCGAGCGGCCCGCGATTGTCGACTCCGAACATCAGGTCTAAAGGAAAAGAAAATCTGATTAAAGGCCGCTCAAAGGCCCCCTTCGCAGGGGCTAAAAGCCCAGCTTGATTCCAGGCCACCTCCGGACGGCCTAAAGGCCGTCCCCTTCAAAGCCCGGACTTTAATCAGACCTATCTCCTAAAACTACTCCGGGGAAGAGGCCGGTGCATGGTATCCCTTGCGGGCATGGACCTGGAGGCGAGTTCCGTCCTTGGTCGCGGTCACGCTGATCGCTCGGTATTTTCTGTTGGGCTCAAAGTCGGCGGGCTTGTAGGCAATCAAGTAGCGGCTGCGAATGATGTCGCTCAGCTTGTCGAACGAGTGGTGCAGGTTGGCCGAATCCTCCGGAAAGAGCGCTTCTCCGCCACTACGCTCAGCCAGCACCTGCAGCACCTTATCAGCGTCTGTCTTTGGTCCGCTGCTGTCCTTGGTGCTGATCGCGTAAATAGTGACACCGCTGGCCTCGGCATCGCTAATGGCACGTCTGAGTGTTGTGTGGCTGGAGTTGTCCTCACCATCAGTTAGAACGACCAGCACCTTCGCAACTCTTTCTCCCTCGGGATACGTAGCCAGCTTGCCGCAGGCAAACGACACGGCATCGAAGAGGGCGGTCCCACCGTTGTTCTTCAGGCTACTGATGCCGTTGCCCAAGTCGTTGTGGTTCGAGGTGAAGTCCTGCGTGACGGTAACAGAGTTTGAAAAGCCGGCTACGAAGGCTAAATCTGACGGGTTGGTGAGCAATTGCTCCAGAAACTTGTCCGCTGCATGTTTCTCAAAGCCAAACCGCTCATGGACCGAACCGCTGGTATCGACGAGTAAAGCGACTCGCAGCGGGAGCTTGGACTGGGGAGAGAACTGCAGGATTTTAGCCGGAGCCTTCCCGTCGTCGCGGACCTGAATATCCGACAGGGTCAGATCGTTGACCATGTGGCCGTGACTACTGACCGCAAAGAAGAGCGCTACTTCGTCTACAGCTTTGTGGATCGTCCAGGAATTTCCAGCGGGCAGAACGCTGGGCAGATCGGCAACCAAGGTCCCCTGCTTCGGCGGTAGGGCCGCAGAGTCCGAAGATCGTTGTTCGCATCCGTCGCACTTATCCGGACCTTCGCTGAGCGCGCTGAGTTCAGACTTCAGCCTGGCGTTATCGGCAAGGCTGGGCGAAGGATTGGAGGCAAGACGCGCTTTTTGGGATGCTGCGGCTTGTTGTGCTGCGATCGGCTTTCTTGTTAGCCGCAAGCAATTCGAGGTTATGGCGTGCCATGGGGGCCAGCGGATTCGTCGGGTCTTCCTGGAGGAAGAGGCCGAGTTCGCGCTCGACGACGGCACCGTCCTGCAATGCCAGCCCGGCGGCCGCAGCCACATAATGGGCATTGGCGTGCGCTTTGCCGGTTCCCTGGGGCAAGCTATGCACTCGCGCCACTGTCTGGATAGCCTGCGCATACTCATGACTACCGTACTCGGCATAGGCCAAGGCCGTCAGGACATCAGGATCATTGGGACGCACCGAAGTCGCTTTCTCCAGGCTGGCTTCCGCTGCGGAGAAATCGCCACTCGAGATGTCCAGCTGGCCAAGATTCAGCAGTGAGTGAGCGAACTTATTGTCAAGCTGGACGGCAGTCTCAAACTCGCTCTTCGCCTGGACTCTGTTATCTACGTCTAGGAAAGCAAGCCCAAGCGCATTGTGAGCGGAGACGAATTTGGGGTATATGGCGACCGCTTTTTGCAGATGCTCGATGGCTTCAGGCGAATGCTGGTTCCGGAGCAGGGTTACTCCCTCGTTGTACTCACGAAGGGATTTCGGCGGGGCAGCCAAGTCGAGCGCGGAAATGGCCCCGGAGTCAACCAGCTTGGCCTTTTCACGAAGTTCTCTTTCGCTCTCCTCGCGCTTCCGGTTCTCCTGCTGGATAGCCAGTTGTGCGAAATCTAGGGCGGCGACCGCCTGTTCGATGTTTCCTGGACCACCCCCGACCGTGATGAGTTGCGGTCCTACGCCGTTTCCCTCGGGATCGGGCCTTTGACCATACGCCCCCACCCACGCCAGGCATATTCCCAGCAGCACACAGGCCAAGCGTGCCGTCGCCGCCACCGGTCGCGCTCCGAAAAATGCTTCCCGTCGCTGAGCACCAAGATCCATTAGGTTCTCGGACTTTAACTCGCCGACTCGCTTGGCGTGATGCTAATCGTGCCTCGCGTGCTGCGTCCTTGACCGACTATCTCCGTGGGAAGTCAACCGCAAAGCCCCGAATTACTGCCCCCGATTAGCGGTAGCATACCCTTTTTGGGCTGTTTGCGGAAGAGCGAGAACAACCTTATCGAGGTACGAAGCCGGCGTTTTGCTACTAGGTGCAGCCTGTTTCTCGATGTTTTCCTGAGCAGTCGCGGATGCGGGGTAGTCAGGCCATCCTGTTCCGCCGTGAGTCCCGTGATAACATGCCGCGAATCGTGGTTTTTCCCCCAGGCACCTCGAATCTAATCGGAGGCTGTTCATGGAACTGAAAGTCAATAATCTCATGCAGTCTGGAACCGCGCTTTTGCTCGCCCTGGGACTGAAGCTTCTGGAAGCGCTCGCGATTTGGATCGTCGGCCGCTGGCTGATCGGCATTCTCACCAGCATGATCGGCAAGGCGATGACCAAGCAGAAGGTTGATCCGACGCTCATCCGCTGGATTCAGAATGCCACCGCGGCCTTGCTGAACATTGCGCTGGTCGTCGCCATCCTTGGGTTCTTCGGCGTAGAGACCACCACCTTTGCCGCATTGGTTGCGGCGGCCGGCGTCGCTATTGGCATGGCGTGGAGCGGCCTGCTGTCAAACTTCGCGGCCGGAGTCTTCATGGTGATCCTGCAGCCATTCAAAGTCGGGGACTTTGTGGTGGCTGGTGGAGTCATGGGAACGGTGCATGAAGTCGGACTGTTCGTCACTTCCATCGATACCCTGGACAACGTTCGCAACATCGTCGGCAACGGCAAGATCTTCGGCGATGTGATCCAAAACTTCTCCTCTAACCCATACCGCCGCGTGGACCTGACGGCCCAACTGGCCCATGGAGTTGATGTCCATGTTGCGATGACGTTGCTCAAGGATGCTCTCAAAACCATCCCGAACGTGGTGGCAATGCCTGCTCCGGACGTCGAGATCCTGACCTTCACTCTGGCCGGTCCGGTGCTTGCGGTGCGTCCTTACTGCAACAATAAGGACTATTGGCAGGTGTACTTTGACACCAACCGGCTGATTAAGGATACGGTTACGGCTGCCGGGTTTGCGGTGCCGGAAACGCACTATGCGGTTCGGGGCGCCGCGGTTGGACTGGCGGTGGCGCAGAACGCCTGATCGCGCACAGAGAAGAGCGGCCGCAAGCGGGCTCGATTCCCTTGGGTAGGACATCGAGATGAACCGCCAATGAATTTCGGATTCAGGGATGACTCTTGCGCTGTTGCAGCGTCTTAAACTGTGTATCCGTATCCGGCTTTGGGCTCTTGCGCTTGCAGCCGCGCGCTTACAAGTCAGAAGGTTGTAAGAACTGAGGAATGCTTATGTTAAGGGCGCAAACTGTCGTGGCAGTGTGGATTCTGGTCATGGGTGCCACGATGGCGCAGGCACAAACCGGGGTTTGGATGGGGGTGGGCCCGGCGCCGCACTCGGAAGCGATCACAGGCGCAGCGTTTTCGGCCGACCTGATCGTCATCAACAACCATGCCGAAGGCAAGCCTGGGATTAATACCGAGTTTCATGGCAAGGTAGCACGCAACTCGCAGGGTGAGACGTATTTCGCGATGGAGAACATATCTCCTTACGCAGACCATACGCGGCCGATGCGGGTTACCATTACTGACCCGGCAGCGCTGACCGTCACCACATTAGATCTGCAATCAAAGACGGCATTCGTCAGCCATGTCAACGCCAAGGCATTGAGCACTGCACCGCATCTGACTCCCGGCGCCTCCTCCTCTGCCGCTGCTGCCAGTGGCAAACCCGCGGGCGCGACGGCCGTCACTCCTCCCGGAACCAGCACGAAAACCGAATCTCTCGGCACAAAAGAGATGGGCGGCTTGCGCGTGCTGGGCCTGCGGACGATTCACACGGCGTTTACCCCGGGTAAGGACACGAAGCCGTTTGTCTACACCGTCGATACCTGGACCTCGCCGGAGTTGAAGGTGGTAGTTCTGGTCGAAACCACAACCTCCAATGGCGATCATCATGTGACCAAGCTGGAAAACATCGTACGTACTGAGCCGAGCGAGGCGCTGTTCCAGATACCGGCTGGTTATTCCATCCGCGATAACGCGCCCATGGCGACGAACCTGCGCTGATTGACGCCGGTCTCGATTTGATCACTGCGGCCTTCGGGCCGCTTTTCTTGTTTTTGGCTTATATTTGGTAGCAGCTTTCAGTCAGGACAGCTCTCTAAAAGCTCACGGAGCGAAGGTTATGAGTCTCAGCATTAGTACCCGCCTGGTCGACGGCGTGGCAATCATCGACATGTTTGGCCGGCTCCAACTTGGTGAGGCGACCAGCAAGATGCGTGAGGCGGTGAATGGGCTGCTGCGCGATGGCTACAAGAAGGTGCTGCTCAACATGGAAAACGTGCTGCACATCGACAGCTCGGGTATCGGTGAATTGATGGGCTGCTTCACCTCGGTGAAGAGCCAGGGCGGCGAGCTAAAGCTGCTGCACCTGAACAAGAACGTCCGCAACCTGCTGCAGGTAACCAGGCTGTACAACGTTTTTGATACTCACGACGATCTGGCGGCGGCGCTAAAGTCCTTCGGTTAGGCCTTGGTGGGAAGTGTCTGCTCAATCTCATCCAGAATCGCTTTGGCAGCCTGCGCCGGGTTTGGGGCTTCGACGATCGGCCTTCCCACAACCAACCTTGTCGCTCCCGCGCGGATAGCTTCTCCCGGGGTGAGCACCCGGGCCTGATCTCCGGCGTCCGACCCTGCGGGCCGAACTCCGGGCGTAATAATCTCGAAGTCTTCACCCAGTTCGCGCCGGAGCTCGCGGGCCTCATGGGCGGAGGCTACCAGCCCCCGGCAGCCAGCCGATCGCGCCAGAGCTCCGAGGCGCAAGACCTGCACCAGCACATTGCTGGAGACGCCGATTTCTTGCAGGTCGGAATCCGACAAGCTGGTCAGGACGGTCACTGCCAGAATGATCGGCTTGGCCGCTGACTGCTCTGCCGCCTCGACGGCTGCCCGAAGCATCTTGCTGCCGCCTGAGGCGTGTACGGTGAGCATGCTGACGCCGAGCTCGGCAGCCGACTTTACGGCCGCGCCAACGGTGTTGGGAATGTCGTGGAACTTCAAGTCCAGAAAGACCTTACGGCCGGAGGAAACGAGATCGCGAACGATCCCGGGTCCCTCGGCCGTAAAGAGCTGTTTGCCTATTTTAAAGGTCGTTACAGCCTCGCCGATAGTATTAATAACATGGCGGGCCTGCGCAGCGCTGGGCAGATCCAGCGCTACGATGAGCCTATCTCTGGAATCGAGCATTGGCTCAAGTTTAACCCAATTATGAGAGCGCTATTGCAATTGCGGTCCCATGTTCTGGGCTACGGTCGGAGTCTCGATGATGTCCAGGCGAACGCGGCTAATTCCACTGCTCCGCATGCCCAGCATCTTGGCAGCGCCGTAGGACAGATCAATAATCCTGCTCTTGGCCACCGGTCCGCGATCGTTAATGCGGACGATGACTGAGCGATCATTCCTCAGATTAGTGACCTTGACCCAGGAACCGAGCGGCAACTTTCGATGCGCGGCAGTTAAATCATTCATATCGTACGGCTCGCCGCTCGCAGTTTTCTTGTTCTGAAAGAGGCGGCCATACCAAGAAGCCTTCCCAACCTGATACTTCTTGGTTCGGACCGGCTTTATAGTTTCCTGAGTCTGCCCCGGGATACCTTGTTTCGAGTCCGGTGTCTGAGTGTTTCCGGGTGCTGCTCCCAGCGCGATGACCAAAGCAACAGCCACCGCTGCCTGGTTGAGTACTCGTAGCATTCAAATACCTCGCTTCGTAATTTAGGGTCCTCCCTGACAGGTTCACTAAAGTGTACGGGCCGAGTGGGGGGCAGTCAAGCCGCGAAAGTTGTACATGGTACGTTTTTACTTGACAACTTACAGAAACTATGATTTAGCGTTTTAGGCCAATTTTGTAGACCTCCGTAACAAGCGCAAGTGGTTTATTATCTTTCGCTTACGTTAAGCCTGAGGCTGACCGCTCCGGTCTTTGGCCTGCCTGAGTTACATTCTTCCTATGGCCGCTCCACCGGTAGTTTTGAGCATCGCGGGCTATGACCCTTCCTCGGGGGCTGGGGTCATGGCGGATATCAAGACTGCCGCCGCCTTCGGCTGCTATGCCGTGAGCTGTATTACCGCCCTCACGGTACAGTCCACCCAAGGCGTTTTCGGGGTCGAGCCGGTCCGCCCAGAGACCGTTCGCGATACCCTGGCTTGCCTGCGGCAGGATTTCGAAATTGCCGCCGTCCGTATCGGGATGCTCGGATCGGGTGAGGTCGCCGCCGAAGTGGCTAACTTTCTGGAACAGAAGCGGTTGCCCAACGTGGTGCTGGATCCGGTCATCCAGTCCAGCTCGGGAGCGGACCTGATCGACTCAACCGGGTTGGAAACCCTTCGCCGCAGGCTGCTGCCCTTGGCCGATCTGATCACCCCAAACACGGTGGAAGCCGCCCGATTGACCGATACCGAGCCGCTCCTTCCCGGAACCACTTGGCAGGAGGCTGCGCCTACGATTCGGCAGCTAGCCGACCAGCTGCATGGCTTGGGATCTCGCGGGGTGCTGATTACCGGCGGCGATCTGGCCGAACCGGTAGACTTTCTCAGTTCCGCGGGCTCCGATCGGTCAGCCGGTAGGAGAACGGCAGAGTTCCGGCGGAAACGCATTGATTCTCGCTCAACCCACGGCACCGGATGCGCCCTGGCCACGGCGCTGGCCTGCCTGCTGGCACAGAGGCATGATCGGGAGTCCGCAGTCCGGCTCGCTGGAGCCTTTGTCAGGGACGCGATCCAGGCTGCCTATCCGCTCGGTAAGGGCAATGGGCCGATCAACCATCTCCATCGGCTACTCTAGAGAGAGCGGGCCGGGCGTTTGAGTACACAGACAAAATCATTTTGGGTCCTGTTCACGATCCTCAGCACTTTCGCAGTTTGGCTCCCACTGAGCTGGGCGATCGTTGAAACCCTCCTCGCGCTGGTTGTCAGTTGGTGGGTGATCTATCGCACCGACCTTTTCTAGCTCCGCCATTCCTCAGAAGTGAAACCCGATCTGCGCCGTAATCGTGCGCGGCGAGACGTAGTGCGTCCCGCTAAAGGTCGACAGGAAGTTATACAGCGTGTATTTGTTGGTCAGATTGATGAACGTAACCTGGGCGCTCCATTTGTATCTGTCCCCCTTGAACAGGTTATCGTCGCCAATGGCCAGGTCGAACAAGTTACGCGGGGCAATACGCGCCGGATTCTTGTCGTCATTCTGTGTGCCCGGCGCCGGCACCGTGGTCAGGGTGGATCCGAATTGCGACGCCAGACAGGTAAAAGGCAGCGGAGTCGTGGGAGTTGCGTGTACGCCGTTGCAGGTAAAGCCGGCCTGAAACTCCTGGTCGGCGGTGAATGGGATCCCGCTGCCGTCCACCATCATGATGGCAGGCTGTCCGCCAAGGGTGGTCGATTGCGGGCAGTCGTTGAAGTCGCTGAAGCCGTAACAGGGCACAGCCCCTGCCACCAGTCCGCTGTCATAGCGCCAGTTGAAGCCGAACCACGGGCCGCGGGCCCAAGGGGTCTGGTACTGGAAATGTGCGGTCATGTTGAAGGCCTCGTCGTGGTCGATGCGGAACACACCGGTGGGAGCCGAGGGGGTGGCGCCGGCACCAGCCAGTTGCGGCTCAAAGAACCGCGCGGCCACGCTGGACATCACCACCAGCGCACTGAAGCCGTGGTAGACCGGCACGCTGGCGCGCAGAGCAAAGCCCGGAATCTTGGAGTTGTGCCATTCGATCGGGAACGTGATGGGCGTGTTTCCCAGTACGCTGAAATCGTAGGCCCCTCGCGTGTACTTCCAGATGTACTCGCCGTCAATTACCAGGAACTTCCCAAAGGCTTGTTGCAGTCCGGCATGGAACTCATTGCGATAGCCGGGTTGTACCGGCGTCGGCAAGTTTGAGGCGCAGCCCAGCAGAGGGTTCAACACGTTCGAGGCGCAGCCAACGCTGGAGAGCACCAGGTTCTCATTGAACGGCGTTTCCAGCGTGCGCGCGTAGGAAACGCGCAGAACCGTGTTCGTCTTCCGGATGTTGTAGGAAACTCCCAGGCGCGGCTCCGCCTGGCCCGCTACCGTCAGCCCGTTGTAAACATCGCCGCGGATTCCCAGGTTGACGCTCCAATTGCGCAGCGTGATGTTGTCCTGCACATACATCGCCAGCTCTTTCACGTCCGTGTGGCCATAAAACGGGAAAAAGCCCCCTCCGCGCGTCAGGTCGTACGGCAGCAATCCACTGTCGAACAGAGGATAAAGAGCGGAGTTGGGTGCGTTCGGATTGCCAGCAATGTTGGGCTGGTAGCCCGCCCCGGCGCACTGTGAAGGATCGGTAAAGCCGTTGACGGGTACGGCGCTGATGTTCAGGCAGGGAGCATTGAGCGTGGGGTCGACAATCCCCAGCTGATCATTTTCATTCAGGAATGTTTGCTCGTAGGAGATTCCGGCCTTCAGGTTGTGAATGCCCTTAACGTAGCTGATGTTGGCGAGCACGCCGCTGTTGAGCAGCGAGCGTTGCTGGGCAACGCTCTCCCTCTGGAGGTTGGCCGGGCCGAGATCATTGAAAGGGTCGTTGCTAGGGTAGTAGTTGTAGCCGTCGCGCCTGGCGTAGCCCGTGACGTTGAGGACAGCATTGGCGCTGATCGTGTGTGTCCAGGTAGGCGCAATGTCAAAGGTAAGAATCTTCGAGCGCTGATCAGTCGGACCGAGTTGTATGCCTGTTAGCGGGTTTAAGACCGGAACGCCGTTGAAATCGTGATACTGCTGATCATAGGAGTTCGGCGTCTGGAACCAGGAGCGGGTGAATTGAAAGTTGAGGTGCATGGCATCTTTGTCGGAGAAGACGTAATCGACGCGGTCGAAGAAGTTTTCCTCATTTCCGTGAGCGTGGAAGACGACGAACTCCGGCGGATCGAGGAAGCGGCCGTTATTCAGTCCGTTAACCGCAAAGAATTCTCCCCAGTTCTTGCCGCCGTAGGAAAAGCTTGCATCCAGATTCGAACTGCCAAAGGTGCCATAGGAGGCGGTGACGTTACCGTGCGGAGTCGTCGAGGCCAGTCCCGTTCGCGTCGTGACGTCGATTACCAGGCTGGTCTTATCACCGTACTCGGCGGGCGGCGCTCCGCCGATGACGGTCATCGATTGCACTGCGTCAAGCGGAATCTGGTTGGAGAACACTTTGCTTTGCTGATCGGTAATGGGCTGGCCATCCAGGGAGAACGAATTCTCCGCGTGGTCGCCCAATCCGTGAAACAAGCCGTTGGAATCGGCGGCGATTCCGGGGGACGACAAAGTGACAAGCGAGCTCAGCTGTGAGGACTGACTCTCCAGCGGGACCTTCTGGAACAGGCTACGGTCCAAGTCGGTGTGAAACGTCGGATCATTTTCCAAGATGTCGCTGGCCTCGGCGTGGACGGTGACGTTTTGGGACGACCCGGCGATCTGCACGGCGATTTTCAGAATGAGCGGCACGGCGGACTTCACGTCTACATCTTCGACATAGGGAGCGAATCCAGCAGCGCTGACCGTCAGGTGATAGTGATTGAACGGAACGTTAGAGATGCTGAAAGACCCCGCATTGTCTGTGGTGACAGATCGATCGAACTGGCTGACGGGATTGTGAATTTCAACGGTCGCCCCCGGCACTACGGCGCCGCTGGGATCGGTAACGGTCCCGTTCAGCGACGAACTTCCGGTGGTCTGAGCCATGCAGGCGCCGCCAAGAACGAAAGCGCGGAGAGCAATGCAACCATCCACCTTCGGCCACTCGAAAGGCGAAGACGCGTAGTTACCGGACGATTCAAAATACTGTGGAAGCGCTCTTGGAAGAGCGCAATGCGCATACCAGACATGATTCCTCCAAACCCGAGTCGCTGTCGGCGATCAAAGAGGGATCGCGACAGGTGTCCATTACTGACTGCGCGGCAGCCGCAACATGGCAAGCGCCGCCTGATTGTGCGTGGGTCTAGAGAACGGGTGGAGGACGGATACAAACTGCAGGAGGCAGCAGGCGGGAATGCAGTTGCGCCTCAGCGACAACCAGCGCCGCAAACATGCCGGTTGGGACTGGAGCCGAGCGCGCGGCCGTAACCACGGCCGGGCTGTGCGAGAAGACGCAGAGAGCGCAGTGAGTACGATCTGGGCTGGTTGGTGTCAGGTCCTGGTGCAGGTGGATGGCCTGCACAAAACCCAGACTGGCGACAACGACTAACGCCAATATGGCGGTCCATCGCTGCAACCGCGATTGTCCGATCTGGGGAACCAACCTCATCGGAAGCTTCTACGTACTATACCTGACTCGTTTCTGCCGCGTGTCTCCGGCCCAGCGCTAACTGGCAGCAAGAAGCATGGATTGGGTCTGGTTGGTTAGAAGACGGGACGACCTGCGCTTACTTTGTTCTCAACCCTTCGTCTCTGGCCCGGGGGTTGTAAATATGAACGTACCTGCCAGGTGGTCTCTGTTTTCCCTAATGTTGAGTTTGGCTCTTCTGCTGAGCCTGCCGGCTCTGGCACAGGACTCCGCCACATCGCAGATCAAAGCTGAGATCGCGCGCCTGGAACGGTCGATCAAAGACACACCCGTCACGGATAAGGATTATGCGCCCATCGCATCGGCGGCAGAGGGCTCGCTGAAGGCTGCTTCCGCTGCCGTCGACTCCGGCCAAGTTTATCTAGCACTCGAGAAATTGGGGCTGGCGGAAGACCTGTTGCAGGGAGCACGCACCGGAGCCGACAAGGCCGCGGTCGAGAAGGGCGGCCTTCCCGCCTTCCAGTCGCGTTGGGGCGAGGTGAGTCTGCGCCTCACGGCACTCGACAAGGAAGCACATGCGCGGCAGTGGGGCCATACTCCGGTTGCTGTCCAGGCGTTGGCGGAAGCTGCGCAAGGCAAGGCTATTCCTTTGCTTGAAGGCGGGCAGGGGTTCGCCGTTGCGACTGCGCCGAAGGACGGCCTCCTGTACGTCGGCGAGGCAGAAGGGGAAGCCGATTTCGCGGCGTTCTGCGCAACTCTGAAGTTTGCTAAGGCCCAGCCTTCATTCCCGTTGCGCTCGTTGCTGCCGGAATTGCAAGCTCTGCAAGCTAAGGCGAACGCTGCCTTCCAGCCTC
The DNA here is from genome assembly GCA_963747055.1 of uncultured Acidobacteriaceae bacterium. Classification (GTDB taxonomy): domain Bacteria; phylum Acidobacteriota; class Terriglobia; order Terriglobales; family Acidobacteriaceae; genus CAVVDY01. The sequence goes on along the minus strand of CAVVDY010000017.1, from coordinate 114,608 downwards.
CCAAATCCATCGACCTGCACACCCGCTTCATCGCCCTCAATTCCCAGATCAAGCTGGCGCAGGAGCTCGACGCCTCGAGGTTTTATGCCGGAGCTTTGTATGCGTATCTTGAGGCCGTCAGACACTACGGGATGCTGGACGCTCCTCCATTGGACGCCGCTCAACAGGCGAAGCTGAAGCAGGACATCGCTTCCGAAGAAAAGAAGCTGGCAGCTTCGTCGACCGACGAATCGCTGGCCCAGCTTTTTGTTGAGCGGGCCGAATCGTACACTGCGCACCCCGATGGCTCAGCTCCGAGCAGTGACGAATGGAGAGGCGCTCGCGTCATCCTTGATCAGGTGCTGCCCGCCTACTACGCCGCGCAAAAGCCGGCGGCGCCGCTGGAAACGGCATCCGGCAAAACCATCGAGATTACGCTGGTGCGCTGGCCGTACACCTGAAACATCTCCGATCCAGCAAGTTTGCTGGTACAGGAGGTGGCGGCGAAGTATCCCGGTAAAGTTACGTTTGTCAGTGAAAATTTTGGGGCCTCGAAGCTGGCCGACCGCTACGGTGTGAAGGGATACCCCGCGGTTTTTGTGGACGGCGTGCTGGTGGCCGTGCCTCGCGACTTTGGATACTTCGGCGAGGTCGAAGGCACAGGCCGCTACGCTCCCTGGCGCGATGCCAACAATCAGGCGAAGTTTAAAGCTGACCTGGTTCGCATGATCGATCTGATTCTGGCAGGCAAGAAAGACGTCGTGAGCCAGGAACACGCCGGCACGAACAGCGCGACGCATGAACTCGCCGCACTCCCTAATTTCAAATTGACAGACCTGTCCGGACATCCGCTCACGGCCGAGCAGCTTAAAGGGCGCGTCGTGCTGGTGGAGTTTTGGGCAACGTGGTGTCCGCCGTGCCGCTCGACGTTGCAATGGCTAGGTGAGTTGAAGCAACACTACGGCGACAAGCTTGCGGTTATGGCGCTGGCAGTCGAGTCGCCCCACGACAAGGTCCGCTCCACCGTGAGTTCGCTCAGCCCGAAGCTGAAATGGGCCATTGCTGACGCCCATACGGCAGCAGCATTCGGAGACATAACGTCGGTACCCACGATGTTTATCTTCGACCGCTCAGGAAAGACGGCGCAGGTGTTCTATGGCGCTCCACCTGACCTTCACCGACAGGCGGAGGCTACGTTGAATGGCCTCATTCAATAAACTCGCGGCCCGACCTGTCAGTCTGCCTTCTTGGCTTCAACCGTGAATTCCCATCCGCAGTACTTGCCTTCGGGAGCTTCCGGCGGGCAATGCAGGCAGCGAACATGGATTCTCGGGTCGACCGTTCGCGCGAACATCTCGAATTCGACCGTGCCAACGCTCTTGCAGGGAAAGTCCGGCAGCCCCTTGCGCCGGCGTGTCTCCTGCACGCGGCACACGTCCATAAAGAAGCGGAGGCGTTTGCCATCGTCCGACCACTCGAAGCGCTGCGCGTTCACCAGGCTGTATTGCCGCAGGCTGAGGGCCTTCTCCAGCGCTTGCAGCCCGCCACCCGCCGGAATCCCGAAGGTACTCATGATCCGGCTCGCCTCTGCCACCGCAAACCGCTGCCATGCAGTTGCGTCCAGGTCCATGGCTTCTTCCATGCCCAGGCTTTCCTCTGCGGCAAGAAACCAGCAGCCATCGTGCGCCAGCCAGTTCTTGGCGAACATTTCCAAAGCACGTAGCAAGTCTTCACGCGTCATGGAATGAAATGGGGTTGTGCCTGGTTGCGCAGGTGTCTTGGCTGCATTGTCCATGTGAGGATCTCCTTGGATCACGAAACAGCGGCAGCAATCGGTTCGGATTCCTGAACCACGATCTCCGGCTGCAGTTCGATTTGGCTCTTGACCGAACGCGAAATCAAACAGGCTCGCTCGGCCTTCTCCAATAGTCGAGTTGCGCGCTCCCGGTCGGCTTCGCCGGCGATGGTGAGGACCGGCTGAAGAATGACCTTGGTGAAGCTGTACCCGCCCTGCTCCTTCTCCAGGATGGCCTCCACCTCAACCTGCAGGTCGCGGTAATCGAATTTTGAGTACTCGGCAATGGCCCTGAAGGTGGTCACAAAACATGATCCCAGGGCCGCCGCGAAGAAGTGCTCGGGAGTCCACGCGCCGGGTTCGCCTTGAAACTCAGGCGGTGCGCTGAACGAGATCGGAGGAATGCCTGCCTCCGCCTCGACCCGGCCATTTCTTGCCTTGGTCCAGTATGCGGTGCTGTAGTAACGATATTCGGACATGATGCCGTCCTTCGAAATGAGCTTTGTTGAATAAATGCTGGTGCCGGCGGTTTGTTACAGATATCGTGGGGCGCATGGCGCGATTCGATTGCCGGTTGTATTGGAATCACTTGTAATGGGCAGTTGTCTCGTCGCCCAATAGCGTATCGCGCCCCAAAAAAGCGCCCCGCTTTTCTGTTCGTGCGCTGCGACTTTGCCCGCTGCACAACTTCCTGATTTAGAATGTGTTGCTTGCTTACATATCTCTCGCTCCTCCAAGAGCCGCTGCCCATGGCAAGGAGGTGCACGATGAGAGGAGCGCTGCGCAATATTGAAAGTGCCAGGACAGTCATCCGCCGACGCTAGTTACCCGATTCTTTTCGCAAGGACGTGCACTCCAAATTGAGCCTTATGCATCCAGCGCACTTGCGGATCAAGGTCCTGGTCGCTTTGAGTCTGTTGTTGCTGCTGTCGTCCGCTGAAGGACAAAGCACAACCCTCATCACCCTGGATCAGGCAATTGCGCTGGCCATCGCGCATAATCATGCGCTCAAGGCGGAACGCACGTTGATTCTTCAAAACCGCGACCAGGAGATCACCGCCAATCTGCGGCCGAACCCGACGCTCAATTTCGATTCCCAATTCGTGCCAATTTTTTCTCCCTCTTACTTCTCCAGCGACAATTTGGACCAGTTGCAGCAGTTCGATCTTGGAGTCGGGTATCTTTTTGAGCGTGGCCGCAAGCGCCAGCACCGCTTGCAAGCTGCCCAAGACGCAACCGCCGTGACCACCGCCCAGGTTTCTGATGACGAACGCGTCCTGACTTTCGATGTGGCCCAGCAGTTCGTCTCGGTGCTGCTGGCCGAGTCGACTCTGCGATTTGCTCTTGTGGACCTGAAGAGCTTTCAGGACACGGTGGATGTGTCACAGCAGCAGTACAAAGCAGGCTACATCAGCGAAGGGGACTACCTGAAGATCAAGCTGCAACTCTTGCAATTTCAAACCGACGTTTCCTCGGCGCGACTGGCCAAGGTGCAGGCGCTGATTGGATTGCGGCAGTTGCTCGGGTACGATGCGGTTCCCGCGAACTACGATGTCGTCGGCGACCTGGCGTACCAGCCCATCCACGCCAAGCTCGAGGATTTGCAATTGCAAGCGCTACAAAACCGTCCCGATTATCACGCTGCCGAGCTGGGAGTGACGGCGGCGCAGAGCCAGATCGCGTTGGCCAAAGCCAACGCCAAGCAGGACGTCAATGCCTCGGTGAGCTATACCCACGTGTCCGGCTTCAGCTCCGCCTCGTTCTTTGCGAATATCGGCTTGCCCTTCTTCGATCGCAACCAGGGCGAAATCCTGCGCACTCAACATGCGCTCACGCAGGCCCAGGAATCGCAGGCCGCAACCAGCGATGCCGTATTGTCCGATGTCAGCGATGCTTACGAAGCGCTCCACAACAACCAGGAAGTGGTGCAACTGTATACCTCCGGCTACCTGCAAGAGGCGCAGGATTCCCGCGACATCAGCGAATATGCCTACAAACGCGGGGCCACCAGCGTGTTGGAGTTTCTCGACGCCGAGCGCAGTAATCGGATGGTGCAACTGGCTTATCGACAGGCCTTGGCGTCGTATATGACCGCGCTCGAACAGCTGAAGGAAGCGGTCGGAACGAGGAACCTGCCATGAACTCGCGCCGTCGTCGACACATACGCCTGATGTTGTTGTCGCTGCTATGTGTGTTCGCCCTCACCCTGGCCGGCTGTAGCGGTGCGGGATCGGAAGACGCCACAAACCATGGCAACCACTCCAACAACGCCAGCCTGTTCACCATTCCCGCGGACCAGATGGCGCACGTACAGGTTGTCACCGTCGAGCCCACCAAACTGACGCGAACACTTCGCCTGACCGGATCCGTGGCCTACGACAGCTTTCACACTACGCCGGTGATCACGCAGGTCAGCGGCCCGGTGAGCCGAATCGTCGTTGTGCCCGGGCAAACGGTGCAGCGCGGCCAGCCGTTGCTGTACGTCGCCAGTCCTGACTATTCACAGCTGCGCTCGAATTATCTGAAGGCCAGGGACACCTATGCGCTGGCGCAGAAGACGTATGCCCGTGCGCAGGACCTGTACCAGCATCATGCGCTTGCCGAGCAGCAACTGGAGCAGGCGGAATCTGCTCAGGTGGAGGCGCAAAGTGATTTGGTCTCCGCCGAAGCTGCCCTCAAAGTCCTGGGCATTACGGATCCCGATTCGCTGGTCAAGGCGCCGCCTTCCTTCGAAGCGTCTGTGAAGTCGCCGATCGACGGGCAGGTCGTCGAGCAAAATGTCGCGGTGGGGCAGTTGCTGCAACCCGGAGCCACTCAGTGCTTTGTTATTTCAAACATGAGCACGGTCTGGATTTTGGTTAACGTCTATCAGAAGGATTTGCCGTACGTACATGTCGGCGATCCGGTGGCGATTACTACCGATTCCTATCCTGACATGTTTCAAGGAAAAATTTCTTATGTGGCGGCCGCCCTGGATCCGAATACCCGTACCTTGCAGGCGCGCATCGAAACCAGAAATCCCGGGAACAAGCTGAAGAAGGACATGTACGTTGTGGCCTCGGTGGATGCGGGCACCATTCAGAACGCGATTGCCGTGCCCGACTCCGCCGTGCTGCGTGACAGCGAGAACGAGCCGTTTGTGTACGTTGAAGTAAAGGACAATCAGTTTGGCCGGCGTTCCATCAGCGTCGGCGAAAGTTCGAAAGGAGAGACCCAGGTCACCGCCGGCTTGCATCCCGGCGATCGCATCATCGGAGATGGCAGCTTGTTTCTACAGTTTGCGAACTCACTGCAGCGGTAGAGCGTTCTGCACCTCGCGCCGATCAAGCATCGCGACTTAACCTATGACACGAACCATGGCATCTGCGGCTGAATGATCCATCGAATCGTACAAGCGTCGCTTCGTCAGCGCTTTCTGGTGCTGATGCTGACGGCTTTCATTCTTGTCGCCGGAGTCATTTCTTTCCAGCGCATGCCGGTGGATGCCTATCCTGATCTTTCTCCCCCGCAAGTTGAACTCATCACCCAATGGCCCGGGCACGCTGCAGAAGAGGTCGAGCGACTGGTCACACTTCCGCTTGAGTTGGTGCTGAACGGCGTTCCGCATGTCGTCGTCATGCGGTCGATCTCGCTGTACGGTCTTTCGGACGTCATCCTCACCTTTGAAGACAGCACCGACGACTACTTCGCCCGCCAGGTCGTCTTCGAGCGAATGGCCCAAGCCGAGCTACCGGCGGGAGTGACGCCGGTGATGGCGCCGCTGTTTAGTCCCAGCGGCCTCGTCTATCGCTACGTGCTGGAGAGCCCTGACCGCACTCCGCAGGAATTGAAGACCATCGAGGATTGGGTGGTGGCTCGCCAGTACCGTTCGGTACACGGGGTCGCCGATGACTCCGGCTTCGGCGGGACGGTCATGCAGTATCAGGTGCTGCTCGACCCGGCGAAGATCTATGGATACCACCTCACGGTTCCGCAGGTGGTGGCGGCCCTGTCGGCCAACAACTCCAATGCCGGCGGCGGATTCTACTCCCAGGGAGGACAGTTTTACTACGTACGTGGCCTCGGACTGGTGCGCAACACCGAGGACATCGGGAACGTCGTCGTAGGCAGCAATAATGGCGTGCCCATTCGCGTCAAGGACATCGGCGAGGTAACGATCGGCCACGCACCGCGATTAGGTGAGTTCGGCTATCAGAAGAACGACGATGCAGTCGAGGGCGTGATCCTGATGCTGCGTGGCGAGCAGACGCAGAATGTCCTCAAGGCGGTGGAAGCCAAGACCAAGGAATTGAACAGTTCGGTGCTGCCGCCCGACGTCAAGATCCATCCGTTCTATGACCGCAGCGAACTGGTGAAGCTGACCACCGACACCGTGGAGGACAACCTGCTCCGCGGAATGGTGCTGGTGCTGATCGTTCTGATCTTCTTCCTGGTCAGCATTCGCGCCGCGGTTATCGTCGCTCTCACCATTCCGCTCTCCCTGTTGTTTGCCTTCATTGTTCTGCACGCTCATGATGGCGCCGCCAATCTACTCTCGATTGGCGCCATCGATTTCGGCATCATCATCGACGGCACCGTAGTCATGGTAGAGAACATCTATCGTGAACTTGCCCTGCGCGAAGGACAAAGCTACAACCTGTTCGATGTGATCCTTCTGGCGGCGAAGGACGTGGACCGGCCGATCTTCTATTCGGTCGCCGTCATTCTGGCCGGCTATCTGCCGATCTACGCGCTCAGCGGACCTTCGGGAAAGCTCTTCCATCCCATGGCCGAGACCATGTCGTTCGCGCTGATCGGATCGCTGATTCTCACCCTGACCTTCGTCCCGGTGCTGGCCTCCTACTGGTTCAAGAAGGGCGTGCGCGAACACCTCAACCGGCCTTTCGAGTGGATGAAGCGCATGTATGCGACGCAGTTGGATTGGGCGCTCGGACGGCCGAAGCTGGTAATGCTGCTTTCGTGCCTTATCTTCGGTGCGACCCTGCTGCTGGTGCCCTATATTGGCGGGGAGTTCATGCCCCATTTGGACGAAGGCGCTCTCTGGGTGCGGGCCACCATGCCTTACACCATCTCGTTCGAAGAAGCGAGCAAGATTGCGCCGCAGATCCGAGCCATTCTCATGTCGTACCCGCAAGTGACGGTGGTGGGTTCGGAGTTAGGACGGCCCGACGACGGAACCGATGCCACCGGCTTCTTCAACTGCGAATTCTATGTAGGACTCAAGCCTTACAAAGACAAAGCTTGGAGCGGCGACATTGACACCAAGGAAAAGCTGATCGCCTCCATCAACCATAAGCTCACGGCGTTTCCCGGCATCATCTTCAACTACACACAACCGGCGGAAGATGCCGTGGACGAGGCCCTGACGGGCCTGAAGAGCTCGCTGGCGGTGAAGATTTATGGCAGCGATTTGAACGTGCTCCAGGACAAAGCCGTCCAGATCAGAAATACCCTGGCTAAAGTTCCTGGATTTACCCACTTGACTGTCGTGCGCGAACTTGGCCAGCCAAGTCTGCTGGTCGATGTTGACCGCGACAAGATTGCCCGCTATGGAATCAACATCGCCGACGTGGAAGCGGTGATTTCAGCGGCCGTGGGCGGGCAGGCGGCGACCGAGGTAATTCAGGGCGAAAAGCTTTTCGACCTGGTAGTCCGCATGCAGCCGCAATTTCGCAGCAGCGCTCACGAGATTGGTCAGTTGCTGGTCGGCACACCCGACGGCAAACAGATTCCGCTGAGCGAGTTGTCCACCATCAAGCAGGGGAACGGCGCCTCGTTCATCTATCGCGAGAACAACTCCCGCTACATCGGCGTGCAATACAGTATCGAGGGACGCGACCTGGAGCGCGCGGTGCGCGACGGCCAGAAGGCCGTGGACAAAGCCGTAGCGTTGCCGCAGGGATACTGGATGACCTGGGGCGGCGAGTACAGCCAGCTACTGCACGCTAAATCGCAACTCGTCATCATCGGCCCTATCGCTGTGGTGATCATCTTCATGATCCTGTTCGCCTTGTATGGCAACTTCAAGTTCCCGGTGACGATCGCCTTGGGAGTCATTCTGACCGAACCGGTGGGCGCGCTGCTGGCGCTGAAGCTCACCCACACCCCCTTTAGCGTGTCGTCGGTCCTGGGATTGCTGGCCCTGCTGGGAGTCTCTGTCGAAACTGCCGTGATCCTGGTGTCCTACATCAATAAGCTTCGTCAGGAAGGCATGGATATTCGCACGGCGACCCGCGAGGCTTCGCTGCTGCGGCTTCGTCCCATCATGATGACGGCGCTGGTCGCCTGCCTGGGACTGCTGCCCGCGGCACTGGCGACCGGGATCGGCTCTTCGACGCAAAAGCCTTTCGCCATCGTTATCGTGGCAGGTCTGATCTCCCGCCTCTTCATCGGCTTCTTCGTCAATCCAGTGTTGTACCTGATGGTCGCCCGCGAAGGTGATGTGCTTCAGGTATAGGACATTCCCATCAAAAAGCACAAGGGCCCAATCTCTGCACAGTTCTGCGCCAATTAGCGCGGTTGTCATGGCGCCCGACGACAGCGACAGAGCCGCTCTCGAATTAGAGCTGTACCAGGGCGCTGAGCGGAATCCGAACCCACGATGGCCGATTGTTCAATTCGTAGCCGAGTTCATACACAGCTTTCTCAAGCACGTGGGCTTCGAGGATGGCCGCTGACTCCCTCTGGTCACGGGAAAGAAATGGGGCCGACTGAGCGGTAGCGAAATAGGAGTGAAGGAACGCCGCAGAGACCCAGGTCTTCCAGAAGTATGCCCATGGCCGAAAGATCTCGACCTGCAAAGGAGCCGCTGTCGGATTCCGGTGCAGCGCCCAGCAGCGGCGCATAGGCTGCGTAGTGAAACGATCGGAGCATTCCGGCAACGTCCTGCAACGGAGACTGTTTTCTACGCCGCTCCGCGAGAGGCCGGGCCGGTTCGCCCTCGAAGTCGATAATCACGAAATCGTTGCCGCTGACCAGCACCTGGCCAAGGTGATAGTCACCATGAATGCGGGTGCGCAGCGCTGAAAGCTTCCGATCAGCGAAGCTGCGGAAGCGCTGTTCCAGCTCCGGCTGCATATCCAACACCTGCTGCGCCAGAGGCTGCACTTCTGCCGGCAGTCCCGCCTGCTGCCGGCGCAGGAGCCGAAGATTGCTTTGCATGAGAGCTGACGCACGTTCCGAGAATGCCTGCTGATCTTGCTTGGCATACGGCTCAGGATCGAACGCCGCATCTCCCTGCCCACTGCTAAGGGCCACATGCAACTCCGCCGTGCGCCTGCCCAACAGCTCTGCTGAACCGATGTAATCGCCGATCAATTGCTTCGCTTCAGCCGGAATGGTATTTTCGGCAAGCTCAAGCAAGGAAGACGAAGGCGTGTTTGGAACCTTCCCCACTCGAGGCCGGATGCCCTCGAAGTAGGCAGCGACTTTCTGTTTCGTGTACTCCCAGGCATCGCCCTGATTACGCACAAAGCCCTGCAGCATCGCCATGCTCATGCGGGTGTCATTGTCACCGCGGTATTCCAGGTACCCGGCCAGCGGTGGCACGTTACGGTAGCTGGTCTTCTCCGTAAGGAAGCTCCCGATCTCGAGATCGGGATTGAGGCCTTGCTCGACGCGGCGAAACAGCTTCAGCACCATGCGATCGCCGTATACGACTGAAGTATTGCTCTGCTCGGCGCGCATCAGCTTGGGCGTCAATTTGCCGGCGGCCCCGTCGGTCAGCTTCTTCAGGGCAGTTGTGTCGAGTGCGTTTATTTCACCATGCACACCGCGGAAGCGCCCCTTGTCCTGGATCGAGGTAAGTAGCGACTGGAGGAAGGCCGGATTGGCTGTACCGTCATAAACAAATATTCGATGGGAGTTTTCAGATGGAACTTCCAGATGGGGCGCGGGGTTGCCGTCCGTGCCGGAAGGAATCGAGGCGGCATCGGCGACTTGAGTCACTGGAATGGAATATGTATCGCTTTGCCCTTCATCGTAGGCGATACGCACCAGCAGGAAGAATGTTGCCGTTGTTGCTGCATCGAAGGGTACGACATCCAGTATCTCAATCGAACGGATGGGCTGCGCCTTGCCGCCAAACCAGCGCCGTGCGCGCAGGAATTCGGTCAGCGCCTCCTGCAACTGGGAGAGATTGGCACGAAATACATTCTCAGTCGATGGCATAGGGCTCCACTTTCTCGACAGTCGGGCTCGTTCGTGAATCAAACAATTGCGCAACCCGCACTTAGAGCGGCGACGGTTCGCGCTCTTCGTCCTCGGTGCGCTGCTGCTCGAATCGCCGTTCCAGCGCACGTCTTGCCAGATCCTGCCCGCCCAGTCCGAAGGCGATGGCCAGGCTAAACATGCACGCACCAAATAGGATGGAGAAAGCGGCCAGAATCGTTTGCTCCGCCAGACCAAGTTGTTCGAAAGCCATGGCCACTGCCAGAGCGACAATCACAAACTTCACCGCACCGCTGATCAGGCGCGGTGAACGAGCGTCGGCATTGACCGCGGCCAACAACGCTGCACGGGCAAAGAAACTGGCCGCTACGAAACCAAAAAACACAATTAACAGCGCCACTAAAAGATGGGGCAGGTACAGAAAGATGTGTGAGATGTGCTGCTGCAGCCCCAAAATACCCAGGGCGCTGATGCCCAGCAAAATAAAACCTATCCATGCTATCCAGAAGACGAACGAGGTCAGCAATTCGCTCGACGATGGCAGCGAGGCCTTGTTTAACAGGCGAGCAGTGCCGGCACTTTCGGAAAGTTTCTCAAAGCGCACGACCCGCAGGACACCTCGCAGAACCACCTTCAGCACCCAGGCGATGAGAAAGCCCACGGCGATGATGATCAGCATGACAATCAATCGCGGAATGAAATGGGCGAAACTGCTCGCCAGTCCGTCCCAGGTCTTGCTCAGTTCGTGAAGGATCATGTCCCTCATGGTGTACCTCCCTCGTCCCCGCTCCACAATTGCAACAGGTGCGGTTTTAGGCGCTCAAAGGTGGCGCCGAGCGCCTCGATTCGCGACTCGACCTCTGCCGCAGCAGCCTGGCTGTTTGCCGTCAGGAATTCATAAGCTTTGCCGCGGTACAGAGGAGCCAGCGCCTGAATGATGTGGTCCCGGCTGATCACAGACTTGTGATAGGCGGCAGCAAACTCGTACACCGTCTTGGCCCAGAGATCATCGGGAAAGCGAAATTGCTCTTCTCCCAGCGTAGCTGCCGCGTGCAAGTCGGCAAGTGTGCTGGGCGTCAAGATAGAAGCCAACACCGGTTCCAGATCAGCCACGCCAGACTGAAACATCGCCAGCATGCGCTGTGGATTGATCTGCACCGGATCGCAGGTGATCTCTGCCGGCGGACCTTCCGACGGCACCGCCTCTGAGCCAGTGCTGGTCTGCCAAGTCGCATCGGTATCGAGGAAGCGATACATGGTGCCCACAGTCTGCCGCAAGGCCGGCACCAAGTCTGTGGTCTGGGCTGTGACCTCCTTCTGCCCCAGGAACACCTCATATGGTTTGTAGCCGTATGCGACCGCGGACAAACTCAGCAGCAGCGGTTCTCCGATCTCTCCCGCGTCGGACTGCCATAGTTCATCTTTGGTGAAAAGATCGGCGCCCAACCGGCCAGAGAAGGCAAAGTTATTGCTATAGGGCTCATGGATCCGCTTGCCCCACAAGGCACGCACCATGGGAAAGAGCAAAAGCTTGATGAGCAGTCCGTCAAACTTGTGACGGCAATACAAAGGCGTCACCAGGTCGAAGTCACGCCGATAGACCGGGGCCAGCAGACGCTCCACCCACTCGGGCGTCACATGCTCGGACGGCGAGACCACAGCACAGGCTTTGGCCTGCATCAGGTCGGCGGCGGCAAGAACCGGGCGCAGCGCCGAAGGCGTTTGTGTGCCATTGCCGCAAACGGCTGTAACGGTGTGAAAGGTCCGGAGCGATTGCACCGCGGCATCGGCAGGGAGACTGTTGGAAGCCTGCAGTACCAGTTCGCGGCTACCGTCTCGCGAGCCGGCATCGGCATTCACCAGAACGGCCCGCTCCCGCGGGAAACCCTTCAGCAGCCCCAGGCGCACCGCCTGTACGACCCCGCCGATGGTTTTGGCGTCGTTATGGGTAGGAACCGCGACCAGCAGGTCCACCTCGCCCACGTTGATCAACTGGCGGACAAAATCATCCGACAGCACGCTTTCTTCAGCCAAAACGCCTCTCCTTGGCGTGCTTGTTGTTGGCGGCGGCTTAGATCCTCCTCAGCCGGAACCAATAAAACTGATGCGGCCCCATCGTAAGCAGGTAGGGCAGCTCGCCAATGCGCGGAAAAATGTTTCTTCCGAACATCTCAATCGGCAGATAACCCTTGTAGCGCCGTAAATCGAGTTCCACGGCCTGGGCGGCGCTTGAAAGATTATTAACAACCAGCACCCGGTCGTTCCCGGACTGACGTACGTAAGCCAACACGCGATGATTCGCCGGCTGCAGAAACTCGATGGTGCCGGAGCCAAACGCCGGCGTGGACTTGCGGACCGAGATCAGCTGCCGCATCCAGGACAGCAGAGAGTGGTGAGACCGCTGCTGCGATTGAACGTTGAGAGCCTGATATCCGAAAACCGGGTTCAGGATCAGCGGTGAATACAGGCTTTCCGGGTCGGCCTCGGAGAAGCCTGCGTTCCATCCTCCGTTCCACTGCATAGGAGTGCGGACGCCATTGCGGTCGCCCAGGAACACGTTGTCTCCCATGCCAATTTCGTCTCCATAGTAAACGATTGGCGTGCCGGGCATCGACATCAACATGCTGTTCATGAGCTCGATGCTTTTGCGATCGTTATCCAGCAGAGGCGCCAGGCGCCGCCTGATCCCCAGATTCAAGCGCATTGTCTTGTCTTGCGCGTAGGCGTCGTACATGTAATCACGCTCGATGTCGGTGACCATCTCCAGCGTCAACTCGTCGTGATTGCGCAAGAACAAACACCACTGACAGCTGGGAGGGATTTCCGGCGTCTGCTGCAGGATTTCGACGATGGGCTTGCGATCTTCCAGCTTCAGCCCCATGAACATGCGCGGCATCAGGGGAAAATGGAAGGCCATGTGGAATTCGTCTGCATCACCGAAATAGGGCCGCAGGTCCGCCGGCCACTGATTGGCCTCCGCCAACAGCATTCTGCCGGGGTATTCCGCATCCAGGCGTGCGCGCAACTCCTTGAGGATCGCATGCGTTTCCGGCAGGTTTTCGCAATTGGTTCCCTCGCGCTCCACCAGGTAGGGCACCGCGTCCAGCCGGAACCCGTCAACTCCGATGTCCAGCCAGAACTTCATGACTCGCCACATTTCCTCCCGTACGGCGGGATTGTCGTAGTTCAAGTCAGGCTGATGACTGAAGAAGCGATGCCAATAATAGGATTTCGATATTGGGTCCCATGCCCAGTTCGACATCTCGGTATCGAGGAAGATGATTCGGGTTCCATGGTAAGGAACATCAGTCTCGCTCCACACATACCAGTCCCGCCGAGGGTTGTCGCGAGAGCTGCGCGATTCTTTGAACCAGGGATGCTGGTCCGAAGTGTGATTCAGAACAGACTCGACGATGACCCGGATACCGTGCTGGTGCGCGGCCTTCAGGAAGGTCTTGAAGTCCTCCAAAGACCCATAATTCTTGTGCACCGAGTAGTAATCGGATATGTCGTAGCCGTCATCGCGCAGAGGTGAAGGAAAGAACGGCATGAGCCAGATGGCAGTGATGCCGAGCCGCTGCAGGTAATCCAGCTTTTCGGTCAGGCCCTCGAAGTCGCCGATCCCATCTCCGTTGCTGTCATAGAAGGTGCGTACGTGCACCTGGTAGATGATCGCCTGCTTGTACCAGAGGCCCTCCGTATTTGCCAATCGTGTGCTCCCTGCACCGCGAAACTGAGTGTATAGGTTATCGAAGTCTGCAACTAGTTGCACGCGCCGCGTATGTTTTGTCGCAAAGATGCGCCAGAGTGGAAGTTTTGTTGCCGATTTTGTCAGGCTTCGCATCTCATTATGTGTTGTCGTGTTGTCCCAAGAGCATCTTCACACCCTGGCGTTTGAGTCGCGTACCTCGAACGGCATATCATGCTTCCCATGATGTCAGGGCACTTTTGCGAACATGGAGGATGATCCTGCGTGAAGAAAGCGGCGCCACCACGGGTAGTTATCGAAAATGTACGTCCATCGATTAACGACGGCCGGTTCCCCATCAAGCGCACGGTCGGAGAATCGGTCAAAGTCACCGCCGATATCTTTGCCGACGGCCATGACTTGCTGGAAGCCGCGGTGCTGTACTGCTCTGAACCGGCGAAGGAGTGGAGGGAAGTCGCCATGCAGCCGTTGGGCAACGATGCGTGGACGGCTGAATTCACGGTGGAATCTCTGAAGCCGCACTACTATACCGTGCAGGGTTGGGTGGATCGGTTCAAAACCTGGCGCCATGATTTGGAAAAGAAACTTCAGGCCGGACAGAACGTGGAAGTGGACTTACTGGGTGGCGCCGAGCTCATAGAACGGGCAGCGGAACACTCCGGCGACGACGCGACGCTCCTGCAGTCCTGGGCCGCCATGTTGCGTTCTGGCGACCAGCCTGCGACAGAGCGTGGCCATCGCGCCCTAAGCGAAGAATTGCAGGCCTTGATGCGGCAGCATCCTGACAAGAGTTATGCCGCGCGGTGCGATAAGGAATTGCAAGTGGCCGTGGCGCGCGAAAGGGCGCGTTTCAGCTCCTGGTACGAGATGTTTCCCCGCTCATGTACTTCTGATGCCCAGCAGCACGGTAGTTTTCACAATTGCGAGGAACGCCTGACCTACGTGGCGCGCATGGGATTCGACGTGCTTTATCTTCCGCCCATTCATCCCATCGGCAGGACGCACCGCAAAGGCAAAAATAACAACCCGGTAGCCGAGCCAGGCGAAGTCGGCAGCCCGTGGGCAATCGGGGCCGTAGAAGGTGGTCACACGGAAATTCATCCTGAGCTCGGGATGCTGGAGGACCTGAAGAGCTTGCAAGCGAAGGCGAAAGAGTATGGTATCGAACTGGCTTTGGATGTTGCGTTCCAGGCCACTCCTGATCATCCCTGGGTGAAAGAACATCCGGAATGGTTTCGTCATCGCGCGGATGGAACCATCCAGTACGCCGAGAATCCACCCAAGAAATACGAGGACATCTATCCATTCGATTTTGAATCCGAACAATGGGAAGGGCTCTGGCAGGCCCTGAAAGATGTAGTGTTTTTCTGGCTGGAGCACGGCATCCGAATATTTCGCGTCGACAATCCTCATACCAAGGCGTTCGCCTTCTGGGAGTGCTTGATTACCGAAGTACGCTCATCATATCCGGATGCTATTTTTCTGGCGGAGGCTTTCACCCGTCCGAAAGTAATGTATAGACTGGCAAAAGTAGGATTTGACCAGTCCTACACATATTTTACCTGGCGCAATACCAAAACCGAGCTGACGGACTACCTTACTCAACTGACCCGAAGTGAGACGAGTGAATACTTCCGGCCTAATTTCTGGCCTAATACTCCCGATATCCTCCCGGAGTATTTACAGTACGGAGGAAGGGCCGCCTTCGCCACGAGGCTTGTGCTGGCGGCAACGCTATCTTCCAACTACGGAATCTACGGACCCGCCTTCGAATTACTGGAAAATGAGCCGATCGAACCGGGCCGCGAAGAGTACCTCAACTCCGAGAAATATGAGATTCGCGCCTGGAACCTGGAACAGAGCAACACTTTGGCCGATTTGATCGCGCGCGTCAATCGCATCCGCCGCGAGAATCCCGCGCTGCACTATAACCACAACCTCCGGTTTCACGAGATCGATAATGACCAGTTGCTGGCATACAGTAAAGCGACACCCGATTCCAGGAATCTGATTCTCGTGGTTGTCAATCTCGATCCATACCACACCCAGTCCGGCTGGCTGCATCTTCCTTTGGAGGAGTTACGGATAGCGCCCGGGCAAACCTTTCAGGCACATGACTTGCTGGGTAACGCGCGCTATTTTTGGCAAGGCGAGCGAAATTTCGTTCGGTTGGACACAACCGTAATGCCGGCACACATTTTTGCTCTCAGGCGGCGCGTCCGCACTGAGCGCGATTTCGATTACTACTTGTAGGAGGCTGCTGATGGCAGTGCCCGTTTCGAACCAGGGCCAGTTCACGCTTTTGAGCGATCTCGATCTTCACCTGTTCAACGAAGGCAGTCACAATCGCCTGTATCAGAAGTTCGGCGCACATCTGGCGAATGTCGATGGCACGAGCGGCACTTATTTCGCTGTCTGGGCGCCGAATGCCGAGAAAGTCTCAGTCATCGGCGACTTCAACGGCTGGGAACGCGATCGCAGCCCGCTGCGAGCACGCGGCAACTCCGGTGTATGGGAGTGCTTTCTTCCTGGCCTAGGCGAAGGGGCCGCGTACAAATATGCCGTTACCTCGCTCTATGAGAAGTACCAGATCGATAAGACTGATCCCTACGCTTTTCGTACTGAGATTTCGCCCCGCACGGGATCGATCGTGCATGACCTGAGCTACGAGTGGGCAGACAGCGAATGGATGCAATTACGTGCCGGCCGGAACTCATTGCAGGCTCCCATCTCCATCTATGAGGCGCATCTGGGTTCGTGGATGCGAGTGCCCGAGGATGGTAATCGGTCGCTCACCTATCGCGAGTTGGCCGCTCGTCTCGGCGACTACCTTCAGCGGATGAACTTCACTCACGTCGAGTTCCTGCCGATCATGGAGCACCCGTTTTATGGGTCATGGGGATATCAGACTACCGGTTTCTTCGCTCCTACCAGCCGCTATGGAACGCCGCAGGACTTCATGTTTCTGGTGGAGCAGCTTCATCAACGTGGAATCGGCGTGATTCTTGACTGGGTGCCATCTCATTTTCCCGACGATGCGCATGGCCTCGCCTTCTTTGACGGAACTCATCTCTACGAGCATGCCGACCGCCGTCAGGGGTTCCATCCTGAGTGGCACTCCCATATTTTCAATTATGGCCGCAATGAGGTACGCAGCTTCCTGCTTTCCAGTGCCCTGTTCTGGCTGGACACTTACCATGTCGATGGTTTGCGTGTCGACGCTGTCGCATCCATGCTTTACCTGGACTATGGCCGCAAGGAAGGCGAGTGGATTCCCAACAAGTTCGGTAGCCGGGAAAATCTGGATGCCATTTCTTTTCTACAACGGATGAACCACGACATCTATGAAGCTCATCCGGACGTGCAAACCATCGCCGAAGAGTCCACTACATGGCCGCTGGTGTCGCGTCCAACCTATCTGGGCGGTCTCGGCTTCGGGCTGAAATGGGACATGGGATGGATGCACGACACCTTACAGTACTTTTCCAAGGACCCCATCTATCGGCGCTTCCATCACAATCTCTTGACGTTTCATGGGATGTACATGTTCAGCGAGAACTATGTTCTTCCGCTCTCGCACGATGAGATTGTGTATGGCAAGGGATCGCTGCTGACCCAGATGTCGGGCGACGAGTGGCAGCGGTTCGCTAATTTGCGGCTGCTCTTCGGCTATATGTATTCTCAGCCGGGCAAGAAGCTGCTTTTCATGGGTGGAGAGTTCGGGCAGCGGAACGAGTGGTATCACGAGACCAGCCTGGACTGGCACCTGCTGGATTCACCGATGCACTCCGGAATGCAACGCTGGGTCGAGGACCTGAACCGCACCTATCGCACCCAGCCGGCGCTTTTCCAGGAAGACTTCTCTCCGGCCGGCTTCGAGTGGATCGATGCCAACGATTCCGATGAGAGCATACTCACCTACATACGCCGCAGCAGCAAGGAGAACGAGCAGATCGTTGCTGTCTGCAACTTCACTCCGGTGCCCCGCCACAACTATCGTATCGGCGTTCCGCGAAGTGGAGTCTGGCAGGAGATACTGAATAGCGACGCGACATTGTACGGCGGCAGCGGACAGGGGAACATGGGCACCGTCGAGACGGATCCGGTCCCTTTTCACGGACGACCTAATTCCCTGGCCCTGACCGTTCCACCTTTGGGCTGTGTGTTCTTTGCCTGGCAGAGGCAAGCGTAGCTCCATCGGAGTGACTGTACCGGCTACCCGACGGCTTCGCCGGCAGCGCGGGTGGGAGGGATTGCCGCTCGCTCTCATACGTGGACACCCCGCGGCTACGCCGACACACGAATGATTGTCTGTTGGCTTTCGCGCGATGCCGAGCGTTGGAAACGTCATGGCCGCCGTAGCCGCAGCAGCGGCCAGCCTCCGGCAACGAAGCACCTGCGATGCGAAAGGTGCCTGATTCCCCCGCATGAATGCGGGGCTTCCACCTGTCTTCGCGAGCTACGTATCGTGAACAATTTCAGCCCACGGCGGAAGCGGGGGTAGACAACGCAAATATCGTCGCAAGCCGCGTTAGCGGCGGCACCAGAAGCCGCGAAATTCTGGGGTACCCCTCCCCCCTCATATCACGCAAAATCTTGACTCCATCGAGGTGCCGGAAAAATCTACGCAAAATTGTGAGCGCGTGAGGGTTACGGGCAAAATCTTGATTGGCGACTTCACAACGATTTTGACCAGCCTGCCTTTCACCACGAGCATCTTCCCCACCTCCTGCCTGCGATGGCGGCTTGCACCTTTCGTCGGCCAGGACGCGCGTGCCTTACGGTGTGACTCCGCGTTGGTATGTGTGGGAGGTCACCACCCCACTTCACGAACTGTTATCGTCAGGGGAAGCAACTGCAGGTCCCTCGGCTGCGCTGCGCTCCGTTGGGAGTGACACATCGAAAGAAGATGTGCCAGGCGCGTTCGGTATTTTCCTACTGAAACTGCCGCCGGAATTCGGTCAGCTCTTGCGTCAGCTCTTCGATTCTCGACTTAAGTTCCGCCACGGTTTGTTCCAGGTGGGCGATGCGTTCGCGAAGATCGGAGTCCGGCGGAGCGCTGCCCGGCGCTCAGTGAGGTCGTTACTTCATGTTCCGGCGCAGTGTAGTCGACGTCTCCCGACATCAGGTGCGCATAGCGTGCCTCTTTGGTTCCAGGCTTGCCGGGGCAGTACCGCCGCCAGCGGAGGCTCACGCTGCATCAGGCGTTGCAACGCCGCCTGCACCTGGTCGAGATCTTCGAAGCGATGCATGCGCTCGGTACGGCCGCGCAACTCGCCCGGGGTTTGCGGTCCGCGAAGCAGGAGCACGCAGAGCACGGCAACCTCGCCGCGAGTGAAGTTGTACACCTCCTGCAAGCGGTGCTCGTACTTGGTGACGCGGCTGTCGGCTCCGCTGGCCGGCCCGGCCAGCCGCTGGGACTGCAGGGCGGAGAGCGCGTCACGCACCGCGTCTTCCTCCAGCATCATCACCGGATCGCGATTGTTCTTCTGATTGCAGGCATTGACCAGCGCATTGAGCGACAACGGATAGTAGTCGGGCGTGGTGATGTCCTTCTCGACGAGGGAGCCGAGCACGCGAGCTTCGATGGGAGTGAGGTTCATTAACGTCAGTTCTCAGTGGTCGGTTGCCGGTGGCCCCTTCACGACAATCTTCACCAGCCCGCCCGGCACCACCAGCACCTTTGCCACTTCCTTTCCTTCAGTATGGGCTTTAACCCTTTCGTTGGCGAGGGCGCCGGCACCAGGCTCACGCGCCGCATAAGCGCCTCAACCTAAGAGGCTGACGCCCAATTTCCGTGCCGCTCTACGTAAATCATGGTCAAGTGTCGCCAAAGGCAAGCTTCGCCGAATTGCCAAATCGAGGTAAATCGCGTCATAGCTGGTCAGCTGATGGGTTCGGCACAAGGCCAGAAGATGGGAAAAGGCCCGGGCAGAAGCTTCGTCGTCGCGCTCGATTCCGAGCTTGCTCAGGTCAGAAATAAAGGCGTCCGACTGCACCGCAGTGATACGGCCCTTGCGCTCGGCCATTGCGAGGACATTGGTGATTTCGATCGACCACCAGGCCGGCACAACCGCCGCCTCGGTCGCCAGTCGATTCAGCAAAGCCGTCGTCTTCGGCGTCGCTTCATCGCCGAACAACCAGGCCATGGCAATCGAACAATCAACCACAAACGCGGCGGCGCTCATCGGCGGCCCTGGCTAACGAGGTCTTTGACTTTCAATCCGCCCAGGGACAAGCCCGTGGCGAGCTTCTGAATCCGCTGAATGGCGGCAATGCGCTCGTCCGCGCTCGCTTCCTTTTTCACGGGTACCAGCTTGGCTACAGGCGAACCATGCTTGGTAATGGTGATCTCCTCGCCTGCCTCTACTTTTTCCAGCAGTTCGGACAAATGAGTCTTCGCCTCGTAAGCACCGACGGTATTGCTGCCTTGTAGCGTAGCCACGAGCTTGCTCCTCGATAAGACTAGTTTACGACTAGTTTATAACAGACATGGCCGTCGTCAAGCCAAGAGTTTCCGGGGAGGCGCAATTGCTGCGCAGACGCCCTTGATCGGCTCATGTAAGCGGGGGCTCACTTCACCACAATATTCACCAGCCGCCCCTTGACCACCAGCACCTTCACCACTTCCTTGCCTGCGATGGAGGCCTTGACCTTTTCGTCAGCCAGCGCCAGCTTCTGCACGGTCTCGTCATCGGCGTCGGCGGGGACGGTGATACGCGCCTTGATTTTGCCATTGACCTGCACGGCGATCTCGACCTCTTCTTCTTTCGCCAGCTCGGGATCGTACTTTGGCCACGGTGCGCGCAATAGCTCTCCTGTCTCGCCCAACATCTCCCACAGCTCGTGCGCGAGGTAGGGCGCGAAGGGAGCGAGCATCAGCACCAGATCGCGCTGCACGTCGGCCATGAGCGCGGCAGGAGCGGCCTGGCCGGGGTTCTGCTGCACAGCGTCTTCGTAGGCGTAGAGCTCGTTGACCAGCTCCATGATGGCGGCAATCGAAGTGTTGAAGTGCCAGCGTCCGCCGAAGTCATCGGTGATGCGCCTGATGGTCTGGTGCAGCTTGCGTTGGATGTTGCGGGCCGGCGGAGAGAGAACTGCAGGTCCCTCGGCTCCGGTTCGCCCACCTGCGGCGGACGAACCTCTGCTCGGGATGACAGCTCCATTGCTTTGTGTCGCCCCATTCCTCACCACGAACCGGTACACCCTGCCCAAAAACCGGCTCACGCCTTCGACGCCGGCATCCTGCCAGTCTAGGTCGCGGTCGGGCGGAGCGGCGAACAGCGTGTACATGCGGGTGGCGTCGGCGCCGTAGCGTGCCACCATGTCGTCAGGCGAGACCACGTTGCCCATGCTCTTCGACATCTTGGCGCCATTCTTGATGACCATACCCTGGGTGAACAGGCGCGCGGCGGGCTCGTCATTCTTCACCAGCCCTATGTCGCGCATGAACTTCGTCCAGAAGCGCGAATAAATGAGGTGCAGGATGGCGTGCTCGACTCCGCCAATGTACTGGTCGATAGGAAACCAGTACGCGATGGTATCGGTGTCGAGCGCCTTGGTATCGAGCGCCGGATTAGTGTAGCGATAGAAGTACCAGGACGAGTCGACGAAGGTGTCCATGGTATCGGTTTCGCGCCGCGCCGCGCCGCCGCACTTGGGACACTTCACGTTGACGAACGACGGCACATCCTTCAGCGGCGAGCCGCCCGCCAGAGTGATGCTGACGTTCTCCGGCAACACGACGGGCAAGTCGCTCTCCGGCACCGGCACCATGCCATCGGTCGGGCAATAGATCATGGGAATCGGGGTGCCCCAGTAGCGCTGGCGGCTGATGCCCCAATCCTTCAGGCGGAAGGTGACGGTTTCCTTGCCGAAGCCGCGCTCTTCGGCATACTTCGACATCCTGGCGATCGCCTCATCGCTAGCCAGTCCGTTAAACTGGCCCGAGTTGATAACAAGGCTATCGGTCTCGGTGAATGGCAGCACCGGCTCTTCCGGCTGGCCTTCTTCCGGAATCTCTTTCTCGCGGCGCGGCAGGATGACCACGCGAATGTCCAACCCATACTTCTTGGCGAACTCGTAGTCGCGCTCGTCGTGCGCCGGGACCGACATGATCGCTCCGGTACCGTAGTCGAGCAGAACGTAGTTGGCCACCCAGATGGGCAGCTTCTCGCCGTTGAACGGATTGATGGCGTAACGCTCAGTGTGCACACCGTGCTTCTCGATCGTGCCGATGTTGCCGGCTTCTTTGGCGCGGCGTTGCTCGGCCATCATCTCTTCGACCTTCGCCCGCAGATGATGACTCTCGCCGATGATGTCGGCCACCATGGGGTGCTCGGGCGCAAGCTGCAATGAGGTGGCGCCGAAGATGGTGTCCACCCGCGTGGTGAAGACGGTGATCTTGTCGCCGGCGGGTCCGGCCGGGCCATCGAGCTTGAAGTCAACCAGCGTGCCCTCGCTGCGGCCGATCCAGTTGCGCTGCATGGTCTTGACCTTCTCCGGCCAGCCCTCCAGAGTGTCCAGGCCCTCGAGCAATTCGTCGGCGTAATTGGTGATGCGCAGGAACCACTGCTCCAATTCGCGCTGCTCGACCAGCGTGGTCTCATGCCGCCAGCAGCAGCCATTCGACAGCACCTGCTCGTTGGCCAGCACCGTCTGGCACTCGGGACACCAGTTCACCTTGCTGCTCTTGCGATAGGCCAGCCCGCGCTCGAAGAACTTCAGAAAGAACCACTGGTTCCAGCGGTAGTAGTCGGGCAGGCAGGTGGCCAACTCCTTCGACCAGTCATAGCCGAAGCCCAGGCGCTTCATTTGCGCCTTCATGGCGGCGATGTTCTGCAGCGTCCAGTCGCGCGGAGGCGTGTTGTTCTTCAGCGCGGCGTTTTCCGCCGGCAGGCCGAAGGCGTCCCAGCCCATGGGATGGAGCACGTTGTGGCCCTGCATCCACATGTAGCGCGCCAGCGCGTCGCCAATCGAGTAGTTGCGCACGTGTCCCATGTGCAGCGCGCCCGAGGGATAGGGCAGCATCTCGAGCACGTAGTACTTCTTGCGCTGCGAGTCGGGCGGCTCGGCGCGGTAGAGGTCGGGATTCTCGGCCCAGCGCTCGAGCCACTTCTGCTCGATGGTCTGCGGCTCGTAGCGTTCGGGACGGGTGGCAGGTTCGGGATTCGCAGCGTTGGTCGTGGAGTCAGACATAGTGGGTAATCTTTGATTTTATATTGCGCGGATTCGGTTACTGACGAACCACCGGGTTCCCGGCCAGGCCGGGATTGCCGCCGCTCAAAATTGCGTCGGCCCTGGAACTGCCGTCATCTTATGCGGGTCTGCAACATCTGCTGAAGGCCGGGTTCCCGCAACCCAAAAGGAGTCCTTATGAAAATGACAGAGATGTTTCTCGCCCAACTCGACGCCGAAGTGGAACGCACCCGCCATGCGCTGGAACGGGTTCCTGAGGGCAAGGACGATTGGAAGCCTCACGACAAGTCCATGCCGCTTGGTCAACTGGCGAGGCTGGTGGCAGGAATGCCCGGGTGGTTTGCCATGATGATCAACCAGGATGAATTGGACCTGAATCCTCCCGGCGGCAGGAAGTTCAGCCATCCGCCATTGCGAACCCCCGCCGAATTGGTGCAGGCACTTGACAAGGGCGCCGCCGAGGGCCGCCAGGCGCTGGCCAGTACAACTGAGGAACATCTGCAGAAACCCTGGCGGCTGCTGGTTGCAGGCAATGTTGTCAGTGAGCAGCCTCGACACGATGTGATACGAGACACCTTCATGCATCTCGCTCATCATCGCGGACAATTAACCGTGTATCTGCGTCTGAACGATGTGCCTGTCCCGGCGATCTATGGGCCATCGGCAGATGATGCCCAGTTTGCGTAAGGAGATCGACGACAACCCCGGGTCTGGTTCCAGCCGCCCAGTCGGTGGCGCCCGGACCCGTAGCCCGCGCAACCATCACGAGTGTGCCCCGCGCTTATCGTCCTTCGTTTGGAGGATAGGAGGCTATCTGCAGCATGACGAAAATTCGCACTGCCACCGAGTGGCGCGCCAAGCCTGCCTAGTTCCCGAGACCAATCTTGGTTGCCAGAAAGGCATGCATCTGGCCGCGAAGGGTGCCGAATCCCACAATCTGGCCTCCGTTGTTGACCCCGGTGGCCTCCTGCAGCACCCATCCTGGGCCCGTAGCAACAATGAGGTTGTTGAGGTCCTTCATTTTGCCTCCGCTGTAGACGAAGGCGTGATAGTCCCCGCCGTTGGCCTGGTATGTGGACTTCCCCACCACGACCCCGAGGTCGTTGATGGCCTCTCCTTCGCTATAGGGCCCAGCGAGTGTGCCCAGATCGCTCATGATCCCGTTGACGTAAAGAAAGGCATGCGCAGTCAGGTCCTGCGAAGTATAGGCCTGCCCGGTGATCGTGCCGCTTGCATTAATGGCAGTGGCCACGGACAGATCGCCGCCCAGCGTCCCCAGGTCCTGCATTATGCCATCACTCCACAAGAACGCGCGAGTTTCGCCGTTCTGGTCTGACGAGTAACCAACTGCCTGCGCTTCATTGTTAACGCCCTGGGCATAGCTTGGCGGTCGGCCCAAGGTTCCCAAGTCCGTCATCTCGCTGTTCCTGTACATGAAGGCATGGTCCTCTCCGGAACTGGTAAACGAGTCGCCCACAATGATTCCATTGGCACTCATACCCAGGCCCGCAGCTCCACGGCCGCCGAGCGTGCCTATGTTGGTCATCTTTCCGTCACTGTAGAGGAATGCGGCATAGCTTTCGTTAACCTCGGAGAAGCCCGTCAATTGGCCACTGGTGCTGATCCCACGTGCTTCGGCATCATTGCCGCCCAGCGTGCCCAGCGATACCATCTTGCCTCCGGAATACAGAAAGGCAGGATTTACATTCTGCGTGGTGCTGCTGGTAATGCCTCCCACCTGTCCGAAGGCGTTAACGCAGAACGCCTGGCTGAAGGGATTCGAACCGCCCAGCGTGCCAAGGTCGCGGATGGCATAGGTTTGCGCCTGCCCAGATTGCATAAGGCTGAAAATACAGATGGTCGATACCAGCCCGATGCCAACCGGCCCGCAGATTCTTCTCATGTTGTCCCTCCGGCTGTAGCCTAGCTTGGCGGCGATGAATGATTGTCAACAAACGGTCAGAAGTTTGTAGCTTTAGGAATGAGCGTGTCCGCGCTTTCGCTCCAGAACACTTCCAGCCCTTCGAGGTTATCTTGATCGGCAACAACCCCGTCGGCTCCCGCCGCGCCGCCAATGCTACAATCGCGCCGCACAGCCTTCCAGCGCAACCGAGGTCCTCGCCACGAAGGCGAATGATTGGAGACCCCATGAGCACTCCTGCGCCCGTTGCCGCTACTCCAGAACAGGTTCCCGCCCTCTCGCAGGTCGAGCGCGTCGTCGACACCTTTGTCGCACCCGGCAAGACCTTCACCGACATTCGCCGCAGCGCCAGTTGGTGGCTGCCCTGGCTATTGGGCGCCATCGTCGGTCTGGCGCTGGTCTACCTCGTCGACACCAAGGTCGGCATGGACAGGGTTACCGAGAATCAGATTCAGCTCTCACCCAGTCAGGCCGCCAAGCTCGATCAACTCCCTCCCGATCAGCGCGCCTCGCGCATGGAGCTCTCCGCCAAGATCACACGCGATATCGCGTACGGCTTCCCCGTCTTCAACCTGGTCATTATCGCCATTATGGCTGCAGTCCTGATGGGCACCTTCAACTTCGGCTTCGGCGCCGAGCTCAAGTTCTGGCAGTGTTTCGCCATCAGCAATTACGCCTTTCTGCCCGGCGTGATCAAGGCGCTGCTGGTCATCCTCACGCTGTTGATCGGCAGCGGCGAGAACTTCACCTTCCAGAACCAGCTTGCCAGCAACCTGGGCGTGCTCTTCGATCCCACCACCTCGCATTTCCTGTATTCCGTCGCCTCCTCCATCGACCTGTTCAACATCTGGATCCTGGTGCTGACAGGAATCGGATATTCCTGTCTGACCCGCGTGAAACGCGGCACCTGCATGGGAGTAGTCTTCGGCTGGTGGGCGGTCGTCACGCTCGGAGGCGCAGCTATCGGCAGCCTGTTCTCCTAACCGGTTTCCGCAAAGCGGAATCTTGCGCGGCAATTGCGATGCCAGTACCCCCACGATTGGGGGACATGGGTTATACTTCGGCTGCTAACAGTGTGGCACGGAAATCTGTCGGACTGCGGTTTCCCGACAGGGTAGGGGGCATCTCATAATTCATAAGCCCCGACGAGTTTTTTGCTAAAAGGCCCTACAGCGTCTACGGAAAGTGGCTTGCGAGTCGGCGTCCCATTCGTTCAGGCCCGTCAAGCCCGACCCAGATGCCAGGAACCGGCCCCGGGAGGTGTAGCTTGGACCTGGTTTTTATACGCGTACTATTCATTCTGGTTTCAGCAGTTTGCGGTTATGAACTTCAGCCCCTGGGACTTGCGAGTTGGCCCGCCGCTGGTGCGGGCGCGATCATCGGGGCGGCCGTCGTACTGTTTGAAATGAGGTTGCGCCAAGTCAGCCTGAAACGGCTGATTGGCGCCGTCATCGGCAGCATCCTGGGCATTGTCGGGGCGTACCTGTTCAGCCTCGTTATCAGGAACAGCTTGCCCGCCGGACACACTCAAAGCTTCCTTCAGCTCTTCGTCATGCTGCTGATGGCCTATGTCGGGCTCATCGTCGGCGCGGGCAAGGGCGACCTTTTGAATTTGGCCGCACTGGGCGGCATCTTCGGCGGTGAAAAGCAGAGCAAGCGCAGCTACAAGATTTTGGACACGAGCGTCATCATCGACGGCCGCATCGCCGACATTGCGGAAACCGGCTTCCTGGATGGCACCATCGTGATTCCACAGTTCGTGCTGCGCGAGCTGCAACTGGTCGCCGACTCGGCCGATTCGATGAAGCGCAACCGCGGCCGCCGCGGGCTCGACATCCTGCAGCGCATTCAGAAGATCGCCAGCCTGCAGATTCAGATCGTGGAAGATGACTTCCCTGCCGTGCGCGAGGTCGACCTCAAGCTCATTGAGCTGGCCAAGCTGTATGAAGGCAAGATCGTCACCAACGACTTCAACCTGAACAAGGTGGCGCAACTGCAGGGCGTGCCGGTATTGAACATCAACGAGCTGGCCAACTCGCTGAAGCCCATTGTGCTGCCGGGCGAAATCATGCGCGTCTTCATCCTGAAGGAAGGCAAGGAGTACAACCAAGGCGTCGCCTATCTCGACGACGGCACTATGGTCGTAGTCGACAATGCGCGCAAGATGATCGGCAAAAACATCGACATCTCGGTGACCTCGGTGCTGCAGACTACTGCAGGTAAAATGATCTTTGGCAAGTACGACGAGCGCGGCGTCGGCATGCCTCCGCGGCCGATCGAAGCGCGCCAAGGTGTGCCGACCGAGATTCGCCGCCCGACGGCGGCGACCGCCGCCGTGCCGGATGCAACGAAACCTGATTAGTGCGGTTAAAGTTAACGATGATGGAAACTGAGTATTCGGGCGTGCGCTTTTCGCGCGCCCAAATGTTTGCCTGCCTGCTAACGCTGTTGCTTTTCTGCCCGTTGGGCCATGCTCAAACCGGCAGTGGCCAAGTGACCGGGTCGGTCACCTATCGCGAGCGCATGGCCCTGCCGCCCGACGCGGTCATTGACGTTCAATTAGCCGATGTCTCGGTGGCCGACGTCACCTCGCAAACCGTTGCCGACTCGCTTATCAACGCCGAAGGACGGCAGGTGCCGGTACCGTTTACGCTCACCTACGATCCAACGCAGATCGTGCCCGCCCATCACTATTCGGTGCGCGCCACTATTCGCTCCGGCGACGGCATGATGATGTTCAGCAGCACGCAGGCCTACCCGGTGCTGACGCACGGCGCGCCCTCGAAGGTGAACCTCGTGCTCCACATGGTGGGACATGGAGGCAAGCACGGACCGCCTGAGAAGAAGCAGCCTGAGCCCGCAGCCTCGGAAGGAGCAGCCTCTGATTCGGAGGCGGCGCCGCCACAGACGGTATCGACTGCCGCGCCGAACGAGCCGGCGAGCGCGGGGGCACTGACACCACCTACGACCGAGCCTTCCCCGTCGAATGCGCCAGCCCCGAGCAGCGCACAGTCGACAGAGCAACCGTCGGCCACGCAGGAAGCTGAGCAAGCCGCTGCGCCTCCGACAACGCCCGCTGAGGGACAGGCGCCGGAAGCTTCCGCTTCATCGGCGACGCAAACTGAGAACAAGCCCGCCGAAAGCGAGCCTACTGCCCCGCCTGCATCAACAGGGGAGTCCGCTGCCTCGGGCAACGCTGCTCCTGCGACCGAGGCCGCCGCCCAGACTTCAGCATCAGCGACCGGTGAGCAGGTTTCGCCAGCCGAATCTTCAGGTGTGCTGGAGCAGGCTCCGTCGGCCGAGTCTGCGTCCACCAGCAGCACAGCCGTTGCTGAGCCGCAGTCCGCTCAGCCCGAAGCGCCGACGCCTACTGAAGCGCAGGTGGCCGCGCCTGAATCCGCGCCGCCACCAGGGCCGACTTCGGCAACTACACCGGAATCTGCGTCGCCGTCGCCAGCTGAGAACACCGCTCCGTCGTCTGAAAGCAAGACCGCTGAATCGCAGCAGCCTTTGCCGGAAGCACCTTCGGCCACCAAGGCCGCCGAGCTCGCCGCCGAAGCGCCGGAGTCGACAGAAGCCGAGCCGCCGGCAGAGTCCAGGCCCGAACGCTCACATCCAGTTGCCGTCACTGGTTCCACGCCCTTAGCCAACACACAGTGGAGGCTGGTACAACTCGAAGGCAAGCAGGTCATCATCACGCCGCCGCAGCGTCCGGTCACGCTGGCTTTTAGTCCCGAGGGAACGCGGATCGCCGGGTCGGCGGGCTGCAACACGTATCTCGGCACCTTCCACGACAGCCACGGCCATCTTGAACTCGACCCCGGCGGTATGACCATGATGGCCTGCGCCGATCCTGCCGGCTCGCGCGAGAGCAAGTTTATCGCAATGCTGCGCTCCGCCGACGGATACAAGCTCGGCGGCAACTATCTCCTGCTTACGAGCAATGGGAAGACAGTTGCGAAGTTCATAAACAATCCAGAGCAATAGCCGGGGACTTCCGACTGGCAACTGCTGCCTGACAACTAAAACATGCCCACACTTATCGCACAACCTACGCGTATTACCGCCGCGGGCAACAAGCCCAAGCTCATCGATGAATACATTGGGCGCGTGAACTCGAAGACTACCTCAACCAGCGTGGCTCATATGCGCTCTCCAAGTGGATGGGTTGAGCCCGGACAGACGCCCGAGTTCGACGAGTTCACCATCGTGCTACAGGGCACGTTGCATGTGAAAAGCCGGGACGGCGAGCTCGATGTAAATGCCGGGCAGGCCGTCATCGCTCACACCGGCGAGTGGGTGCAGTACTCCACGCCCGGGCCTGACGGCGCGGAATATATTGCCGTGTGCCTACCTGCGTTCTCCATGGAGACGGTGCACCGCGACGAACGGTGATTGCCGGAGTACTAATGGCTGGCCACCGACCAAGAGAGTGCTCGCTTGTGTCCTGTCCGGTTGCGCCGTGACTTACATTTTTGCGAGCAATTGCCGGGTGATGTTGGCATATAGCTCGACCGCCTCCAGCAACTGGCGCTTCTCGATGTACTCGCCTTCGGTGTGGGCCACGTGGATCGAGCCGGGACCG
Organism: uncultured Acidobacteriaceae bacterium; assembly: GCA_963747055.1. GTDB lineage: Bacteria > Acidobacteriota > Terriglobia > Terriglobales > Acidobacteriaceae > CAVVDY01. The sequence continues at coordinate 85,252 of CAVVDY010000017.1, read as the reverse complement.
ATCAGCAGAGGCCTTCCCCAGTTCGTCAGCGCGGGAATGTCGGTGGTGAAGGCGGCGATCATGGTTGCGATGCCGGGAACGGTCGCCATCTCCATGTACGGGATTTCGAGAGGAAAGCGCGCTTCGGCGTTGTCTCCGGCAGCTTCTGTGATCTGGCGGCGCAACTCGTCCTCCGGTCCGACGAGGCGAAACAGCAGATGCGCCACGGCGCTATCGGGAATGACATTGGGCGCGCGGCCACCTTCGATGAGGCCGATGTTCATGGTGCAAGGGCCGGCTTTAGGATTGGTGGGCAGCTTCAGCGCGCGCACTCGCTGCAGCGCATCGAGCAGCTTCTCGATCGCCGACTCGCCCAACTCCGGGTAGGCGGAGTGCGCCATCTTTCCTTGCGCGACTAACTCGACTCGCAGCGTGCCCTTCGACGCCAGCGCCAGTTTGTTCTCGGTCGGTTCGCCGTTGATGAGGAACCTCGCGCCGCGCGGCTGCTGGTTGGCGACCTGCGCTCCCTGGCTGTCGCGCTCTTCCCCGACCAGAAATAGCAGGCCGACGTGCATGCCTTCGGCCTTCAGCTTCTCGGCTGCACCGATCTGCGCAGCGATGATGCCTTTGGCATCGCAGGAGCCGCGGCCGTAGATGCGGTCGGCGGTCTCCGACGAAGGAAAGAATGGCGGCACGACGTCCATGTGCGTTGAGAGCACGACGGAGGGGCGCGGTTCTGGCGGCGATGTAGCCCACAGGTTGAAGCGATCACCTTCGACCGTCATGCGCTCAACGTTGTACCCCAGCCGTTGCAATTCCTCGGCGAGCGCTTCGCCAACGACAGTTTCATTGCCGGTGATCGACTCGATGTCGACCAGCCTGCGAGTAAGAGCAAACAAGTCCATACGCACAGGATAGCGAAGGTCAACCACAGAGGCACAGGGACGCAGAGGAAGCGGGCTAATTCGTTCTTCGCCGGATTCGGAAGGAGCCGGCGGACTCGCATTGAAGACTTTCTAGCTAAAAGCGAAGAGCGAACAGTCAAAAGGGATATTCAGCACGGGCGCGAGTTGGGTCCATGCAGGCGAATGACTAGCTGAGCTGGGCGGCAGGGGCCGCCGCGGGAAAGATCCGGTCCACGACGCGCTTACGGTAATTGAAGGTCGCTCGGAATATCCCCTGGAAGAGCGCGGTCTCGAGCGCACGGCCCACCGCGCCGAATCCGACTTCGTAGTCAACTTCATCGCGGATGAGCGTGCCCGGGCAACCGTCCTGCGTCACGGACTCGAAGCTGTGGGTATGCTCCCAGCGGCGGAAGGGCCCCTGCTTCTGCGAATCGTGGAAGTATTCGTTGAGCGAGAACTCGGTAATGTTGACGATCCAGCGCTCATGCACGGGAAGGTAGGGGATGACGCGGAAGGCGACGGTCATCTCGGTGCCGGCGCCCGCCATGCGAAGCATGCCTGGCGGCATCTGTCCGGCGGCCAGGCGCGGAGGCATGAGATTGAGCTTGACCAGCTTGGTGCCAAGCGCGGGCGGCATGACGCGCGGCAGATTGTGTGGGTCGGCGAAGAAGGCAAAGACCCGCTCCACCGGTGCAGGCACCCACTGTTCGGACTCGAAGCGGCGGCTCATGAGGGTCGAAACGACGCACGCCAGAGATAACAGAGGGGCGCAGAAACTGCAACCGTGGACGCAGCCCTACTATCGAGAGGTCGGCCTACTCTGGCCGGCTCTGCGCGGGCGCACGAGAGGCTCCCGCCGGTTGAGAAAGCTGCACCTGGGGCTGTGCCTCGCGCTGAAGCCCCAGCGTCCTGTTGATCTGCAGTTTTCGTGGAGGCGGGACGGGGCTCACGTCGATGGCGATGGGGTAGTATGGGGCGCGCACGTTTGTTACCAGCACGTTCTTTCCCGTGGGCAGCTTACTCGTGTCTAAGACGGCAACCAGGTCGTTGACGGAATCCGTCACGTACAGCCAGGCGCCATCGGGCGAGAATGCAAAGTTGTTGGCGAAGTTCACATTTGGAATAATGGACCACCCCCGCTCACGAAAATCGCCGATGTCTCTGCGGAAGTTAAATACCACCACGACTCCGCTGGAGTCCAACGCGTAGAGGTGGTCGCCGACGACCTGGTAATTAGAGACATACGGAAAGCCACGGCGCGGTATCGGAATCGGGGTGATCTCGGACACCCTCTTGGGTTGCGTCGGGTTGGATAGATCAAAAATCTTAATTCGGGCGCGATTACTTCGGTAGGTCATCAATAACAGCGATTTGCCATCCGGCGTAACGCTGATTTGCGATTGATTGTAATAGACGCCAAGAGCATCGGCAGTCACATAAGTAAACGCGCCGGTAGAAAGATTCAGGATTCCAAGATAGTAGGTGTCGCTGTTCCCATAGTCGTCATACCATAGGTAAGCGAATTTGCCGTCCGGACTTACTGTCATTAGATAAAGATCGAGCCCATAGTTGGGATCGTAGACGGCATCAAACGTCCTGATGATCGTGTTGAAGGTAGGAGATCCGGAATCGCCGTCGATTACGTTAACGTATAGGTGCTGGGAATCGCTCCATGAGATATTCACCACCGGCTTGCCAGTTACCGGATCACGGCTGGTCGCCAGAGTTCGGTCGAAGTCGACGTAATACGAGAACAGAATAGGATCGCTAGGCATGTTATTACTGAGACTTACCGGAAGCACAGCGAACTTGTAGTCTTCGTATGACTGAATGTAGAGTTCTTTTCCGTCAATATTGAAAGCCGGCCAAAAGAGTAAGCTCTCGCCCTGTGCGGTCTGCACGTTGAGCATCGTCTGCTGATTGATGTCATAAACTGAATACGAATTGTCCTGATTGACGGTGGCAAACTGAGTAGTTGGCTGAAACTTGGGATTGAGCAGAATTTTGAAACTGCCTGCGAGCAGGCCGCTCTGGTTCTGCTGGTCGGGTGGGTCATTCGTCCGTGGATTAGTGACAATAATATCCTGCGCCTTGCCCGCCGGGGCATTGACGGGCACGGTAACGTTTAGCGTGTTGCTGCCGGTGACGCTTGCCGCGATGGGCTCCATGCTGCCGATGCGCACCAGAGCGCCCGGCTGAAAATTGCCGCCGGTAATCTGAATTTCGTGATCGGCGTCGTTTGTTACGTCACCGCTTACACCGCTGACCGTGGGAGCCGTATTTGGTGGAGTTGTCGAGAAAAACCCGGAGCAGACACCCAAGGCTATAACACCGTTGTCCACGGTCACCTCGGAAATCAGGGCATGGGCAGGGTCAGTAAACATTTTTCCAGTATCGACGATGTCAACATTGGGCGACTGCTGAGTTAGTCCCGACCCCGCCACAATCAGCCGGCTGCCGTCGGAGTTGATTGCCATTCCACTCGGGTAAGTGCCAAGGGCCGTAGCCGTGGCGGGCAAGACTTGCCCATAGGTTGGAGAGTTTGATCGCAAATCCAGGGCCAACACCTCATACTTGTTATTTGAGGACGTAGTTATATAGCCAAAGATCTTCGATGGATCCGCACCATTAGGCGTGACCACGAGTGCGTCGGGGTTCGCAATGCCGGTTTGCGCATTGTCGGCAATGATTGTGTTAGTGGCAGTGCTGATGAGCAGAACATGGAACTGCCGATCAGCATACTCATATTCAGCCAGAGCTATGGTGCTTCCGTCGGGCGTCAAACCCGCAGAACTCCTGTGAAAATAACCGCTCGGTAACACGATCGAGGATACCGAGTAGTCAGTCAGATCGACAACCGCAACATTTGTGGCGAAGTAAGAGCTATACCGAGGGAAAACATAAGCCCTATTTGCTACGGCAAGAACGGCTCCGGGCCTAACACCTTGCCCGAATAAAGAGCCCAAGCTCACCTTCCGGACAACTTTGAACTGTGCAGCATCGATGATATCAAGAGCGTCCGAGTAGTACTCGGAGACCAGGAGAAGCTTGCCATCTGGCGACATCGTGCCGTTGTCCCCGTCCACACCTTGGATACGGGTAATCTCTTTGGCGATGGTCATATCCACAACGGAAAGGTAGCCACCGGCGCTGAGGGCGAAAGCCAACCGCTGATTAGGCGAGGGAACAATGATCCATGCATAGGGGCCGGCCTTCATTGACTCGATAAACGAGTTCGTCGCCAAGTCATGCAGGCTCAGGAGACTGTCGTCCGTGCTGACCAGATAGTTTTCCTGCGCCACGAGCGGCCGGCATAGCATCGCCACAGATAGTGCGAGTAGCACCACAAACCTGAGCATCATGCGTGACTTCGCTTTACTTATGTTGAATCTTGAAGCCTCGTTTCGAACGAAGAGCTTTGCGAAATGCATAACAGCCTCCGTGAAGGAGATTGCACCTTCATCTCAGGTTGGTCAGTGCGCAGAGAGAGACTAGCAAGACAATGCGGGGCGAGGGCCCCGCCTGCGTGACTCATAAGCTTATCCCCATGAGACTGAAAGTCAAGCAGTAATGCAGGGGAAATTCAGCAGAATTGCGACAAATCGCATTTTGGGAATGAGAGTGGCAACCTCGAGGTGTTTCGGCAGTGGGAGACCGCTATCTTAGCTTTGATTCCTCACGCCACGCTCTGCGGTTCGCCCGCTAATTGCTGTAGTAACGAGCTTAGGCGCCCGAGAACCTGCTCCGGCTGTTTCTCCTTCAGCGTAAACTTCAAGATTCCCGCAGGCGTAAACTGCGCGCCTGCTTCGGAGGCGACGAAGCGCGCCAGGCGCTCTGGCTCGACGTTGGCTTTCTCGGTGAAGCGAATGCTGACTGCATCTTTGCGGCGCTCGATCTGCGCTACGCCGATGCGCTGCGACAGCAGGCGCAGCCCGGCATACTCCAGCAGATTGCGCACCGGGGGCGGTGGCGTGCCGTAGCGGTCGCCGAGCTCGCCGGCTACGTCATCAAGCTGTGCCTCAGATTCGACTCCGGCGATGCGCTTGTACATGCGCAGCCGCTGGTTCTCTTCGCCAATGTAGTCGGCGGGAATGCGAATGTTGAGCCCGAGGTTGAGCTGCGTCTCCGGCGTCTCTTCCTTGAGCTCACCTTTCAGCTCGCGCACGGTGCGCTCAAGCATGGTGGTGTAGAGCTCGAAGCCGACAGCTTCAATGTGGCCGCTCTGCTCGCCGCCAAGCAGGTTCCCAGCCCCGCGCAGCTCCAGGTCAAGCGCGGCGATTTTGAAACCGGCGCCCAGGTCGCTGAACTCTTTCAGCGCGGCGAGACGGCGACGCGCCAGATCGGTGAGATCACGATCGGGCGGGATGAGCAGATAGGCGTAGGCGCGACGATCGGAACGGCCGACGCGTCCGCGCAGCTGGTAGAGCTCGGAGAGGCCGTGGCGGTCGGCACGATTAATGATGATGGTGTTGCACAGCGGGATGTCGAGCCCGTTCTCAATGATGGTCGTCGCCAGCAAGATGTCGGCCTCGTGGCGAACGAAGGCCATCATGGTCCTTTCCAGTTCGCTCTCCGGCAGTTGGCCGTGGCCGATGAGTATCCTCGCTTTCGGCGCCATCTCGCGCAGCTTGTCGGCGATGTCGTAGATGCTCTCGACGCGATTGTGCACGAAGTAGACCTGCCCGCCGCGCTCCAGTTCTTTCTCGATGGCGGAGCGAATGAGCTTCTGGTCCCAGGCGGCGACTACGGTCTGGATGGCCATGCGGTCTTTGGGCGGCGTTTCGATGACGCTCATGTCGCGCAGGCCAAGCAGCGACATGTGCAGGGTGCGCGGAATGGGCGTGGCCGACATGGTGAGCACGTCGACCTCTTTGCGAAGTTGCTTGAGGCGCTCTTTGTGACGCACACCGAAGCGCTGCTCCTCGTCGACGATGACCAGACCCAGATCGGCAAACTTTACATCTTGCGAAAGTATGCGATGCGTGCCGATGACGATGTCGAGTTGCCCGGCTTCGACCTTGGCGATGGTCTCCTTCTGCTGCTTGGGCGAGCGGAAGCGGCTGAGCATCTCGATCTTGATGGGAAACGCGGCCAGCCGGCTGCGAAAGGTGTTGTAGTGCTGGAAGGCCAACACCGTGGTGGGTGCGAGCACCGCAACCTGGCGATTGTCGCTGACCGCCTTGAAGGCGGCACGCATGGCGACTTCGGTTTTGCCATAACCGACATCGCCGCAGAGCAGGCGGTCCATCGGGGTGGAGGCTTCCATGTCGCGCTTCACGTCGGCGATGGCATCGATCTGGTCCTCGGTCTCGGTGAACTCGAAGGAGTCTTCGAATTCGCGCTGCCATTCGGTATCGCCTGCGAATGCATGGCCCTGCGCGCTCTTGCGTACAGCATAAAGTTTGAGCAACTCGTCGGCCATGTCTTTCATGGCCTTCTTCACGCGCGCCTTGGTCTTCTGCCACTGCTGCGTGCCCAGGCGATTCAAGACGGGCTTCACGCCCTCGGAGGAGCGATACTTCTGCACCAGATCGAGGCGCGTCAGCGGAACGTAGAGCCGCGCGGCGTCGGCGTACTCCAGCACCATGAACTCGGCGGCCGCTCCATCTTCCTGGGGAACCTCTTTCAACCCCTGATACTGGCCGATGCCGTGCTCGACGTGCACAACGTAGTCGCCAATTGCCAGGTCGCGAAAATCTGAAAGAAAGGCAGAGACCTTGGACTTGCGCTGCTGCGGCCTGCCAGCGGCGAAATCAGCTTCGTCAAAGAGATCGCGCGAGCCGAAGAGCACGAGGTCCTGGTCGGGCAGCACCACGCCTTCGGGCACGTAGGCCTTGACGATGGTGGTGGTCGCGATCTCCTCGGAGAAGTAGGTCGACTCGTCGACGTACACCTGGCCGGGCTTGGGGGTGCGGCTGCCAATGCGGAACGACAGGTTGTACTCGTTAAAGACATCGGCGAGACGCTCGACCTCTCCGAGGCTGGCGACGGCGAAGATGACGTGCTTGCCGTCTTTGGCGAGTTGGCCGACCTCTTCTGCCACGGCGGCGATAGAGCCGTGAAAGCGGGTTGTGGGCTGCGACTGGAAGATCAGATGCTCGACACCATCGCTCGACTCGATGCCGAGCTGCTCCACGCTGATGATGGGCAGACTCTGCAGACGCTCGGTCCATTGTGCGGGCGAAAGATAAAGCTCATCCGGGCCGAACCAGGTTGCCGACCAAACTGCGCTCGTGCGCCTCTTCGACTTTTGTCCACCAGGCATCGTGCGCGTCGGAGAGCTGCTCGGGCTCGTCGAGGACGATCTGCGCGTTAGGCAGCAGGTCGAAGAAGGTTTCATCAGCGCCGGCGACGGGCGCGTAGAGCTCCCATCCGGGAAAGACAGCGACGCCGGTGGCACGGACGGTCTGCTCGATGAGCTCTTCGCTTCCGGAAAGGCGCTCGCCCGAAAGGCGTGCGTTGATGGCGGCGAGCGTTTCTTCCTCCAGCGGCGTCTCGGTCAGCGGAAGCAGCACGGTATCGTCGGTGCTGGCGGCGGAGCGCTGGGTTGCGGGATCAAACTTGCGAATCGATTCGATCTCATCACCGAAGAACTCGATACGAACCGGCCGGTCGGACTCGGGCGGGTAGACATCAAGCAGGCCGCCGCGATGCGCGAATTCGCCGGGCATCTCGACCACATCCACCTGGCTGTAGCCGACCATGCGCAGGTGCTCGACCATGCTTTCCGACCTCGACCATCTCGCCGCGGCGCATGGTCATTGCCAGGCCGGCGTAGAATCCCGAGCCGCGCATGCGCATGGCAGCGGCATCGGACGTTGTGACGATGATGGAGGCGCCGCCGGTTGCGATCTTCCACAGCGAAGCCGCACGAACCTCCTGAATTTCGGGGTGGGGCGATTGGCTCTCGAAGGGCAGCACATCGTAGGCGGGAAGGCTGACGACGGATTCGGGAGCGGCCGCTCCGGTGAGATCGGCGAAAGAGCGTAGGACGGGCAGCAGGTCGTCGATGGTGCGATTGTCGCTGACAACGAGCACTACTGGCCGCGCCGAGCCTCGTTGCAGAAGAACCGAGAAGAGCGCCTTGGCCGTGTGGGTCAGTCCAGAGACACGAAGACGCCCCGCGCTGCCCTTGGTATGGGCTATAGCACGCGCCAGAATGGGAGAAGTTTCCACGTCCGCGAAGAGTTCGCGAACGAAGGGAAGGATCATCGTGAAAATATTCTACCAGCGGGAGACGCGACCGCGGAGTAACGCGAAGAGCCAGGAGCGCTCACTTCATGTGATAGAGCAAGAGTGAGCGATCGATGACACGCTCGGGCTGCAACGGCCAGAGCCAGTGATACACGGTAGGATCGTCGAGGTTTTGGCCGGAGAGCAGCGTGGGGCTGATGACGAGCGTCCCTTTTGTCGGTTCGTTTGGGGCGAGCGGCGCGGCGTGAATGCCATAGAGTGCCGGATCGATGGATCCGAAGTAGGCGAACTGGATCGCCTCGTTCGGGTGGTGATGCTGGTAGTGGCGGAGCGCGATCAGGCCCTGGCCCCAATCGAGGTTGCTGTCGGTGAGCAGGTGCCAACTGTTTTGCGGGCGGACGAAGACGTTGAAGTATGCGAGATAGTCGGGGGCAGAGCGGAGGGCGTCGGCGGCGTTCAGGCAAAGGGCGAGGATGACGAGCGTTTTGCCAACGCCGGACTGCCGAGCGCGCTCCCAAATTCCGCCCGCGAACAGCAGCGCGAAAGGATAGAGCGGAAGGATGTGGCGCTCGCCGATATCAAACCTGGCGTTGAGGGCAAAGGCGAAATACACGAGCGGAAAGAGCGACAGCAGGAGCACGTCAGATGGGGAGCGGGATTTCTTCCAGATGCGAAGGCACAGGCCGGCGGCGAGAAACACGAGCAGGACAGTCGGCCACTTCAGCGCGATGGCGACCGGGTAGTACGCCAGAATGCCGCCATGGGGATAGAGCTTGCCGAGGAACCATGCAGGGCGTCCGCTGTGATTGCTGCGCGCGACCTCGCGCAGGCCTTCGACGTATTCTCCTGCGGGGATGTAGACGCTGAGGTCAAGCTTGGTGGCAGAAGGCCAGTCACGGAACGGGCGGTTGGGGAAGCTGGCGCGGACGTGACCGTCACCGATCTCGAGATGCGAGACGTGAAAGAAGTAGCCGGCCCACAGGATCAGAAGCGCGATGCCTAATGCGGACAGGGTGGGCTTCCAGTTGAGGTTGCGGGAAACCAATCGCCCCTCGTCGCGGCTGACGATGAGCATCAGCACCAGCGCGAGCAATGCCAGCGGTGGGGCATAGAACTTCGAGAGCAACAGGCCGCCGAGGGCGAGGCCCATAAGCACGGTCTGCGACGTGGTCGGTTGGCGCCGCCAACGAACGAGCTGAAACGCCACTAAGAAGATGAACAGCGTGCCGATGCCGTCAGTGGTGGCAACGGAGAAGTGTGCGATCAGCGATGGGGTGAAGGCGAACAGGGCCAGGGCCACGTTGGCGGCGCCTTCGGAGAACAGGCGTCGCGTGGCAAACCAGAGGGCCACGCCCAGCCCGAGGCCGAGCAGCGTATTCATAGGACGCGTGCGCCAAGCAAGCCATTCGGGTCCGGGTGCCAGGCGGGTGACGAGGAAGTTGCGTTCGGTGAATTCGACGGTTGCATCGATGGCGGTGCGCGCGACGGGCAGCGTCAACCAGAGACGGCCGAGTGGCGGGTGATCGTTCCAGCGTTCGAACTTGCCAAAGCGCCAAGCGTCGGAGCCGGCAAGGATGTGCGCGGGCTCGTCATAGGTGAGCGACTGGGTGGCGATGAACCAGAGCGACTGCGCCGCGAAGAGCGCGAGCAGCAAGCAGGGGATCAGGCGAAGGCGGCGCGAGTTGGGAGTGGCGTCGATAGCACTTAGCATTTAGCACTTGGCGGTTGGGGTTGGCAAATTTTCAGTTTCGAGTTTCAAGTCCCAAGCCAAGAGCCAACGGCCAAAAGCCAATAGCCGCCTTTCTCACGCCACGTCGATGGCGGCGCGCTGGGTAAGCATGCGCTCCATGGCGAGGGCGATGCCCACACAGAAAAACAGCAACATGACGAGGGTGTCATCGCCAAGCGAGGATTCGGCTAATGACGTGACAAGGAAGGCGATGAAGCCGGTGAGGATGCCAACCGCGACCGCCCAGCCGAAGAGAGTTCGCCGGCGCAGGCGCGGCAGCAAGCGCAGCAGATAAACGATATAGGCGACGACGAACCACAGCCAGGCGGCGAGGGTAAGCAGGCCGCGCTCGGCGGCGAGTTGCACGATGTCAGAGTGGAAGTTCCAGAACTCGTGAAAGCGGGCGAAGCCTTGCAGGTTCCACTGTTGCCAGTGGTCCTGAATCGAGCCCATGCCGACGCCGAGCAGCGGGTGTTGCGTGGCGAGGTAGGCCCCATCTTTCCACATTGCGAGCCGGTATTGCGTGCCGGGGTCGCTCATGTCGACCCACTTGAGGCCTCGGGCGTGCTGAATCCAAAAAGCAGCGCCAACCGCCAGCACAATCAGCGCCGCGATGAGCCACAGCCGGACACGCCCGGGCGTCATAAAGAAAAGCGCGATCATGCAGCCCACAATCAGCCCGCTGAGCGGAGCGCGGCTCTGGGTGGCGAAGACGGTGGCGGTGATGGCGAGGAAGATGATGGCGAAGAAGAGTTGATGCAAGCGCCGGCGTGGCGGCGTCCCCAGCATGAGAGCCCACGCGAGACATCCGATGGGCGCCAGAACTTCCGCCAGAATTCCGGGATGGCCGAGAGTGCCTTGCGCGCGGTATGGCCGGGCTTTAGCGAGAACAAGCGCGGGGGTTAGCCGGCCGCCGGCGATGAAGTCGGATGCGCGGGCGAAGGTCTGCTTGTGGCGGACGGGGAAACCGCGCAGGAAACGCACACGCACGGTAGTGTCGCCAGGCACGGCGGTGGCTGCCTGGATCATAGCGGAGAGCGAGTGCACGGAGCGGCCGTTGATGGCGACGAGGGTGTCGTCGGGGCGAAGGCCTACGAAATTCAGCGGGGAGTCATGTTCGATGGAGACGATGCGCAAGCCGATTCCGCGAGCATATTGCCACGCAGTGAAGCCGCCAACGGCGGTGGCGGAGAGAAGGAGCAAGAGAATCACCGCACGGACCTGGGACAGGCGGCTGAGGTACTGGGCGAACAGAGTTGCGATCAGGGCGGTCCAGCAGACCAGCTTCATGTGCGGCCAGCTCATGTAGGGCTCATAGGAGAACACACACGAGAGGCCGCTGAGCACGATGTAAGCGAGCAATGGCGAGACCAGCGGCTGGGGGTAAAGGCGTTTGCGTTGAACCAGGAGCCAGACGAGCCAGAGATAGAAGGCGGCGATCCAGGCATAGCGCGCGCCCTTGATCGACCAGGGCAGCAGGATGGCGAACAGGCCGAAGAAGAAAAAGATGACGGCGTGAAGAAAAGTGTTTGCCGGGCCGTTATAGGTTCGGGGCGGTGTTGGCGCCTGAGTTGGTAGCGGCATCGAGACTCACAGATTGTATCGTGCGGTCTTTCCTACTGCCGCATCAGCAATCCCTTGAGCACCGCCTGCTGCTTGAGGATGAGGGACTCGATGCCGGCGCGGGCCAGCGACATCATCCGGTTGAATTGGGCGTCGTCGAAGGGGCGCTTCTCGGCCGTGGCCTGGACTTCAATGATGCGCTTGCTGCCGGTGACGACCAGGTTCATGTCGACTTCGGCGCGCGAGTCTTCTTCATAAGCCAGGTCGAGCATGACTTCGCCATCGACGATGCCGACACTGGTGGCCGCGACATAGTCGCGAATGGGAGCGACGGTGAGCACCCCCGATTCCATCATGCGCAGCATGGCGAGGCCCATGGCGACAAAGGCCCCGGTGATGGACGCGGTGCGCGTACCGCCGTCGGCCTGGATGACGTCGCAGTCGAGGAACAAGGTCCGCTCGCCGAGTTGGTCCATCTCGGTGACGGCGCGCAGCGAGCGGCCGATGAGGCGCTGGATCTCCTGGGTGCGTCCGCTGGGATGACCTTTGACGACCTCGCGCGGGGTGCGGGTCAGGGTGGCACGCGGCAGCATGGAATACTCGGCCGTAACCCAGCCTTTGCCGCTGTTGCGGAGAAATTGCGGGACGCTGTCTTCGATGGTTGCGGTGCAGATGACCCGGGTGTTGCCCAGTTCGATCAAGCACGAGCCTTCGGCAGTGGAGATGAAGTCGGGAATGATATTCACCGGGCGCATCTGTTCGGGGGAGCGATTATCAGAGCGAAAGACCATAAGAGGGGATTGTACCTAGTACGGAAAAAGCATTCACCACAGAGACACTGAGGCACGGAGGATTTGGGATTTCACCACGGAGGACACCAAGGTCACGGAGAGGCGACGGTACCCGAGAGCTCCTGTGTCGAAGCGGCGAGTTTCCTAGCGAACTAACCTGGCACCGCGGGCGAGAGCAGATGCCTCGCTTCGCTCGTCATGACAATCGTGAGATATGGATCAGGCTTACTCACTTCAGGGCCTTGCCCAAAAGCTCGCCCTGGAAGGTTCGCTCGTCCACCCGGTGCAGGCGTTTGATCATGGCCGGGGTGAGCAGGGGGTAGTGCTTCACTTCGAAGAGGTAGAGAGGGATGAACCAGATGGGCTGCTCGGTCGTCATCCATTGGCGGTCGTCGAAGCGGGCCAGGTTGACGGGCCGCGAGAAGGTGCGGAGTGAGCGCTCGCGCCGCATATTGAAGTAGATGTTGAAGTAGCTCATGGCCAGCTCGCGCAAGGAACGGTAGACCGGCTCGCGATAGCGGCATCCGGTGTAATTCGACTTGGCCAGCGCTCCCCAGTGGTTTTTCACCTTGAAGATGGCGAGGACGTGGTCGGTGTCATGCTCGGCTTCGAAGTCGACGATGAGTGGGGGATAGCCAAGCGCGCGCAATGCGGCTGCGGCGAAGAGCGCGCCTTCCAGGCAATGGGCTGTGCCCTCGCGCAGCACGCGGCGTGGTGACCAGGCCGTGTCCTCAAGGTGATAAGGGAGGTCGTCCAGGAAGCGCTGGATTCCGTATGGCTCTTTGAAGCCGCGCAGCTTGCGTAGTTCCGCAGGAGTAAAGCCCAGGTGGTCGGCGTTCATGTCAGAAAGAGAAAGTCTACAGGAGCCCAGGAAAGTTCAATGTGCCGCAAAATTAGGCGGTCATGACTGGCGGACAGAGTATAAAATGGTGTCCCTTTCAGGGTAGGAAGGGAAATCCCAGGGAACCCACAATTTAGCTCAGGTGGATGCGCCGGCAGGACTGCATTGAGGCGATGGTGCGTTTCGCGTGGTGCGCGATCCAGCAGCGGAGACTAACGATGAACCTTTTTCGAACCCGGGCGATTTGGTTGTTAATCCTTGTTCAAGTCTTGATATGCGGTCGGCTAACGCCGGCGTATGCGCAATTCAGGCATAAGAGCCCATTCACCGAAATCAAGTGGGACGATTACACATTCAAGTTTTTCCCAGGAAACCAGATGGCGCAGGTGTTCAACTCCAGTGGCCACGCGATCGGCACCATTCTGGACCAGGGTGGTGACCTGCAACTCTTGCCGACGGTGACCGGCGACGAAGCTGCCAAGCTTCAGAAGGCGTTTCAGGCGTGGAAGGACTCGGGCGGAGAAGCGGCTCTGGGCTATAAGGTGACGAAGCCTGCGTCCAGTGCGGCTACGTCAGCCAGTTCGGCGGCGGCTCCAGCAGCGGCGGGAGCATCGGCAAAGTCCGGATTGACGGTGGACGGAGTGATCTCCATGCTGCAAGCGGGCATCTCTGACGACATCATCATCGAGAAGGTCCACCAGAGCGGCCAGACGTTCGATTTAAGTGCCGACGACATGGTGCGTCTGAAGACCGCGAAGGCCAGCGATGGGTTGATGAAGGCGATGCTGGAATCGGGGCCGGCGGCGGCGGCGACCGCGTCGCAGGCAACGTCGGCGGCATCGACTCCGCAGGCGACGACCGCCACGACACCAACGCCTTCTGCTACGGCGCAGCCTGAGGCCGGGTCCGCGAAATCCGCCAAGTCCAGCTCGAACGATGAGGCAAAGTATCAGGGACACGGAAACGGATTTGGCTCCATATTGGATCCGTTCAAGGGGAAGTCGGTGATCGATCACGTCGGCTTGCGCAACGTGCTCCCGCAATGGGACCCGGAAAAGCCGCTGTCGGAACAGTTTCCGCATATTGCGATCACGGTGGCCTACGCGCCGTCGGGCTGGATGGATTCGTACCTGGCGGACGCGAGCGCGCAGGGCAGGAGTGTCTTCTCGCATTGCTACAAGCTGGAAGCTACCGTGTGGTCGGACGCGCAGCATTCCAAGAGGATTCCCTTTGAATGGTGCAGTAACAAGGACGAGTTTCTGGACCGGCTGGGACCGGACTACCTTGTCAGCCTGTATCCGCGTCACATCGACCGGGACTACAGCACCGGCATTCAACGGACGGAGGGGCCGGAGCCGCCGAGCACGCTCATCCCCAATGACCGCGCCACGTTGAATATGGAGGCCAAGACTAATCCGCACGGCATGAGCCCGGACCTGAATCACGACGCAACCACGCAGTTCGCCCTGATGTTCGCCAATGTGCGCAAAGACCTGGGGCAGACGCTGACCGGCGATGGCGATCCACGCGTGTGGATCGTTTCCATCAAGAAGGCGTCCGGACCGTCGATTTTCTGAACATGTAATGCATCCCACACATTCCAACCTCAGAAATGTGTGGGATGCTGCGACCACGTCAATAAACAAACTGATTACATCGAAAAAACTCCTCGGCGACATCTGCGGATCGCTAGGCGAACTAGCATCTTTCGCAGGAGGATGTAAATGAGTCGGTTCGTTTTATTGGTACAAACCATCATTCTTGGACTGCTGGCCTCGAGCAGCATGATGGCAACAGGCCAGACAGCGCCCCTAGCCGGTGTGGAAGCGGGACCCGCCACCTCTAGTCTCACCGGAGCAATAACGCCACCGGTTTCGTGGCCGATGTTCCACAACCAGCAGTCGCATCTGGGCTTCAACCCGTTGGAAAGAACGATCAGCAAAGCCAATGCAAATCAATTGGGTATTGCCTGGCAAGGCCTCATGGGCGATATCGCCGACAACTCCTCGCCCGCCATCGCGAACGGTGTAGCGTACATCGGCTCGTTCGATGGACGGCTGTATGCATTCAATGCCGACGGCTGCGGACAGGATACCTGTCAGCCGCTGTGGTCGGGAGCGACGGAGAACGACATCCAGTCCTCTCCGACGGTGATGAACAACGCGGTGTACATCGGCTCGGAAGACCACAAACTATATGCTTTCGCGGCGAAGGGCTGCGGCCAGTCCGATTGCGCTCCGTTGTGGGTGGGGCTCACGAATGGTGCGGTTGAGCCCGCACCGGTCGCCACCTCCACTACCGTGTATGTCGGTTCCGCCGACCACAACTTCTACGCCTTCGCGGCTAATGGGTGTGGGCAGTCGACCTGCGCTCCGCTGTGGTGGGTGCCGACGGGAGGAGAAATCACCTCTTCCGCGGCACTGGTGAACAACATCCTCTACTTTGGCTCGCAGGATGGGAAGCTCTATGCCGTCGGCGCGCAGGGCTGCGGGCGACAAGTTTGCCCTCCGTTGTGGACTGCCCAGGTCGGCAGCATCATCCTTGGTTCCAGCCCGGCGGTTTCAAATAATGTCGTATACATCGCCTCGTTCAATGAGGTGAACTCGACTGACAGCCGCTTATACGCTTTCAGCACAAAGTGCGCCCAGCCGGTTTGCCACCCGTTGTGGTCGGCTCCGGCCGGAGACTTCGTTGCCTCCTCACCCGCAGTAGCCAATGGCGTCGTCTACATCGGTTCCGGCGACGACTTGCTGTACGCTTTCGACGCCAATGGATGCGGCAAGGCATCGTGCAACTTCCTGTGGCGGGGAATTGCGGTTGGTGCGCAGGCCGCGCTGACGTCATCCCCGGCTGTCGCGAATGGGCTGGTCTACGTCGGAGAGAACAACGGCATGGTTGAGGTATTCGATGCGGCTGGATGCGGCCAGTCCATCTGCTTGCCCGTAACCCAGTTGGACATTCACAACGAGCAGGTCGTGGGTTCATCTCCCGCTGTGGTCAACGGTACGGTATATGTCGGCTCCGGCGACCAGTTCGGGTTTCCGCGCGGACGCCTGTATGTGTACAAGCTGGCGCGGTGATGGGAAAAGAAGCTTCAAGTGGAGGGTTTCTCGTCTGACGACTGAAATCTGATGATTGATTGTAGGCCCTTGGGATGTGCTACCCGCCGGCGCGCAGGTAGCCTTTCGTGGAATGACAAGCCTTGAGCGAAAAATGCAAAACAGGTCCCGGGCGCCAAAGGCCGACGCTTGTGATCAAGAGTGAAGAGCGCCCCTATGCGCGGGAGTCGCCTTTGCTCCTCTTCTTTCTGTAATGGTGATGGTGCCGGGTGGGGTGGAGAGTGGCGCTGACTCGACGCTCGGCGGCTGAGGGGCTTTCGGCGTAGTCAGGGTCGAACATGGCAATTACAGCAACGGCGCGCGTCCGATACTTGCGTGCCCACTGGCTGTGAATGAGGCTGGCCTGCACCTCGCGCCAGTATTGGCGGCTGCCTACGGTGTTCGAAGTGAGGGCGGCCTCCTCCAGGTGTGGGTCCTGATTAATGAGCGACAGGAACTGGGTGAACTGCTCCAGGTTGATACCCATCTGATAGACGAGCTGGGTAAGAGCCATCTGCTGCGACCCGGTAAGCTGGTCGAAGCTGCGGCAGTAGGCGCGCGCGTTGTGGATGGCCTGCACCTCCGCCACTTTGAGCAGGCTCAGGGCCTCGTCTTCGGTCACCTGGTCGGCCAGTTGCTTGATCTTCTTGCGGAACTTCCGCGTTCCCCACGCTTCCAGATCGGATTGGTACTGAGTGAGGATGGTGTCCAGCCGTTTGGTGTCGAAGCCCGCGGCCTGCCATAGCTGCTCGGAGGAAGGCTCGAGGAATTGGTTCGGGTTCAGAGGGTCAGTCTGCACATGCTCACGCGCGGGCAAGCTGAGGGTGAATCCGGCGCCGATTAAGGGGTCGCTGGTCTTGGGGTCGGGATAGGCAGCCAGCACCCAGCCTTCGTGTTTCTTGTCGCGCAGGATCTCCGTCAGGTGAGCGAAGGAGAACTTGATGTCGGAGTGGCTGAGCTCGAAGAACGGCTCCAGCCCGGCGGGAATGCCTGTGGCCGGCAAGGGCAGTAAGGCGTCGTCAGGAAGAGCAATGGGCGGAGCCTTTGCAACCGCCGGGACGATCAGCGGAGCCGGTGCAAGTTTGAGAGCGTGCGTAAGTGCCTGGCCCACGGCGTGAACATGCACCGACAGCAGAGCAAGGAGCAGTCCTGCCCGCACGGTCCACGAGTGTGTCCCACCAACCATTCCGGCAATAGAGTAGCGCAATTTCCCCGGGAGGTGAACGCCCCATTGGTGCCGGATAGTGTCAGGGGCGTGACGGGGTTAGCGCCACGCTGACGCTCTTGGCCCAGAGGTTTAGAGAGGCTAAACCTGCTGGCCAACGGGCTAGTTGCACCGACGGGCTAGTTGCGCTTGACTTCCGGTCGATGCGGTGTAAGGCTGTTGCGTCTGCGACCGCGACATTCCTACTAAGGCCTTAAGCCCCCACGGAGAATCTCGATGAAAAATCTTAGACAGCTTCGAAA
This sequence comes from uncultured Acidobacteriaceae bacterium, assembly GCA_963747055.1. Classification (GTDB taxonomy): domain Bacteria; phylum Acidobacteriota; class Terriglobia; order Terriglobales; family Acidobacteriaceae; genus CAVVDY01. The sequence continues at coordinate 67,685 of CAVVDY010000017.1, read as the reverse complement.
TTCATTAACAATGGCATCGCTGGCGGTGATTTTCGCGCTGCCGATGACCGCAAGCCCAGCGGCGCAGGCCCAAACTTTCAGCGTGATTCATAACTTCACCGGAGCGAGTGATGGGGCACTTCCCGCGGCCGGAGTCACCCTAAAAAGCGGCAATCTCTACGGCACAGCGTCAGCAGGCGGACAGTGTTGTGGATCTGTATTTGAGCTCATGCGTGTGGGATCCAACTGGGTCACGGTCCCGATCTCGATCCTCTCCATCGGCGGGCATTATCCGCTCGCCAGAATCGTCTTCGGCCCGGACGATCATCCCTATGGCACGACACAGGCCGGTGGCGGTCGCAACGCGGGCCTTATTTTTAACCTGATCGCCCCTGCAACGATTTGTAAGATGGCAAGCTGCTTTTGGAAGGAAAACATCGTCTATGAATTCCAAGGCGGCTCGGACGGAGCGGAGCCGATCTTTGGGGACCTCGCATGGGACGGGCAGGGGAACATCTACGGTACCACGTCCGCCGGCGGATATGACGGCTACGGTACGGTCTACGAGCTACAACCTTCAGGCAACAGCTGGACGGAGACGCCGATTTACCGTTTCTCGGGTCCGGACGGGATATCTCCCTAGAATGGGGTCGTCTTAGACTCCAATGGCAACCTCTTCGGAACGACCATTGGCGGTTCTCATGGGGCGGGTACCGTTTTCGAATTGACGTATGTCCCTGGCGTTGGATGGGAACAGACGTCTCTTTACAGCTTTAAGGACCTGGACGACGGAGGATTACCACGTGCAGGCCTGATATTGGATAGCTTCGGCAACCTCTACGGGGCTACAAGTGACAGCGGCGTTAGCGGTGGCGGGACGGTCTTCGAGCTATCAGCTTTGGGCGATACCTGGACATATAAGCTGCTCTACAGCTTTTCGGGATCCTCGGGCTGTGGCCCCTTTGCAACTCTCACCATGGACGCCGCGGGGAATCTTTACGGCACCACACGGTGCGACGGGGTCAATCATTTCGGCAGCGTCTTCAAGCTGACCAACACCGGGAACGGGTGGATATACCACTCGCTATATGACTTCACCGGGCGCGTCGATGGGGGAAATCCGACCGGCAAGGTGACGATCGACACGGATGGCAACCTCTACGGTACCGCTACCAATGGCGGTTCGCTGGACTACGGCGTTGTGTGGATGATCAAGCCCTAGCGGAGTGCGGTGGGCGTCTAGTTATGCAATGCACCCGCATCCGGCGAGACGCTGGCATCTTTCCCGCACCCACTATCGATTCACGCCTGCCGTGGGGTCACTGTGAGCCAGCAGCCGGAGCAAATACAAACAGCTACAAGGAGAAGGTTCAGCGCAGACGTCAAGCAGCTTCGTCGACGGACCCTTATTGCCCCGAAAATCCTTTGTAGCGAATGGCGATCCTTCGACTTGGTCGCCGACCGCACGCGACCTTGCTCAAGATGACAATGCGAAATCGGGTCGGCATTATGCCGGCCCTTACAGCTTGCGCAGCACCTCGATGATCTCGTCCGGCTCGGGGGCGCGGTCGAGAGGATAGAGCTTGCTGAAAGCGATTTTGCCGTCCTTGTCGACGACGAAGATGGCGCGCTCGCTGACGCCGGGCAGCGGATCGCCCTCGCGCAGGATTCCGTAACTTGCCGCAACCTGGCCATGGGGAAAGAAGTCGCTAGCCAGCGGCAGGCTCAACATGCCGATTTCTTTCTTCTGCCAGGCAGTGTGGCTGGGAATGGAGTCGACGCTAATGCCGATGACGTTGGCGTTGTAGCCGGCAAATTTTTCCAGCTCGGCATTGAAGGAAGGAAGCTCGGCGGTACACACCGGCGTCCAATCAGCAGGATAGAAAACCAGAACGACGTTTTTGCCGCGATAGTCGCTGAGCTTGACGCGCTGCCGAATGTTGCCCACGACGGCGGGAAGTTCGAAGTCGGGCGCATGATCGCCCACTTGCAAAGGTGCCATTTTTGTCCTCGCCCCTAAAACGTAGAACTTTGATTCTACGGAGACGCGAAAGTGGCAGCAAGGGCGGGGAGGCGATTGTCACAGGGCTGCAACAAAATGGCTTGAAGGTGGGTGCTTCATTCGGCATTGCCGGAGCAGGTTACAGAGCAATGGCGAGGGGTCGCGCGACGTAATAATATGGAGGTGTGTCGTCCGTCGCCAGGTTGGGAGTTCCTATGTTCGGAAAGAAGGACAACGTAGAAGTTTTTGAGGGCAGCCCGCTGTGGCGCGCCTATCGCACCGCGAAGTGGGTAGCAGGCCGCTCCCGCCGGGATGCGAAGAAGTCGGGGCGCGAGTCCTGCGTCAGCACTCGCGTCGCGGGAACGATCGTTGAGAATCCCGGCAAGGCCGTGGTTGGCATCCTGGCCGTGGCTGCGGTGCTGGGTCTGGGCATCTGGGGCGGACTGGCACTGCGGCGCAAGCGCCTCTCCACCTATCACAATCCGTATGAATCGCGGAAGTTCCGCCGGCCTTTGAGTGATTCGGGTGGCTACGAGGCAGTGGGGATTTAGGGAGCGGACGGGCCAAGAAAAATCCACCACGGAGAGACACGGAGGACGCGGAGAAAAAACGAAGGCAGCTGTGACTCTTCAACTTCACAGCTAGTGGCCGAAGGCCAAGATAGCTCCCTACTGGGTCTCGTTGGTTTGCAGGAAAAAGGCCTGTGCTTCGGCGATCTCGGCGGCGAACTTCTGCACCAGTTCATCCTTCCACGATTCATCCCACAGTTTGCGTTTTTCGAGATAGTGCTGCATGCGGGCAAGCGGCTTGCCGGCGGCGTAGGCATCTGAATTCGGTTGCGCTACCGGAATCTGGCTGTCGACCAGCGTTGGCCCAGCGCCGCTGCGCGCGCGGTGAATCGACTCCTGCGCGACCCGCCACATGGCGACAAGGTCGCCGCCATCCACGCTGATGCCCGGGATGCCGTAGGCTGAGGCGCGCTGGCGAAGATCGCTATTGCCAAAACGGCCGGCGGGCTGGCTTATGGCAACGAAGATCATGGGGAGACGCTCGGCCGCTGCAAGAGTTGCGGCGTCATGCCAATATCCCAGCGCATTCGCGCCATCCGGTAAGTGCACCAGCAGCACGTTGGAGCGCTGCACTTCTTTCAGCGCGAGTGCGAATCCGGCAGCCGTGTCCAGCTGCGCGGCGATGGTTTGCGCGCGCGGCAGTAGATGGATTGCGCTGTTGGCCGCTTCCGGAGCAAAGGCCAGATACTCGGAACACAGCCCGTAGAACTCAGCGAGGTACAGCCCCAGCGGGCGGCCGGACAACATTTGCGCGGCAAAGCCCAGCTGGGAGGAGATGGCATCGCCGGCGCGCAGCTCAATCAGGCTGCCGATCGTGATGGCTTCTAGCCCGCGGCCTCGGTTTGCCAGGGAATTCAGCTTGCGGGATTGCGCGAGCCGCTCCGCATGTTCTTCCACCATGCAGCAACGCAGCATGGACGCGTAGAGCTTGCGCAGCATGTTGGGATCGGAGGGTGAAGCTGCGACCTCCGGACCGGGAACAATTCCGGTGAATGGTCGCTGATCAGGGGAGACGGGTTGGTCGCCGGAAGGATCGATGAGTATGGTCGCCATGCAAACGGTTTCTTTGGGATCGTGCTCGTATTGTAAGGGACGATGGCAGGGCTGTGTGAAGCATGCGCCTGCACGCTCCCATTCATGAAGATTTTTCTCGCGACCGCGCGGTGAATGTTACAGGACGTTTTCCAACGCAAATGTGAATACATTGTGGAAAAGGGCGGCGCGTTCCTCGCTAAGTCATGAATTCCCCGAAAGTCGTAGCAGACTGACTCATGTACGGTGCAGATGTGATGGAGATCACACCCCGCTGGTCGTGGTAGGCTGAGCGCGGTGAAGCTGCGACTCGATCGCCTGTTGGTGGAACGTGGACTGGTACCGTCGCGCGAACGCGGCCAAGCGCTCATTCTTGCGGGGCGCGTGCTGGTCGATGAGCAGAAGGTCGAGAAGGCGGGCGCCTCAGTTACAAGCGACGCCGTTGTCCGTATCCTCGGCGACGATCTTCCCTATGTCAGCCGCGGTGGGCTGAAGCTGGCAGAAGCGCTGGCCCATTGGCACATCGACGTGCGCGGCCGGGTGTGCATGGACATCGGCGCGTCTACCGGAGGCTTCACCGATTGCCTCCTGCAGAACGACGCGAGCCAGGTGATCGCCGTCGACACCGGCTACGGACAAATTGACGCGAAAGCTGCGCGCCGACCCGCGGGTACGCCTCCTGGAGAAGACCAACGCCCGCTATCTCACGCCGGAGCAGCTATGGCCCGGCGGTTCTCCGCGCCAGCCGATCGCGTTCCTTGCCATGGACGTGTCTTTCATCTCGGCGACGCTGGTTTTGCCGGCGGTCATTGCCATGCATGCGCGCATCAGGAGCGCAGCTGTTTGAGCTGGTTGTGCTGGTGAAGCCGCAGTTTGAAGTGGGACGCGAGCAAGTTGGCAAAGGGGGGATCGTGCGCGATGCCGAGGCGCAGCAGGCCGCTGTCCGTAAGGTGGCGGCAGCAGTGGAAGGGCTTGGCGGAACAGAGATCGAGTCGATCGATTCTCCGATTCTCGGCACCGAAGGCAACCGCGAGTTTCTCCTGCATGCGGCGTTCGTGGGTCCGGCAGAATCCTCTGCGGTACACTGATTGCTTCCTACGATGAAGTCAGCCGCGATCATCAGCAAGCCCTCGAAGCCTGAGTTGGCCACCATTCTGCCCGAACTGCTTGCCTGGTTTCGCAGGCACGGGTATCACCTTTATCTCGACCAGGAGTCTGCCGGCTATACCACTGAGGGCGCGGAGGTCGTCAGCCGCGATGAAGTGGGCGACCGGCATCCCGACTTTGTGCTGGTGCTGGGCGGCGACGGCACACTGCTGTCGGCGGCGCGGGCGGTGGCCCATGCGGACGTTCCCATCCTGGCGGTAAATCTCGGCTCGCTAGGCTTTCTCACCGAAGTGCCTCTGGCCGAGATGTATGACACGCTCGAGGCCGTGAACCGCGGCCAGTGTCCAGTGGAAGAGCGCTCGGTGCTTCATGCTGAGCTCATCCGCAAGGATGAGTGCCTGGCGCAGCACTTCGCACTGAATGACGTGGTGGTGAACAAGAGCGCGATCTCGCGGCTGGTGGAGTTCGATCTGCGGATCGACGGGAACTTCGTCTTCAGCTACAAGGCGGACGGCGTGATCGTTTCGACCCCGACGGGTTCGACCGCATATTCGCTGGCCGCAGGCGGGCCTATCCTGATGCCGTCGGTAGGTGCGTTTGTGGTGACGCCGGTTTGCCCGCATTCGCTGACGCATCGCCCCCTGGTGGTGAGCGATAACGCGAAGATTGAGTTGCTGGTGGAAACCGACCAGGAGGAAGCGTTCCTTTCCATCGACGGGCAGGTAGGTATGCCGGTGCGGCAGGGCGACCGCGTTATCTGCCGGCGCGCCAGCCATAACGTGAAGCTCATGCGGGTGCGGCGGACGTTCTTCGACGTGCTGAGGAATAAGTTGAAGTGGGGACAGCGGTAGAAGAGCCGCTTTTGGCTTTTGGCTTTTGGCGTTTTGGCTTTTGGCAAGCAATCTCAAAGACGACAACGTTGAACTCATGCGAGGTCGGCGTTACTAGCCTCGGCATCTACAACCCAAACTGCATGGGTTGCAATGTGGTTCTCGCGCTGGTACTCGCGCCGCGAAGCGGCGACTGCGTCGTGAGCCCCGGGCGCCAGCCCGGGGAACGCTGCACGCTGGATCGGTCCAAGCCGCGTAGCGGCCTAATCGAACACATAAGCTGGATCGTACTTCACTCCCGCCCGCTCCAGAATCGACCTGTATTCGTCCTCAAAGGACCGTGTCGCGTGATGAGCCTCTTGCTGCGCGATATACCTTCCCACAGAAGCTATGGCAGAAGGACTCACGCTGACGGAGCCATAACCGTCCTGCCAGGAAAATACGCGATTCCGCTTCCGAATACGAAGCGAAGAATTGCACTTCAGATCGCGCACGATTTCGGAGACCGTCCGCGTCGACGGTATCGAAATAAGCAGGTGGACGTGATTCGCCGTGCCGCCAACCGCCAAAAGCTGGATCTTCGACGTGCGCGCGACCTCACGCAGGGTTGACCACGCCTTTTGCGGCTCCGGAATCAGTGGAAGACGACGCTTAGTACTGAAAACGCAGTGGACGTAATTGACGTTGTAGGTGTGTGCCATGGGTGGGCCGCTCCGCGGCCGGTCTTAACTTTCCTTACTTCCGCCTTCCCCGGGCTTGCGCCCGGGGCTCACGACGCAGCCGCCGCTTCGCGGCGCACGCATAGCGAGCGCGAGCCTCTTACCAATCTACGATTCAAGGCCCGAATCCAGCGGTGATCAGCTTCACGCCAGCGCGTGACGCTCTAACACGCGGGCCTAGGGCGTGTTAACACTAAATAGGAATCTGAGCGCTTCCACGATCAGAGCGAAATAGACGAAGCCGAGGAAGATCACGTCGAGCTTCTCAAAACGCGAGAAGATGCGGCGGAAGCCTTTCAGCCTACGAAACAGTCGCTCCACTTCGTTGCGTTTGCGGTACATGGCGCGGTCCAACTGCCAAGGATCGAGACGATTCGGACGCGGCGGTACGACCGGAATGTAGCCGAAGTCGAGCACCAGCTGCAGCGTGGTTTTGTCGTCATAGGCGGTGTCCATGATCAAGTGCAAGGGGGCGGGCAGTGGGCCGATGCTGGCCAGCAATTCGCGGCCTTCGACGGCATCCGAGGCTTGTCCCGGCGAGAGGGCGAACGTTATGGCCGTTCGAGCATTCGCGGCAACCATATGAATCTTGGTGGTCCATCCGCCGCGGGACTTGCCGATAGCTTGGGGGCCGTTTTTTTTAACGCCCCCGTACCGTCGGGATGCACTTTCACGCTGGTGGAATCCAGGCTCACCGACTCAATGCGGATGCGCACTAACTGTTCGCGCTGCAATCGCTCAAACACCGCGTCCAGCACGCCACTCTTCGACCAGCGGTTCATGCGGGTGTAGATGGTGTGCCAGGGACCGAAGCGTTTCGGCAATCCGCGCCACTTGCAGCCATGCTCAGCCACATAGAGCAGGGCGTTGAGAAATTGCAGGTTGGTGACCCGTACATTGCCGCGCTGACGGGGAAGACTGGGGGCAACACGCTGGTACTGCTCCTCGCTAATCTCCATGCAGCGCAGCATAGCATGGAATTACCATTTAGTGTTAACACGCCCTAGATCTTTTCCGGCCCGAGCAAGTCCTTGACGCTTTCGCGGCGGCGGATGAGACGCGGGCGGCGGCCATTCACCAGCACCTCCGCGGCACGCGGGCGCGTATTGTAGTTCGACGCCAGCGACATTCCATACGCACCCGTATCAAGCACAGCCAGCAGATCGCCCTCCTCGAGCTCAGGCAGCTCGCGGCCGCGGGCGAAGAAGTCGGAGCTTTCGCAGATGGGGCCGACGACGTCGACTGTGACTGTATTCGCTTCCCGGCGCGCCGTTACAGGGACAATTTCGTGATAGGCGTCGTAAAGCGCAGGACGAAGCAGATCGTTCATGGCTGCGTCGGTTACCAGGAAGCGCTTGCCATCGTTCGTCTTCTTGTAAACAATGCGCGTGACCAGGATTCCTGCCGGCCCGACGATGGAGCGGCCCGGCTCGAGCAGGAGCTGGATGTCGAGCTTGCGCAGCGGTCCAATAACTTCATCGGCGTACGCTTCGACCACGTCCGTAAAATCGTCGCGTTCGCCTCTAAGCGGTAGCTGATGCCGAGTCCGCCGCCGGCATCGACGTAGCGAATGTCGTGGCCGTCGGTACGGAGAGCGGCCACGAACTCTGCGACCTTCTCCATGGCCTCGCGAAAGGTTGAGAGCTCGGTGATCTGCGAGCCGATATGGGCGCTGACGCCAGCAGGCTTCAGATATTTGCTGCCCGATGTTGAGCTGTATAGCTCGCGCGCGTTATGCAGCGGCACGCCGAATTTGTGCTGGTGCAGGCCGGTGGAGATATAAGGGTGGGTCTGCGCATTCACGTCGGGATTGACGCGCACGGCATACGGAGCAGGCTTGCGCAGATGGGCTGCACGCGCAGCGAGGAGACGTAGCTCGCTCGCGCTCTCGACATTAAATAGCAAAATATTGGAGTTCAGCGCAAGGTCGATTTCCTCCGCCTGCTTGCCGACGCCCGAAAAGACAACCTTCCCTGCCGCCTTGCGGTCCGCGGCTAGCACACGCTGCAGTTCCCCGCCAGAAACGACGTCGAACCCCGCGCCCAGCTTGGCCAGCAACTTCAGCACCGACAGGTTCGAGTTCGCCTTCACCGAGTAGCAGACGGTGTGCTTCCGTGCGGCGAAGGCTTTGTCGAATTCGGTGAAGCGGCTGCGAATCGTTTCCGCGGAGTAGATGTAGAGGGGCGTGCCGAACTTCTTGGCGAGCGCGCTGACGGATACCTCCTCGGCAAACAGCTCGCGGCCGCGAAAAATTCCCGACGATTTGTAGGTGAAGCCCGGAGGACGTCCGGACGGAAGGCTTGTTTTCACTTCTTGCCGGAGGCCTCTTTGACCTTGAGGACGACGATGGTCTGGTCGTCGAAAGGATCGACGCTCTCGGCGTGCTCGTTCACGGCGGTGAACAATTTGTCGACCAGGCCCTCGGCGCTGAGGTGCATGTTCTGATTGGCCACTCGCTCCAGGCGCTCGCGGCCAAACATCTCGCCCTTGGAGCTGGTGGCGTCCAGGATTCCATCGCTGAAAAAGATGAAGGCGTCGCCGGGGTCGGCCTGCAACGTCATCTCGTCATACTCCGCATGGTTGAACAGCCCCATCGGCAGGCCGGTAACGTTGATAAACGAGCAATGCTGGGCGCGACAATGGATAGGGCGCGGCAAGCCGGAGTTGGCGATTTGCAGCTTGCGCTGGCGGTCGTCCCAGATGGCATAGATCATCGAGACGTACTGCCCCTCGATGGGGCGTTCGACCAGCGACAGGTTGATGGCTTCCAGCATGCCGCCGGCGCTCGGCTCTTCCATGGCGTGGGAGCGGGCAATGCCGGAGACCAGCGCGGCGTAAATCGCAGCCGGCGCGCCCTTGCCGCTCACATCGCCCACTGCGATGCCGTGCATGCCTTCGCCTGAATATTTGAGGAAATCATAGAGGTCCCCGCCGATCTGCCGGGCGGGCGCGAAGCGCGTTGCCACCTCCGCGTTCTGAAACAGCGGCAACTTGGGCGGCAAGAGGCGGAACTGCAACTCGCGGGCTACCGCCAAATCCTGCTCCAGCCGCTTCTCCTGACGGGCGATGCGTTCATAGAGCGTGGCGTTCTCGATGGCGATGGCCACCTGCGCCGCCATGGTGGTCATGATGCGCACGTGATCGTCGGTGAAATAGTTGCGCCGGGTGTGCTCGATGTCGAGCACGCCGATGACCTTGTCCTTGTAGATGAGCGGGATCGCCAGCTCGGAGCGCGTCTCAGGATTGGCCTCGATGTAGCGCTTGTCCTTGCTGACATCGGGCGCCAGCACCGGCTGCTTATGCTGGACCGCATAGCCGACAATGCCCCGCCCCAGCGGAATGTCATGCTTCAGTTGCACGCTTTCTTTAAATCGCAATGAAAAGCGGTGGGTCAGCACCTTGCCGGTGGAGTCGAGCAGCAGGATGGAGAACATCTGGTAGTCGATGATGCGCGTTACCAGATCGGCAATACGCTTCAGCAACTGATCGACATTCAGGATGGAGGTCAGCTCGCGGCTGATCTCGGTGAGCAGCGTCAACTGGCGCGCCTGACGCGACACGCGCGTATAAAGGCGCGCGTTTTCGATGCCGACCGCGATACGCGATCCGAACAGCGTAAGCAGGCGCACGTGATCGTCGTTGAAGGCGCCGGGCTGTGCGGCCTCGACGTCAAGCACGCCGATGACTTTGTTTTTGGCGATGAGCGGTATTGCCAGCTCAGAACGCACGCCGGGCGCGGAGTTGATGAAGTTCTCCTCCGAGCGGACGTCGTTAACCAGCACCGGCTCGCGCAGCTCGACCGCCTTGCCGGTCACGCCCTGCCCGACCTTGATGCGAATACGCTCGGCGACATCCGGCGGATGCCCCACCTGAAAGCGCACGCGCAGCTCCTGCGTCTTCTCGTTGAGCAGCAGTATGGCGAATACCTCGTAATCCAGCACGCGCTTCAGCATCTCGGAGACGCGCTGTAACAAAGTATTCAGGTCGAGGGTAGTGTTCACCGCATCGGCAACTTCCAGCAGATAGCTGTCGAGCGTGCCCGCGACCAGCGGATTTTGAGCGGTTGAACTCATGAACGCTTGTCCATGATAGCAGCGATGCGCTGTGGATATAGGGTGCGGGAAGCGTCGTTAAATCACGGTTGTTGCTTGTCGTGGCGGAAGTGCAATGAGGCTTGTCTGGCGTGGGTGCGCGCACCGAGGAGCTTTAACAGGAAGGCTTCAGCCTTTAGAGAATGGAAGCGCCGAGACAATTGTCGCTTGGCGACTCGCCGCTGTGCCTATGAAATTTCAACGCGGTTATAGTGCTTCATCAAGCTGCTCAGAGACACGGTCACAGGGCCAGTCGGGATGCTGCGAGCAAAGATCGCTCCAGACATCCTGGACCGCAGGAGTGGACCAGAGCTCCTGTACCCTGTCGGCCATATCGTCGTTGCTCGCCGGTGCTCCGGTACTCGAATTCTTGAAGACGATATAGACGATTCCCCGGTCGGTCCCTCCCCGCCTGGCATCCGAATTGATATCGAGCCGGTTGGCCAAAGCGATGGAACCTTCACCGGGCACGTCGGAGATATCGGCGAAGATGGCCGGGCTCGCTTTGCCTGTACGCGCATTCAGCACGAGAGCAAAATCACCGAGTTGCGGTCCGTCGTCGGTTGCCGGCAGCGCGATGTACGGGACAAGGCGAGCATTGACGTAGTGCTTCTGGCGCTCGGGAGGATAAGAGTGGTCTTCGAGTGCAGTGGTGGAAACGTAGTAGCCGGGCGCAGGGTCTTGCGGGCCTTGCACTATGGGTTCGCCATCGTCGGTGGTGGCAATTCCATCCCAGTGTTCGGGAGTGCCGGCATGCTCCAGTGCGTCAAGGCCCTCGCCTGGTGTTGGCGAGTATGCGCGCGGAGCTCCGTCGGCATCAATGCTCATGCCACCCTCGAGTACGAGCAGGTTTTCGTCGTCCCACAGGAGATTTACCCGCGAAGCCTGGTGATGCTCAACCGCGTTGGTGCTGCTCGCAGCCGCTGCGTGGGCGCTGTACGAAGGCGTCAGAAGCAGTCCGCAGCCGAGCAGGAGAACGCACGTCGGCCACCAGGTTTTCTGCAAGCTGGAACGAAGCTCAGCCGGCCAATTTTTAGAAAGGCGAACAATCACGGTAATTCAAGTCTATTGCACGAACCGGTTTGAGTTTTGTGGGATTCAGCGGTGTTTTTCCGTTTCCAATGCTATTCGAGATACCTGAGCCGATTTGGGAAGACCTCACAACAGCAAGCCGCCAACGAGTAGCGATACTACAAGTCGAAGCACTACCCGTTCGCGTTTTACAATGCCCAATGGGAACGAAGACGTTTTTATCGCATCTCATACTTCGAGGACGCAATGAATCTGCAAGGCAACAAGCTCACCTGGCTCGGCCACGCAACATTCCGCATTGAGACCAAGGACGGCGCGACGGTCTATGTCGATCCGTGGGTGATGGGCAATCCCATGTGCCCCGAAAGCGACAAGAACGTGAAGAAGGCCGACGCTTTGATCTGCACGCACGGCCACGGAGACCACATCGGCGATGCGGTAGCAATCGTCAAGCAGCATCAGCCGCAGATCGTCGGCATTTATGAGTTGTGCCTGTGGCTGCAAGAGAAGGGCGCGAAGAACATCCATCCCATGAACAAGGGCGGCACACAGACGGTTGCGGGCATCAAGGCCACGATGGTGAACGCCGTGCACTCCTGCGGAATTCAGGAGGACGACGGCAGCATCGTGTATGGCGGCGAAGCCTGCGGCTACGTGCTGGAGCTGCCCGGCGGCGTGAAGCTCTATCACGCGGGCGATACCACTGTGTTTGGCGACATGGCCATCATTCGCGAGCTGTATGCGCCGGAGATTGCCATGCTGCCCATCGGCGATCTGTTCACCATGAGCCCACGCGAGGCCGCCTACGCTTGCGGGTTATTGAAACCGAAGTTCGTCATCCCCATGCACTTCGGGACCTTCCCACTGCTCACCGGGACGCCTTCGCAGCTGAAGACCCTGCTGGGCCCGGGCGGGCCGCAGGTAGTCGAGATGAAGCCGGGGCAGACACTGCAATGATGGAGCCTATCGCGATTACCGATCCGCGGGTGGAGAACTATCTCTACGCAGTGCTGCCCGAGCGCGACGCCGTGTTGCAGGAGATGGAAGCGCGGGCGAAGGACGAGCACATTCCCATCGTCGGCCCGGCGGTGGCGCGTCTGCTGTTTCAGTACGCCCGGCTGATTGGCGCACGGAGCGTGTTTGAGATGGGCTCGGCCATTGGCTATTCGACCATCTGGTGGGCGATGGCGGTGGGCGATGGCGGCAAGGTGCACTACACCGACGGCAGCGAGAAGAACGCGAAAGACGCGCGCGGATATTTCGAACGCGCGGGTGTGGCGAACCGCATCGACGTCCACGTCGGCGATGCGCTGGAAGCTTTCGAGGGACGCACGGAGCAGTTCGATATTGTCTTCTGCGATGTGGACAAACAGGACTACCCGCGCGCGGTACGTATGGCTGCATCGCGCGTGCGCAAGGGCGGGCTGTTCATCACTGACAACACGTCTGTGGAAGGGCAAGCTGGCGTACATCGCGGGAATTCCTCGAGTTACCGCCCCAAGCGCCGCCGCGCAGCGACTTGATCCCCAGACCTTCGCGGTAGCGATGTTGAACAGCGATGCTCTACGCCTCGCCGGATTGGTACACGACGATCATCCCGCTGCGCGATGGCGTGACGGTGGCGATGCGGGTGTAGGTTTTTCGGATAGGAACCCCGCATTTGTTGGGTGACTTTGAGGCTTTGTATCAGGGCCCGACTTCAGTCGGGCCGCAATGCTGCCCATAACGTCAGGGCTTCAGCCCCTGATACTGGCAGCAGGGGCTAAAGCCCAGCGCATTATTGCGACATGTACGGCACGACTCGAAGTCGTGCCCTGATACACAGCACCCACGCCGCGCGGTTTCGTCACGCGAGCCTCTTCCCCAGCGCCTCAGGAAATGAGACTCTCGGCTGCCGACGAGTCCCTATAAACTCTTAGTAATCGCTCCTCATGCTCAAACCCATTCGCATTATCGGGGCCGGACTCGCCGGATCGGAAGCGGCGTGGCAGTGCGCGCGCCGCGGACTCAGCGTCGAGTTGTACGAGATGCGGCCGGTGCGCTCAACGCCCGCGCACCAGACGGCAAACTTCGCCGAGCTGGTCTGCTCGAACTCGCTGAAATCCGACTCGGAAAACACCGCGCCCTGGCTGCTGAAGGAAGAGATGCGGCGCGCCGCTTCCCTGCTGATGGAGATTGCGCAGCAAACTGCTGTCCCTGCCGGGCACGCGCTGGCGGTAGATCGCGACAAGTTCGCTGAAGCGGTGACGCAAGCCATTGAGCGCGAGCCGCTGATTCGAGTCGTGCGTGAGGAGGTCACGCGCATCGACGAAAACGACGGTGTGACCATCATTGCCAGCGGGCCGCTGACCTCCGACGCGCTCTCGCGCGAGATCCTTCGTCTCTCTGGAAACGCGCAGCTCTACTTCTACGACTCGATCAGCCCAATCGTTGAAGCCGACTCCATCGACATGTCGCGCGTGTATATGGCCGCGCGCTACGACAAAGGCAGCGCCGACTACATCAACTGCCCCATGACGAAGGAGGAGTACGACCGCTTTCTGGATGCGCTGCTGGAGGCGCAGTCGGTCGACGCCAAGGATTGGGAGAAGCTGAACTATTTTGAAGGCTGCCTGCCGATTGAGGAAATCGCGCGGCGTGGGCGTGACACGCTGCGTTTTGGGCCAATGAAGCCGGTGGGGCTGCGCGATCCCAAGACCGGGCACATGCCCTACGCTGTGGTACAGCTTCGCCAGGAGAACCTGCGCGCCGATTCCTACAACCTGGTCGGCTTCCAGAACCATCTGAAGTTCGGCGAGCAGGCGCGCATTCTGCGCATGATCCCCGGGCTGGAGAATGCGAAGTTTCTCCGCTACGGGCAGATCCATCGCAACACGTACATCAACGGGCCGACGCTGCTGCGCGAAACGCTGCAGATGAAGCAGCACCCTAACGTGCTCTTTGCGGGGCAGATTTCAGGCGTCGAAGGCTATGTTGAGTCGATCGCCACGGGACTGCTGGCAGGGATGGCAGCGGCTGCGTTGGCGACTGATGCCGAACCGATGCCGCCTCCGCGAGCGACGGCCTTTGGTGCCTTGGTGAATTACATCTGCCATGCCGACGCCAAGAATTTTCAGCCGGCGAACATCACGTTCGACCTGTTGTTGCCTCTGGATGAAGCCACGCGCCGCCGCATTCGCGACAAGAAGCAGCGGCACGCCATGGTCTGCCAGAGGGCGCTGGAAGAGTTGGACGGCTGGCTGCGAGCGCTTACCTTAGCGAATCCGCGAGGCTTATCAGGTTCTGCGGCCTGACGCGGATGATTCCGCCGCGCGGGCTGTCGAGGTCGGCCAAGAGCATAAATGCGATGGACAACACCAGTGGCAGCACGAACAAGGGCCGTCTGCTGCCTGTCTCGCGCACGGCAAAGCCAATGAGGAAATTACAGCAGATGGCAATGGTCCCCATCAGCGCCCAGGCGGCCACGGGAATGCGGTTCCACCAGGCGGCCTGAGTGTAGCCCTGGCGGTTGAGCACGTCGTTCATTCCGGCCACGACCAAAGCAGTGATGGGCGTGGGCTGGGCCTGGGCGGCCGAGACCACGGTGGACCACATCTTGTCCTGAAGGCCTACGACCTCCTGGTGGACTTGCTCCAGCTCGTTGCGATCGCGTGTCTGGAAGAACACGATACGGCGGTCCAGGTAGCGCTTCAGCATGACATGAAGCTTGTCGGCGTCAGCAGGCGAGAGCAGATCGACGCGAACATACTCGGTGCCGATTGCGTTGGCCTCTTCTTCCTCATAGCCCTTGCGCTGGTCGTATCGGCCGACCGCCATGGAGAAAGCGAAGCCGACGATCAGGCCAAGCAGGGTGAGAGTGGCGCCCAGAATAAGGTTGAATTCCTCGCTCTCCTTACCGCCATGACGACGGAGATACGAGAGACGAGAGCCAAACTTGGCCGCCCCCCACATGACGAGCAGGGAGACAACCGCAGTGATGAGCGGATAGTTCAAAAGGGGCCTCATATATGTGCTATAGGGAAATGATAGCGGCCCGGATCAGCGTGGGCCAAACATGACACCCACCGGGCTGCCAACATGGGCGCTGAGCCTCTGCGCCGCCGACGCCTGGCGAAGCGCGATCTCCATATAGCCGGAGCTGCCGATGATGCCGAAGCATTCGCCGTTGGCGCCCTCGGCGTAGGACTGGCAGAGGCGGGTGATGGTCTGGCCGGAGATCAGGATGCTGATCGGAGTTGTCGTGGGCGCAAAGAGCTCCGGGGCATCCTGCTCGCCGATGTTGGTTATCAGGTTTCCAAACTTATCAACTTTCAGCACCGTCCCGCGCAGGCTGTTGTCGCCAATGCGCTCGACCGCAGGCAGCGGCAGGCGGACGTAGTCGGTGATCTCGGGACCGAAGTCGGCGGGGTCGATGCCTTTGCTCAGCCAGCCTCCGACAGCAGCGAAGATGTCACGACCGTGGAAGGTTTGGCTTACAGGCTGGAGGAAGTAGCGGTCGGCGGTGATGTGGCGCACAGTGAATTTGGGCTCGCGCGCCTCGATCATCGAAAGCACGCCGTTGTCAGGGGCGACGAAGACATGGTTCTCGGTCTCGGCGAGGATGGGGCGGCGCTCGCTGCCGACGCCGGGATCGACGACGATGACATGCGCGGTGCGTGGGGGAAAAAAGCGATAGGCCTGCGCGATGGTCCACGCGCCGTCGGCGATGTCGTAGGAGGCGACCGAGTGGCAGATGTCGACGATGCGGGTTTCGGGATGAATGTTCAGCACCACGCCATGCATGATGCCGACAAAAGCGTCATCGAGTCCGAAGTCGGTGGTGAAGGTAACGATACGCGGCTCAGCCATGTTGCGAAGCTAGCGGGTGCGCGGGAGGGAGTCAAGGGAAGAGGGTGATCAGTTGTCAGTTGTCAGTTTCCAGTTGTCAGTTTCCAGTGGAAGCCCCCGTATTGATGCGAGGGACAAGAGATGGCCTAGGCGACGGCGCTGGCAGAGCCGTGCCGTACATGCACGATTGTGGACCGTGCAGTGCTGTTGTCATGCTGTGCCCGAACTCGTTATTGCCCCCCTACGCCATGTCAGCGGCGCGGACGGCTTCTATGTATTCGCGCGCCGACTCGGAGGGAAGCAGCACCCACAGGCTATAGATTCCAAGCGCCGTTCCCAATGGAAAGTTGAACAGCGCCAGAAAGGACAGCACGATGGTGAGCACGCGCGCCCAGGTCTCGCGTTGCAGCAGTCCGTAGCCGGCGGCAAATCCCACGACCGCCTTGACCAGCACGGCAACGCCAATTACCCCCAGCAACGTAGTAAGGAAATTGCCGGGAAACTCGGGACCGGCTTGTCCCGACAGTTGTATATGCGGGATCAGCTGGGTGGCGACGATTAACAGAACGAAGCCGGCAAGCGCGTTGAAGGCAGACAAGGCAAGCCACAGGATGCCCACCAGGCGAACGTGCTCCTGCACGCGGTTGGGCGAGGAGCGCGCCATGGCCAGCGCGTCGGAAAACTGCCTGCCACACTGGTTGCAGAATCGCTGGTCCGGCTCGACCGCGGTGCCACATCGATCGCAGAACATACGACCTCCTTGGGCTTGAAAATCCCTGACCATTAATACGTAACTGGGGGCCAAGTTGTTTCAAAGGCAGTTGTCAGTTGTCAGTTTGCGGCGACCGTTGCAGGGGCTGAGTTTCGAGCTCCGAGCCCCGAGCCTTGAGCTGGACTCGCGGCAAGGAACCTTGCCTCGCTGAGGGATGTTACTAGGGTACTGACAACCGAGACTTGGCCACTGGCAGCTTTCTTTCACGGCTCCACCCCGCCGGTGGTCGTGCGGTCGACCATGGGCTCCGGCGCGGTGAGATTGGGCCTGGCGGCGGCGCTGGCGGCGGCGCAACTCGCGTGGCAGGTCGGAGCGAGTGATCCACAGGCCCAGGAGTGTCGCCGCCAGCCAGGTGAGCCCGATCAGCGCGATGGCGAGCAGGTCGGCGCGGCGGCTGCCGGTGATGTGTACGGTGCGCGATACGCCCCTAGGCGAGCAGCGCCAGCGAACACTGCAGTGATGAACGCCTTCCCCAGTTCCAGCCATGGCAGTCCTCGCAAGCGAACCAACTGAGCGCGGTGCAGCAGGAGGGCAAGCGTCACGGTCTGCATGAGGATGCCGATGTCGGAGGCCATCACCAGCCCGACCACTCCAAACTTGTGAAACATTGAGTGATAGATGGGGAGCGATGCCGCCGTGATGACCGTGCTCGCGACCATAGGAGTGAGGGTGTTGCCGGCGGCGTAGAAGCCGCGGGAATACAGCGCCTGGGCCGACCACAGCGCGAGCGACAGGGAGAACCACGCGAAGTAGCTCGAGGTGGAAAGCGAGTCGGCGAAGGTAAAGCGCCCGCGGCGGAAGGCCAGGTCGACTAATGGCAGCGCGGCCGGGATCATCAAGGCCGTCGCCAGCAACGACGCGGCGGAAATGCGATATACCGACTTGTTGACCGTGTCGGCGAAATCAGCTCGCTTTCCTTCTCCAAACAGCTTGGCAAAAAACGGCATGGAGGCTTGTCCCGCCGCTTGCCCGAGAATCGAGATGGGCAACGCGAACAGGCGCTTGGCGTAGTTCAGGCGGGTGATATCGCCGGCGCCTCCGGAGGCGAAGTAGCGCAGGATCCAGTCATCGGCCGAGACCAGCGATACACCGAGCATCAGCGGAATGCTGAGGCGCACCCACTCGCGAAACTCCCGGTTTCGCCAATTGAAGTTGATGCGATAACCCAGCCCGGCTTTGGACGCGCCGATGGCATTGATAAGGAAGGGGCCGACGAAGGACCCGATCAACGCGCCGTAGGCCAGGGCGACGATGCCAAAGTGGCGCGCGCCGATCAATCCGCCAAGGATGATCGAAGAGCCATAGATGACCGGACCCAGCGCGGGATAGAGAAACATTTGCCGCGATTGCAGTACCGCCGAGACCACGCCTCCGGCATAGAAAAAGATTTGCCCGGGCAGCAGTACGCGCGTGACATGCACGCAAAGCTGCAACTGCGCGGGGGTGAAATCCGGAAACAGCAGCCGCTCAAACTGCGGGGTAAAGATTTCGAGCAGGATGGTGCCGAAAACCATGACCACCGACATGATGGTGATGGTGGAGTTGAAGGCCTCCTGCGCTTCGGCCTCGCGCTTTTGCGCCATGTGCCGGGTGTAAATGGCGATGAACGTAATCGACGCGGTGCCCCCGGCCAGGATGTAGAAGAGGAAGTCGGGCAGGGTGAAGGCCCCAACGTAGGCGTCGGTGAGTGGTCCCGCGCCGAAGGCCCAGGCGACATACATCTCGCGCAGGTAACCGATGACGCGGCCGAGCATGACCGATGTCATCAGCAGCAGGGTGGCGGAGAACGCACTGTGCTGATGCGAAGGGCTGAGGTTGCGCAGAAGTCGCGACGACAGGCGCTCGGGCTTCCTGCCTGGAGATATGGGTTCCGCCATGAAACTGCGATTCTACGGTATGAACGGGGGCGGTGCGGGCCCTTCTGCCGCCGCGAATCAGAATGACAACCGTGAGAACCAACAACTGATCACTGGCCACTGACCACTGCTGTTTATCGCCCTACCCATGCCATGCCGTCGGGGTCGCGGCCGGTGGCGATGTCGCCGGTGACGGTCAGCGACTTCAAATCGACAATGGCGACTTTGCCGTCGGCGCTGAGTGCGACGTATGCGCGCGAGCCGTCAGGCACGACCAGTATCCCGGCCGCCGACTTGCCGAGGTGCAAGCGTTTGACCACCTTGCGCGACGCGGCGTTAATCACCACCAGGTCGCCCTTGCCCAGATCAGACACCAACACGAGCTTGCCGTCGGGCGTGAACTTCAACCGGTTGGAGCGTTTGGTGCCGGCGTCGAATGTCTGCACGACCTTCTTTTCGGCGACATTGATGACACTCACGGTACCGTCGCCCGAGTTCGCCGCCCAGAACTCCTTGCTATCCGGAGAAAGGTCGCAGCCTTCCGGGCCTTTGCCCACGGGGATGACAGTCTCGGTCCACTCATCCGGGCCGGATCGGCGCTCGATCATGCTGATGCTGTTGGACTGGATGTTCGCGGTGAAGATCGTGTTCAAGCCTTTCGCCAACACGATCATGTGGGTGCGGTTTTGCCCGGTGCCGAGCAGCCAATCGACTTTGCGGCTCTGGGGATGGAGTCGCGCGATGGCTTTGTTGAGTTCGGCAGTGAAGTAGACCTTGCCGTCAGCGAACTCAATCCCGTGCGGACGAAGCAGCGGGCTGACGTCGACGCGCGTTTCCTTGCGAGTGGCCAGGTCAATGACGGAAAGGCTGTTGCCGGGCTGGTCGGGCTGAAACGGCCCATAGTTGGTCACGTAAGCGAAGCGTCCATCGCTGGATGCCGCGACCTCGTGCGGGGCGTCTCCCGTGGGTGCGGTGCCGACAATGATGTTCGTGGCTGGGTCGATGATGGCCAGCGTGTTGTCGTCCTTGTTGAGTACCAGCAGCGCGGGCGACGGGAGTTGGGCGCAGAGCATGGTCGCACTTACACAGATCGCGGCGAGAAAAAGCAGGCGGAGGAGTTGTGTTTTCATCGGAACCCCGGTGATCAGGGTACATGATTTCGTGAGTAACGCCTGACGCCTGATAGCCGTGTTTATTCGTACCTGCAGCGCATCTACGGGATCGAGGCGCGAGGCACGCAGGGCGGGGACCATTCCGCTGATGACGCCTACCAACAGCAGGACTAACGTCGAGCCCAAGACCGCCATCGCGGAGATGCGCAGGTGAATATCGCCGACGCCGGAAGTGTCTTTGAACAGCGGACCCAACAGCGGCAGGGTGGGCAACACCGCCGATAGCAGATACGACAAGCCAATCCCGATGACGCCGCCAAGCAGCATGAGCATCATGGTTTCGGCGAGGAATTGCAGGCGGATATGCCACTTGCGCGCTCCCAGTGCGCGACGCAGGCCGATTTCGCGAATGCGTTCGTCCACCGACACCAGCATTATGTTCATCACCCCCACGCCGCCAATGCCCAGCGTCAGCATGCCGATGAAGAGCAGAAGCACCTGCAGGCCGATGGTAAGGCCGTCGATCACGGGACGAAATTCTTCGCGTCCGAACATCTGGATGGCCTTCTTGTCGGTCGGCGAGAACTGCTGTCGTGTGGCGATGGCGGCCAGCACCTGGGCTTCGGCTTTCTTCTCGAACTGCGGCGCCACCGGCTCGAAAACCATCACCTGTGGATAGCGCGTATTCCAGACATCACCCGCCGCCGAGAAGGGGATGAACACCGAGCGGTCGTCGCTGGTGAAGTAATTCGACATCTGCAGCTTGCGATCCATGACGCCGATCACGGTGAAGCGTATGCCGCCGATCTGCACGGTTTCGCCGATGGCGTTGCGTCCGCTGAACAGTTGCTGCTTGACGCGGCCGCCGAGAAAGGCCACGCGATGCCGCTCGACCTCGTCGGTGGCGCTGATCCAGCGTCCCTGCGCCGGCACTTCGTTGCGCATCTCGCCGTACTCCGGGCATACGCCACGGATGACCGTGTTGGCCATCCGGTCGCCATAAGCGATCGGCAGGGTTTTCACGGTCTCGAGGCAGGCGTGCTTTACCAGCGGGGCCGCAGCTCTCACCGCTTCCAGGTCGGCGAGCTCGAACCTTACCTTCTTGCCGGCGCGCTGGCCCTCCGGGCTGCTCGCTGGTTTGCTGCGGCCAGCAGATGACCGCGCTCTTGCCGAAAGCGTTGAAAGGCATGCACCAGCACATGGCGAAAGCCGCTGCCGTAGGCGATCAGCAAGGTGACCGCAACAATGCCCCACACGATGCCGAGCATGGTGAGAAGGCTGCGGGTGCGGCCGCGGCGCAACGCGATCCAGGCTTCTTGAAGGATTTCAGCGCTGATGGCGAGGGCGCGCATGACTACCCTCCCGCCTCGTAGCGCAGGGCTTCGATGGGATCGATGCGCGCCGCCTGGCGCGCCGGATACATGGCGGCCAGGATCGCCACCGTTCCCAGCAACCCGATGGACAGCCCCGCCGATTGCCACGTCGGCTGCAGCCCGGCAAAGTACTGCGGCATGGGCATCAGGTTGAACAGGGCGCAGAATCCAAAGGAGATGGCCATTCCCAGTCCGCCGCTGAACAGGACGACGATGATGGTTTCGACAAAAAACTGCATCATGATGCTGCGCGACTTCGCACCCACCGCCTTGCGCACGCCGATTTCGCGCGTACGCTCGCGCACCGCCACCAGCATCACGTTCATCACGCCCAGCCCCCCGAGGAACAACGTGGTCAGACCGACCGCTCCCAGGAACGCTTTCATGCCGTTGGTCATAGCCTCGAAGGCCTGCGCTTCTTCAATGGTGTCCCAGACATTGGCGGCTTCTTTGTCGTGGCGATCGAAGTTGTAGATCTGCGCCAGCGCACCTATGACCTCGTTCTTGCACGCGGTGTGTTGCCCGACCGACTTGGGCGTCACCAACAGGCGATCGAGGCCGTGCGGCTTGGCCGGAGGCTTATTGGGAAAGTCGTTGTGAATGGCGCTGTAGGGAATGAATATCTTGTTGACGTCAAAGCCGTCGTAGCTGGAGTCCTGGTCTTTGGCCTTCATGACTCCGATGACCTTGTAAGGAATGTCATCGAGGTAGACGTTTTCACCGATGGCGTTGCGGCCGGCAAATAACTGCTTGCGAACTTCGGTCCCCAGGAATGCGACACGGCGTTCCTGTGCCAGGTCGTCCCAGTTATAGAAGCGCCCTTCACCAACCTCGATGGAGCGGATCTTCGGCAAACGGAGGCCAGGATCCGGTAACCATTTGTGCGCTGGCGTTGTAGTTGGAGTGAATGCGCACACTGCTCTGGCCAAGTTCGGGCAGGATCCATTGGCAATCGGGCGACTGCTTTGCCAGTTGATCGAGATCGGTGTCCAGAAATTCGATGCGCCGTCCGGCACGGGTACCTCCGGCCTGAAGACTGGTGCGGCCGGCAAAGACGATCATCACGTCTCGGCCAAAATTTTGCGCGACCTTCGCCTGCCCTTCCCGCAGGCCTTCGCCGGCGGCGACCATCAGCACGATGGAGATGACTCCCCAGGCGATGCCAAACATGGTCAAGGCGGTGCGCAGCTTGTGCGCCCACAGCGTCTGAAAGACATCCCGAATAAGGTCGCGCAACACCATAAAAGCGAAGCCCGTTGTGCCACGTACTTTCCGCGGCCAGGTGGATACACAGCCTTATACGATGAAGGAAATGAATTGGTTCGCGCGAAGACGAGAGGCCATGTCTGTTGCCTAGCGGATGCTCTGCAACGGAGGGCCGTATCCCGACGTTACTGTCAAGGTCGCGTTGACCTGCGAGGAACCGGCCACTGCCATGACGTTCACCATGGTCGTCGTTCTGACCGGCGTGGTCCTCACCGCGAAACTGAACGAGCTGTACCCGCCCGGGACCACAACCCGCGATGGCGGATGCACGACCAGTGGCCGGTTGGTCGTGATGTTGACGCCCACGCCTCCGGGCGGCGCAGGTTCTTTAAGGGTGACGGTCGCTATGGTGATATTGCCGCCCCTAACCGAAGACGGGTTGAGGACGATCGAAGTGAGTAACACGTTGACCGCGTCGAAGCTTGCGGTGACATTCGTTGCTCCCACCATTGCTACCGTACAAAAACTGCCTGCCACGTTGTTGCAACCACTCCAGCCGCTGAAGGTGTACCCAGGGCTGGGAATCGCCGTCAGGCCCATCTCGGTTCCATCGAAATAAGAATAGGAGCAAGCGTTCCCGCAGTAGATATTGCTGTCGCCGCTGATAACCGTACCGCTGCCGTCTTTGGTGACGGAGAGGGCAACGATGGGGGGCGGCAAGCTGAACACTGTTCCACAACCACACGCATTGTTGTTCGATGCACCGCCCTGCGTGGTGCCGTAGAGACGCCGGTCCACCGCCTGCAGCAGCCCGCTGACAGGCGATGCACCATCAATGGGATAACCCTGAAAGGCATGGAGGGTACTCAGCGAGCCACCCGGCGTTATCACAAACGCCGTACCGAAACCGTTGCCACTCCCCGACGTTGTGCCATAGAAGTTTCCATCACTGGCTCGGAAGAGGGCGCCCTTGGGCACCGCACCGTCAGCGCACCCGGCCTGGGTGCAAAAACTATGCAGAATGGTCACACTTCCTTTGGGCGTCATTCGGAAGACGGTGCCACTGTCCTTGAGGCCCCCCGCTGAGGTTGTTCCGTAGTAGTTTCCGTCATCTCCCTGCAGCACGGCGCCATAGGGAGAAGCGCCGTCAGTGGGCTTGCCGCTGAAATTGTGCAGGATGGTCACGGTACCTTCCGGGGTTATTTTGAAGACGGTTCCCTGGTCGTAAGCCCCACCGGCGTAGGTTGTGCCGTAGAAATTTCCGTCAGAGCCGAGGGCCAGCCTGGCGCGCGGAAACACACCGTCGGTACAGGCTTGCGAGCTACAGAACCTGTACAACGTCGTAAGAATGCCATAGATGTTGATCTTGAAGACGGTACCGCACCCGAAACCACAGAAGGCGGTGCCCCCATAGAGGGTTGTCCCGTAGAAATTGCCATCGCTGCCCAGCACCAGGCCTGCAACTGGATGTGAGCCATCGGCACAACCGCTTTCCGCACAAAAACTGTGAATGATCGACAGGGCTCCAGCAGGAGTCACCTTGAAAACGGTCCCCTGATCGCTTGTGCCTCCCTTCGACGTGGTTCCGTAAAAGTTGCCATCGGTGGCTAGCAGCAGCCTGCCGTAAGGATAGGAGCCATCGGAAGGCTGCCCTTTGAAACTGTGCAAGGCGGTCAGTGTTCCCTGCGAGGTAACCTTGAAGACCGTCCCCCGGTTATAGGATCCACCGCTATAAGCTGTGCCGTAGAGATTTCCGCTGGCGTCCTGGACCAAAGTGTCATAAGGAACGCTGCCACGGGTCCCATCGAAGTTCACCAGGGTTTTGAACGCCTGGGCGGTCGAGACCGTTGAAAGAGCGGCGCAACTTAAGAGCAACACAACAGTACGAAACATAGTGTCACTGGCGCAATGGAACGTAGATTGCAAGTTGGGACACGCAGGAAGATAGAGCTGTCGACGTGTACCATGCCCAGTTTGGCCAGTGACTATCGGATATGTCAGTAAGCTAGGTCACACACCATGGTGAGCTAAGCAGCTAAGCGGAGGCTGCGGTATTCCTGAAGCGGCCTGGATAACGGCAAAGGCGCCCGCCTTAGCGAGCGCCCTTTGCTGGAGCCAGTTTCGTCGATGCCGACACTACACAAGCCGGCCAAAGCTCGCCGAGGTACTGTCTATCGACTGGAAATGCCGTGCGAGCCCACCTTCTGCTGCGATGAGTTATAACCGGTCGTTACCGTCAACATCGCGCTGACCTGCGACGATCCGGTGGAGGCCATAACATTCGCCACCGTCATCATTCTGACCGGCGACGTTCTCACCGCGAAGCTGTAAGAGCTGACCCCGCCCGGAATCACAATCCTTGAAGGCGGATGCACGATCAGCGGCTGGTCGCTGCTCATGGCGACACCCAATCCTCCGGGCGGCGCCGGCGAATTAAGCATCAGTGTCGCGATGGCGATGCTGCCGCCCTTCACGGAAGGCGACTTGAAGGACAGCGATTTCAGGGTAGTGTCGGCGACGTCAAAGGTTGCGATGACGTCCTTCCCTCCGGACATGGTTAGCGAGCAGAAATTGCCGTTGGGGTTGTCGCATCCGTCCCAACTGCTGAACGTGTATCCGGCAGCAGGATTCGCCGTCAGGCCGACCTGGGCGCCTCCTGGATAGGTATGGGAGCAGAAATTGCCGCAATTGATATATCCATCGCCGCTAATGATGGTTCCCATACCGGACTTGGCGACCGAGAGATTGGCGTGGACAACGATACGAAAGACGGTGCCATCTTTGTCCGCACCGCCCAAGGCGGTACCGTAGAAGCTTTCGTCATTGGCCACCGTCAAGCCGGCCTGAGGAGAGTAGCCGTCGTCTTTACCGCCGAAGCGGTACTCGGTAGTCAGCGTGCCGTTCAAGGTGAGTTGGAAGATGGTCCCGCAGAATCCGCCGCAGCTTTGGTCGTCACCGGAGGCGGAGGTCGTCCCATACAGCAAGCCGTCCGTGGCCTGCACCAGCCCATTGGGAGTCCAGCCATCACCGTCAACCGCGAAGTTGTGGAGAACGGTCAGTGATCCCGCAGCCGTTATTCGGAAGATGTTACCCACGTGGCCCGGGCCACCCTTAGAGGTGGTGCCATAGAAGTTGCCGTCGTTGGCAAGCAGCAATCTGGCCAGCGGGTACGCGCCATCCGCGTTGTTGAAGCTGTAGAGCGTCGTCAGAGTGCCGTCGGATGTGACTTTGAAGACCGTGCCATAGTTGTTCGCGCCTCCCATCTCCGTCGTGCCATAGAAGCTACCATCGGCGGCAAGGGCCAAACCGGCGTGAGGCAACGATCCGTCCTGTCCGTTGAACACATGCAGCGTGGTCAAAACGCCGCCTGTCGTGATCTTGAAAACCGTGCCGTTGTGATTCAGAGGGTCGGTACTGGTTGTGCCAAATAGATCTCCGCTGGAGTCTTGTACCAGACCTCCGTATGGCGTCTGGCCATCAGCCGCGGTGAAGCTATAGAGGCTAGTGAAGGTGCCGTTAGAGGTAATCTTGAAGACAGTTCCGAAGTCGCTGCCACCGCCGGACGCAGTGGTGCCATAGAAGTTGCCATCGGTCGCTTGGACCAGGGGCGCAAGAGGCTGGTCACCATCCGCCCCGTTAAAGCTGTGCAAGGTGGTCAGGACGCCCGCAGGGGTGACCTTGAACACCGTCCCCACATTAAAATCACCGCCGCTAGCCGTTGTCCCGTAGAAATTTCCGTCGCTGCCCAGCACGAGAGCCGCAGAAGGAGAACTTCCGTTGGAACCGTTGAAGTCGGCCAATGTGGTTAGAACTTGGGAAGACGCGGCAAGTGAAAAGCCGGCCAAGAACACAAGCAGCACACACGTACGGCGCATGGGACCTCCGGGCAAAACCAAGGTGGACACTACAACTGCTGTTTGTAGGACTATTCCCCACCTTTCAGTGGGTGTCAAGACATTCTAAAGGAGAATCCTTCGGGGCGGGGGTGGCACTAAATGGGTATATCCGGAGATGCCGGACCGGTACTTGGCACACTGACTCGCCTTCAGGTGGTTCTCACCCCCGCTTTGGCGGGCCGGTTCCTAGTGCAAGTCGTTCATACGTCGGGGTCACGGTAAGCGTGGCGCTGACTTGCGAAGCATTGGCTGTAGCCGTGACGTTCGCCACGAGTCGTCGATCTCGACTGGCGTGGTGCGCACGGCGAAGCTGTACGAAGTGCGTCCGCCGGGAACGATGACGAACGATGGCGGATGCACCACCAGCGGCTGATCGGTGGTGACGGCAACGCCCAGGCCTCCATCTGGCGCGGGAGCATTGAGGCTGATCGTCGCTATTGAGATGTTGCCGCCTTTCACGGAAGAGGGATTGAGTTGCAGCGATGTCAGTCCGACGTTGGAGACGGTGAAGGTTGCGGTGACATTCTTCGCACTCGGACATCGTCATCAGGCAGAAATCGCCGTTGACGTTGTCGCAACCGGTCCAACTGCTGAAGGTAGAGCCGGCACTCGGAATGGCGGCCAGTCCGACTTGTGTTCCTTTCGGATACGGATACTCGCAGACACCGCCGCAGTAGATGTGCCCATCTCCGCTGATCACGGTCCCGCTGCCCTCTTTGGCCACCGACAGCGAGGCAAACCGGCCCGCGTCCAAGCGGAAAACCGTGCCCCCGTAAAGGTCATTGCCACCACCGATTGTTGTCCCAAAGAACGTTCCGTCCGTAGCTTGCACCAACCCTGCGAAAGGGTTGGCTCCGTCCGAGCAGACATTTTGACTACAGAAGCTATAAAGAGTGGTCACGGCGCCTTGAGGTGTGCTTTCAAATAATGTTCCGGCCCCGTGGACCCCACCATAGGTAGTTGTACCGTAGAAGTTCCCATCCGTAGCTTGCACCAACGCCGCGTTGGGCGAGTCGCCGTCTTCACCACTGAAGCTGTACAGGGTCGTGATGGCGCCCTGGGAGCTTATCTTGAAAACCGTGCCACCCAGATTTGCTCCGCCTGCAGAGGTCGTACCATAGAAATTCCCATCAATACCTTGCACCAGCCCCGCGAAAGGGCTGGAGCCGTCCGTGGAATCGAAGCTGTGCAGGACGGTCAGCACTCCTTCCGGTGTGATTTTGAAGACCGTGCCACAACCGCCCACAAAACAGTTGTCGCTGGTGCCGCCCTCAAGGGTCGTTCCATAAAAGTTTTCGTCGCTACCTTGTACCAGGGTCGCGGTGGGCTGATTGCCGTCGGTTCCGCTGAAGCTGTATAGGACGGTCAGCGCTCCCTCCGGCGTGATCTTGAAAACCGTGCCGTCATTGTTGGCTCCGCCTGTCATGGTTGTCCCGTAGAAATTCCCGTCGGCGCCCTGCACCAGCGCGGCCGTCGGCTCATCGCCATCCATTCCGTCGAAGCTGTGCAGGACGGTCAGCGCTCCCTCAGGAGTGATTTGGAATACGGTGCCGGCGTAGTTGGCACCGCCTGACGGTGTCGTCCCATAGAAATTCCCGTCACTGCCTTGCACCAGCCCGGCAAAAGGCTGGTTGCCGTCTGTTCCGTCGAAGCTGTGCAGGACGGTCAGCGCTCCTTCAGGAGTGATCTTGAAGACCGTACCGTTGAGATGCGTTCCGCCACCCGAGGTCGTCCCATAGAAGTTTCCGTCGGTGCCTTGTACCACTCCAGCGAACGGCGTGGAGCCGTCAGAACAGTTGGACTTGGAGCAAAAGGAATAAAGGGTGGTAAACGTCTGAGCCAGCGATGCAAGTGGAGTGGCAACTATGACAGCAAGAATCAGAACAATACTGCGCATCAAACCCCCGGCTCGCCCGAATACTACGCTCGGAATGGCACCTACTATTTCGCTTGCCAGTCGGCTGCGTCAAGAAGTTTCTGCTGAGCCCCCCGTGCGATTCGCCGCTGCTTTCGGCGCTCTCTAGCGCTGAGGCCCCGATGGGGGCGCCTGCGACGAGCCGTAGCCCGTCGTTACCGTCAGCGTTGCGTTCACCTGCGAGGCTCCGGCCGAAGCTATGATGTTGGCCATGGTCGTCGTTCTGACCGGCGTCGTTCGCACGGCGAAGCTATAGAAAGTCCTGCCCTCGGGGATCACCACCATAGATGGCGGATGCACAGCCATTGGGCTATTCGTAGCCATGCCAACTCCCAGTCCTCCTGGCGGCGCGGGGGCGTTGAGCATGATCGTCGCGATGGAGATGTTGCCGCCCTTCACCGACGATGGGTTTAGAACCAGCGAAGTCAGGCCGACGTTGGAGGTGGTGAAGGTTGCGGTGACGTCCTTCGCACTATCCATCGTCATCAGGCAGAAGTCGCCGTTGCCGTTGTCACAGCCAGTCCAAGCGCTGAACGTGTAGCCGGGAGCGGGAATGGCGGTGAGCCCAACTTGCGCCCCTCCGTTATATGTGTTTGAGCAATCTGCGCCGCAATAGATATGGCCATCGCCGCTGATGACGGTGCCCATGCCAGATTTGTTCACGGAAAGGGGAGCATAAGCGACCAAGCGGAAAATGGTGCCGTCGTCGTTGGTGCCTCCGTTATTGGTGGTTCCATAGAATTCTCCGGCCTTAACTTCAATCAAGCTCGACGGGTCGGTACCGTCAGGTCCGCTAAAGCTGTATAGCGTTGTGAACTTGCCTTGAAGAGTAATCTGGAAAACCGTCCCACAGCCCGCGCCACAAAGTTGCGTGTTCCCGCCGAAGCCAGTTGTCCCATACAGGTTTCCATCTTTGCCCTGTATCAGGTTGCTTAGCATACCAACCATCGGTACAGTTAAATTGATGGCTACAGAAACTATAAACGGTCAGGGTACCTTCAGGCGTCATTCTGAATACGACGCCCATAATACGCTCCCCCAGAGTATGTGACACCATAAAAGTTTCCATCGGTCGCTTGCACCAAATCTGCGTAAGGGTATTCGCCATCCGAACTGATGAAGCTATGGAGAGAGGCAAACGTCCCCTGAGGAGTAATCCTAAAAACTGTGCCGTCGCCGCTAGTCCCTCCAGCTCGAGTTGTTCCGTAGAAGTTGCCATCGGTGGCTTGCACCAGCCCGGCGTAAGGCATATTACCATCCTGATTGTTGAACCCGTGCAGGGTAGTCAGCATTCCGTCGAGCGTGATTTTGAAGACCGTACCGTCAGGGGGGCCGGACACCGTGGTCCCGTAGAGGTCCCCATCCGTGGATTGTAAGAGTCCCGCATACGGCTGGTAGCCATCACTCAAGACGAAGCTGTGTAGCGTTGTCAGGGTTCCCTCGGGGGTGACTTTGAAAATTGTGCCATCACCCTGTGAACCACCATAGACGCGTTGTTCCATAGAAATTGCCGTCGGTCGCTTCCACGACTGTGGCCGCAGGACCCCAGCCGTCATCGCCGTTGAAGCTGGCGAGTGTGGTCAGCATACCCTCGGAGGTCATTTTGAAGACGGTGCCACAGCCGGGATAGCCGCACTTAGTCCCGCCGCCAAAGGTTGTCCCGTAAAAGTTCCCGTCTGTAGCTTGCACCAGCCCAGAAGGAAAGGCGCCGTCAGCGCAGTTGTAGTTGTCCTGAGAGCAAAAGCTGTAAAGAGTGGTGAGGGTTTGTGCAGACGAGGCAATCGCGACAGCGACGCAGAAGGCGAGAACGGCACGACGCATGAAACCTCCGGCCCGAACGGATATGACCATCGGACGCTGCCGAACTATGGCCCACATCCATAAGCATGTCAAGGAGTTTTCGCAGCCAGTGGCTCAGGAGCGGTAGCTCGCCAATGCGCCGCCTTCTCCGCTCGCTTGCTTTCTACGCGCCGGGTGGGCCTAGCGCGGAGGCCCAGACGAGGGCGCTTGCGACGAGCCGTAGCCCGTCGTCACCGTCAGCGTTGCGTTCACCTGCGACGCTCCGGCCGAAGCTATGATGTTGGCCATGGTCGTCATTCTGACCGGCGTGGTTCGCACGGCGAAGCTATAGAAAGTCCTGCCCTCGGGAACCACCACCATCGACGGTGGATGTACAGCCAGCGGACTATTCGTAGCCACGCCCACACCCAGTCCTCCTGGCGGCGCAGGAGCGTTGAGGCTGATGGTCGCAATGGAGATGTTGCCGCCCTTCACCGCTGTTGGATTCAGAACCAGCGAAGTCAGGCCGACGTTGGAGGTGGTAAAGGTGGCAGTGACGTTCTTCGCACTATCCATCGTCATCAGGCAGAAGTCGCCATTGACGTTGTCGCAGCCGGTGAAACCATCGAACGTGTATCCGGGGGCAGGGATGGCTGTTAGCCCGACCTGGGTTCCGTCTACATACGCATACGAGCACACGCTGCCGCAGTAAATGTGCCCATCGCCGCTGGTGATGGTGCCGCTGCCGTCCTTGGTCACGGACAGGGTTACAAGTGGTAGGCGGAAGACCGTGCCAGCGAGGTAGGCCCCGCCACCTGCAGTTGTCCCGTAGAAGCTCCCGTCGGAGGCTTGCAACAGCCCGCCATAAGGACTGGCCCCGTCCGTGGAATCGAAGACGTGCAGGGTGGTGAACACGCCTGTCGACGTGATTTTGAAGATCGTGCCGCAGCCTTGAAAACAGGTGTCATTACCCCCACCTTCACTCGTGGTCCCGTAGAAGTCGCCATTCGTGGCCTGCACCAGTTCGGCATAAGGGAACAAACCGTCAACGTAATCGAAGCTGTGGAGAGTGGTCAACGTTCCCTGGGGAGTCATTTTGAAAACCGTGCCGTCGCCGTTGGCCCCGCCGCCGATGGTTGTTCCGTAGAAATTCCCGTCCGTACCTTGCACCAGCCCGGCATTAGGCGAAGCACCGTCCGTGTTGTTAAAGCTGTACAGGGTAGTCAGCACGCCTTGGGGAGTCATTTTGAAAACCGTGCCGTCGCCGTTGGCCCCGCCGCCGATGGTTGTCCCGTAGAAATTCCCGTCGGTCGCTTGCACCGGCTCGTTGGGCCCATTGCCGTCAGTGCAGGACGGTGGTTGAGAGCAAAAGCTGTACAGCGTGGTTAGTGAGCCTTCGGGGGTGATTTTGAAGACTGTGCCACCGTTGATGTTGGCCCCGCCAGAGTAGGTTGTCCCGTAGAAGTTCCCGTCCGTAGCTTGGATCAGACCATTACGGGAGGCGCCATCGTGGTCATAGTAATCATTGAAGTTGTGCAGGACGGTCTGTGTGCCTTCGGGGGTGATTTTGAAGACCGTGCCATCGTTGTAGAACCCGCCAATTGGGGCCGTCCCGTAGAAGTTACCGTCAGTGCCTTGCACCAGGCCTGCTTTAGGCCATATGCCGTCGCCGTTATCGTCACTAAAACTGTACAGCGTGGTTAGCATGCCTTCAGGGGTAATGTTGAAGACAGTGCCGTCACCGTAGGTCCCACCTTCGTTGGCTGTCCCATAGAAGTTCCCATCACTGCCCTGGACGAGAGTCGAATAGGGATTAGCACCGTCATTGCAATGGTCTTGAGAGCAAAAACTGTAGACGGTACTGAGAGTTTGTGCCGACGAGGCAATCGCGACAGCGATGGAGAAGGCGAGAACGAAAACGACGCGACGCATGAAACCTCCGGCCCGAACGGATATGACCATCGGACGCTGCCGAACTATGTCCCACATCCATAAGCGTGTCAAGGAGTTTTCGCACGCAGGTGGCCCAGAAAGCTGTAACTCGCTACTCCGCCGCGCTTTTTGCCGCCCGCTTCTTCCTCTGTGCCGGATGCACAAACCAGGCAATCGCGATGCTTACCAGGTAGAGCACAATCATGGGTGCGGCAAAGATGCACATGTTCATGATGTCGGTGGTAGGAGTGATGATAGCGGCGATGATGAAGATCACCAGAATTGAGTAGCGCAGGTTGCGCCACATCCAGCCGGCGGTGATTAGTCCCATCAGCGCGAGGAAGAAGACCAGGATCGGCATCTCGAAGACGATGCCCAACCCCGCGATGATGGTGAGGAACAGGTCGGTGTATTCGCTGATGGTCACCATCGGCTTGAACTGCGAGCTCCAGCCAATGAGGAAGTCGAGCGCGGCGGGAAACACCATCCGGTAGCCGAAGAAACCGCCCGCGAGAAACAGTCCCACGGTGCTGAACATGAAGGGCAGCACGTAGCGGCGCTCATGGCGATAGAGTCCGGGCGAGATGAACGCCCACACCTGGTACAGGATGAACGGCGAGGCCACGAAGATTCCCGCCAGAAACGCCACCTTCAGGTACATGTTGAAGGCGTCGGTAGGATTGAGGTAGACGAGCTTCTGGTCCAGCCCATGCGC
The DNA here is from genome assembly GCA_963747055.1 of uncultured Acidobacteriaceae bacterium. GTDB lineage: Bacteria > Acidobacteriota > Terriglobia > Terriglobales > Acidobacteriaceae > CAVVDY01. The sequence continues at coordinate 34,941 of CAVVDY010000017.1, read as the reverse complement.
GGCCAGAGCCTGCACAATAGGCTTCTGCATCAGCGCGAAGATCTGTTCGTGATACCACCAGCAAACGCAAAAGCCGGCGACGATAAAGAGAAAGCTGTGAATAATGCGGCGGCGCAGCTCCTCGAGGTGTTCGAGGAAGCTCATGCCCGTCATTTCCTCCGAGGCGCGTTCCTGGGCTTTTTCTATGACGGGATTAGGCATCGTGGACGGCGCGCGCGGTGCCGTTGGCGGGGGTCTCTGCCGAAGGCAGCGCAGGCTCGGAGGCAGCGGTCTCGGGCTGCGGCTCTGCAAATTCGCGGCTGACCGCCCCGGGAGCCGGAACGATCACGGTGTCGAAAGGCTTCTCGGTAGGAAGAATCTTCTGTGCTTCGGTAGATGCGTTCTCGGCTTCCTGCTTCTTGGCCCGCTCTTCGAGCTCGATGTTCATCATCTCGACTTCAAGCTGGCTCTTGAACTCGTTGCTGGCCTTCTTGAACTCGGCGAGGGCCTTGCCCAGTTGCCGTCCCAGTTCGGGAAGCTTCTTGGGCCCAAAGATCACCAGGGCCAACAAGAAGATGAAGATCATCTCTGGCATGCCGAGATTCATAGGGTCAATCATAATCGGGATGAGGCGCGAGCAGCAACGCGAGGGGAATGCTTCACCACGGAGGCACGGAGAACACGGAGTTTCAAGTTTCGAGTTTCAAGTTGGCTGATAACGACAACTGATCACCGGCAACTGGCCGCGCTCCGCCGCCCAGCCCCTGCGCTTACGTCAACCTCCCTGCAACGTCTTACGTTTGGGGAGGGTCGCCTGGATTTTTCGCACCCCGCAGACTGGCGAGGCATCCAAAGCGTAAGAATGCAGCCGACATCAGCTGCACTGCGAGTGCTATACTTTTATGCAACTTTGGCCTGGTTTTGCGCTACGCTTGAAGATGCAGTTCCTGCCCATTGAAGGATAAAGATAATGGCAAGTAGTTCCCGCCGCTCCACCATCCTAGTGCTCGTCATCGTTCTCGCCTGCGGTTGTGCAGGCATGCTGTTTGGCCAGCATCTGACCTCAACCGCCATGCCCAGCGACGGCGACATACGCGACAGCGTTAAAGATTTCACCCAGGTTTACGAGGTGGTGCAGCAGAATTACGCCGAGCCGGTCAATCCTGACAAGGCCATCTATAACGGCGCCATTCCCGGCATGTTGCGAGTGCTCGATCCGCACTCCAACTTCTTCGATCCCAAAGCCTATGCCGCCCTGCGCGAAGAGCAGCGTGGCAAGTATTACGGCGTGGGAATGCAGGTTGGCCCCCGTAATAATAAGGTCATCGTCATCGCTCCCTTCACCGGAGCGCCCGCCTATCGCGCCGGCATCCGCCCGGGCGACATCATCATCGCGGTCGATGGCAAGCCGACCGACAACATGAGCGTCAGCGATGTGGCTGACCTGCTCAAGGGCCCCAAGAACACGCCGGTCAAGATTACGGTGCTGCGCGAAGGTTCCGACAAGCCGCTGGACTTTACCGTGGTGCGTGACGAGATTCCCCGCTACAGCGTGGACGTCCACTTCATGATCCGGCCGGGCATCGGCTACATGCACGTCTCGGGCTTCCAGGAGACGACCGACCACGAAGTCGCGGAAGCGCTGGATGAATTCGGACCCAATCTTCAGGGATTGATTCTCGACCTGCGCCAGAACCCCGGCGGCCTGCTGAGCGAGGGCGTTGGGGTGGCCGACAAGTTCCTGAAGAAGGGACAGGTCATCGTGTCGCACCATGGCCGTGCCTCCTCCGAGAAGGTCTACCGCGCAACCCATGGCAACGGCGGCAAGGATTATCCGCTGGTAGTGCTGGTGAATCGTGGGACGGCTTCAGCGGCGGAGATCGTTGCGGGCGCCATTCAAGACCACGACCGCGGCCTGATCGTCGGCGAGACGACCTTCGGCAAAGGACTGGTGCAAACGGTGTATCCGCTGTCGGAGAACACCGGCCTGGCACTGACTACCGCCAAGTACTACACGCCCAGCGGACGACTGATCCAGCGCGATTACAACGGCATCTCGCTCTACGACTATTACTTCAACACTCGCGACGCCAATGGCCAGGAGCCGGCGCAGCCGGACCGCGAAGTGAAGATGACCGATAGCGGCCGCACGGTGTACGGCGGCGGCGGCATCAATCCCGACGTCATCATTCCGCCCATCAAGACCAACGACTTTCAGGATGAGTTACTGCAGAAGTATGCCTTCTTCAACTTTGCCAAGCATTACGTGATCAACCATCAGGTGAACAAGCAGTTTGAAGTGGATGAGGCGGTGATGCAGGAATTCCGCAAGTTCCTCGATGAGCAGAAGATTCCCTTCACCGAGGCCGAACTGGCCCAGAACATTGACTGGCTGCGCTCCAGCATCAAGGCCGAGTTGTTCATTAACGAATTCGGCCAGGAAGCGGGAATGAAGGTGCGCGCAGAGAGCGATCCCGAAGTGACGAAGGCGTTGGACCTTCTTCCCCAGGCCAAGCAGCTGGCGGACAATGCCAAGAAGATCATTGCCGCACGCAACAACGCTCGCCTGGCGGCTCAGGAAGAGTCAGCCAAAGCCAATACCAACGCCAACACCAGCCGCTAAGTTCGCAAGCAGTTCGATCCGCTAAGCCCGCTAGCGCGGGCTTTTGCTTTGGGCTGTTCCCTATCCTGCCTGCTTGCGATAACTCGCCCGGAGCTCTTCCACGATCTCGTGCGCTGCCTGACGGGCCTCGTCGAATTTGCCCGGCGGAAACGAGATCGCGCCCACGCGCGCGTGGCCTCCGCCGCCGTAGCGCTCGCAGATCTTCGCCAGGTTCTCGATCGGCTCCAGCGGCGCCCAGGGGTTCGAGCCCACAGAGACCTTGGTGCGGAAGCTGCTCTTGCTGAGTCCCACACTGTAGGTGCAGCCGGGATGCAAGTAGTACGGGATGAACTTGTTGTAGCCTTCGAGTTCATGATCGGTGATGTCGAAGAAGATCGTTCCGTCCTTGCATGACGAGCGCTCGCGCAGGATCTCGATTGAGCGCTTGTGCCGCTCCATCAGCGCGGGCAAGCGGTCAGCCACCATCGGCTCCAGCACGATGTCGCCCAGCGGCCGGTAGGCGAGCATCGGGATCAGCTTCGGCATCAGCTCGGAATCCTGGTTGGATTCGATCACCATCGTCAGCTTCATGGCAGGCTGGCCGATAGCCACCGCGGTTTCGGGGTCGGAATAGAGTGCGCCGTCGATAATGTCGGCCCACTCGATGACCTCGGCCAGCGGCCCTTTCTGGAAGCCGAAGCGGTTCTCCGTCACGTCGGCGATGAATTTGGTGCAGGAGCGGTAATCGGGATCGTAGAACTTGGTGTTGCTCAGGGTGCGCTCGTAGTGCTCGGCGTCCTCAGTAGTGAGGAACGCGCTTTGATGATGGTCGAACCACCATGTGATCAGCGGCGATGGCGAGTACTTGAAGTCGACGATGGCGTTCTCGTCGCCGGTGAACTCGGCTTCGCTAAACAGCGCGCCGGCGCGATGCAGCAGTCCGGCATACTCGAATTCGGCGTGTTCGCGAATGCGCTCACGATAGAAACGGCTGAACACCGCCGCCGAACAGGCGCCATCGAAACAACGATCGTGATAGAAGACCTTGATCCGCACGGACTGAGACACGACTCCCTTCAGGCTGCTTTGTTACAGAACAATGAATGCGAAATGCAATGAGTGAAAAGTAAATAGAAATGACATGCTTGTGAGGGTGATGTCAAGCGCCGCCGTTGCGGTTGACTGGCTTGCGTACCATCTTGATCATAAGAACAAGGACGTTCAACCGCGGATTCACGGGAAGGAACGCGCATTCAACCCTCGTAGTGTCCAAATCGCTATGCCCTGCCCGCTAACTGTTCCGCCAGATTGCCAACGAACGGCAGCTTGAAGATCTCACCCTGATAGGTCTTCACCAGCAACAGCAGCCACACGGTGAATTCGGCCAGCATCACCAGCCCGATGAGAGGCAGTGCGATCAGAGGCAGGGCCCTCGCCAGCAAGAGGAGCGCAAAGTGGACAAAGATCAGCACTCCCACGGTGATCAGGCACTGGAAGGAGTGAAAGCGCACGAACCGGTTGCGCTTGAAAGGTTCAAGCAACAGGAACACAGCGGCAGGTACAACGAAATACGAGAGCGCTGCCGCGATGTTCTCCGGTATTCCCGAGACAGGCTCAAATGTCTTGGGATGGGTGATATCTACCGCATCTCCGCTGGCCTGGTCCCCTGCACCGATTGCGGCACCGCAGTTGGTGCAGAAGCGGGCCGTTTCCGAAAGCCGGCTGTTGCAGTTGGGGCAGACAGGCAAGACGGTTAAGCCTTCTTACCCGCGACTGCTTGGCCAGCCACGGGTAGTCCGGCCTTCTCCCAGGCGTCGAATCCGCCAAGTACGTTAATGACATCGGCATGTCCAGCGCGCTTGAGGAAACTGCAGGCGACCATGCTGCGGTAGCCACCCTTGCAATGCACGGCAAAGCGTCCGCCGTGATCAAGATCGGGAAGAGAGCGCTTGAAGTTGTCGAGGGAGTGCCATTTCGCGTCTTCGATGTGGCCGGCGCTCCATTCGCCTTCGCGGCGGACGTCGAGCACGCGCAGCGCACCCTTATCGAGTTGGGCCTTGAGTTCCTGCACAGTCAACTGTTCCACCTGCGCCAGCGGCAGGCCCGCAGCCGTCCAGGCTGCTATGCCGCCTTCGAGATAGCCGGCAATCTCTTCGATGCCAACGCGCGCCAGTCGAACACGCGCTTCGGAGATCTGGTCGTCCGCGGCGCCGATCAACACCGGGTTCGCTGACAGCCCGAGCACAGCGCCCGCCCAGGAGGCGAACTGCCCGCCCAGCGGAATGCTGATGGAGTTCGGCACATGCCCGGCGGCGAAGTCGTCCTGGTGGCGAATGTCGACCGCGGTGACACCCTGTGCAATCTGTGATTGCAGCTCTTTGGGCAAGATCGGGGTAAGCGGCGGCAGTTCGGTGAGCGCAGGCGCGCCTTCGCGATTGATGGCTGCGTCCTGCGCGAAGTACTCGGGACGCGCGGGCAGGTTTGATGTCATCTGCGCAACGAAGTTTTCGCGCGACTTGATCTGCAAGGCCCAGTTAGTGAGCCGCTCGGTACCGATAGTGGACGAACGCTCGGCCCGCATGTTGCGCCCGCACAGCGAGCCCGCGCCGTGTGCCGGATATACCAGCGTCTTGTCGGGCAGGTTCATCAGCTTGCGGTGCAGCGAGTCGTACATCATGTCGGCAAGCTGCGCCGGGGTGTGGGTGGGCGAAAGGTCAGGCCGTCCCACGTCGCCGATGAAAAGCGTGTCGCCGGTAAACACCGCCCAAGGCTCGTCGTCCTGCTCGCTGTTGGTGAGCACCAGGCAGACGCTTTCGGGAGTGTGGCCGGGCGTTTCCAGTACGGAGAGGCTGAGTTTGCCAACCTGCAGCTCGAAGCCGTCGTACAGGGCGACATGATCGAACTTTGCGCGTGCCGCCGCGCCGACATAGATCTTTGCGCCGGTGCGCTGGGCCAGCTCCTTGTGGCCGGAGACGAAGTCGGCGTGCAGGTGGGTCTCGAAGATGTGGCGGATGGCGAGGCCGTTCTTCCGCGCGGCCTCCAGGTAGATCTCGACATCGCGTTGCGGATCGACGACCACCGCTTCGCCGTTGGAGGCGAACATGTACGAGGCATGGGCCAGGCAGCCGAGATAGAACTGTTCAAAGTACATGGGAATCTCCGGGCAATTCCATGCCGAGGAATGATACCCCTAGTGGGAATAGGTAGAGTAGCAGTTTTGGACGGGGAGACGGGATGGACGAACCATGAGCGCGCGGCTCGAAGGTCTGAGCTAGGGACTAGCGATGTCCGATAATGGGCAAAATCGGTAAAAAGCTTAAAGACTTAAATCCTTGTTTTCTTCGACTTAGCGCGATTTCGTCTGTAAGATTGTGAGGCCGTGAGACTTACTTGCAAAATATTGCAATCACGGGACTTACAAGTCGCTCTGGGGAAGGGTTTTGGCACCCGCTCCTAATGAATAGTCTACGGATTGGTGAGGCGGGAGCAAGGGCGAAATGCGGCAGACAGGGTACGAAGATAACCGTGGATCCTAGCTTGCGGCCAGGGATCGGAATTACTCGCCCTCCTTCCGCGTGTTACAACGTCAAGTCGACGGGCAAGCATTCTGTGTATTCGGTACACACAGGGGTGCCCGGGCCAGCCTGCCTGCATTTGAACTAGGTGCGCTATATTGCACAAGAACAAAAGGGACTTTCGAGATGATGCGAGCTTGGCACTTGGGGATTGGCCTTTGGATGACCTTGTTACTTGGTGGGGTACAGCGCTCAGTTGCAGCCAAGATTCCTTTACACGAGAATCAGGGAGCATCTCAGGCCGTAGCTGTTGCACCTGTGGCTGAAGCCAAGTAGCAACAGCCTATGCGCTGGATCGGTCGTCTGAGTCCTCGCACGGAGATTGACTCCGGTGGTTCTGGCTTGTTGGGGGCCATCCTCCGTCTCTAGGTACGCCGCCACAGAAGACAAAAACAGGCCATTTCACACCTAATTCCGCTGAAGTGCATCCCGAGGATTCCGTCCGGCTCGTCAGATTCTGGGCGAACCGTATCCACCAACCGGCATCTGGGCTAATGGTGCAGTTTGCACAGTCCGAATTGGCTTCCTCGCAGATGGACCATCTCCGGGGAGCACTTTCCCAGAAAGCCGGAAATCTTTGCAGATGGAAATGCATACGCGTCGGCTCGGCATTTGCGCGACAATGCGCAGGTATCTCGAAGGATGCGCGGTCACACTCTATAGTGACGAAGGTCACATCCATCTTGCGCAGCCAAATGATACTTTCCCGCCACCCTCAATAGAACGATCGTTCGAGGATGGCGGTGCATTTCTCTCTGTTGTCGCCCTGAACGGAGAGAGCCAGAGACCCGGCGATTGCTACACAACCCGCTGAGTAATGGCTCGCAGCGATGCAACGTCTGACGGTTTACTTCGAAACATGAACCTGGGAGAAGTGAAATGAATCGGATCGCCTTTTGGTTGTTGGTTTTCAGCCTTCTTAGCACGCTAACTTCTTTCGCCGCCGACGACAGTGCGGCCCTTTTCAAATCCAAGTGCGCCATGTGCCACGGAGGTGATGGCATGGCAAACACCACCATGGCCAAGAACCTGGGTATCAAGAGCTATAAGTCCCCTGAGGTGCAAAAGACATCAGACGCCGACCTTAAGGCCATTATTACCAATGGCAAGGGAAAGATGCCTTCGTACAAGAGCCTCACCCCCGAGCAGATTGACGGCCTGGTCAAGTACATACGCGAACTCGGAAAATAGCAGGAGGCAGGGATGGCTTCAGCGGGAGATGCTGACGCGGCACTCAGCGAAAAAGGACATGGGCCGAGCCGACGTGTCGTGAACATATTGCTTGGCACGGGACTGTTGGCTTCGGCGGCCTCGTTTCTATACCCCATTCTTAAGTACCTGGTGCCGCCGAAACTACCGGACCTCGGCAATGATGCCGTGTTGGCAGCGAAGGTCTCGGAGCTCAAGCCTAATACCGCCAAGATCTTTCACTTCGGAACCCGTCCGGGAATCCTGGTCGAAACCGCTCCGAACGAATATCGCGCCATGTCGGCGACATGCACCCACTTGGGATGCACAGTACAGTATCGTCCTGACCTGCGTGAGATTTGGTGCGCCTGCCATAACGGTATGTACGACCTGAACGGCCGTAACGTGTCGGGCCCGCCGCCACGTCCGCTGGAAGTGTTCGACGTGCAAGTGCGTGGCGATGAGATCTACGTGCGTCGCAAGGGAGAGGCCTGATGGAGACCCTGCCTACGACCGTCCGCGGTTGGCTTGACGAGCGCTTCCATCTCGACGATCTGAAGGCGCTGGCGCAAGAAAAGACCGTACCGTTGCACCGCTATTCGTACTGGTACTTCCTGGGCGGCATGACGCTATTTCTCTTCGGCGTGCAGGTCATTACCGGATCGCTGTTGCTGCTCTACTACCGCCCAGGCGCCAGCGAGGCCTTCGAGAGTGTGCAGTTCATCATGACGCAGGTGCAGTTCGGATGGCTGATCCGATCGGTACATTCATGGTCGGCAAACCTGCTGGTGTTCACAGCGTTCGCCCACCTCTTCAGCGTGCTCTTCCTGAAGTCATACCGGAAACCCCGCGAACTGACATGGGTGAGCGGCGTACTGCTTCTGTTCCTGATGCTCGGCTTCGGATTCAGCGGATACCTTCTGCCGTGGAACACGCTCTCGTATTTCGCGACGAAGGTGGGTACTGACATACCGGCGCAGATCCCGATTATTGGACACCCCATTCTGCTATTCCTGCGCGGCGGCGAAGACATTACTGGCAGCACGTTGACCCGCATGTTTGGTTTCCACGTCGCGATTCTGCCGGCGCTCGCGACTTTCCTGATCGTCCTTCACGTGGGAATGATTCAGTGGTTTGGAATGAGCGTCCCCCCCAGCGTAGAGAAGGACTGGGAAGCAAATCCGAGCCATCGTCGCGAGATTCGCTTTTTCCCCAACTTTGTTCTGCGGGAACTGATGGCTTGGTACGTGGCGCTGGGACTGCTGGGCGCGCTGGCAGCACTGTTTCCATGGACACTGGGCGTTAAGGCTGATCCGTTTGCCCCGGCGCCAGCCGGCATCAAGCCGGAGTGGTATTTCCTGTTCATGTTTCAGACGCTGAAGCTCATCCCCGCCAAGATTCTCGGTCTGGACGGCGAGATGCTCGGAATATTGGTCTTCGGCCTGGTCGGCGCTGTAGCGCTGCTCCTACCGTTCCTCGACCGCAAGAAGCCTTTTGACACCAGTCGTTGGATTTCGGGGGCGGCCTGCCTCTTCCTTGGGTACATGGTGGCGATGACGATTTACGGATGGATCGCGAAGTGAGACGGCATGAATAACGATCGTGCATACAGGACAGGCAGGCGCGTCACGGGTTGGATCATGGTGAGTTGCCTGATTGGCTGCGGCCTTCTTGCCGTCGCGCAAACCAAGAACTCCTGCCTCGAGTGTCACTCCAACCTGCCGGGTCCACTGGGCGTGAGTGCCGACACCTTCGCCCAGAATATTCACTCGCAAAAAGGACTGACATGTGCGTCCTGCCACGGCGGGGATGACACCAGCGATGACCCGGAAAGGGCAATGAGCCGCGCAGCTGGCTGGAAAGGGAAGATCGAGCGCAAGCAAGTTCCCGAGCTCTGCGCCTCCTGCCACAGCAATGCCGAAATGATGAAGAAGTACAACCCTAGTCTGCGCGTAGACCAGTTTCAGCAATATAAGACTAGTGTTCACGGCCAGAAGTGGGCCAAGGGAGACAGTAAGGTTGCAGTCTGCACGGACTGTCACGGTGTGCACGACCTGCGGCCCCCGTCGGATCCGCGTTCGACTGTGCATCCCACCAACATTGCGACGACCTGCGCCCATTGCCATGCTGATGCCGAATACATGAAGCCCTACGGCATCAGGACTGATCAATTCTCGGAGTACCAACAGAGCGTCCATCACGAAGCGATGGTAGTGCGTGGCGACTTGAGCGCGCCCACCTGCACCACCTGCCATGGCAATCATGGCGCCACCCCACCGGGGGTGGCCAATGTGGTCAACGTGTGCGCCAACTGCCACGTTTTCCAGGCACAACTCTTCGAAGGCAGCCCGCACAAGGTTGCCTTTGCGGCTGCCGGATTCCCCGGCTGCGTTACCTGCCACAGCAACCACGGAATCAAACACCCTACCGACGAAATGATCGGTATGGGAGAGAAAGCAGTCTGCCGGCAGTGTCACACCGAAGGCGATGACGGCGCCCGGCAAGCTGTGGCAATGCATGAGCAGCTTGCGAGCTTGGCCTCTGCGATTACGGTTTCCGAGGCACTGCTAAACCATGCTGAACGGCAAGGCATGGAAGTAAGTCAAGCTAAGCTGCAGGAGACGCAGGCACGCGACGCCCTGCTGAAAGCTCGCGTCGCGGTGCATGCTTTCCGTGACAGCGAACTGAAGCACGATGTCGACGCAGGCCTCAAGGTGACGCGAGAGACGCACACGGCTGGGGAGAAGGCGATGGCGGAATGGAGGTTCCGACGCGTGGGACTCGGCTTTTCGGTCGCGGCCATTGCGCTCGTGCTGGTGGGCTTAGGACTCTACATCAAGAATTTGGAACAGAAGTAGGGGCTCCATTTCGCGGTACCTGGCTCTGCGGCTCCCGTGCTCCGCACTGGCCGCAGAGGCTGCCAAGTCGATCATGCGGAACAGGAGTTGCTATGACAATGCAAGGTGACCGCAAACGCTTATTCTGGGTTGCTGTGGTAGTTGCCGCCGGCAGGGTTGGCCTTCGCTATATATGTGCACGTCAGCCGCGTTTCTAATACGCGCCGGGCCCTCTACATCGCGGGAAATCCCGAGAGGGGAGCAGCGCTGTTCTATGGCGGCAAACAATGCGGGATTTGCCACTTGGCCGGAATTGAAACCTTCTGGTGGGCCTGCTGATACTCACCGTCGTTAGGTTCATCCCATACTCTTGGTGGTCTGGTCCACGGGCGTGTGGTTTGCCTGGGCTTGGGGAGCGTTTGCTTGGCAGCTTTATCGGGTTTCACGCTCAGCCATGACGATCTGAAGAAGCCTCCCAAGGTTCGTCGAGGCCATAGAGGACGATGCATGTGGGTGGCGAGTCTGGTGCGCGCGGAATCTCGGGCGGGTTTAGCAAGAAGAAGCCCGGGGCGGGGTTATGCTCCGGGCTCTCTGGGGTAAAGGTTGGCTTATCGGAGGGTGATAGCCACCTCTTGGCGCGCGGAAGTCTCATGGCCTGCCAACGCCTGCTCTCCCTCCAGCTTGGATTCGCGCACTTGAATACCTTGGCCGTCGATGCTCCAGGCCCGATACAGGAAGTAACGCTCACCATATTTGTGGAACACCAGCTTGGCGTGCATCACCCGCTTGCCGTCGGCAGGCTGGAACTGGATCATCATGCCGTTGCCGTTCTTGAAGTCGCGAATCAACATCGCATGCGCTGCCACTTCGGAAATGTCGTAAGTCGCTGCCGGAAGCACTTTGTCGCCGACGACAAAGTCGAAGGGAACGTCGGCGCGCGCCTTGTTCTGAGCACTGACATTCACAACCAGGGCCACAGCCATAAGTGCCAGGGCCCCAAACATTTTGCGGTTCATAACGCCTCCTTTATCGACAACATCATTGGTAGTGGGCATTCGTCATCTCCTTCTATCTGTCTTGCGATTTGGTTGAAGCGCTCTTCTTATCTAAAAACGCTCCAATGAGGACAACTATGCGTCACTAACCTGGCAAAGACTTGTCTGCGCGTCCGCCTTCCTTGCTTGCGGTGCAGGGGGGCGCATGATGATTTGCTCAAAAGTCTGGAGAAATTTGCCGAGACGCTGTATGGACGTGCTTTCCGAAGTGCTGAGAGTGGTTAGGCTTCAGGGAGCGCTGTTTATTACGCCGAGTTTTCGTCCCCGTGGAGTGTTTATGCAGCCCCTTCGCACTCGACTGACAAACCGTGCAAAATGGAACAGCAACTGAAAATACAACGGCGAGACTCGGGTTCACAACTCCTTCCCGAGCATCTTTCTGCGGGAATAGACCGCTGTAGTTTTTGCGCGTATTGCCCTTGGAAGGGTCAACGCGGAGATCATCCGCTAGTGCTGACCATTGTTTCCCTGGGCATCTATTCACTCAGCCTGGATTTCTCTTGCCGGGGCTGCTTTGCCTGGGTAGACCTCGACTGGCTGCGAAAGCGTGCGGGAGGAACTGTGAACTCGCGTTTGAACGCGCGGTTAAAAGCGGCTTCGGACTCATAGCCGACTTCGGATGCGATCTGTGCCACCGAATAACTGGTTGAGGCCAGCATTTGCGCTCCCAACTGAAGTCGCCAGCGCGTCAGGTAGGCCATCGGAGTCTCGTTGAGGTAATAGCGGAAGCGCTCCGCCAGCACCGAGCGTGACAGCCCTGCTTCTTTTGCCAGGGAAGCAATGGTCCAGGGATGCGCAGGATTACGGTGCATTAGCGCCAGAGTCTTCCCGACCTCCGAATCGCGGGCGCCAGCCAGCCAACCGGTTTGCTCAGCTGGAAGGTTAGCAATGTAGGCCCGCAGGGTTTCAACAAACAAAACCTCTGACAGCTTGGCCAAGACTGCTTCTCCGCCGGCGCGGGACGCGTCGGCCTCATTCACCGAAAACCGGATCGAGTTCTCCAGCCATCTGCCCGAGGCATCGTTGCGAATGCTGACTTTGAACACTGGGGGTAGGCCGCTAAGAAAAACCTGGCTTAGTCGTGGCTCACAGGCCATGAAGCCACAGACGAATCTCGTGACTTCCCCGCCGCCACCCTGCCGCGACAGCTTCAATCCTTGGGAAAAAATTCGCGTCAATTCCTTCACCATGTCCACAGGGCTGGTCGGCAGACCATTTTCGATGAAGTGCGCGTCGCCATGAGGAAAGATCACGATGTCACCGGCGTCAAGACTGATGCGCTCGCCATCTACCAGGCGGGCAAAGGCGCGTCCTTCGGTCAACAGGTGATAGATGATCACGTGCCCCGCGGCCGGTGCCACATAGGGCGCAACCGAATACGAGGGCGGCGAGCAAAAACTCCACGGACAGGAGAATTCTCCATTGAAAAACAGTGCTCCCTGGAGCTTCACGACCTTCAGCACTTCGGAAAGCACATCCATACGGCCTCCCGCGCGGGACTTCCAGCAAACGTCTTCGGACTCCTGAGCAAATCATCATACGGCAATCCTGCGGTGAGCAAGAAAGCCGGACGCGTGGGTAAGTATGGGCCGCAATAATGACGCATAGTAAGCAGCGTCGAAAGCATTCACGGAATGCAAAGAGTGCTTCATGCCAATTCAAGGGCAGAAGGAGATGACGAATGCCGACTACATGCGATGTTCTCGATTATTGCCAAGAGCACTCCAAAGCGTGGAACAGTTAGTCCAGAGCACGCGTCGGCGACGCCAGCCTTGTTCGGGTGTTGGTGAGCAAATTGCTGTCACAGGGTTCATTGCATGGGCGGTTTATAGCAAGCTGGGCCTCGCAGCTCTCCGCAAGACTTGGTTCAACCTCAACCTGGTATGGGCTGCAGCGCTCGTGGTCACCCGCCTGGTCACTCTGCTGATGTAGCTCTGCAAGTTTCGAATGATCGCGGTTTGGCACGACGCAACTGGAAGGAAATGCTATGCAACCAAGAGAGCTTATTCGCCGCATTCAAGGAGACACCTCGATGGCGTTGGAGCACTCGACCCAAGTGCGCTCGCTGGTCGGAGCATAGCGATGTTGGGAGTCTCACACATACCGATGCCGGCCAACCTGAGAACTCAGTCGTCACGATCGTGGAGAATTCCACTGACACACGCGGTGCGATTCGCAGCGCTCGCTGGCATGCTGTCGATGCCGCTAGCCGGGCAAACCGCCACTCCGCTGACTTTGCCCGAAGCCGTCAGTATGGTGCTTGAAAAAAATCCTCTGCACAAGGCGGCCATCGCGGACACCCGCATTTCGGCGGCCGTCATCCACGAGGCTCGCTCGCAGCTCCTGCCGAAAATCATGTTTACCGAGAGCGCAGTTCGCGGAAATGATCCCGTGTTTGTTTTCAGCACCAAACTACGACAGCAGAGCTTTACAGCCGCAGACTTCGCCCTGAATAAGCTGAACACGCCAACACCGATCGGAAATTTTTCCAGCCGCTTCTCGGGCCAATGGAGTCTGTTTGACGGGCTGCAAAGCTGGCTCGGCGTAAGCCGCGCGAAATACATGCAGCAAGCGGCCGAGCAACAACTGGACCGCACCGACCAGGAACTGGTGTACCAGGCTGTGCAGGCGTACTTCGGAGTACTGCTCGCACAGAGGCAGGAACAGATGGCGGAAGACGCGTTGAAAACAGCGCAAGCCATCGAAGCGAGCAGCCGGGCGCGGGTGGAGAGCGGCATGGTCGTGGACTCGGACTTGTTGAGCGCACAGGTCGTGACCTCCCGACGCAAGCAGGAACTGATCCAGACGCGGGACGGCCTGGCGTTGGCGCGGGCGCAACTCGCGCTTGCACTCGGGATGCCAGCCGATACTGCCTACGAACCGCAGGAGGCGCTGGCAGAGCGCCAATTCCCGGCTGCAACCGCGGCGGAGTTGGAGTCGAAGGCTCTGGAAAAGCGCCCCGACCTCAAGCGCGTGGAGTCGGAGCGTAGCGCGCAAGCCAAGACGGTATCGATGGCCAAGGGCGCACTGGCACCACGCCTGAACGTTTTCGGTTCGTGGGAAACAGACAGTCCTTCCCCGGGATGGAACGGCGGCAACAACTGGATCGCTGGCGCCGAGTTACAGTTCGATCTGTTCGACGGCGGCAGCAAGAGAGCACACATCGCTCGCGAGAAGGCGGTGCAAGAGAGAGCGGCGGCGATGCGCGATGCTTATCGCGACAAAATTCGACTGGAAGTGCGCAAGGCCTGCTACGAGTACGACGCCGCCCGGCAGCAGGTAGAGGTCGCTCGCGACGCGATCGCGCAGGCGAATGAAAGTCTGCGCATCAACCAGAACCGCTACGAAGGCGGCCTGAGCACCGTTAGCGATCTGCTGCAAGTGGAAGAGGCTGCGCATCGTGCCAAGGCCGACTACTGGCAGGCGGTGTACCGCGTGCAAACCAGCTACGCTGGCGTGGAGCTGGCAACTGGGACACTCTCTCCAGGTTCTCCGGTGGTGACGCAATGATTCAAAAATCGATACGGGTTTCGCAACAGCTCCTGCACAGCATTCTGGTGATTTGGCTGGCTGGTTCGATCGCATGCAGCAACGACAAGCAGCCGGCAACAGCCTCTCCTGAAATCGTGCGCGATGTCGTTGTGCTGCAGGTCCAGAAGACAACGGTGCCTGATTTCGTTGAGGCTACCGGAACAGTACGCGCGGCGCAATCGGCGCAACTGGCCAGCCAGGTGATGGGCGCTATTACGCGAGTAAACGTACACGAAGGAGATCGGGTGCGGCGGGGCGAAATGCTGATCGTGATCGATGCAGCCCAGCAGCGATCTGTCTACGAAAGCGCGAATGCCGGACTGAGTGTTTCGCAACAGGCCATCGCAGCCGCTGATGCTGACTATGCGCTGGCCGAGGCGACCATGAAGCGCTATCAGATGCTGTACGACAAGAAGTCGGTGAGCCCGCAGGAGTATGACGAGGTGAAGACGCGTCTGGCGGCGGCCACAGCGCGGCGCGACGGTGCCCACACCGGCCGATTACAAGCCGAGGCATTGGTTTCTGAGGCTAACACAGCCATGGGCTTCACAAAGATCCGCGCACCGTTTGACGGACTTGTGGTCGCGAGGCTGGCAGACGCCGGC
Organism: uncultured Acidobacteriaceae bacterium; assembly: GCA_963747055.1. GTDB lineage: Bacteria > Acidobacteriota > Terriglobia > Terriglobales > Acidobacteriaceae > CAVVDY01. Next base: position 19,569 of record CAVVDY010000017.1, on the reverse strand, counting down.
GCCATGGCAGCTCCAGGAGTTCCACTGCTGACGATCGAAGATCCCAGCCGCTTCCGGTTGGAGGCAATGGTGGACGAAAGCCAGATCAGCGCGGTCCGCTTGGGCGAGACAGTTCCGGTTGTGCTCGACTCGGTTGGCAAGCAGACGATTGCGGGCAAAGTCGTCCAGATCGTCCCGATTGCCGACCCGGCGAGCCGGACGTTTACCGTCAAGGTCGAGCTTCCGAAGGATCCACAGATTCGCTCAGGGCTGTTTGGCCGCGTACTCTTCGTGCGCGGGGAGCACGAAGCAATCCTCGTACCGCAAAACGCGCTCCTTCATCGCGGGCAGTTGGACGCCGTGTACGTGGTGGGAAAAGACGAGATCGCGAGTCTGCGATTTGTAACCCTGGGAAAACCCTCCGCTGACAAGATCGAGGCCCTCTCAGGGCTGGAGAACGGCGAGCGCATCGTGGCGCAGCCGGGCGAGCGCGAATTGAGCGGCAAGCAAATCGGAGCGAAATGACAATGGCAGCTGAAGGGAAAACTCCGCTTCGAATCGCCGGGCTGATCGCTCGCACCTTCATCAATTCGAAGCTGACGCCGTTGTTCATCGCTGGTGCCCTGCTGGCGGGAGCCTTTGCGATACTGATGACTCCCCGCGAGGAGGAGCCACAGATCGTCGTGCCCATGCTCGATGTATTCGTGCGGATGCCGGGGGCATCGGCAGCGGAGGTGCAACAGCGGGCTACCGTCCCCATGGAGCGCCTGCTCCATGAGGTTCCCGGAGTGGAGTACGTGTACTCCATCAGCCGCCCCGAGCTAAGTATGCTGGTGGTGCGTTTCTACGTGGGCACCAAAGAAGAAGATGCGATCGTCAAGACCTACAACAAGCTTTACTCGAATTTTGATCGCATTCCCGCAGGCGTTTCGCAGCCGCTCATCAAGGTGCGGTCGATTGATGACGTGCCCATCTTGGCGCTGACCTTGTGGGGCAAGAACTATGACAGCTACAAGCTGCGGCAAATCGCGGGTGAACTGGAGGATCAACTCAAACAGATTGAGGACGTTTCCGAGACGAAGATCATTGGCGGACTACCACGGCAGGTGCGCGTGGTGCTTGACACCCAACGGCTCGCCGCTTATGGGATGACGGCAGGTGCGGTCACGGCGCAACTGCGGCAAGCCAATACGCGTGGCGGCGCTGGACGCTTCGCCCACGATAACCAGGAGTTCGAGGTCGAAGCTGGACGCTTCCTGGGTAAGGCCGACGACCTGAAGCAAGTGGTTGTCGGAGTTTATCAAGGGAAGCCAGTCTACCTCCGCGACGTGGCCGCAGAAATCGTGGACGGACCCGCCGAACCGCAGGACTACGTGCTGTTTGCCAACGCTGCCGGAGCGCCAAAGGATGCGTTGCGGGGTGAGTATCCGGCAGCGACCATCACGCTCGCCAAACGCAAAGGCACGGACGCGACGGTCATCAGCGAAAAAGCCGAGAAGAAGATCGGCGAGCTGCGAGGATACCTGCTGCCGCCAGACTTGAATGTCACGGTCACGCGGAATTATGGTGAGACCGCAAAGGACAAGTCAGACGAACTGCTCAAGCACTTGTTCCTCGCCACACTTTCGGTGACGCTACTGGTTGCGCTGGCGCTGGGATTGCGTGAGTCGGGCGTTGTCCTGCTGGCCGTGCCAGTAACGCTGGCGCTCACGCTGGTTGTTTTCTATCTCTACGGCTACACGCTCAACCGCGTCACGCTGTTTGCACTCATTTTTTCCATTGGCGTACTCGTGGATGACGCAATCGTGGTCGTCGAGAATGTGGTGCGCCACTTTCGACTCCCGCAGAGTCGCGGCCGCTCGTTATCGGAGGTGGCCGTCGAAGCCGTGGATGAAGTCGGGAACCCGACTATTCTCGCCACCTTCGCCGTGATCGCAGCGATCCTTCCGATGGCCTTCGTGCGCGGCATGACGGGGCCTTACATGCGCCCAATTCCGGTGGGCGCATCGGCCGCGATGCTGTTTTCACTGATCGTCGCGTTTGTGGTTTCGCCATGGGCAGCGCTGCGACTGTTGCGTCATTATGCGACGGGAGGTGGATTTCAACATGAAACGGAGGGTTGGACGACCCGGCTCTACCGTCGAATCATGAATCCGCTCATTGCGAGCTCAGGCAGGCGCTGGATCTTCCTGGGCGGCATCGTTGTCCTCCTCTTGCTCGCCTGTTCGTTGGTCGGGTTCAAGCTGGTGAAAGTGAAGATGCTGCCCTTCGATAACAAGAGCGAATTCCAGGTGATTGTGGACATGCCGAACGGCACGACGCTGGAGCAGACGGCGCGTGTGGCCCAGGAGCTAGGACAGTATCTGGGAAAGCAGCCTGAAGTCGCGAACTACCAGGTGTATGCAGGCACGTCGGGTCCTTACAACTTCAACGGGCTGATGCGGCATTACTTCCTGCGGCGCGGCGCCAACCAGGCCGACATTCAGGTGAACCTCCGGAACCGCCACGAGCGCAGCGCGCAAAGCCATGCTATCGCCAAGCGCTTGCGTCCTGGGCTGGTTGAGATCGGCAACCGTTACGGCGCACGTATCAAGGTAGCGGAGGTGCCACCCGGTCCTCCCGTACTCGAAACCCTGGTTGCAGAAGTGTATGGTCCCGACCATGAGCAGGAGATCGAACTGGCAAGGAAGATTAAGCAAATCTTTCAAACCACGCCCGGGGTAGTGGATGTGGACTGGTATGTGGAAGATCCGCAGGTGAAGTACGACGTAAGAGTGGACCTCGACAAGGCGGCGCTGCATGGTGTTTCCGCAGCGGATGTGACCCGCACGGTGCAGATCGGATTGGATGGCGCGACGGCTGGGCTGATGCATTCGCCGAGGTCGCGGGAAGACGTACCTATTCGTGTGCAATTGGCAAGGGCCGACCGTTCCAGCATCGACTCGCTCACTTCGTTGCGCTTGCCGAACGCAAGCGGCGGACAGGTCTCGATCGGCGAATTGACCAGCGTCGAGAAGAAAACCATCGACACAAGTCTTTACGGTAAGAACCTGCGTCCGGTGGTTTACGTGCTCGGCGATGTTGCTGGAGAAGAGGAGAGCCCGATCTATGCCATCCAGAAAATGGGCAAAGCCATCGACCAGCTCAAAACGGCCGAGGGTTACCGTATCAAGCAGTTCAATGTCGCCATGCCTACCGAGACCGACCGGCTGGCGATGAAGTGGGACGGGGAGTGGCACATCACGGTCGAGGTGTTTCGTGACTTGGGGCTGGCTTTTGCAGCGGTACTCGTGCTGATCTACGTGCTGGTGGTGGGATGGTTCCGTTCGTTCATTGTCCCGCTGGTCATCATGGCGCCGATCCCGCTGACGCTGGTCGGCATTCTGCCAGCCCACATCTTGATGGGCGCGTTCTTCACCGCCACTTCGATGATCGGTTTCATCGCCGGCGCGGGAATTATTGTAAGGAATTCGATCATCCTGGTGGACTTCATCGAACTGCGCCGCGAGCAAGGCATGAGCCTTGAGCATGCCGTGGTCGATGCCGGTGCAGTACGTTTCCGTCCCATGCTGCTGACGGCTGCCGCGGTGGTAGTGGGTGCCAGCGTAATTCTGTTTGATCCCATCTTCCAGGGACTCGCAATTTCTCTCATGGCCGGGGAAGTGGCGTCGATGCTGTTGTCGCGCATGGCCGTACCGGTTCTGTATTACATGGTGGAAAGGCACAAGGGACGAGCGCCGGGCCGCAACTCCGTTCCAGTGTGCTCTCAGGAGGTATACGCCTGGCAATCGAACGTGGCTTGCGACTGATGGTGGAAGTGAGAACGCGCGGCGCAACGGTAACGACCGGATCACGTGTCAGATGCGTCGGTCGACAGATTCGACTGAACCGAAGTTTTTTGGGAAGCAAAGACAAACAACGACAGCTGATGGAAGACCTCGCCTACAAATCGGAGATGACCGCTCGCAGCGCAACCGCCCATCCGGTCCCAGCTGTGGAAGGCATCTAGTGCCGGCGCTGGGCTCGGTAGCGATGAAAGACATAAGGGGGGAGTTGTTGCAGTCGCTTGTTGTCGATTGCGACCTCAATCCGAAGGCGCCTAAGAACCTGATCGCGACATTGCGCATCATGTGGAACTCACCAAGAGCATGGGGTTATGCGAGTCATGACCCATTCGGCGGACTCATGCTGCCGGAGTGGGACGCGGCGGAGCAACCCATGTCTGCGTCCGACGACGTGAAGCGCATTATCTCCGCTGCGAAACCGCCAGACGACACGGTTTTTTGGCTGGTCGCACAGACAGGCATCCGGCGTGGCGAGGTGTGCGCGCTGGATGTCGGGCACGGCGATCTGATTGGCCGTGTGATCGTGGTCAAGCGGAGTCGCAACGGGCGCCACATAACCGACAACAAAAGCCGCCGCCGCGGGTATTCAGCATCTCGCCTCGGTCGGCGGAACGTTTCCGCTCCTTTGTAGAGGGTCGCTTACCGAATGAGCCTCTGTCTCTTAGTGCCGAAGGCAAGCGGCTGCACCCCGACAACTTCGTGAAGCGTCACCTCAAGCCCCTGCTGAATCAGTTTGAAACTCAAGGGTGGGCTTCACGCCTTCCGTCACGGCAACGCGACGATGCAGGGCCAGTTACATACACCCATGAAGGTGCGACAAGAGCGGGTCCCGGTCAAACTCTTCGGCAAACTTCCAAGCAGGCAATAGCGGACTTACTTGGTCCATCACACCTTGCCTGAAGCGCGAATCTAGCAACGCTTTCTTGGTGAATGCGGGCAAATCGTATTGAGGAAACAATCCGCCCAAGTAACTGTTGACTGCTTGCTTCAGCCGGGTGCGCCACAGGAACTGGGGGGTAGCTGGGGTTATGCCCCTGCATCGTTACATACAATCGAAACTGTTACTCACGCGACGGAACACTACGCACCTTCTTCTAAGCCCGGAGGGCGTGTGATGACAGCCCATGGAACGCAGTGGAATGCTGGGTAAGGATTGTCGTAAATCCGCGTGAGTCCCTCGGGGACGGCAGACGCGTACCCAGCGTTCCGCCTCGTTCCACGATGGGCTGTCATGTTGGTCGCCCTCCGGGCTCGGAGCGTCGCAGCCGACACGACCTGTGGCCAACGTACATTTCGCCGTTGCGATCGTGCTCCGCGCCACAGGTCCAGAGGAGGACGCGACGGGGCATAGGGCTGGATCTTTCGTGATTGAACAGCGCGGCTTGAATGGATATGTTGGAGCCCATGTATTGCGTCAGAAGACCACTCGCCACTCTAGGAAATTAAACGGTGACGCGATGAATCTCACGGTACGTGCTGAAGACATCATGACGCCACGAAGGCTGCTAAGACATGCGGTAGATGACGCTGACGGAGCGGCAGCGGCCGACGACGGGGGCTTTGACGCGGTACCTATTCTCGGTCGGGATGGGTCGGTCCGCGAATTTTGGAGCCGGAATGACCACAAGAGGCTGCGAATCAGCCGTCAACACAGCATTGCGCACGACTCAACCATCGAGCGGATCCTTCCAACACTCGGCGCCCACATCGTTCAGTTTGTGTATTACCGCTCAGAGATGGTCGGATTGATCGACGCAAGCGACCTTAATAAACCCATCGCCCGCATGGCTTGGCTTCACCCGATGGTAGAGCTAGAGCGAGCGATCCTTGACGCCGTTCGGGAACTAGAAATAAACGAAGCAGAGCAGTCTGATGCCTTGGGCGATCAAGCAGCAAAAGGTGCAAAGACTCGGCAGAGAAAGGCCAAGCGGCACGACTTGGAAATGCCACTCCTTGAATACGCTCAGTTCAAAGCACTGCTTTGCGGTGCGGTGCGCCTCGGAATCATTCGGCTCTCAGACCAGGACATCGCCGACTTGAACGAGTTTAGGAAGCGTGCAGCTCACGGGGCAATCCACGCGGTCATCTATGATCGGAGCGACTGCGGTCGGTTGGCTCAGGCGCTCAAGACTGCGCGCTCAGCGGCACAGGAGGCAGCCCGCTGCTCGGTGCTTCGGCGGCGTTAAACGGTTCGAGTCCACGCGGGCCGCTTCTCAGTCGCTCGCACGGGTTAGCCGCCAACAAGACCGACGCTAAAATGGCTCCTGCGATACTGGTTTTCGGTTCGCACAAAGAGCGGCAGCGTGATTAAAGGCATTTGCCATTCGCCTTGCAAGATCTTCGTTGTCTTCTGCTGGATATCGAGAAAATTTAATGAACAGGAAGTCGTCCAGTACGTCCTTAGCCTCGGTGGTTCCTTTTGTGGGTAATGAGGCATCCCGACATCCGGTCCTAGACCAACTACCCTGCCAATGCATCTCATGCTTCTTCCCATCAAACTTTAGTTTGACAGCGGGAACTCCTCGATCGAGAGTGACAAAACTTGCCTCCCTCAAGTAGTAAACCGGTAAGGTGTCGGTATAGTCGTCTTCCGTTGTATTCGCGCATCCGGAAAATGCATCCCCCACTAAGGAGTTGGCCACACTGCGCGTGAGGACCTGCCGCTTAGAGGTCAGAATAAAGACGCACTTATCGCTTGACTGTCGCAACTCCAGACCGTATATATGCTCTTCCCCGACTTCAGAAGGGTCAGGCCACCAGTTTTGGTAATAAGAATCCCCTCCTCCTTTCGCCTCGACCTTACCCTTGATCCACTCGAACGTTTCGCTTAGATCGGGCTGCGTCTTGGCACCAGTTGTCCTATCCCATCTGGCCAAAGGCGAACTCATTGTCGACGAATCTTTCAGCAACCTTTTCACGGTTCCCACGCCGATTGAGAAGTAAACTCCCGGTGTGTCCACTAGCAGCGAAGTCGTTACTCCAACCACTCGGCCGCGAGAATCCAGCAGAGGGCCACCACTTGAACCGGGCGCAATCGGAGCAGTATTTTGAATTAGGAATTTCTTTCCTGAGTTTCGGAATGCGCTAATAATTCCATTAGTAAGTGACAGCTCTAGACCTTCAGGTGCGCCGATTGCTAGGACGGATTCACCCTCGTGCAAATTAAGCTCGTCCCCGAGAGGGAGAGCAGGGCGAGTGCCTGTAAGAACGCTCAGAATCGCAGCATCTTGGTCCGCGTCCGCTGCCACGACTCCCGAGACTGGTTCTGTACGACCGTCGGCAAACAGGACGTAAGCCGCCGATAATCCGGTTATGACGTGGTAGTTCGTGACGACCTTATCTTTGGCGATAATGAATCCCGATCCCTGAGCAACCTTGTCATTACCTGCAGAACCGACAATGAGGACGACAGAGGAACGTGCGTGTCGAAAGATTTCGGCTGGAGTCGGTGTAGGCTTGTTTTGAGCGGCGCAAACGGATCCGCTCAATACGCCAATCAACAAGATAGCGGCGGTACACGTGACCTGATTGAGAAACGCTAGACTCTCGTACTTGCGGTCAATTCGCAGCATCGTGCTGGGCTCTTAGCTGACAGCTGATAGCTGGCGGCCCCCTACTTGATCGCCACCAGCTTGTTCATCAGCTCCGAGTAGTCCTTCTTCTCCACGCCGTGGACTTGCTTGTTGTACTCATCCACTTTGGCCGAGTAGTTCATGGAGCAGAACTTGGGGCCGCACATGGAGCAGAAGGCTGCCTCTTTGTAATAGGCGTCGGGCAGGGTTTCGTCGTGCATGGCGCGCGCGGTCTCCGGGTCGAGCGAGAGCGCGAACTGCTTGTCCCAATCGAAGGTGTAGCGCGCGTAGCTGATGGCGTCGTCGCGGTCGCGTGCGCCGGGGCGGTGGCGCGCGACATCGGCGGCGTGGGCGGCGATCTTGTAGGCGATGATGCCGTCCTTCACATCTTTCTCGTTGGGCAGGCCGAGGTGCTCCTTGGGCGTGACGTAGCAGAGCATTGACGCGCCGTGCCATCCGATGAGCGCCGCGCCGATGGCCGACGTGATGTGGTCGTAACCGGGAGCAATGTCGATCACCAGTGGACCGAGCGTATAGAACGGAGCGCCGTAGCAGAGCTCGACTTCCTTGTCGACCTGCTCCTTGATCTTGTCGAGCGGTACGTGGCCCGGGCCTTCGATCATGACCTGCACATCGCGCTCCCAGGCTTTCTTGGTCAGCTCGCCCAGCGTCTTCAGTTCAGCGAACTGCGCCTCGTCGCTGGCATCGGCAATGCAGCCGGGGCGCAGGCCGTCGCCCAGCGAGTAGCTCACGTCATGCTTGGCGAGGACCTTGGTGATGTCGTCGAAGCGTTCGTAGAGGAAGTTCTGTTTGTGGTGGTGCGCCATCCATTGCGCCAGGATCGCGCCGCCGCGGCTGACGATGCCGGTGATGCGCTTGGTGATCAGCGGCAGGTATTCCACCAGCACGCCGGCGTGGATGGTCATGTAATCGACGCCCTGCTCGGCCTGCTCTTCGATGACTTCCAGCATGATGTCGGCGTTGAGGTCTTCAATGCGCTTCACGCGGGCGACCGCTTCGTAAATCGGCACCGTGCCGATCGGCACGGGTGAGTGCCGCAGGATGGCTTCGCGAATCTCGTGAATGCCTCCGCCGGTGGAGAGGTCCATCACCGTGTCGGCGCCGTAGTGTACCGAGGTGTGCAGCTTGCGCAGCTCTTCATCGACGTTGCTGGTCACCGACGAGTTGCCGATGTTGGAGTTGATCTTGCACTTCGAAGCGACGCCAATGCACATCGGCTCCAGCTCAGGATGATTGACGTTCGCCGGGATGATCATGCGGCCGGCAGCAACTTCGTCGCGAATCAGCTCAGGGGACACTTGCTCGCGCTCGGCGACAAAGAGCATTTCTTCGGTGACCAGGCCCTGGCGCGCGAAGTGCATCTGCGACATGTTGGTGTCGCCGGTCTGCGCGGCGTGCTCGCGGCGCTTGCTGATCCATTCGGCGCGCGGTTTGGGTTGGAAGGCGGCGCTGGCGTTCGTTCCGTTGGAGCCGTTGGTACCACTCATGATGTTGTGGGTCCTCTCCGAAGGTTAACTTCAATTATAGTGCCGCGGATGCGGTGATTCGAGGGTTTTGAAATGCCGGTTGCACGTTTCAAGGCGTGGCGTGGCGGCCTGCAGTACCGGACTTCGCTAGTTGCCAGTGGCTAATCGCTATTTCTCCGGCTCGCTCAACACTGTCCCATAAGGATCGAGCACCAGCTTCGTGACCTGCGCAGGAACCTTCAACGTGAACTGCGTGGTCTCGCCCTCGGCGAAAATGCGCCCGAGATAAAGCCGCTTCTCGCCCGCAACACCATAGACGGGCATGCTTGTCACGAGATCCGAAGGCGCCGAGTTCTGGTGAATCGTTGCGCTCACGCGACGTGAGCTTGCTGCCCCTGTGAACTTCACTCCAGTCAGCTCGAATTTAGGGAAGGCGGTGCCGTTGACCCATCCGTCGAAGAACCAGTCGAGCGAGCGGCTGCCTTCGAACCACAGCGAGTGCGGCAGCACCTCTTCGAAGGCCTTCTCGAACTGCGCATTGGTCAGCTCCTGGCCTTTGTGCCGCTGCACCAGGTTTCGCAGAACGGTCAGGAACAGCTTGTCGTCGCCATCCGGGTTCTCTGACGTACGCGAGGCGTCGCGCAGCATGGAGCGCAGCATGTGAATCAGCCACGTGCCACGGCCGTAGGTGATGATCTCGTATCCTTTGGGAAACTTGGATGACGACAACCGGACGCCCAGGGTCACGGGCCCGGCTTCGACATTGGGCAGGCCGTCCTTCGACTTCGTCGCCAGAAATGAGCGATACATTTCCAGCATGAGCTGCACGTCCTCAGGCTTGCTGCGCTCCATGAGGAGGAAGGCGCAGTAGTTGGCCAGCGCCTCCATCAGCCACTGCTCGTGATAGCTGGCCCACGAAACCTGGTCACCCCACCATTGATGACCCAGCTCATGCGGCATCATGACCTCGGCGAACAGCACGTTATCGCTGGGTGACAACTTCAGCGCCTGGCGCTCTGCCGAAGAGAGATACACGTAGCTGGAAAGAAAGATCAGTCCCGGCCAGCCCTGGCTCTCCATGCCCGGACGCTGGGTCAGCGACAAAGTGGAAAACGGATAGGGACCCAGCATCTGGGACAACGAAGTCAGGGTATTGGCAGCCCTGTCGGCGATGGGCTGTAACTCGCGCGCGGGATCAAGGCCGGCGGCGTGTTCCCTGGCCAACTCTGACAATGTAGGAGTCGTGCTTGCGGGCTTTCCCGGGGTGGGAGGGCTCTGGCCCGCCACGCCAATGTTGCGTTCCACGCCGCGGGTTGCGTAGTCCAGCACTTCGACGTTGCCTGCCTGCGCCTTGGCCTCCATGTATTGCCCCAGGTTGAAGCCGGCGATGGGGATGGGCTGCTCGGTGATCCAGTGGCCAACGTAATCGTCGCCCTCGCGCTCCAGCGAGACCTGCTTGCCGGTCGCCACCAGCGTCCACGACTGCGGAAAGCGGAAGGTCAAGTCGTAGTTGGCCATGGCGATGCCGCGATTGGGATACCAGGTGCCGCGCGCGCCGACGTAAACTAGTCCGCCGCCGGCATCGGAGAGCGCCGGCCCGGCATAGGTGAAGTGCAGTGCGAAATGGTCGCCGAGTTTCAGCGGATGGGGAAAGACCACCGCGACCAGGTCATTGCCCCGTCGCGACAACTCGCTGCCCTCGATGGCTTCGTTTTGCAGGAATTCAAGCTGGGTGCCATCCATCGTCACCGATTTCACCATCAGGTAACGCGACAGCTCGAACATCACGATGCGCGTTCCGCCCTGTTTGGCCTCGACCTCAAGCGTCGCCTCAGCCGACAGGTCGGTCGGCGGGCTAACCTTGCCGTTGACCGTGTACTTGCTGACGTTGATGGCGTCGCGCGTCCATGCCGGCCCGGTGGGACCGTGAAAGCGCGAGCCACTGAGCTGCTGCTTGCGCAGCGATTGCATGACGAAGCTCATCCACAGGTCGTAATAGGTTTGCCCGTCTTTCGAGGAAGCCTGTCCCACCTCGACCTGCTCCGGGTTGCGCGTGTCGAAGTAAATATCGAAGACGCCCAGGCGCTTGCCTGCGACGCGAACATGCAACACACGATCGGGGAGCGGCGGCGGCTCTCCGCTGGTTACTGTAGTCGGACCGCTGGTGAAGGAGATCGTCAGCCGCATCGCATCAATCGAGGCGAGGTCGCGCGCGATGGGGTCGCTATGGTCGAAGAATTCTTTGGTGTCGTCGAACGGCGGACGCAGGTACTGCTGCAGCTCCTGGGCGGTGTCGTCGTTGAAGCGGAGATAGGCGCTGGTGAACCTCTCCTCCAGCACACCTTGGCCGGTGAACAGCCCCAGCGATGCGCGCTCCTGCCGGTCGGGCGGGCGGACGAGCACCTCGCCATCACCCTCGAAATAGGCGCCGGTAATGTGTCCGTCCACCGCCTGTAAGAATCCAATGGTACCGTCGTTGAGCCAGAGGTGGATGTCTTCGCGATCGATCTCCGCTTCGCGAATTTTGTAGATCTGTTGCGGATTGATACCAACGCTTTGTAGTGAGCGATAGAGGGGAATGACAGACTGCGGTTTCTCTGGCGATTGTGCCCACACTCCGGCGCCCGCTAGGAGCAAGCAGGCAAGTAGAAAAAAGAGGAGGAGCCGGCCGGCATGGAGCCGCAAGATCATGAACCTGAGTTGACGTATCGTACCGCGCCAACGGTAGCAAGCACCAGCGTGAATGAACCTATAAGTTCAGCGTAAGGTCTCCTACCGCCACGACAGAACAGTCTTCCGCTGCCAACGTTTTCGCAGAATGCGGTACGTGATGGCGGCAGTTGCCGCGGCTATGCCAATTCCAACCGCAATCTTCACCAGGCGCTTGCCGTCACAGCATGGGCGCGGCTCAGCACCTGCGATGTGCTCAGGCCGCACTCCGAGTCCAATTAGCCTCCCCAATGCGCGGTGCACTCCTGGGATCTCGACCGCGACTTTGAGTTGCCATGGCGTGTGCGCCGGTCCGGGGTTCTGAAACACCTTGGCCAACACCTTGTGCGCGTTGGCCTGCAATTGCTGGGTGACGCGCGTAGGAAACTCGCGGCGGTTTTGCACCGAGGCCAGCAAATCAGCGGTAAGACACCGCTGGCGCAGCGCGTCGGCCAGCAGGTTGGCAGCAGCAACAGCATCCTGGATCGCCAGATTGATACCCACTCCACCCGCAGGAGACATGGCGTGCGCAGCGTCGCCGATGCACAACAGTCCCGGCCGATACCATTGCCGCAGACGGTTGAGCTGCACGGTGAGCAGCTTTACTTGCCCCCAATCGGTGATCTCGTTAGGACGGTCGCCGAGGTAGGGAGCGATCTGCCGCAGCGAATCGCGGAATGCCTCCAGACCGCGCGATTTGATGTCGTCGAACGAATCTTTGCGAATGACCAATCCAGCCTGAAAGTAATTGTCGCGATCGATCAGTATCAGCGCCTTGCCGTAGTTGATGTTGCCCAGCAATTGATCGGGATCGTTCGGCTGGCGACTGATGCGGAACCACAACACATCGATAGGGACACCGAGTTCCTGCACCTCAAGGCCGCCGGCCTGGCGAGTGGTGGAATGCCTTCCATCACAGCCGATAACCAGGTCGGCACGAATTTCGGTGTCTCCTGCAGGAGTCTTCACCTTCACGCCAGTGATGCAGCCGCGGTCGCTGAGCAGGCCGACGGCTTCGTGCTCCAGGCGCAGATCGAAGCTCGGATGCTGCTTCGCCTTCCCCGAGAGGAAGTCGAGGAAATCCCATTGCGGCATGAGGGCGACGAACTTGCAGTGTGTCGGAAGAAATCGAAAATCCGCGGCCTTGAACTTGAAATCTCCAAACACGCCCCCGACATAAGTAATCTGTTGGTGCGGTATGCGCAGGAAGTCGTCGAGGATTCCCAGTTCGTACATCACTTGGAGCGTGGAGGGGTGCACTGTATCGCCGCGAAAGTCGCGGAAGAAGTCCTTGTGCTTCTCCAGCACGGTTACGGGGACTCCCTTGCGGGCCAGGAGGTAGCCGAGCATCACGCCGGCAGGTCCGCCGCCAACAACGCAGCAGGTGGTTTCGAAAGTTGAGGGCATGGGCTTCCTCCGGGGCTTCGCGCCAAAACGCAATGATGCAATGATGGTACGACAGCGGAGAAATGGCGACATGGTTTGCCACGAATCGAACCCGGAGGGAGCGCGCCGCCGGTGCTAAAACTCCTCGGGCCACTGCTGAGCGCCGTGGCAGAGGGCGAGGATAACGATGCGGGCCTTGTCAATAGCGTAGGCCGCTATGAATGGCGTGTTGGTAATAACAAGTTCGCGAGTGCCCGGCACTCTTCCTTGCCTACCTGACATGGGAAAGGCCGCAAGGCGCTCCACCGTGTTCAGGATTCGCGTGACGATGCGCGCGGTGACGCCATTGCTATTGGCAAGCGCGATGTACTCGTAAGCTTGGTTGAGTTGCTGTGTCGCCTGCTCAGTCCACTCGATCATTCGCCTACACGGCCGCTCTTCTTCATTCGCCTCACCACCTCTTCATGGCTGACGACCCTGCCTCGGCGCATTTCCCCGAGGCCTTTGCGTACCAAGGCGTCCTGGTATGCATGCATTTCAACATAGTTAGCGATCGCCTGGTTAATGAGATAGCTGCGGGAGCGGTCCTGCGCCTGGGCCAGCAAGTCCAGGGCTTTGATCTTTTCCGTATCCGCGCGAAAGCTGATGGTTCTTTCCGTGCTCGCCATAATACAAATATAGTAGCACATATTATGGTGTATTACGACCTTACGCTCTTGCCATCATTGGCGGCCCGTGTATCCTGTTAGCTTTGTAGCGTACAAGCCGTGTCCCGCGGAGGCCGTATGGCAACTAAAGCTCAAACCCAAGAACCTGTCGCAACCACTCCTGTTTTGAAGACCAACTTCGAATCCGATCTGGCGCTGGAATTCCTGCGCGTTGTCGAAGAGGCGGCCATCGCCTCGGGCAAGACCATGGGGCAGGGCGATCGCAAGCTTGCCGACCAGGTAGCCACCGAAACTATGCGCACCGTCATGGATTCGGTGCCCATGGACGGCACCATCGTTATCGGTGAAGGCGAGCGCGACGAAGCCCCCATGCTCTACATCGGCGAGAAGGTGGGCAAGCGGGACGGCGGCCTTTATCCCGAAGTGGACATCGCGGTCGACCCGCTGGAAGGCACCAACCTCTGCGCCCTCGGATTGCCGGGCGCGATCACCGTGCTGGCGGCTTCGGAACGCGGCGGCCTGCTGCACGCTCCTGACTGCTACATGGAGAAGATGGTCGTCGGCCCATCGTGCAAAGGCATGGTCGATCTCGAGGCTCCAGTCACGCATAACCTCGCCGTTATCGCCAAAGTCCTGGGCCGCAGGGTCGAGGACCTGGTGATCGTCATCCTCGACCGCCCGCGCCACGAAAGGCTCATCGCCGACGTGCGCAAGGCGGGTGCCCGCATTCGTCTCATCTCCGATGGCGACCTCTCGCCGGGCGTTGCTGCCGCCATGCTGGGCTCGGGCGTGCACGCTGTGATGGGTTCGGGCGGCGCTCCCGAAGGCGTTATTACTGCGGCGGCCATTCGCTGCCTCAATGGCTACATGGTTGGACGCCTGACCGGTTACACCCCGGAACAAGCCGAGCGCATGCCGGACATGGGAATCAAAGACCCCAAGCGCATCTATGTCGCTGAGGAGTTGGCGCCCGGCAAGAACATCGTCTTCGCCGCCACCGGCGTGACGGATGGCCCGCTGCTGGAAGGCGTGCGCTTCTTCGGCGATGGCGTCCGCACCAAGTCGCTGGTGATGAAGCTGAGTAACCGCAAGGTGCGCTTCATCGAGAGCATCCACATGCTGAAGGGCCTGGATTCCAAGGTGCGCATGTCGTAGGTGCTGCTGCGGCTCAGCGTTCCAGGGGGTGGAGCAAGGCTTCAGCCGCGCGGAGAACTTCGAAAGGCCGTTTTGAGAGGGCACAGCTTTAGCGGTGCCATCGAGATCCCCTTTCTTATTGTCATCCCTGAGGCGGCTGAAGAAAGCGCTTACTTTCGCTGCTACCTGTCGCCGCCTTCATTTTTCGCGAGTTGAGCAGTCCTTCGGCATGGTTTTTTTCGCTATCGGCAGGAGCTTTCTTTACCCTCCAGGCAGGGACTAGGTGACTTTTCGCACAATCCCACCCAGCACTCCGCCTCCGACTCCTGCTGGGCTGTCATGGCACGCCTTCGGGCTCGGATCAACTGCGCAACCCATCTCCTTTGCTAAACTCGCCTAGTGAGACGAATCCGACGCAACGCCTGGATTTTCGCCTGCACATCGGGAATTCTTCAGGTCCTCTGCTTTCCCAAGCCGGCCCTCTACTTCCTGAGCTGGGTGGCGCTGGCGCCGCTTATCTACGCCATCCTGCAGTGCCGCGAGCAGGACGCCCTGCTGGCGGTTGCGGAGGACGGCAAATTCTTCGCTCCCGCAAGCGCGTGGCAGGGCTTTTTGCTGGGCTACGTCAGCGGCATCATCTGGTATCTGGGTAGCTGCTATTGGGTGTTCAACACCATGCACGAGTACGGCGGCCTCGGCATGGCCACGTCGGCGGTGCTGCTGATTCTGTACGCGCTGTACCTCGGGCTCTACCACGGGCTATTCGGATTGCTGCTGGCACTCACCGCCGCGCGCCGCAATGGCTACAGCCTGCGCGCGCTGCTGTTCGCGCCCTTCCTCTGGGTTGCCGTCGAGCTGGCGCGCGCCTATGTCACCAGCTTCCCGTGGGACCTGCTGGGCTACACGCAGATCAATAACATTCCCCTGACGCGCATAGCATCGGTCACTGGCGTTTACGGCCTGTCGTTTGAAATCGCGCTGGTGAACACAGTGGTCACTGCGGCCTTCCTTGTGCCGAAGCGCAAACGAGCGTCGTTGCTGACGGTGTCCGTGGCGGCGATTGCGCTGCTGGAGGCTGGGCGTTTTGTCTCACCACCGCCGCTGCCGACTACGCAAGGGGCAACGCTGGTGCAGTCGAACGTGCCTATCCTCGATGAGCCGTGGAGCCTGGATTACGAGCTGGAAACGCTACACGAGCTATCGGCGCTGAGTGTGCGTCCCCAGGCAACGCCCAACGGCGAGCCGGGGCTCATCATCTGGCCAGAAGCGCCGGCGCCCTTCTTCACCACCGACCTGCATGTGCGTACCACATTGGCGGACATCGCGCGCAGCACGAATTCGGCCATCATCGCCAGCACCATCGGGATTCGCGGCTTCAGCAATCCCTCGGGCGAGCGGCAAATCTACAACGCGGCTTCCGTCATCGCTCCCACGGGAGCATGGACCGCAGAGTACGACAAGATTCACCTGGTGCCCTTCGGCGAGTACGTGCCGTTTGCCGATCTGCTGGTGTTTGCCCAGAAACTCACGCGCGAGGTGGGAACCTTCTCGCGCGGCCACAGCCGCCAGCCGCTGCAAGTCGACGGCGCGCAGGTCGGCGTGTTCATCTGCTATGAGTCGATCTTCCCCAACGAAGTTCGGCAGTTTGCGCGCAACGGCGCACAGCTCTTCGTCAACATTTCCAATGACGGCTGGTACGGGAATACCAGCGCTCCGCTGCAGCACCTGAACATGGCGCGCATGAGGGCAATTGAGAACCATCGCTGGCTGCTGCGCGATACCAACACGGGCGTGACCGCGGTCATCGATCCCTATGGCCGCATCGTCGCGCGTGCACCCCGCTTCGAGCGAACAGCGTTGCAGGCAGAGTACAACCTGGAAAGCGGAACAACGTTCTATACCCGGCACGGCGATTGGTTTCCTGTCCTGTGTGCGATCGTTGCGCTGGCAGGAATCTTGCTCCGGTGGATGGATGGGAGGAAGAAGCAACTAGCAACTAGCAGTTAGCGGTTGGTGGTTGGCTCTCGGCTCCCGGCCATCAGCGTTGGGAACATAGCACTTTGGCATTTGGCAGTTAGAATGGTGACAGCCCTTATGAGGATTCCATCTGGATGGGTCTTCGAGGGTTGAGCTAGTTGCTAGTTGCTGAAGAAAGGTTCCCATCACGTATGGTCGAAGAATTAGAACAGGAATACGCCGCGCTGCGCGGCAAAGTCCACGATCTACAGGAGTATCTTTGACGCGCCCCGTCTGCGCGAAAAGCTGAGCGAGATCGAGAAGCAAACCGCCGACCCCACGCTCTGGTCGAATCCCGAAAAATCGCAGCAGGTGATGCGCGAGAAGAAGCGGCTGGAAAGCGGGCTGGCCACCTACGCCGAACTGGCACGGCGCGCCGGCGACATCGACGCCTACTTCGAGCTGGCGCACGAAGGCGAGGACGTTTCGCGCGATCTACGCCGCGAGATCGATTCCCTGCGCACCATGGTCGACAAGCTGGAGATCGAGACGCTGCTCTCGGGCGACAACGACGACCGCAGCGCCATCGTCACCATTCATCCCGGCGCGGGCGGCACCGAGTCGCAGGACTGGGCCGAGATGCTGATGCGCATGTACCTGCGCTGGGCCGAGCGCGAAGGCTTCACCACCAGCCTGTATGAATATCAGCCGGGCGAGGAAGCGGGCATCAAGTCAGCGACCTTCGGCGTGAACGGCGAGTACGCCTATGGGCTGCTGACCGGCGAGATCGGCGTGCATCGACTGGTGCGCATCTCGCCCTTCGACCAGGCCAAGCGGCGCCACACATCGTTCGCCAGCGTCTTCGTCTCGCCGGAGATCGACGAGAGCATTCAGCTCGACATCAAGCCCGATGACCTGCGCATCGACACCTACCGCTCGGGCGGCAAGGGCGGCCAGCACGTGAATACTACTGATTCGGCTGTGCGCATCACGCATAATCCAACCGGTATTGTCGTCGCCTGCCAGAACGAGCGCTCGCAGCACAAGAACCGCGAGAAGGCGATGAGCATTCTGCGCTCGCGTTTGTATGAATACGAACTGGAGAAAAAGAAAGAGCAGACCAAGAAGATCGAAGACTCGAAGCTCGACATCGACTTCGGCTCGCAGATCCGTTCCTATGTTCTGCAACCGTATCGCATGGTGAAGGACCTGCGCACACGGGTGGAGATTGGCGATGTCGACCGCGTGCTGGACGGCGACCTGAACGAGCTAATTCGGGCGTATTTGCTGGCGAAGAGGAACGAGCAGCGGGGTTAGGGGGATATATCCTCTAGGCAAGCCGAAGATTTGGATTCCATCTCACCAGCTCGCCATATGCACAGCAGGCCAGCTTGAATGAATAGATCGCAAGCTCCAATTGGTCACTGGGTTTCCAAGAAGTGCCATCAGCATGTTTAGGCCTGGTACGTTGCAAGAACGCAACATCATAAACACTGTGCTTCCGGAGGTTAACTTCGTCAGCGAATATGCGCAATGCCTTCTCCTGTTCACAAGTAAAGGTGTTGTCTTCCTTCATTTGGTCAAAAAGCGCTCGGAACGATAGCAGTTTGGCATTGAAGTGTGCGTGTTGAAGGTGCTTCATAACCGCGGGTATCACTGCTTTCATGTGCGGCCATTGGTCGTTCTTGGCGTGCCGCGTAATTGCGTAACTATTGTCGCCGCATGAGCAGTTCACCGCCGCGAAAGTGGTGAGCAAACGCTCTGCCGCCCAAACAATACGTTGGAACCCCGCATTGAAATAGAAGCCCAACAAATAGTCGTTCAGTGACGGGTCCGTATCGTAGGAATCCGATTGGAGAAGTCGAACAACATTCGAGAGAACCCTGCCGTGGTAATCGCTCACATTTCGCGTTTCAAAACTGCGTCGTGCAGAGACCAATAGTGCATGTCCCGACGACACCAGCTGATCAAAGGGTCCAACCCAAACACTCTTATCGGGCGGCGGTTCTAGAGTTGCGAGCGGAGCAATGATCAACGACACGGAAGTCTGAGCAGACTGTGAGTTGCTTTCCGCTTGTGCCTTTGTCATCTTACTCACTCCGGAATCAAGAAGGCTCCGGGTATACCTCGATCCAGCGTCGCCAGCACTCCGCCATGTGCCTTCGCCAGTTGCGCGAGATGACCGTCCGTGACCTGTTTGGGATATTTCACCCAGGTTGGAAGGTGGGCGATGCCGTGATTATCGGGAATGAACGAGAACGCGCCAGCGTGCCTCGACTTGATTTGCATCAGCAGAGTTCGCGCCTCAGGTGTGCTGAGTCCGTAGCGTGATGCCTGTGCCACCACCCTCACGAAACCAATTTCCGTGATCGAACACGTGGCAAGATCGAGAGCTCTTTTCGAAGCCAAACCGCGTATCCAGTCGGCCATACGATTGTGGAACTCGTGCTCGTCAATGCCAAACGCAACCAGCGCATTGACGTCAAGAAGATGTTTCATGGGAAATCCGCCAGCATCTCTTCTACTTCCTTGCTGGTCAGAACCGGAGCTCCTGGCCCAAGGGTCAAGACTGGGAACCCAGTAATCGGGTCCGTGACGATTTTCGCTTTCCGGCGCGTTCGCTTCCTTTGCGGCGTCAAAACGATCCGTTCACCCTCGGCTTTGACATCGAGGGCATCGCCCGGCTGCAGTCCAAGTCGGCGGCGAATCGCGCTTGGAAGCACAACTTGTCCTTTCGTAGAAACCTTGGTCACCATGGTAAGACAATCTTACCACCGAGACTCAGGAACGGGCTGAAACGCTCCGCATCGGCTAACATTTGTGCATGAACGAC
>CAVVDY010000016.1:0-153944 GCA_963747055.1 uncultured Acidobacteriaceae bacterium | reverse complement strand
TCGCGAAGGCCTGCAGATCATGGTGCGGGTCGCGGTGATTTACTACCTGAGCCAGGAGCCGGTGCGGGAGTGGTTCTCCGGCAAAGTGGAGCCAGAATCTCCACTTGCCTCGTCGTAGGGCGAGACGTACATTGCTTCAGAAGCAAGGTACACGCCCGAAAGTCCTGACGTGAATCGAAACCCAGGGAGAAATCATGTTCAAAGGATTCCGTGATTTTGTTCTGCGCGGCAACGTAGTCGACCTGGCCGTGGGTGTGGTGATTGGTGTGGCATTTGGCACCGTGGTGACAGCGTTTGTCAAAGACCTGCTCACCCCGTTGATTGCTGCACTGGCGGGCAAGCCGGACTTTTCCGCTTACTCCCTCGAACTCAATGGGGCCAAGTTTCTGTACGGCGACTTTCTCAATGCGCTGATCGCATTTCTGCTGGTGGCTGCCGCAGTCTACTACTTTGTGGTGCTTCCGGTGAACGCTCTCATGGCGCGCTTCAAGAAGCAGGCGTTGCCCGACAAGATGAAATGCCCGCAGTGCCTGAGCGACATTCCTATCGGCGCCCATAAGTGCGCGTTCTGCACCTCTGCCGTATAGAAAGCCGTCGGCTTAGCGGTCCCCGGCCTTGTCGTGGCCGGGGTATGTCTTCTGCCGGGGTGGGTCTTCTTGGAGACGCGGTGGCCCCGGCTCAGATCGATTTCCCAGCATTTCACACCGCCCGCTTCATCGAATGGGAGAAATAGTGTCCGCAAGTTGCTAAACTCGGTCGTGAGTTTCCTTCTCGGTTTCCAGGTATGAACATTTCCGAAGCCATCCGGATTGCTCTGCACTCCCTTTGGGCGAACAAGCTGCG
Source organism: uncultured Acidobacteriaceae bacterium (assembly GCA_963747055.1). Classification (GTDB taxonomy): domain Bacteria; phylum Acidobacteriota; class Terriglobia; order Terriglobales; family Acidobacteriaceae; genus CAVVDY01. Next base: position 153,101 of record CAVVDY010000016.1, on the reverse strand, counting down.
CTCGTTTCTCACCCTGCTGGGAATCGTGATCGGAGTGTCGGCGGTGATCGCCGTCGTGACCTTTGAGAGCGGCATCAATGGCTACGTGGCGGAGAAGATCTTCAATCTTGGCGCGGACGTGTTCATCATCAGCAAGATGGGAAACGTGATCACCGACCCGGACCAGTTCATCGAGGGCAACAAGCGCAAAGACATCACCCTGGAGCAGTACGAGGCGGTCGCCCAGGGCTGCAACGCGTGCAAGGTTGTCGGGGCTTCGGCCTACAACTTTAACGGCAAAGTGGTCTACGGAACGGAGAGCAGCACCGACACCCTGGTTCGCGGCTGGACGCCCGGCATGACCCGCATCTATGACCTTGATCTCGACATGGGCCGGACGATCAACCAGGCGGACATGGACAATACGGCTCCTGTGGCGGTGATCGGCTCCGACATCCGGGAGAACCTGCTGCCGGGCACCGATCCCATCGGCAAGGAGATTCGCGTCGACGGCCGCCTCTATCGCGTGATCGGCGTGGGGACCAAGCGCGGCAAGACGCTGGGCCAGAGCGCGGACAACTGGGTCATGATGCCGATCACCAGCTGGTACAAGGCATACGGCTCGCACAACACCATTAACATCTGGGCCAAAACCGATGAGGTGGGTGCGCCGATGGAGCAGGCGATCGATCAGGCGCGGGTCATCATGCGCGCCCGGCGGCATGACCCGGTCGGCGGCAAAGACAGCTTCGCCATCGAGACCAACGACAGCTTCATGTCGCTGTGGGCGAACATCAGCGGTACGTTCTTTATCGTGATGATCGTGATTGCGTCCATTTCGCTGATTGTGGGCGGGATCGTCATCATGAACATCATGCTGGTGTCGGTGACCGAGCGCACGCGCGAGATTGGCATTCGCAAGGCGCTGGGTGCGCGACAACAAGACGTGCTGCTGCAGTTTCTGATCGAGTCGGGCACCATGGCCTTGATCGGCGGGCTGATCGGCGTAGCAGGCGGCATCACCATCGCAAAAACCGTGACTCTGGCGATTGGAATGCCTTCGGCAATCAAGATCTGGGCGGTCGCCTCCGGACTGATTGTGGCTACGGGAGTGGGAATCTTCTTCGGCGTGTATCCGGCACGGAAGGCGGCAAAGCTGGATCCGATTGTGGCGTTGAGGTTTGAATTGTAGTAACTAGCAACTAGCAATTAGCAACTAGCGTTTGGCTATGAAGGTACGTTCCAGGAACTGCACGGCTGAATGCCAAGTGCCAAATGCTAATCACTAGTTGCTAGTTGCTAGCCGCTAGTTGCTCTTTTATGAGAAGCAAAGATTACAGCCAGATCCTGCGCATGGCATGGGACACCTTGCGAGGGAACAAGTTGCGCTCCGGGCTGACCATTCTTGGTGTCGTCATCGGCATCACCATGGTCATCCTCATCTCGTCTGTGGTGCGCGGCCTGAACGCCAACGTGCAAGGCATGGTGCAGGACCTGGGCTCGAACATTATCTTCGCGTTTCACATGGAGCCCTTTACCTTCGGCCGTCCCACCACGGAGATGCTCACGCGCAAGGAGCTCACCCTGGACGATGCGCTGGCGATGAAGGACCTGCCGCATGTTGAGGCTGTGACCGCCGGCGTCCGGCTGCAGATTCCGCAAACCGGCACCGGCTCGTATGCGGTGAAGTATGAGGGCCACAAGACCAAGAACACGATGCTGGAAGGCGACACTGCCGACGCTGCGAAGGTGTTTGACCTGAAGCTGGACAGCGGGCGCTGGTTCACCGAGACCGAGGATGAGCATCGCAGTCCGGTGATCATCCTGGGGCACGACACCGCGGAACAGCTCTTCGGAAACGAAGATCCCGTGGGGAAAGAGATCAACATCGAAGGCGAGCTGTTTACTGTAATCGGCGTCGCGGCCAAACGAAAGGCGGTATTCGGCAGCGGATCGAATCCGGAAGACAACATCGTCTATTTTCCATTGGCCAGCTTCCGCAAGCTGCACCCGGAGTTGAAGCAGCACTGGATCACGGTGAAGGCCACGTCGCAGGCCGACATGCCGCTGGCCATGGATGAGATGCGCGCGCTGCTGCGGCGCCGGCGCCATCTGGCTCCAAGCCAGCCCGACAACTTTGCAATTTTCAGCCAGGACTCGCTGAGCGATGTCTGGAACCAGCTCACCGGCGGAATCTTCATCTTCATGTTTGCCGTCTCCAGCGTGGCGCTGATTGTGGGTGGCGTGGGGGTGATGAACATCATGCTGGTATCGGTGACCGAGCGCACGCGGGAGATCGGGGTTCGCAAGGCGGTCGGCGCCCGTAAGCGCGACATCCTGCTGCAATTCACTTTGGAAGCCATCACCCTCACCGGTGCGGGCGGCATCCTGGGGATTCTTATCGGCGGATTGCTCACCGCACTTGTACCGATAGTCTTTCCTGCCCTGCCGGCGACCATGTCGATGCAATGGGTGGCGACCGCGACCATTGTTTCGGCAATGATCGGGCTGGTGTTTGGAATTTACCCTGCCTGGAAAGCGGCGAACCTCGATCCCATCGAGGCGCTGCGTTACGAATAAGCCTCCACCAAGCTTCCAGAGCGGCTTAAGTCTCGGTGTGTCCTCAATGCGTTTTTGTGTCGTCGGCTGAACGGGCTGCTGCAAAACTCCGGGAACCGGGGCGCGCTCGCGGACTGAAGTCCGCTCGTGTCGCAAGAATAAATGCGTTTCCGGCACGACCGAGGTCGTGCCCTGACGCGGGGCATCGTTTCACATCGGTTTCAGCAGCCTGCAAGGTCTGGCCCTGACACGGGCATCCCTCACCTGAGTCTTTCAGTGCCGGTGCAGCCGGCTTTGGGGAGCGCCGGCTATTTCTTCTGCACCGCTGCGAGGCACTGGCCGTAGAGATCGATCAGGTGGCGGGCATAGTCTTCCGCTTTGGAAATGGTATCGACCTGGAAGCCCGCACCCGGGGAGCCGGTCTTGCCGTACCCGGTGGTGACGGCAATGAACTTCATCAAGTCGAGGGCGATGTCTTCGTCGCGACGGCTGCCGGCGTTGCCGCTGACATTAGGTTCAGTCATGATTGCTCTTCTCCGATCCAGGTTATGAGATTCATGATAACCCGACCCGCACAGCGGCCGGGGGCTGCGCTCACAAGGCCATGGCAACGTGCCGGATGCGCCCGATAATGAAGTCGCCGGCCCTTCGGCTTGCGGGTACGGCGATCAGCTCCACCGGCGAGCTTGCGCTTTCCTGCAGCGGCCGCAATATGAGGTGGCCGGGAGCGACCGTAAGGCGAGTGATCAGGTGCCGCGCGCCATCCCTGACGGCGTAGAGTTCCTCGGGGGAAAGATCGCTAAGCGGAGGAGGTGCGTTGTAGTGGCGGTCGATCAGCAGCCGGGCGTCGACCCTCAGCAGAGGAGCCATGCGTCTGGCATTTTCTTCATCCATCTTCACCACCACGAAGCGCGTCCAATCGCGCCGATTGCCGACGGTGTGGGATTTCAGCCGCCGCAGAAAACTACGCCGGAAGCCGACCGTGTCCTGAATGTGGTCGGCGCTGAAGCGGGCGAGGCGGGCGGCATCGGCCAAAGTCACCAGTGCGACCGCCTCGGTGTCGTCATTGCGTCGCTCCGAATGGAAGGCGTTCCGCATGGCCTCATCTACGCCGGCGAGTTGCAGAACGTCGAGGTGGAGAACGTCGAGCAGGCGGTCCATGGCCTGCAGGCTGAGTCCGCGCTTGCCGTTGAGGAAGTTGGAAAGATGCGCCTGCTGGAATCCTGCCTTGCCGGCCAGCGCCTTGCCGGTGAGCTCTCCCCGCTCCAACCGCGCCCAAATAGTGGAGCGCAGGCTGTCCTGCAGCGATTGAAACCTGGTTTTCATAAGTTTGCTAAAAGCTATACCTGTACTTTCGTAATATTCCTAGGGCTAATAGTGATTGACCCGACATTCATGCCGATGCGATATTCAAGCTGCCCGAAGTGTCGGGGTAAGGATGAAGCGACCCATGCAAAACAATCAGCCCGAGGGCGACGATGGCTTCGCCGAACTGCGACAGAAAGTGCGCAGTGCCGAGATGTTGTCGTCGGCCTTCGAGAAGCTCCTGGGAAGGACGTATTTCACCGGGAGAATCAGTGTCGTTGTGCAAAACGGACGCATTTTGAAATCCGGCTACGAGGAGGGATATTTCACCCGCCGAGGGGAAGAGCGGATGATACCTTAGGACGCCGAACGCGGCCATGCGGAAATCATCCAATGATTTCGTCGGCATGAACCGCGACTGCGCCGCCTGGCACGTAACTTAATAACCAAAGCAGGTCATCGTAACTGAAACGGGCCCTGTGATCCTGAACCCTGATGGTCAAGGGACAGGTCGCAGGGCCGTTGCACTGTTCGGGCATTTTGATTCGGAGAATCGCCACCATGACATACAGCACCTATGAGTTGAAGTATTGCGAACGCTGCGGCGGGCTGGGACTGCGCCGCGACAAATCCGGCTTACCTTACTGCGGCAGCTGCGAGCAGATGATGCAGCGCTTTTTGGCCACCTCCTCCTCCAACGCCGGCCGGTTCCGGCCGGCTGCGGCGTATCGTCCTGCGCGTGGGTGCGAGCGTGGTAAGCCAGTCCGGCGCCGGTGTCAGAAGGCAGGAGGCTGTCTATGCCCGCTGAACTAAGGCCTGCGCCTCCGCGCGGCAAGGCGAAGTTCAATCGTCCTCCGGCCCACGCCGTCGGTTTCGATCCCGAACCCGAAACCATCTGCTATCGCGGACAGACGCTGGCGATCGTCCGCCACTTTTTCGAGATGTCCTGCCAATTGGGACGGCTGCCGTCGATCCTGGGGCGCGAATTTTTTCGCGCCAAGGTATCGCATCACGCCATTCCCAGCTTCGAAGACCAGGCGTTATTCGCGCACGACGTGCAGAAGTCGCTGTTGAAGCTGAAGCACGAGGAGCTGGAGGTGATCACGCTCATTGGGCTGTACGGCCTGACCTACGATACGGCGGCGGAGATGCTTCATCTCAGTACCGGCTGTATTTGCGAGCGTTACCTGGAAGCGCTGGCGCGGTTGACGCAGATTTTTCTCGATGCCGGAATTCTGCAGCGCGAGCGTCCTGACCGCCGCCAGTTGCAGATGAAGGGGGGGAAGCGGCCAAGAGCCTTGTTCTCGGCCAAGAAAGGGTGCGGCTCGGTGCATTCCGCCGCGGACCATGAAAGCTGGGAAGCGCTGTGCAACGCCTAGGAGAAGGACACGAGCTGCGGGGCGCAATCTGCGTCCCGTGGCCGTTTCGCAAGAGAACGGCGGGCCGCATCCCTCACAGCCGCGTGGGCTCGGAAGGCTCCGGCTCGCGAACGGGATGGTCGGGCTCAAGGACAGGCTTGTCGGGAGGCTCCTTTACGGGAGCAGGAAGGTCTTCTCCCGGAGGAAGCGGAATCGGACTATCAACGTCACTGCGGAGGTTGTGTGGCTCTTTGGGGAATCGCGTTCGCATGAGGTGTGTCTCCTGTTTGCTCGAAGGCCGTCATCGTCACACGATGTGGAACGGTGCGCCTTTCCGCATGGGATGCAGGTTGCCCCTCGGGAGTTTGCAGCGCAAGCGAGCGCCGATTTTGCCGGCGACTCCCCCGGGTGAGATCGCCGAACGCGATCCTGGCCTTAACTTTTTCTCGGGCATGCTTGTGGCCATTCGTGCACCGTGTTGCGGGTTAGATGCAGGTTGAAAATGGGAAGTCGAACGATTCGTCTGCTAAAGTGCGTCTCTGATGGACTTCGGATTGCAAAGCATCGCCCTAATATGCACGTTGCTGGCGCTTGCGGGCGCGGCCTACTACGTGCTCTGCGTCTGGGCGGGCCTGCGGTTTCTCTCGCACAAGCCGGCAGAGGCGGCGATAACGCCTCCGGTCAGCATTCTGAAATCGCTGAAGGGCGTGGATCCACACATGCGGGCGGCTTTCCGTTCGCATTGCCTGCTGGACTATCCCGAGTACGAAGTGCTGTTTGGGGTAAGCGACATGAGCGACCCGGCAGTGGCGCTGGTCGCCGAGGTGCAGCGGGAGTTCCCCAATGCCAAGCTGCGGGTGATTCATTGCCCAGAGGTGCTGGGCGCGAATGGGAAGGTCAGCAACCTGGCACAAATGCTGCCGCTAGCCAGGCACGAGCACGTGCTGATCAACGACAGCGACATTCTGGTGGAACCCGACTTCCTGCGGCGGGTGATGGGAAGCTTTGCCGATGCGAAGGTCGGGGTTGTTACCACGCTCTACCGTGCTGTGGCGGGGCGCAGTCTGTGGTCGACGCTGGAGGCGCTAGGCATCAGCACCGACTTCATGGGCGGAGTGCTGCTGGCGCGCGAGATGGAAGGCGGGATTCGCTTTGCACTGGGTGCGACCATGGCGACAACCAAGCCGGTGCTGGCGAGGATCGGTGGTCTGGAATCGCTGGTCGATGTGCTGGGCGACGACTACGAACTGGGCGCGCGCGTGGCGGCAGCGGGGTATCGGGTGGAGTTGGGGGATGCGGCGGTCGAGACGGCAGTTGCGGATTACACGTGGCGCGAGTTCTGGCAGCATCAGTTGCGCTGGGCGCGCAACGTGAAGGACAGGCGTCCTTCGCAGTACTTCGGGCTGATCGTTACGTTCGGGCTGGTGTGGGGAATGCTTGCGGTGATCACAGCTCCTCGATCCCGGTGGGCCGTCTCGGCGCTAGCCGCAGTGTTCATCGTGCGATTTGCGGCCGCCTGGCTGATCGGATGCAGGGTGCTGCGACAACGGGTTACTGCGGAGTTGGCTCTGGATTTCTGTCTCATCCCGTTGCGGGATTTTGTCGCGCTTGCGGTGTGGATCGCCAGCTTTTTCGGCAGCACGGTAGTTTGGCGGGGCAAGCGATTTCGATTGCGAGAGGGCAAGCTCGAACCTCTGGAGTGAGAGAAACAGCGTTTCTTCGCCGTAATGTTGATGGATTGGCGTCGTCTTTACGGAGACCGTCCCGCAACCTATGCCGTCCCCGGTGGGACTCAGAAGTTTTTTCCCCGTTCACCCAGTGCTTCCGCACTGGGCTCGAATTGTTGTTGGATTCCTTCAACCGACACAGTTCTGATTCCCCTGTGTTGTAATGGCTCTGTTCCTACAACCCATGTTTCCGAGAGCGCTTATGAAACTCATCTTGCGAGGATTTACCACGGTCGCGCTGCTGGTGCTTTTTGCCTGCAGTATTGCGCAGGCACAAAAGATCAAAGTCGAGTTCGACAAGAACGTCGATTTCTCCGCGTTCAAGACGTACGCCTGGGACCCGACTCCACAGGCGACAGGTAAGCCGGTGCTGGTTGAGGCCATCAAAGGGGCGATCAATCAGGAGCTAGCGAAGCGCGGGCTGAAACAAGTTGCTGCCAATCCGGAGTTGTACGTGGCTATGTACGGCGGGGTGGATTCGGACATGGCGGTGACGTATTCGGATTTCTACTATGGCCCATACGGAATACCGCCGTTCGGGCAGAGCTTCGTGATGTGGGGCATGACACCTGGGACCTCGAACACGGCTGTCGTTCACAAGGGTCAGCTGGTGGTTGATTTGATCGATGCCGGGCACAAGAAGCTGGTATGGCGTGGTATCGCAACCCAGAACCTGAGCAATCAGCAGATGAAGCTGCTGGAACAGGTGAACACCGCAGTGGAGAAGCTGTTCGCGAAGTACCCGCCGAAGAAGTAGGGGGCTGAACCCGGGCCGGAGGGCCCCGAGAGCTTAGCCCGCCGCTTCAGCGGCGGGACGCGTTGCATGTCACACTCACGAGTCCCGTAGGGATGACAGAAGCCTGTGCTCTCCGTCACAGCGTTGCATTCCGTGGCGTGGATATTCTCGCGGTATGTCCCACACCTACGTCTGCAACTTCCTTCATTGCGTCTTCAGCACTAAGGATCGCGTCGATCTGATTCGTGACCCGCAGCGGTTGTGGAGTTACGTAGGCGGACTCGCCCGCACTAAGAACCTCCCTTTGCTTGCCGCTGGTGGAACCAAGAACCATATCCATCTGCTGCTTTCCCTTCCCTCGACCCTAACGATTGCCGAGGCGATGCAGACTGTGAAGGGAAGCACATCCCACTGGATGAACGAGAGCTTCGGCGCCTTTGCATGGCAAGAGGGTTACGGCGCCTTCAGCGTTAGCCAGTCACAACGTCATAGAGTGATGCAATACATCGACGGGCAGGAAGAACATCACAAGAAATGGAGTTTCGAAGAGGAGTTCGTATCCTTGTTGCGTAAGTATGGTGTTTCTTATGACGCTCGGTACGTGCTGGGGTAGGCTCTGTCGTCCCTCCGGGACTCGGCTTGGAAATTGTCCGGCTTCCCGGCGCTGAAGCGCCGGGCTAAGCTCTGCCGACCCTCCGGGTCGGTTCGGACGCCGACTCATGAATGGAGAAGCTGTTCGCGAAGTACCCGCCGAAGAAGTAGGGGGCGCACGCGGATGGGTAGGGGCTAAGGAGTCAAAAGCAGGTCCCTTGTCGGCCTCAAGGCCTCCTCGGGATGACAACTATGAAGGACTTAGGAAGGCGCAGCTGAAGCTGCGCCCCTTCAAAACGCTTATCCGCAAAACGAATTTGGCAATGTTCCCGCTTCTATGTTTCCACCGTTGCGGGTTGGGCGTTGCGGCGGGGGCGGCGATTGGCCTGCAGGATTTTCTTGCGGAGGCGCAGGCTCTTAGGCGTGACCTCGCACAACTCGTCGTCGGCAATGAACTCGATTGCCTGCTCAAGGTTGAGGTTCTTGAAGGGCACCAGGCGGATAGCTTCATCGGCGGTTGAGGCGCGCATGTTGGTCAGCTTCTTCTCGCGCACCACGTTGACATCGAGATCGTTGTCGCGCGAGTTCTCGCCGATGATCATGCCTTCGTAGACATCGACGCCCGGGCCAGCGAACAGCTCGCCGCGCTCCTGCAATCCCCAAAGAGCGTATGCGGTGGTGAGGCCGGCGCGATCGGCCACCAGCGCCCCGGTCGGACGATGTGGGATATCGCCCTGCCACTCGGTGTATCCGGCAAAGAGCGCGTTCATCACAATAGTGCCGCGCGTATCGGTGAGCAGCTCGCTGCGCAAGCCGATGAGACCGCGGCTGGGAACCTTGAACTCCATGCGAACGCGGCCATAGCCGTGGTTGTGCATCTTCTCCATCTGCGCCTTGCGCGTGCCCAGCTTCTCGATGACCACGCCGACAAACGACTCAGGCACGTCGATGGTGAGCAGTTCGATCGGCTCCATCAGCTTGCCGTCGAGGCGCTTGGTAACGATCTCGGGCTTGCCGACGGCGAGCTCGTAGCCTTCGCGGCGCATCATCTCGATGAGAATCGCCAGTTGCAGCTCGCCGCGTCCCATTACGCGGAAGGAGTCGGTGCTGTCGGCGTCTTCCACGCGCAGGGATACGTTGGTGAGCAGCTCTTTTTGCAGGCGGTCACGCAGGTTGCGCGAGGTGACGTACTGGCCTTCTTTGCCGGCGAAGGGCGAGGTGTTCACCATGAACTGCATGGCGATGGTGGGCTCGTCGATGGTGATGACGGGCAAGGGCGCGGGGTTCTCGACGTTGGTGATGGTCTCGCCGATGTTGATGCCTTCCACGCCGGCGATGGCAACGATGTCACCCAGTTCGGTCACGTCGATGTCGGTGCGCTTGAGCCCGGCGAAGGAGAAGAGCTTGGTGATCTTCGTCTTCTGCAAGGAGCCGTCGCGCTTGGCGATGGCGACTTCTTCTCCGGTGCGCAGCGTGCCATTGAAGACACGCGCGATGGCGATGCGCCCCAGGTAGTCGCTGTAGTCCAGGTTGGCGACCAGAATCTGTAGAGCGCCTTCGGAGTCGCCCTGGGGTTCAGGGATGGTGGAGACGATGGCTTCGAAGAGCGGCCGCAGATCTTCGCCCGGCTTTTCGATGTTTGTCGTTGCGGTGCCTGTCCTGGCGTTGGTGTACAGCACGGGAAAGTCGAGCTGGTCTTCGGCGGCGTCGAGATCGATGAACAGGTCGTAGACTTCGTTGAGCACTTCCTGGGTGCGGGCATCAGGGCGGTCGATTTTGTTGATGACGAGGATGGGAGGCAGCTTGGCTTCAAGCGCCTTGCTGAGCACGTAACGGGTTTGCGGCAGGGGGCCTTCGCTGGCGTCGACCAGCAGCATCACACCGTCAACCATTTTCAGCGCGCGCTCGACCTCGCCGCCAAAGTCGCTGTGACCGGGCGTGTCGACGATGTTGATCTTCACGACGTCACTGGGGTCAGCCGCGGGATGGTAGAGGATCGCGGTGTTCTTGGCGAGAATGGTGATACCGCGCTCGCGTTCCAGCTCGTTGGAGTCCATTACGCGCTCGGCATGGGCCTCGTTGGCGCGCCAGGTGCCGCTCTGGTTGAGCATGGCGTCCACCAGCGTGGTCTTGCCGTGGTCAACGTGCGCGATGATGGCGATGTTGCGGATACGGGTGCTCAAAACTGCTGTTCCTTTCGTGGTTACGGCCTCGCCTGGCGGGCTGCGGAGAGGGTTAGGAGTATCTTCAGTTTATCGTATCCAGGGGAAAAAGATTCACCACGGAGGCACGGAGAACACGGAGGGGATTGAAGCCGGTGAGATATCTGGCAGCGGGAATCCTCGTAATTTGTACTTTGGTATCCCCTCGGGGTACAAGTTCGCAAGAGAATGCGCCCCACGCTGCGAGTAGTGACTCAATTCCTGATAAGCCGCAGGGCCACAAGAAGTATTTCAGCGTCGGCGGGAGGATACGTTCTCCTGTGCCGGTTGAAACGCCTCAACCGACGCAAGAGCCGGAGATCAGAACCAAATACCAAGGTACTACTGTGCTGGAGATCGGCATCAATGAGAGTGGCGCTGATAGATTGGGTACGTGTTGTTCGCAGTCTGAACAAGAATCTGGACGAGAAAGCAGTGGCCGCCGTAAAGCAATGGAAATGGCATCCGGCAACGAAGGATGGCGTGCCGGTCGCAGTAAGACTGAATGTGGAGGTGAATTTCCGACTGTGATGAACCCAAAGATCAGTGTCTTCCGCCGCACGGCATAGCTCCGACAAGGCTGAACATACCGTGCCCGAGGCACTCGGATTGTGATTTAGCCGCTTACCCAGCATTCCGCTTCGCTCCATGCTGGGCTATCATCGCACGCCCTCCGGGCTTGGGTACGATTCCATCTCTTGCGAGAGAGGACCGAAGAATCGACGGTGGCGCGACGCGCCGGCATCAACTAGGCGGTCGCGCTCCGGGCGGCTGCGGGCCGGTGTGCTGGATTTTCTGCTCCTTGGAGGCGATGGGCCTAAACAGGTCGAGCACCACAAGACAACAAAGGACGGCGACCGGGAAGTACAGGGCCCGCAGCTCCCATGTATGTATGGCGATGGTTCCCAGGGCGGCGCCAATTACATAGCAGAGCCAGATACCAGACAGAAATGTGGTGGTGACGGCATCAGGCTGGCTGGGCAGACCCCGGACAACGTGAGGCCATGATTTTCCGCTCTTCAAGGTGTCATGAATCCAAAACACGGCGCGGGTGAAGGCTTCCGCAGCCTTGGTCAGGGTACCGGTGACGAATGTGGTGTAGACGGTGAGGGGCCCGAGATGGGTCAGCGTTCCCGTCTGTATTCCCATGGCAAGGGCCAGCATGGCGACCAGTGCCAGGTAGGACAAGGACGCCTGGCCAGGGATGTGGCCGTTTTGCAGCGGAGCCGAAACCCGTGCGAACAGCAGCAGCAACGCGGCCTGGACGGTGAAGGTGAGCGAGGCGATACGGCGCAGGCCCACACGCCTTGCGATCTCCAGCGCAATGCGGGAGAGTACCAAGCCCAAAACATAAGCAGCAATGGCGCAAGCAAAGCGGCGCACGGTAAAAAAGTCCCGATTGCCGGCAGCCATACCGACATGAATGCTATTGCCGCTCATGTTGGCAGTGAAGACCTGCAGCAGCGCGATCCAGCCGATGGCGTCGACGAAGCCGCCGACGGAGGTCAGCAGCAAGGCCGTGGTAAGCCGGTTCGCCGGGCTGAGGCCTATGGATTGCGACATGGCGAGTTTCGATGCTAGAACACCGGGTCTCCGGATGGCCAGGAACAGGTTTCAGGTTGCCCGCGGACCGGCTCCGCGCGAATTTAGAAGTTCAAGGGTTGTGCCAGTAATCCTCTTTCTCGCCCGCGCAAACGAAGGTATCCTTAGCACTACAGAACCAGATGGCAACGAGTGCAGCGGGGAAGAAATCAGCGAAGAAAGCGGCTTCCGCTCCGCCTATCATTCCCGATAAGCTTTACTTCCGCATCGGCGAAGTGGCGACACTATGCCGGCTGCCGGCCTACGTGCTGCGCTTCTGGGAGACAGAGTTTCCACAACTCAAGCCGGTAAAGAGCAGCACGGGACAGCGCATGTATCGGCAGAAGGATGTCGAAAATGTGCTGCGAATCAAGCAGCTTCTGTATGACGAAGGCTTCACCATTGCCGGTGCCCGCCAGCAATTGAAAACCGAAGCCAAACCCGCCAAACGTCAGGCCGGGCTTCCGTTCCCTCCCGAAAATCGCAGGGAAAGACTGAAGAAAGTCCGCCAGGGACTGCAGGAAATCCTGGGGATTCTGTCCAGCAAGCGCTAGCCGCCCTACGGCCACGCGCCGCCGGTTTGTCTGCCGAAAGCACCGGTAAGTTCCTCCTCGTCACAGCACGCTGTGATGGAGGGCACGGCGTCTTGTTCGCATATTTTGTATTACCCAAAGGCACGGAGACTTTCACATTTATGAAAGACCTCAAGGATGCCGGACACCTGTTACGTCTGGCGGCGGTCTTTGCAGTCGCATTTCTCGCTCTTTCTGCTGGTTCGGAGCTCGCTGGTGCCGAAGAGCTTCGGCCGCTATGGACACTACCGGGGCGATGCGCTGGCAGAAATTGCGTCTCGGCCCATTGTCTATGCCGGCCATCAGGCATGTGCCGATTGCCACGACGACGTGGTCGAGGTGAAGAGCAAGGGCAAGCACAAGACGGTCAACTGCGAATCGTGCCACGGCCCGCTGGAGAAGCATGTTGAGGACCCAGCATCGGTGCAGCCGGTGAAGCTGGATACGACTTCTCTGTGCCCTCGCTGCCACACCGCCAATGCGGCCAAGCCGAAGACTTTTCCGCAGGTCGTTCCTGCGGACCACTCCGGAGGCGTGCCCTGCGACACCTGTCACAAGCCGCACAGTCCTGCGATTGAAGAAGCGGAGGCGAAACCGTGAGCATGACACGCCGACATTTCATTCTGCTGACTGCCGCCGCAGCGGCGGCTTGGGATTGCATTCTGGCGGAAACGCCTGAGCTGGCCCCGAATTACAACGCCTCGCAGCACTGGTACGGGATGCTGATCAACATCGAGGAATGCATCGGCTGCGGCAGTTGCGTGCGCGCCTGCCAGCTGGAGAACGGGGTCCCCGACGGCTACTTCCGCACCTGGGTGGAGCGCTATCACGTTGCGAACTGGGCTACCGAGAATCCGGAGGTCGATTCGCCCGACGGCGGCAAGAACGGCTTTCCTGAGCTGAAGGACCCCGGCGGGAAGAATTTCTTTGTTCCAAAACTTTGCAATCATTGCGCCGATTCGCCCTGCACCCAGGTTTGCCCGGTGGGAGCGACCTTCGACAGCCCCGACGGGGTTGTGCTGATCGATTCGACATATTGCCTGGGCTGCCGCTATTGCATACAAGCGTGTCCGTACGGCTGCCGGTTCCTGAACCCCAAGACCGAGACTGCCGAGAAATGCACGCTTTGTTACCACCGCATCACCAAGGGATTGACGACTGCCTGCTGCGAAAACTGCCCAACCGGCGCGCGGCAGCTTGCCGACTTCAAGAATCCCAAGGACCCGATCCACGAATTCCTGAAGACGCATCCCGTGCAGGTGCTGAAGCCTTACATGGCGACGGGGGCGAAAGTCTATTACTACGACCTTGATGGCTCGGTGCGATAGGAGACTCGATGTACGTTCCGGTTGAAGGCTTCATGTATCCCAACGAAGTGGAACTCCAGTGGAGCGTCCTCATCGTGCTTTATCCGTACATTACCGGCCTGGTCGCAGGCGCGTTTATTCTCGCGTCGCTGGAGCGCGTCTTCCGGGTGGATGCGGTGAAGCCTACCTACCGGCTGGCGCTGTTGACCGCACTGGCGTTCCTGATCGTGGCCCCTTTGCCGCTACAACTGCACCTCGGGCGTCCAGAGCGCTCGTTTGAGATGTATCTGACGCCACATCGCTCCTCGGCAATGGCGATGTTCGGGTTTGTCTACCTGTGGTATCTGATGGGCGTACTGGTGGTGGAGATCTGGCTGGAATATCGGCGGGACATCGTGGGCTGGGCGCAATCCAAGACCGGGCCAAGCAAGTGGCTGTACAAGGTGATGACTCTGGGCTCGTACAACGTGAGCGAGCGTTCCTTGCAGATTGACGACAAGGTAGGCTGGATCATCACCGTCATCGGCATTCCCTCGGCCTTCCTGCTGCACGGCTATGTGGGGTTCATCTTCGGCTCGGTGAAGGCGAATCCCTGGTGGTCCTCGCCCATGATGCCGGTCGTGTTCCTGTTCTCGGCCATGGTGTCAGGGATCGCTGTGGTCATGGTGCTGTACATGCTGACCTGCCGCCTGCGCAAGCAGCCCATCGATATGCGCTGCGTGGACACCATTGCGAGGTACCTGTTCTATACGTTCCTCATCGACTTCACGCTGGAAATGGTTGACCTGATCCACCGCATCTACGAAGCCGACGAATCCTTCCGCAGCCTCGACTTCATGGTCCACACCAAGCTCTATTTCTCGCAGATCCTGTTGCAGATTGGCCTGGGGACGATCGTGCCGCTCGCCCTGCTGGCGATGACGCAGCTCATGCGCTTGCCGGAGACGCTGCGCAAGTACATCTATTCTGTGGCCGGTGTGCTGACCCTGATCGGCATCTTTGCCATGCGCTGGAATGTGGTGATCGGCGGGCAGCTGTTCTCCAAGAGCTTCCTGGGATACACCACCTACAAGATGGGCTTTGTGACCAAGGAGGGGCTGCTGCCGGCCATCATCTTGACGCTGCTGCCGTTTGCGATCTTGTACGTCCTGGTCAAGGTGCTGCCGCCTTGGCACGAGGCCGCAGCGGTGGAGAGCGAAACTCCGGAAGCTGAACTGGCCCAGCACTCTGCATAGGCATGGCCGTTGCCTAAACCCGTCCCGACTCGTCTCGGCCGCGTTTTGCATTAAACTAGGCGTTTGTGCGCATTCTTACCCGCTACATCCTGAATGAAGTGATCTCGCATGCCTTGATTGGGCTTGCGGTGTTCACCCTGATCATTTTCATGCGGGACCTGGGCCGATTGCTGGAGCTGATTGTGCGTAACAGTGCGCCGTTGCCCAGCGTAGCGGAGATTTTCTTCCTCACCCTTCCGACGACTTTTACGGTCACGCTGCCGATGGGCGTGCTGGTGGGCATTCTGATAGGCCTCAGCCGCCTGGCGGCGGACAGCGAAGTCACCGCCATGCGCACCAGCGGCATGGGAGTCGGGCTTTTCGTGCGCGCGGTGTCGGTGTTCGCCATTGTGGTGTGGGGCCTGGCGATGGTCAACAGCATCTCCGTTGCTCCGCGATCGGCGGCAGCCCTGGTGGCTTTGCAGAACCGCCTGAAATCGTCGCAGGCGTCGTTCGAAATCCAGCCGCGTGTGTTCTACGAAGAATTCAAGAACACCGTGTTGTATGTACAGGACGCGATTCCAGAGGGCAATCGTTCGCTGTGGCGCGGAGTGTTTCTCGCCGACACCAGCGATCCGTCGGCGCCCAGAATTACGGTGGCTGATCGCGGCGTTCTGCTCAACGATTCCCCGGACAACCTGCGCTTACACCTGGAAGACGGCAGCCAGCAGGAGCTGGTGCCCAAAGCGAAAGATCAGTACTCCATCACGACCTTCGAGAGCACCGACATTCCGATCGCAGTGCCAAGCTCAGCCGGGCGCAGCCCTTACGATCTGCTGCCGGTGGCGCAACTGAGCCTGCACCAACTGCTGGCCAATGCTGCGCGCGAGCAAAAGGCGGCGGACGAGCTGCCTATCCCCGCGACGCCGCCGGAGGCCCACGAACTGGCGGTGAAGGCCCGCGCGTACGACCAACTGAAGGCCCGTTACTACGAGATCGAATTCCATCGCCGCTTTGGCTTGCCTGCAGCCTGCCTGGTGCTGGCCATGGTGGGCATTCCCCTGGGACTGTCTGCCCGCAAGGGTGGGAAGAGCACTGGCTTTGTGCTGACCATCGGGTTGGTTCTTCTCTACTATGTGCTTTCGCTGCTGGGAGTGTCGCTGGCCCGCCAGGGCAAGGTGTCGCCCTGGCTTGGGGTCTGGGCGGGAAACATCATCTTCTTCCTGTGCGGACTGGTGCTGCTGTGGAGGTCCGACCGGATGCCCGGCGAGGTTGGTACGCTGGGCGAGATCTGGACCTGGCTGGCGAGTAAGTGGGAATCACTCCTGGCCCTCCGCTTCCACCGCTGGCACCAGGTGGACTTCAACAACCGCCGGCAAGGCAAAAAGCGATTTAGCGCCCGCTTCCCGCTCATCCTGGATGACATGATTCTGCGCGATTTCCTCATGTATCTGGCGATGATCCTTTCTTCCCTGCTGATCCTGGCGCTGGTATTTACCTTCTTCGAACTGTTCACCGACATTGTGCGCAACAAGGTTTCGGTTCTACTGCTGACGGAGTACCTGCTGAATCTAAGCCCGTCGCTCATCTATCAGATGGCGCCCGTCGCGGTAATGCTGGCCGTGCTTATCACCTTCGGCCTGATGCAGAAATCGAGCGAGCTAACGGCTATGAAGGCCACCGGCATCAGTCTCTACCGCGCAACCCTGCCGGTGATTATCTTGAGCGCACTTTTTGCGGGGGGATTATTCCTGTTCGACCAGGTATATATTCCGCATACCAACAAACGGCAAGAGATCCTTCGCAACGAAATCAAAGGCAGGCCGGCACAGACCTACTTGCAGGTGAACCGGCAATGGATTGTAGGTGACAACAACGACATCTACTACTACCAGCTATTCGATCCCGATTCCGACACCTTTCACCAAATTTCAGTTTTTGAGTTTGATCCCAAGACCTTTCAATTGACGCGCCGCATTTCAGCCGCCCAGGCGCACTGGGAGCCAGGCCTGCGCAAGTTCGTCTTCGAGAATGGATGGATGCGAACTTTGAATGGAGCTTCCATCCAGGACTATCGAACCTATGATGTCGCTACCTTCAAGGAACTCCACGAAGATCCGGGCTATTTCAAGAAAGAGGTCCGGCAATCGTCGGAGATGGACTATCACGAATTGCGCAACTATATCGACGATCTGCAGCAAAGCGGATTCGACACCGTCCGGCTCCGAGTACAGCTACAGAAGAAACTATCCTACCCGCTCATCACGCTGGTCATGGCCGTTCTTGCCATTCCCTTCGCGGTAAGCGGCCGGACCGGCGGGGCGTTGTCCGGGGTAGCTGTGGCGATCAGCATCGCGGTAGTCTATATCGGCATGGCGGGACTGTTTGAAGCCATGGGAAATGCCAATCAGCTTCCCGCGGTGCTGGCAGCCTGGTCGCCAGACATCATCTTTGGACTTGCAACTGGGTACCTGCTGCTTCGAGTTCCTACCTAGTCTCGAGATACTTCTTCACAAGATGCCGACTATCGGTTCTCCAATTCGTGCCAGGCAGCAAGAGCATAAGCCTGGATTATCGCTAATGGGTCCGCAATTGGCCGTCTGGGCCACTCTGACGGGCATCACGGTAGCGGGAGCGCTGCTACAGCTTCATGCGATAGCTGCGAAAAGTCTCTGGCTGGATGAAGGTTCCAGCATCACGATGGCGCGCCTCGATTGGTTCAACTTCCTCCGCATTATGTGGCGGCGGGAGATGAACATGGTGCTCTACTATCTGCTGCTTCGCGGATGGCTGCACTTGGGGGACTCGGTAGCGTTCATTCGCGGACTATCCGTTGTGTTCGCGGTGGCGGCTATTCCAGCGATATTCCTGCTGGGAAGGAAGATGCACGGGACCGGTCTGGGGCTGATTAGCGCCTTACTACTTAGCATTAATGCTTTCCAGGTGCGCTATGCGCAGGAAGTACGAAGCTATAGCCTGCTAGTGCTGCTGGTCATCGTCTCGACCTATTGGTTCATTACGGCGGCCGAAAGCGGACGCAAGCGAGACTGGAACTGGTACATTGTAACCAGCGCACTGGCAATCTATGCGCATTTCTTTGCTGTGCTGGTCGTAGTGTCGCACTGGGTGGCGCTTCGCGTTATGAGGAAGAGCGATCCTACAGCCTGGACCCAGAGACACTCAGACGCAATTTCGGCGGGCCGCGAGGCTGACCGCGCTTTGGACGCTTGCCTATCTGGCTGTTCATAGCTACCACGGGCGCGGGGCCGATTGCGTGGATCCCGCGGCCTCACCTTGGCGACATTATTGGGCTTTGAAGAAGCTGTCTGGTAACGCAGAAATAGCTTTGCTGACCTTGTACTCGATCTGTGTATTGATCGGGCTGATTGCAGGCTGGATAGCAATCGCGCGCCGCAAACAAAACGCAGCCGGATATGTCAGTTCTGGCCAGTTGGCTGTTTGTACCGCTGGTTATTGTTCTGCTGGTCTCTATTGCCCGGCCGGTGTTTGCCCCACGATACCTGATCATTATCATGCCGGCGTGGATCATGCTGGCGGCCGCGGGGATAACGGCCCTGCGACCACGACTACTGGCCATTCCGGTCATCGCTGCCATCGTATGGTTCGGTATTGTGGGAGTACGTTCCTACTACAAGGTTGATTTCGATATTGGCAGAAATGACGTTCGTTCGGCGACGGCCTATATTCTGGATAATTCTCAGGCCCACGATGGGATTGTGTTCTATACCGTGTCTACGCGATTTCCCTATGACTACTATGCCGCGCATAGTGATGCGACAATCAAGCCCGACATTTTGTGGCCGGGAAACAATGCCGGGGTAGGATGGCATGACTTTATGGGAGTTCCGTCGCCCGCGCACGTGCCGGACTATGCCACGGGACACGATAGGATCTGGGTAGTAACGACGCCCATGCCGCCGAATGATCCGAAGTTTACCGCATTTGAGACGGCATTGGATCGTCAGTACAGGCTCACGCAGACTCAGGATTTTCCCTATATTCGCGTCATGCTGTTCACGCGGCAGTAGTGGCCGGCTGAAAAACCTCTGTTAAGAGGGCCCCTCGCGGGCTGAAGCCAGCCGCGGATGGGCAAAGATAAGGAGCTCGCAACGGCGCAGCTAAAAGCTGCGCCCCTTCCATGAAGACCAATGCAGCACGCCTGCTCGACTCGCTTGGGATTACCTACGAGTTGCGGAGCTACGAGGTCGATCCCGATAATCTTGCCGCGGAGAGCGTGGCGGCAAAGATCGGCCTCCCACCCGAGCAGGTCTTCAAGACGCTGCTGGCGCGCGGCGACCGCCACGGCCCGTGCTTTGCCGTGATTCCCGGCAATTATGAGCTTGACTCCAAAGCTTTGGCGTCGCTCACCGGTGACCGCAAGATCGAACTCGTTCCCCTGAAAGAAGTGCAGCCGCTGACCGGCTACATTCGCGGCGGGGTGACGGTGCTGGGAGCGAAGAAGGACTATTCCGTCTTTGCCGACGAGACCATCGAGCTATGGGACCTGATCTCGATTTCCGCCGGTGTGCGGGGAACGCAGATTCTGCTCGCGCCCGCCGACTACCTCCGCGCGGCCCAGGCAACGATCGGCAATATCGCACAGGAGAAGCGAACTGAGCGTCGCTGAGCAGCGCGCGGGGATGCGCGATTTACGCTGTTATAATCGTAGTTAACAATGCAACGTAAGCGCTTAATCCGCTCCACGACGGTACTTTGTGTGCGCCGTGACGGCAAAGTGGTGATGGCCGGAGACGGTCAAGTCACACTTGGCGAAGGTGTCATCAAACACTCCGCGCGCAAGATTCGTCGTCTCTATCAAGACAAGATACTCGCCGGTTTTGCCGGCTCGACCGCCGATGCATTTTCCCTGTTCTCCCGCTTCGAATCGAAGCTGGAGCAGTATCACGGCAACCTCGGCCGCGCGGCGGTGGAGCTGGGCAAAGATTGGCGCACCGACAAAATGCTGCGTCAGTTGGAAGCTCTGCTGCTGGTGGCCGACCAGGGCCAGACGTTTCTTATCAGCGGGCAGGGTGATGTCATTGAGCCTGACACTGGCATTGCGTCCATTGGCAGCGGAGGCCCTTACGCCACCGCAGCCGCGACCGCATTGATCGAGCACACGGACTTGCCGGTGCGGACGATTGCCGAAGAGGCCATGAGGATTGCCGGCAAAATCTGCATCTATACCAACGATCACATCACGATCGAAGAGCTGTGAGTCCTCGCGCCTGGTTTGTATCCGGCAGGTTGTTTCATGCAGATCATCGAGATCTATAAGTCCTTGCAAGGCGAATCATCGTACGCCGGGATGCCCTGCGTCTTCGTCCGTCTTGCGGGATGCAACCTGCGCTGCGTGTGGTGCGACAGCGAGTACACCTTTAAAGGCGGCTCGCGTATGACGCAGGAGCAGATAGAGGCGGAGGTGCGTCGCCTGTTGCCGAACAGAGGCCTGGTCGAAATTACCGGCGGCGAGCCGATGTTACAGGAGCGTGAGGTGCTCCCTCTGATGGAGAGCCTGCTCGCGTCCGGCTACACGGTGCTGCTGGAGACCAGTGGCGAGCGCCCCCTTGCCAAGGTACCGGCTGCGGTGGTGAAGATCGTTGACGTCAAGTGTCCTGACTCGGGCGAAGGTGGGACCTTCCTGCCGGAGAACCTGAGCTCGCTGACCGAGCGCGATGAGCTGAAGTTCGTAATCGCCAGCCGCCGGGATTACGAGTTCTCGCGCGACTTTGTCCACGAGTTATCTTGCAGCCTTCGGACCGGGGCTATCATCTTCTCTCCTGCCTTCCGCAAGGACGCCACCGGCAGCCGCAGTGCTGACCACTGTCTGGTGGATCCACGTGATTTGGCAGAATGGATCCTGAGTGACGATCTGAACGTTCGTCTGGGATTCCAGATTCACAAGTTCATCTGGGAACCTTCGCTGAAAGGCGTATAGAGCTTGGCACCGACACAAAACAAAGCGGCAGCGATCATAGCGCTCAGCGGGGGCATGGATTCGACGGTGTGCGCAGCGCTGGCGGTTCGCGAACATGGCGCTGACGCCACGGCCGCGCTGCACATCAGCTACGGGCAGCGCACCGAAGATCGCGAGCAGCAGGCGTTCCAGGCGATTTGTGAGCGGCTGGGCATTCGCACCCGGCTGATGTTTCGCACGCCGTTCTTTCGCGCCATCGGCGGCTCGGCGTTGACCGACGAGAAGCTGAACGTTCCCGAAGCGGGAGCGGAGATTGGGGTCGAGATTCCGGTCACTTACGTTCCCTTCCGCAACGCACATTTTCTGGCGGCGGCCACCAGTTGGGCGGAGGTGCTGGGAGCGCAGCGCATCTACATTGGGGCCGTACAGCAGGACAGTTCCGGCTATCCGGACTGCCGGCCGGAGTTCTACCAGGCGTTCAACCAGGCGATTCGCAGCGGCACCAAGGAGGGAGCGATCCAGATTGAGACGCCGCTGATTGGGTTGCGCAAATCCCAGATTGTGATGCTTGGCCTTGAATTGGGCGCTCCCTTCGATTTAACGTGGTCGTGTTACAGCCGAATGGACCAGGCATGCGGTGTCTGCGAGAGCTGCGTTTTACGGTTGCGCGCTTTTGAAACGGCGGGTGCTCGCGATCCGATTCCTTACCTTTCGCCCGCCCCAGTCGGGGAGTCACACGGTCCGTCGAAGTAACATATCGAGAAGCTCGCGCGGACGCCTACAGGCATATTCCGCGCTGGAGGCAGAAATGATGAAGAGGTTTCTTACCCTGGTTACATTCATAGCGCTGTTAGCCGGCTTGGCCGCCATCCCCGCCCTGGCACAGAATATGGGCACGCTCAAAGGCTCTGCCAAGGACGAAAATGGCAAGCCCATCGCGGAAGCTACGGTTGAGCTGGAGAATACCGACAACGGAAACAAGCAGACGCTGAAGACCGACGCGAAGGGAGAGTTCTTTTCTCCCACGGTCGAGCCGGGAACCTACAACGTAATCCTGGACCGCGAAGGCAAGCGGGTGGACGCGTTCGGCAAAGTTCCTATCGCGGCCGGGCATGAAACTACCGTCAACTTCGATCTGAAGAAAGACCTGGCTAAAATTTCTCCGGAAGAACAGAAGAAGATCGACGAAATCAAGGCCCAAAACGAAAAAATCAAGAACCTGAACGCGTTGCTGAAGCAGGCGCACGACCTGGAGAAGGCCGGCAGCTACGACGAGGCGGTCACCATGTTGCAACCGGCAGCCGAACAGAATCCCAAAGAGGACGTGATTTGGGGCATGTTGGCCGACGGCTACCGTGGCGCCAAGAAGTACCCGGAGGCCATCGACGCCTATGGCAAGGCATTGGCAATCAAGCCGGATAATGCCGGTTACTTGAGCGGTTTGGCCGACGCGTACTCGAAGTCGGGTCAGGTCGACAAAGCCATCGAGGAATACGACGCTGCAGCCAAGGCGGCCCCCGCCAATGCGGGCGTGTATTACTTCAATGAAGGAGCGATTTATACGAACACCGGCAAGGTGGACCAGGCGATCGCGGCCTTCGATAAAGTTATCGCGGCTGATCCCAACAAGGCCGAAGCCTATTATTGGAAGGGCGTAAACCTGATGGGCAAGGCCAAGACCGGCAAGGACGGAAAGTTCGTCGCCGCTCCGGGCACCGAGGAAGCCTTCCAGAAGTATCTGGAGCTGAAGCCTGACGGCCCGCAAGCCGAAGCCGCAAAACAAATGCTGGCCAGCATCGGCGCCTCCGTCCAAACGACGTACGGCAAGGGCAAGAAGAAGTAGCGGGAAGAAAATCTTCCGTTCGGGACGGCCGCGTGCCGCCCCTTTTCCTTGTCACTCGAAGCGTGCCCATCGGTCCAGGACAGGTTCCGGTGGGCAAGATCCGATGTCGTTGATTGATATGTCTGCGGTACTCGTATAAGGTTGCCGGGCACCTCAAAAATCTACACAACGACAATCGAGAAAGAGGAGCCAGCATATGGCGGAGCCGTTCGTAGGTGAGATCCGAATTTTCGGTGGAACTTTCGCCCCGGTTGGCTGGGCACTTTGCCAGGGCCAATTGCTTCCTATCGCGCAGAACCAGGCGCTGTTCAGCCTTCTGGGCACAACATACGGTGGAGACGGCAAAACCACCTTCGCGCTGCCGGACCTCCGCGGAAGGGTGGTGGTTGGATTCGGGCAGGGTCCTGGGCTGAGTCCTTACTCGCAAGGTGAACAGGGCGGCGCCGAGATGGTCACGTTGACCGTTCAACAGATGCCGGCACACTCGCACACCGTGGCCGCAACCCAAGCTCAGAGCACCACCGACCCCAAAGGCGCGGTCCCGGCCCAGACGTCAGGGCCCACCCCTGGGCAGTCCCCTAAGGTTTATGGGGCGGCTCCCGACGCCACCACCATGAACCCGGCCATGATTGGGCAAACGGGAGGTGGGGTGCCGGTCGGCGTTCGGCAGCCGTTTCTGGTGATTAACTACATCATCGCGCTGCAAGGGATCTACCCGTCGCGAAGCTAATCAGGATGCAGGGCGCCATTCCAGCTCCAGGTGAGTGGCGCTCTCCGTTCGCACGATGAACCCGAGTTTCCACGCTCAAGTTCTCTCTGCAGGATCGGGACGCCGACAGAGCGCGTCGCGTCTGCCATTACCAGGCCCTATCGCGAATGGATCAGCGAAGACTACTACGTCTTCGTGCTCAGGGAGGTTGCGGGCAATCCTAATGGCCTCGACCTGGTCGCCCAGCATGGAGACGAAATTGCTCGCATTCTGCGCGGCGAGAACAGCGAGCTGGCGCGCAGCGAGCGCGCCGCGGCTGATCTATGACACGCTCGCCGGGGCCGAAGCGTCGCTTCAAATTCTGGAGTACGCCAACTCGCAGTTGCTGGAATTCCGCCACTACGACGAGTTGCTGGACCACGAGCTGGCCTCGGTGTACGGATCGCTGAAGCGGCGCGGAAACTTCGTGGCGCGCTGGCGCATGGGCCGCGAGGCCTCGCGCCTGAACAGCGTGACCGTCGAGGTGACGGAACTGGTGGAGCGCGCCGACACCGCCATCAAGTTCGTCAGCGATATGTTCTCCGCGCGGCTCTACCGGCTGCCAACAAGGTCGGTGTGCCCGAGTACAAGAATCTGGTCAACGAAAAACTACAGACTGCCGGGAACCTCTACCGTTTCCTGTGCTGGAGCTGATGGTGGTCATCATCCTGATCATCGAGCTGATCTACGTATTCCGCGGCAAAGGCTGAAGACGCGTGCACGCCCGGTTTACACTGGGCTGTGCGTATCGCGATCGACATCCGGCGGATCAGTGAGTTTGGCGTTGGCACCTACACGCGCAACGCCATTCGCACCCTGGCGCGGCTCGACCACCAGAACGAGTATTTTCTGCTGGGCATTCCCGGCAAGCTGAGCGGCATCGAGGACCTGCCACCGAATTTCCGGACCATTCCCACTCATCCCAATGAGTTCTCGCTGGCCAGCTATCTGGAGCTGCACCGCATTCTGAAGAACAATGGTTGCGACCTGCTGCATGTTCCTCACCTGTTCTGGAAGCCGCAGGGCATTCCTTGTCCCTACGTTGTGACGGTGCATGACCTGCTCGATCATATGTACAAGGCAAGCAGCAACTCGGAGCTGAAGCGCACCGCTCACTTCGTGCTCACCAAGCGGGTGCTGCAGCGTGCCGCGCGGATTTTCGCGGTCAGCCACTTCTCCAAGAAAGATACGGAGAGCTACTTCAATGTCCCGGCCGATAAAATCGAGGTCATCTACAACGCGCCCGACGACCGCTTCCGGCAGGGGCACGCCAGCGACGCCGACCGGCAGCTCATAGCCGAACGCTATCAGGTGAACTATCCCTTCCTTCTGTATGCCGGTCGCATCAGTCCGCATAAGAACGTAGTACGCATTATCGAGGCGTTTTCGCTGCTGAAGAACCAGCTGGTGGAGGAAGGCCGCTTTGAAGACCTGAGGCTGATTATCATCGGCGACGAGGTCTCGCGCCATCCCGACTTGCGGCGCACAGTCATCCGGCTGCACATCCAGAACGACGTGCGGTTTCTGGGATTCATACCCATTGAGACTTTGCGCACTTTCTACGACCAGGCAAAGATCTTTGTTTTTCCGTCACTGTATGAGGGCTTTGGACTGCCGCCGCTGGAGGCGATGGCGCACGGCACGCCGGTGGTCACCAGCAACACGTCGGCAATCCCGGAAGTGGTCGGCAACGCCGCAGTGATGGTCAACCCGGAGAACGTCTTCGACATCCAGCGCGCGCTCTATCGCGTGCTGCTGGACCAGAACCTGCGCGAGAAGCTGAAGTGCCGAGGAGTGGAGCAGGCCATGAAGTTCTCCTGGGAGGACAGCGTCGGACGCATGCTGAAGGTGTATCAGGAAGTCGCGCGAGGTTGAGGTTTGCGCGGAGAGAGTTGACTTTTGCCCTTGCGCGGTTATCAACCGACGCGTAGTGTACCTTGTCGCATATCAGACGGCACGATCAGGGCATCATTCGACGATTTCGCCCTTCTAAATTGATCGTCGAACGGAAGGAGTTGTTATGCTGCACTGGATATGGATGGCACTAATGGGACTCGTTATCGGAGCAGTTGCGAAGCTCATTACGCCCGGAAAGGACCCGGGAGGAATACTGATTACCATGTTGTTGGGCATCGTGGGTTCGCTCTTGGGAGGTTGGATATCGGGCAAACTGGGATGGTCGAATCAGGGAGGCTTTACCTGGTTTGCGATGGCTGTAGTCGGAGCGGTGATACTGTTGGCGATCTATCGGCTATTCAAACGAAATACAGCATAGTCACGAGGGAGAGAGGACCTGGTTCTCAATTTGTGAACGCCCAAACCAACGCGACGACCCAGCCGATAAATGTCCAGCCTAGAAAGAGGTTGGTGAGAAATATTGCCGTTGCGTTTTTGTGACCGCGTCTTGCGGCGACGATTGCTGGAAGGAAGTAAAAAACGATGCCAAGGATCAGGAGTATAAGAGTCGTCGACATAAAACCGTTCAAACCTGTTGAAGCAACTACGACGCACTTATACGGCGTGAAACTCAGGAGGTCAAGGAAAACTCAGAACCGGACGGGCGGCGGGGAACTCAGCCGCGTCCGCTGCGGGCGCGGGTAGCGTTCTTAATCCGCGCTGGCATGGATGGGAGTTTTGAGCGATGATTGTTAGTGTATGCACACGAACACGATGCAATCCTATCAGGAGTTTTACGGGCCATTTTCGTACGCACTCCAAGTGTTTGTCCAACCCTTGGATGGTGGCACTTTCGCCGCGCACGGCTTCATCAGACACGCGATTAGGAATCCGTCCGTTACGAGCGACCTGCCGTACGAATGGCCGTTTCGAGTTGAGGGCGAAGGCTTCCTGTCCGCAGACGCAGCGCTCAAAGCTGGAATAAGCTTCGCGAGAAAGAAAGTAGACGATCTGAAATAGAAAAGCCCCGGTGCCAGCCGCTCGCTTTGCGATCACCGGGTTCATCGCCCCCCCGGATTTCCACAGCCCTGATTGTACTGAATTGAGGTTAGGACAGCACTCCGACGCGCGTGGCTAAGATAGGACTCATGCCCGATTCGAGCTATCATCCTAAGGGGAGACGATTGTCCCTCAGGATGGCGTAACGGACCTGCAAACCACAAAGCCAAACAGGATATTGCTGGTGCGCTTCAGCGCGCTGGGCGACGTCATCCAGACGCTGCCCATCCTCAGCATGCTGCGCGAGGGCTTTCCCGAAGCCAAGATCGGCTGGGCCATCGACACCGAGCTTGCGCCCGCCATCGAAGGCCATCCTGCGCTCGACTACATTCATCGCTGTTCGCGACGGAGCTGGTCGCGCTCGCTGACCAATCCGGCCAAATGGGAATACCTCCGGGGAGAATTCGGGGCCTTCGTCGACGAGGTTCGGGCGGTCGGGTACGACCTGGCCATCGACGCGCAGGGCCTGTTCAAGACAGCGCTGCTGCCGTATCTGGCGGGCATCAAGCGCCGCATCGGGTACAAGCACGGGCGTGAGTTCAGCAGCCTCTTCTATACCGAACGTTATCTGGAGCGCGACGAATATTTCGATCCTGCGGTGTCGCACCTGGAACACATGGCCAGGCTGGCGCAGAGCATCGGCGCCGGCGATGTGCGCCACACCATCGAAGCGCCGGCAATCAACGATTCTGTTCGTCAACATGTTTCTGAACTATTGCACGGAGCCTTCGCGACGGACTCCCCCATCGTAGCCATGGCTCCGGCAACCCAATGGGTGAGCAAGCATTGGCCGGAGGAACACTGGAAGGCCCTGCTGGAGCGTCTACTGAACGACACCGACCTCAACCTGGTCGTGCAAGGCTCGGCCGCCGACGCTGCGGTCGGCGAGCGCATTTTGCGCAGCTTCTCGCCCGCTCAGCTTGAGGGCAGGGTCTGCAATCTATTCGGCAAGCTTCCGATCCCCGAGATGTACGCGCTGTACGAAAGGGTGCACGCGGCGGTCGGGTCGGACAGCGCACCCCTGCATGTCGCCGGAGCGATGCGCGTGCCGGTGCTGATCGGGATCTACGGACCGACAGGCTATCGCCGCACGCCTCCCATTGGCAGCCCGCACATCAAGCTGTTTTCGACCGAGAGCGAGCTGCCCTGCCAGCCTTGCCATAAGCGCATATGCCCGCTTGGCACCACGGAGTGCATGAAGCGCATTACGCCCGAAGAGGTCTTCCGGGCTCTGGTGGAAGGCTTGCAGGAGGCGGGGATTCCTTTTGTCCACACAGTGCCCAATACGGTTTCTGTTGACAGGCTGGTCTCGCTACAATAATCGGGAGCGCGTATGCTGATCCTCCCCAAACTCGCCGCGGCGGAAGTACATCGTGAACCCTTCGAGTACCTGCTGGTCGATGATGTTCTCGACGATGACTGCAAACAAGGCATCGTGGCGGATTTTCCGCAGATCGACAAGAAGGGCAGCTTTCCACTGTCGCGGCTGAGCTATGGTTCGTCATTTAAGCAACTGACGGACGAACTGCTGGGGCCGGAGTTTGCCTCGGTGGTGGCGGAGAAGTTCGGGCTCGATCTGAGCGCTTATCCCACGATGATCACCGTTCGTGGCTGGTCTGACGCTTCTGACGGGCAGCTTCATACCGACTCCAAAGACAAGCTCATCACTGTGCTGCTGTACCTCAATCCTGAGTGGAACATGAGCGGCGGCCGACTGCGCCTGCTGCGCTCCAAAAATGTCGATGACTATGTTGCCGAAGTTCCGGCGACCATCGGTAGCCTCGTCATCTTCAAGCGGTGCGACCGCTCATGGCATGGCTTCCGGCCCTATGAAGGCAGGCGTCTGAGCCTGCAGATGAACTGGGTAAAGAGCGACAGCTATCGCCGCAAGGAGCGGTTCCGGCACGAGATCAGCTCGTTCATGAAGAGTCTGGTCGGCCGCACAACCTGATCATGCAGCCCCCTGCCGCGAGCACCAACGTGGGTTCATCTGTGTCGGCAAGAACCAAGACCGGTGGGCCTCCGCTCTCCGTGACCATCGTGGCGCGGGATGAAGAGCGGACCGTCGCCAACGTCCTTGCCGCGGTCAGCGAGATTGCCGACGAAGTCGTCTTCCTTGACAGCGGCTCGCGCGACCGCACTCCTGAAATCGCCCGCAGCTTCGGCGTGTGCTTCTTCCACCAGGACTGGCTAGGCTACGCGGAACAGAAGAACAAGGCCCTCGACCTGGCGACGGGCGAGTGGATTCTGAGCCTCGATGCGGATGAGGTCCTGACTCAGGAGCTTGTAACTGAGATTCGCGCGCTGATGCGACGCGGTGTTCCCGACGATGTTGCCGGATTCAGAATTCCGCGAGTGCTGTATATCGGAGATCGCCCGGTTCGCGGCGGAGGATTCTATCCCGATGCACAGCTAAGACTGATCCGCAAAGGCAGGGGACGTTTCCAGCCGCGCGTAGTGCATGAGTCCATCAAGGTGGATGGAAAGGTTCGGCAACTGAAGCATGATATGTTGCACTACGCCTATGCCGACGTAGAACAATTTGCCGAAACAATGGATCGCTATGCCCGGCTTAGCGCCCAACACTACCTGGAGACCGGCTATGGCTGGTGGCGCGTCAGCAAGCTGGCCGAAATACTCAAGCCAGGCTGGACCTTCTTCTATCGCCAGATAGTTCGCGGCGGAATCTTGCTCGGGCCACTCTGCTGGAAACTGAATGTTATCTATGCAGCGTATGTGAGGAAGAAGGTGAAGTATCTGCGGGAACTAGCAGAGGCGCGATCTGGTTCCTAGTTGATTACGGCCAAGAGCCAAGAGCGAAAAAAAGATTTTTTTAGCTGCTGGGCCTGTAAGCCGAATTTTGTCCCCGCCCCTTTCTGCCCGCGAGATAACAACACGCTCGCGAACACAAAGGGGCGGGGGACGGTCATTCCTCTAGGCGGCGCATTACTGTACCGCTCCAGCGACCTACCCGGAAGTTGTGGCGCGCCGAGCCGGCACGCACGCCCCGAAGGACGATCCTCCCCTATTTGGTCTTGCTCCGTGTGGGGTTTTCCCTGCCACCTCCGTTACCGGAGGCGCGGTGCGCTCTTACCGCACCTTTTCACCCTTACCCCGCCGGTCCTGCTCACGGTTCGGGTGCCTCGCACGTTCGCGTCTTTCGAATGTGTGGGACTTCAACCGAAGATGAACACAACCGGCGGGGCGGTATATTCTCTGTGGCACTTTCCGTCCACGGCGCTTGAACGCCGCTGCCCGGACGTTATCCGGCACACCGCTCTGTGGAGTTCGGACTTTCCTCTCCCGACCTGCGCAGCCCAGCCAGAGGCTGTCGTTCGCAGACCGGCAGCGACCGTCCGGCCCAGCAGCTAACAGCTCAATTATAGATGGATTGGTATGCTTGAGGCTTCGAGGATCCCTATGCCCGAAGCTCTCGCCCAGTTCGCCTGCGCCAAGTACATCAGCCTGGAAAGCTTTCGCAAGACGGGAGTGGGGGTGCGCACGCCGGTGTGGTTTGCGGCCGACCCCGCGGAGCCCGATGTGTTCTACGTTTACTCCGAAGCCGACGCCGGTAAAGTTAAGCGTATTCGCAACAATACACATGTGCGCGTCGCGCCCTGCGATATGCGGGGCAACTTGCGCGGTGCGTGGGTCGACGGCCAGGCGCGAATCTGCGACGGCAACCAAGCCGCGAAAGGACAGGCCCTGCTGCGCCAGAAGTATGGCTGGATGAAAATCGTCGGCGACTTCTTCAGCCGCCTGATGGGACACTCACAGACGACGCTGCAGATCAACATAGGGTAGACGGTATATGCAAAAGGCGCGGAAGCATTGGCTTCCGCGCCTATCACCTCAGATCAATGTTGCCGGTTAGGAAATGCGATTTCGGTCAGGATGAAAACCCAGAGCAGCGACTAACCCTAAAACTCCGCCCAACTGACAACTGATACCTGACAACTTTCTTACAACGCGTTCATCTTGGCCAGGAACTCGGAATTGCCGACTGTCTTGCCAAGGCGGTCAATCAACAACTCCATGGCTTCGACCGGGGATAGCGGGTTCAGCACCTTGCGCAACACCCAGATGCGCGCCAGGTCGTCCTTGGGGATCAGCAGCTCTTCCTTACGGGTGCCCGAGCGCTGAATGTCGATGGCCGGGAAGGTGCGCTTGTCGACCAGTTTGCGGTCGAGAATGATTTCCATGTTGCCGGTGCCCTTGAACTCTTCGAAGATCACGTCGTCCATGCGCGATCCGGTTTCGATCAACGCAGTGGCGATGATGGTCAGCGAGCCGCCTTCTTCGATATTGCGCGCCGCGCCAAAAAAGCGCTTCGGGCGCTGCAGAGCGTTGGAGTCGACGCCGCCGGAGAGCACTTTGCCCGAGGGCGGAACGATGGTGTTGTAGGCGCGCGCCAGTCGGGTAATCGAGTCCAGCAGGATGACTACATCGCGCTTGTGCTCGACCAGACGTTTCGCCTTCTCGATCACCATCTCGGCGACCTGTACGTGACGGGCGGCGGGCTCGTCGAAGGTCGAGGAGATAACTTCGCCCTTCACCGAACGCTGCATGTCGGTGACTTCTTCCGGGCGCTCGTCGATGAGCAGCACGATCAGCACGATCTCCGGATGGTTGGTCGTGACGGAGTTAGCCAGGCTCTGCAAGAGCATGGTCTTGCCGGTGCGCGGCGGAGCCACGATGAGGCCGCGCTGGCCTTTGCCCACAGGCGTCAGCAGGTCCATGACCCGGGCGCTGATGTTCTCCTTCACCGTCTCCAGCTTGATCCGCTCCTGTGGATACAGCGGGGTCAGGTTGTCGAACAGAATCTTATTACGCGCTTCTTCCGGCGATTCGAAGTTGACCGCCTCGATCTTCACCAGCGCGAAGTACTTTTCGCCCTCATGCGGGGGACGCACCTGTCCGCTGATGGTGTCGCCGGTTTTCAGGTCGAACTTGCGGATCTGCGACGGCGAGACGTAAATGTCGTCGGGGCCGGGCAGATAGTTGTAATCGGGCGAGCGGAGGAATCCGTAGCCGTCAGGCAGGATCTCCAGCACCCCTTCAGCGAAAATGTGACCTTCCTTCTCGCTTTGCGCCTGAAGGATTTTGAAGATGAGATCCTGCTTGCGCAGGCCGCTGGCGCCGGGCAGGTCGAGGGAGCGAGCTATACGGGTAAGCTCGGTGATGTTCTTTTCTTTGAGTTCAGAGATAGTCATGGTCACCTACGGGGGATCTAGCAGAAAGGCGGGCCGTGGAGGATCGGCGGAGGAAGGCGCGCCGAAGCGCGACGCGCTTATGCAGCGCGCCGCTGGGCCTCGGAAGCCGTCTCCGGCTCTACAATCACGTTTTGCCGCTCTGCATCGGCAATGCGGTGAAGCACGTTGTTGGTCGTATCCTGGATACGAGTGTTGGGGCGATGGAACTTCCGCGTTGCCTTGGAAGCGAGCTGACAAAGCATGTAACGGTTGCGCAGCGTATGAACCGCGTCAAATACTAGATCGGACCGCATTCGTTCTTCTCCTAATTGCGTATAAAGGTATTACCAGGGGGCCCTGCCGACTTTATAAGAGTGCTTATCGCAGCTCCTGGCGTCGTAAAACTCGGCGGTAAGAACGTCTCGCGAGGCGCTCAAAGGAGTCACGTTCTTGGATGCCTGATCCGCGCGAAGGGTTCCAGTTTTCCGCAAAGCCGTTGCCTCGCCGATTTTCTCCGGCACAGGCTTCCTAACCTTCTGGTATTGCTCTGGGGGCAGCGCAAAGATGCGCTTACACTCAGATATTGCCTTCCTGATTACCGGTTATTGGCGTTCAGTGTGTGTGGCCGATTAGGGCAGGACGCCTGGACTGGAGCTACAGGATAACGGCTAACTCAAAAGCGATAACTTAGCCGGGACTGAAGGCTTAGTCAAGAAAAATCGTGCCTGTTGGGCCGCACTCTGGTAACCAACTAGAAAACCTGAGCCTTAGACGCCGAAACCGGCAAAAAGGTATCTACAAAAAGTAACCCCTTTAGAAACAATAGGTTGTTCTCGGGTAAGGCGTCGGTATCTCGCAAAACTATGGCGAATGGCCCTGACTGATGACGGAAAGATCCGAGTTGGGAAGTCGGATTTCCTGCGCCTAGACAGTGCAGGAGGCAGGGATCCAGAAGTTGCTCGAAGTCGTCGCCACAGACCGCTGCGCGGACTACATCGGTATTGCCGGCCCAGCTGCCCAGTGGCTGGCAGACCACCTGGAGCAGCGCCAGGCGCTTGAATACATCCCGCACAGCTCAAGAGAGTAAGTGGGTGTGACGATGTCTGCCGGATTGTACCCGCGATGGCAGTGGCGTATTCTGTCTGTTACCAGACATAGAGGGGCTGCGAGCACGTCCTGCTCCTGGCTTACTGCCGGCGGCCGTAAACCTGGAAGGACGGTGCCGCGAGCACTCAACTAACGGGCTCCCCTGACGTTCCTCGAACTTCTCACTGGGCTAGCAGCACGAGTTCGGAAATGGCCCGCCGGAGGTCATTGGCAATGGAGACGTCGAAGCCTCAACCCGATGCTCACGTGCTGGTCATTACAAATAATCCCGCAGACGCAAAGGCTATTCGAAGGTGTTTGAGGGGCAAAGCGGGAGGGCCCTTCGAAGTGGAGTGGGTTGGCTGCCTCGCCGACGGCATCGACCGCCTGCAGAGAAGGGTAAGCACAGCCGTAATACTGGATTGTTCTCTGCCGGACAGCCACGGGATCGAGGCCTTCGACCGAGTGTCGATGGCAGCTCCCCGAGTTCCAATCCTGCTCCTAAGTGGCCCGGCAGATGAAGAAATCGCCCAGAAAGCCGTGTTGCGGGGGGCGCAGGATTATCTCCCCAGGACCCGCCTGGATAGTTACTCGCTTCCCCGCGCTGTTCAAACCGTGATCGCCCAAAAGATGGCTGCCGAGGCCTTGGGCGGCGACCGGGAGCGGGCCGAAGTCACTCTCAACTCAATTGGCGACGCCGTACTGAGCACAGACACAAAGGGAAGGGTCACCTATCTCAATACGGTGGCGGAACGGATGACGGGCTGGGAGCGCGAGGAGGCCTACGGTAGACGGCTGGGAGAGGTTTTTCAGATCATCAACAAGAACTCCGGCGAAACCGCCCGCGACCCTTTGGAGTTCGCGCTTCAGCAAGACCGCACCGTTGGCCTGACGACGAGCAGCATGCTCGTCCGGCGCGACGGATTGGAATCCGCCATCGAGGATTCTGCCGCTCCCATCCGTGACCGCGAAGGGCGCGTGGTTGGGGCCGTAATTGTCTTTCGCGATGTCGGCGAGGCCCAAGCCCTGGCCCGCAGGATGTCGCATGTCGCTCAGCACGACTTCCTCACCGAATTGCCCAACCGAATGTTGCTGAATGACCGGCTCACCCAGGCGTTAGGCATGGCCCGGCGCCACCGCAAGCTGCTCACGGTGCTTTTCGTTGATCTGGACCACTTCAAATCCGTCAATGATTCGCTGGGACACGCGATTGGAGACGCAGTGCTGCAATCGGTCGCGAAACGGGTGCAGGAAACTTTACGCGATACGGACACCGTCAGCCGCCAGGGAGGAGATGAGTTCATCATCCTGCTGCCTGAGATCGACACCCCGAACGATGCTGTTCGAGTGGCCAAGAAACTTCTCGCTGCACTGGAAGCGCCGCAGATGGTAGGCGACAAAGCAGTCCCGATTACAGCCAGCATCGGAATCAGCATCTACCCTGATCACGGTGAAGAGGCTGAAAGCCTGGTCCACAGTGCAGATCTCGCCATGTATGAAGCCAAAAAGAAGGGCGGCGGCACCTACTGTTTTTTCATGCACCAGCTTGAATCAGTGCGAGGCGGCGAGCCGCCTTCGATTGTTTCTGATCCGTCAACCACTGACGCAGACCGCTGACGACAACTCTCTTCGGCAACCACCAGCACATTACGTCTTTCAGGCCCAGAAGGTGCGGTCGAGGGTGCGGTACTGGATGGCCTCAGCGATATGGCCCGCCTCGATCTCGGCGCTGCCCACCAGATCGGCAATGGTGCGGGCTACTTTGAGGATGCGGTCGTGGGCGCGGGCGCTGAGGCCTTGCTTAACCATGGCGCGCTCCAGCAGGTGTTCGGCATCGGTGCCTAACTCGCAGTACTTGCGGATTTCGCGCGAGCCCATCTGCGCGTTGGCGTAAATTCGCTCCTTGCCGGCAGCAAAGCGGTTGAGCTGCCGCTCGCGCGCGGCGATCACGCGCCGGGAGATCTCAGCCGAGCTCTCCGGGGTTGAGCCGCTGCGCAGCTCGCGGTAGTTCACCGCGGGCACGTCGATGTGGATGTCGATGCGGTCGAGCAGCGGGCCGGAGATCTTCGCTACATAGCGCTGGATCATCATCGGGGAGCAGCGGCATTCGCGGGTGCGGTCATTGAAGTAGCCGCAGGGGCAGGGGTTCATCGCGGCCACCAGCATGAAGCGTGACGGAAAGCTGAGCGACATGGCAGCGCGCGCGATGGTGACCGTGCCGTCTTCCAGCGGCTGGCGCATGACTTCGAGCACATTGCGAGGGAACTCGGGCAGCTCGTCGAGAAAGAGCACGCCGTTGTGGGCGAGCGAGACTTCGCCGGGGCGGGGAATCATGCCGCCGCCGATCAGCCCGGCATCGGAAATGGTATGGTGCGGCGAGCGAAAGGGCCGCGTTCCCACCAGGCCGCTGGAGGAATCGAGTACGCCGGCAACGCTGTGAATCTTGGTGGTCTCCAGGGCCTCTTCGAAGGTCAGCGGGGGAAGGATGGTCGCCATGCGCTTGGCGAGCATGGTCTTGCCGGAACCGGGCGGCCCGATCATGAGCAGGTTGTGCCCCCCGGCAGCAGCGACTTCGATAGCGCGCTTGGCGGTCTGCTGCCCCCGAACATCTTTGAAGTCGACGCCGAACTGCTGCGCCACCTCGAGCAGGGCGCGGGTGTCGACCTTCAGCGGCTGGATGCCGTTGCCGGTGTTCAACAACTGCACGACCTCCATCAGCGAGCGTACGGGATAGACCTCAACGCCGTCGACCACGGCCGCTTCGCGCGCGTTGACCTCGGGCACGATGAGCTTGCGAATTTTGTGGGCGCGGGCCATGACGGCAATGGGCAGAGCGCCGCGAATGCCGCGCACGCCGCCGTCCAGTGAGAGTTCGCCGACGAACAATGCGTCCTCGGGCGGTTTGTTGTTGATGCCGCCGTACGCACCGAGAATGCCGAGCGCCATTGGCAGGTCGAAGCCGGAGCCTTCCTTGCGAATGTCGGCGGGAGCGAGGTTGATGGTGGTGATGGTAGGAGGAATGTCGTAGCCGCTGTTCTTCAAGGCAGAGCGGACCCGCTCGCGGCTCTCGCGCACCGCGGCGTCGGGCAGGCCGACGGTGGAGAACTTGCCCTCTTCGCCGCTCTTGACTATACCGACATCGACCTCGACCTGAATGAGGTTGGCATCGATGCCATAGACCGCCGCGCTGAGCGTCTTGTAGAGCATAGGCAGACGGATGAGGCCGAACGCTTGTAGCTGAACTTATATAGGTAACAGAATGAGGTTACCTGGGGATGTGACCCCTCTCACCTAAGCCGGTGACGCGGAGTCAGCCAGCCCCGCTGGGCAGAAGAGCCTGCAGTCGCGCGGGGGAGAAGGTGGGGACAAGCACAGCGCCCATGCGGTTTCGTACTTTCGCTCGCTGGAGTGTTGAGTACAAGAAGCAGGCGTTGCCGCTATGATGAGGTTTACGCTGCCGCAATGTCCTCAGCAGCATCTGATTCCCATGTCCGACGCCTTTATTTGTGACGCGATCCGTACTCCCTTCGGCCGCTATGGCGGTGTGCTTGCTCCGGTGCGCACCGACGACCTGGCAGCCATTCCCATCAAAGCTCTGCTGGAGCGCAACCCCGGCCTCGATCCGGCGGCAGTCGATGACGTGATCCTGGGCTGCGCCAACCAGGCGGGGGAAGACAACCGCAACGTCGCCCGCATGGCGCTGCTGCTGGCGGGCTTGCCGCAGGAGGTTCCCGGCTCGACGGTGAACCGGCTTTGCGGATCGAGCATGGACGCCATCGCCATCGCGGCCCGGGCGATCAAGACGGGTGAGAACTCGCTGATCATCGCCGGCGGCGTCGAGAGCATGTCGCGCTCGCCGTTCGTGATGGCGAAGTCGGCCTCGGCATTTTCGCGCGACCTCAAGATGGAAGACACCACGCTGGGCTGGCGTTTCGTGAATCCGAAGATGAAGGCGATGTACGGCGTCGACTCGATGGCGGAGACGGCGGAGAACGTTGCCGAGGAGTACCACATCGCACGCGAAGACCAGGATGCGTTTGCCTATCGCAGCCAGCAACGCGCGGCGGCAGCGATGAAGAATGGCGTGCTGGCGGAAGAGATTGTCTCGGTGTGTATCCCACAACGTAAGGGTGAGCCGGTAATCGTCGATAAGGATGAGCATCCGCGTCCGGACAGCAGCCTCGAAGGGCTTGCGAAGCTGAAGCCCTATGTCAAAGCCGATGGAACAGTCACGGCGGGCAATGCATCGGGCATCAACGATGGGGCGGCGGCGGTGATCGTGGCCTCCGAAGAGGCGGTGAAGAAGTTCGGGCTGACGCCAATGGCGCGGGTCATCGCTTCCGCAGTCGCCGGGGTGGCGCCCCGAGTGATGGGCATGGGGCCGGTACCGGCGACGGGCAAGGTTCTGGCGCTGGCGAAGTTGACCATTGACGACATGGCTGTGATCGAGTTGAACGAGGCCTTTGCGGCGCAGGGGCTGGCGGTGTTGCGGCAGCTCTGGATTCAGGATGACGCCCCACATGTCAATCCTAACGGAGGGGCGATCGCACTGGGACATCCGCTGGGCGCCAGCGGCGCAAGGCTGGTGATAACGCGCGACGCGACAGTTGCAGCGCATCAAGGGACGCTACGCTTTGTGCACGATGTGTATCGGGGTGGGCCAGGGGATCGCGATGGTACTGGAGCGGGTGTGAGGGCAAGCTGCCAGTTTCCAGCCGAACGGCCGAAGATTTTGAAGATTGATTAGGCCGCCACTACGCGGCTTGGTGATCTTA
Source organism: uncultured Acidobacteriaceae bacterium (assembly GCA_963747055.1). Lineage (GTDB taxonomy): Bacteria > Acidobacteriota > Terriglobia > Terriglobales > Acidobacteriaceae > CAVVDY01. The sequence continues at coordinate 115,434 of CAVVDY010000016.1, read as the reverse complement.
GGTCGACTGACCACCCAGGGCTCGCGCCCTGGGCTAAAACCGCAGCCGCTGCTACGCAGCGCGAATTACGCGCCCATTAGATTTCCTTCCAAACGAATGTCCGACCAGCAGCGGACGAGTGCAGGCATCCCTTCCATTACATTCAGGACGATAGTTTCAGAAGCTCGAAACTGACAACCGGCAACTTCCCTCACACCCGCCACAACACGACTTCCTGCTTGCGGTGCTCGAGGAAGTCCGCGGGGATGCCGTGCCGCACGTTGCGCTCATAGGTGACTTCGACGGTCAGAATCCAGAGTGCCGGCAGGGCAATGAGCGCAACCAACAGCCAGAGCATTTTCCTGCCGAACCGAACGCGTAACATTTCTTACCTGCTCTCCGCCGACTACTTCAGATATTTCGCCAGGAACGTAGTCGTGAGTTCCCAAGCCTGGCTGGCGTCATCCGCGCGGTAGCCTTGTTTGTTGTTTGGATTCTCGAAAGCGTGCCCGGCGTCAGGAAATATTTTGATTTCGACGGGCTTGCCCAGCGCTTTCAGTTGCGACTCGAATTTCTTCACGTCGGCTGGCGGGATGCCTCTGTCCTGGCCGCCGAAGATGCCGAGTATGGCGGCATGGATCTTCTCCAGCGTAGCGGTGTCGGAAGCGAGGTGTCCGTAGTTGATCACAGCGGCCTTCAGTTGGGGATCGGCGATGGCGAGATCGAGGGCGTAGCCTCCGCCCATGCACCAGCCGATATCACCGACCTTAGCGGGATTGACGTTCTTCAGCGAGCGAAGGTAAGCAGTGGCGGCGAGCAGATCGCGATTGGCGCGGTCCTCAGGAACACCGCGCATGATTTCATGCGCCTGCTCGGGCGTGGTCGCAACTTTGCCGCGATAGAGATCGATGGCCAGCGCGACGTATCCCTGATCGGCCAGCTTCGAGGCCTGCTCCTTCACCCAGTCGTTCAATCCCCACCATTCGTGAATGACGACCAATGCGGGAAATGGGCCCTTGCCGTGCGGCGTGTAAAGGATGGCGTTGACGGTCTCGTCACCGCTCTTGTAGGTGACAGGTTTGCCATCGGCGGCAAAGGTGGAAACCGTCGACATCATGAGCAGCGCGAATAGCAATGCAAATTTCATGGGGCGCTCCCGGGGATTAGCAATTAGCACTTGGCAATTAGCATTTGGCCGTGAGGTACGCCGCTAAGTGCTAAGTGCCAAGTACGAAATGCTAGCTTTTCGTGTCCGCCAATTTCTTCGAGCAACTTTCGTCCTAGCTCCTGCAGCTCGCCGAAACGTTTCTGATAGTCGACGAAGAGGCGATTGTATTCCAACGAGTGGCCGGCATCGAGATGCGCGCGCAACATCATATCGCGCAGCTTGACCGGATTGGGCAAGGTTGCGTCTTCATTCAACTCTTCCAGGGCGATTACGGGATCGTAGTGATACATGTCCGTGTCCTCGGATAGGCCGCATACTATCAGTCTTTGGACGTTGTGTGGGGCAAGGGCAGGAACTTGGAGGCAGTTTCGATCAGTGTTTTTCTGAGACTTGCGCGTCGTCGGGCGCCTGGGTGCAAGCGTCAAGATTGGAGCCGGGGCCCTGGGCGCCGATGTGGTAATCGCGATACTCGATGGTCAACCTAGCGGTGCCACCGAAACGAACATGGGCGACGCTGGTGTTCAGGGAGGGCAGCCAGAATTCGCCGATCTTCTTGTACTCATGTTCAATGTCGGTGTGGCTTATCCAGAAAGAGACGCTCTTGGCGGGCTGGGCTGAGATCCGGGAGACGGCAAAGTCGTTGGCGTCTACCCAAATCTTGCCGCGATAGAGAAACTTGCTCTTGAAGCGGGGCGTTACTTCGAGCACGTATTGCGGCTTCCCGGAGATCGTGTCGGTGCCGATAAGCCGGAACTCGTAATTATCGGGAGTGAGATCAGTCCTGCCAAGGTTAGGTTTGTCGAGAGCTTCTTTCTCGGTTTGTATGAGTTCTCCCAGAACGTGGTCGAGCAACAAGTGCGAACCGTGCTGCTGGAGAATGTGAAATTCCTTCTGCGCCGGAGCGTTGAAGTGCATGTCGACCAGCATGTCAGCCGACTTCTCCATCGGGAATCCGACATAATCGACAGAGTAATAGCGGCAACTTTGGTAATGCCTGAGCTGGGCGGCGCGCTCCTGATTGCGCTGCACCAACTGGGCGACGACTTGATTGGTGGTGAGGGGGGGCTTGGGAGATTGTGCAGACGCAACCATTTGCAAGGCCAGAACAGCCAGCAAGCCGGCAAGCGGTCGATACCACGAGGCTACTCGTCTCACAATGGACCCCAACAAGTGAAAGCTGATGGAGGCGGGGTAATCTGTCAAGCCAAAATCTGATTACGCAGCAGTCATCGTAGCTTCATCTTAGGCTACAGTTCCCATTCCCGTCTTGTCTTTCCGGTTGAAGATGACATTCCAGAGCCATAGCGGTCCGGCAATCAAGAACTGGACCAGAAGGAACGGAATGCGCATCAGGTCGCGCCACAGCGGCTGACTGTCTTCACCCACCACCATCGCTCCCCGACGCATGATGAACAGGTTGAACAGCGTCGATAGCACTGACAAACCTGTGGCAAAAGTCACGGCCGGGCGAACGTTATGCATGCCCGTGTAAACATGCGCTAAGTAATCGAATCCATAAAGCGCGGAAGGGATGCCCAGGGCGACGATGCAGGCCGCCAGCCACCCCGGTTCAGCGAAGCGCATGGCCTGGGTGAAGGCGGCGTAGATTCCAGAAGCTGCGCAACTGAAGATAATTTCCACCAGCACCGCAACCGACATCTCCATGCGGCCGCGCTTCATGGTAGCAACAAAGAAGATTGTTCCCCGATTGAAGGCAGCGAACAGAGCTGACTTCCAGTTCCAATGGCGGATGAAGTAGTAGAAGGGATTTCGGAGCAGTTGGAGGAGCGCTTGTCCGACCGTGGTGTGCGGATCTCCGACTGCGGAGTTGCCGTTTGGAATCATGTGTTTGCAGTATAGGGGACGTTGACTTCGAAGGTTCGGTTAAATCTTAACCAAGAAATCTTCCGCGCCTCACATTTTTGTTATCTGGCTCAAGACATACTGCATACGTAGGGGTGCATTTCGGGCGTGCGTCGTTGCCCGAAACCGACGCGAACCAGACGGAGGTGGGAGCCAGGTCAGGACCAGTGAGGCGCCCCTCCGGCACTTATCGCAAACCTGTTTCGTCTGGCCTTTTATCTGGAAAGCGGACTGGCCACGAATCTGTGACGGAAGTTCGCCGGCAACAGAGATTTCCAACTCAACCTGATGGACGGACAATCCAATCTGTAACCGTCGCCCCATCGCGTTGGACTATACTGTCCACACAAAGTGGGCCGGCAAGTGCCGATCGGACGTCCACGGAAATTTGATCATGACAGCTACCCTTCGCCGCACTGCGAAACGCTGGAATCGCCTGTATCGCGAAACTCGCATGGTCGCGATGGCGCTGCGTTCACAGCGTCATCCGGTATTGGCCCATATGGTCGTGACCCGCCGCTGCAACCTGGCATGCACGTATTGCAGCGAGTTCGACGACTTCTCCAAGCCGGTGCCGACGGAAGAGCTGTTCAAGCGTATCGACAAGCTGGCCGCGCTGGGCACAACGGTCATCACCATGACCGGCGGCGAGCCGCTGTTGCACCCCGACCTGGACAAGGTCATTGCGCGCATTCGCAGCCACGGCATCATCGCCATCCTGGTCACCAACGGCTATCTGCTGAATGTGGAGCGCATCCAGCGGCTGAACAAAGCGGGCGTCGACCACATGCAGATCAGCGTCGACAATGTGAAGCCGGACGACGTTTCCAAGAAGAGCCTGAAGGTCCTCGACAAGCGGTTGCAGTGGCTGGCGGAGCACGCGGAGTTTCGGGTGAGCATTCATTCGGTGCTGGGCGCCTGCACCGAGCGGCCGGAAGAGGCCTTCACCATCGCCAAGCGGGCGACGGAGCTGGGTCTGATCAGCACGGCGGGCATCGTGCACGATTCCGCAGGACAACTCAAGCCGCTGAACCCGGAACAACGGGACGTGCTCACGCGCATCGATGCGTTGTCGAAGGGCAAGGGATTCTCCGCTGCGTGGCACAACCCCTGGCGCGAAAACCTGATTCGTGGTCTACCCAATGACTGGCATTGCGGCGCCGGCGGACGCCATCTGTACATCTGCGAAGACGGTCTGGTGCACTACTGCATGGCGCAGCGCGGCTATCCGGCGATTCCGCTGGAGGCCTACACCCGCGAGGACATCGTGCGCGAGACCAAGGCGAAGAAAGACTGCGCGCCGTATTGCACCATCTTCTGCATTCAGCGCGTGGCGCTGATCGATCGTGTGCGAGACAATCCGCGCCAGGCGCTGGAAGAGTTCTTTCCCACGCGCGATGCCGACGGTAACGAGCGAAAGCTGCCGGTGCCGATCCGCGTGCTCAGTTCGCTGTTCGCGTCCTCGCAGGGCAAGAAAGAGAATCTGGCGCAAAAGACGGCGTTGAAGATTTTGAAGATTGATTAGCGTGTCGCTACCTCTCCTCAGGTAATTGCAAGCGCGGCTCCATTTCGCAACGCAGCTCGATCGCCGTGGCTCAGCACCGAGTTATGATTTGCGAACAGGCTTCAAATGACTACCGAGCGGATTGATATTGACCCGGCGATTATGATGGGAAAACCCGTGATTCGGGGGACTCGAATCACCGTTGAATTGATCCTGCATAAACTCGCCGAAGGCGCTACCGAGGAAGAACTGCTGGGCGACTACCCGCACCTGACGAGAGAGGACATCCGCGCCGCAGTGGCTTACGGAGCGGCCAGCGTAGCGCACGAAGAGGTGGTTCTGCTCCCGGACCAGCCACCGGCAAGTAAATCCTGACAGATGAACTTCGTCGCGGACGAGAGCTGCGCCATGCCTGTAATAAGAGCATTGCGTGAAGCCGGTCACGATGTGCTTGCCATTGCTGAAGTCGCAAGCGGTGCTACCGATGACCAAGTGCTGGAACGTGCCGTGAAAGAGAGGCGCGTGCTCATCACAGAGGACCGCGATTTTGGCGAGTTGGTTTACGGGCGAGGGCGCTCGTCCCCCGGAGTAATCCTGGTCAGGTTTCCGAATCGGGCGCGTCAAGCCAAGGCCGCGACCGTAGTCGAGGCAATCTCCAGATTGGGCTCAAGTCTGGAGGGAAGGTTTATGGTGACGGAACCAGGACGAGTACGGATAAGCAGCAGGCCCTAAACTTGGCCCGCCGCAAGCTTCCAGATAACCCTTGTGCGACGTCGCGCTCTGATGTGGCGCTGATCTTCTTCGGCTGGGTTTCGCACAGACCAGTGCGCCCCCTAGGCATTCTGCCCGCTCAACTGGCGCGAGGCGCGCAGGCGCATCTGCCGGCGAAAAGTAGCTTTGGAGATGTCGAGGGCGCCGCAGATCTGCTCTTCCGACGCGGTTTCGTGGCTGAAGGCAGCGATGCGCTGGGACAATTCCTGCTCCCGGCTCATCACGTCGCGGTAGAAGCCCTCAAGCTGGCGCGTGGCCGCTGCCCAACTCCACTTTTCTGCATCGAGCCGAGCTTCACGAGACATGTGCTGGCGGTGCGCGTCGTCGGTGATTAACCGGCGAACGGCAGCGATTGCGCCCTCCATGTCGCCGCCCTTAAAGAGATGGCCGGTAACGCCGTCGCGCACGATGTCGGGAATGCCTCCTTCGTCAGCCGCGACCACGGCGCAGCCGGCGGCCATCGCCTCGATCACGACCAGGCCGAGGGTCTCGGTACGCGATGCCATGAAGAAGATGTCGGCCGACGCATAGGCGGCCGCGAGTTCCGGGCCGCGGAGAAAGCCAGGGAAGCAGGTCGGCGTGCCGGCAAAGTATTCTTTCAGCTTGTCGCGATGTGGGCCATCGCCCACCAGTGCGAGGCGCAGTCCCGGTATGGCCTGCAATACCGGACGGCAAGCCTCGATGCCCTTCTCCGCCGAGAGCCGCCCGATGTAAACCATCAGCTTGTCCGCAGGGTGGCCCTGTGTGAGGCGATCGCGCATTTCGGGCGTAGCTTTGTCGGGAGTGAAGGTCTCGGTGTCCACGCCCTTTTGCCAGGTTTCGACGCGCTTCAGGCCCTGCTGCCGCAACAGATCGGTCATGGCCTGCGAGGTGGCCAGCACCAGGTCAGAGCCGTTGTAGGCAGAACGTGTGCCCTTCCAGAACAGCGGCTCCAGTTTGCCGAAGCCGTAGTAGTGCAGATATTTATCGAGCTGCGCGTGGTAGGAGACCACCAGCGGCACGCTATGCACCTTGCTGTAGTGGAAGGCAGACGCGCCCAGCACTACCGGATGTATGGCGTGAATGAGATCCGGCCGGAAGTCCGCCAGCGCCTTCCCAATCGAGGGCCGCGGGATTGCCAGCTTGATATCCGGATACAGGGGAAAGGAAAAGCCGCGCACTCCGTGAACGCGCGCGCCCTCGTACTCCGTCAGACCGCCATCGGGAGCGATGACCAGCACCTCGTGACCAAACAGGACGAGGTGGCGGATGGTCTGGCAGAGGCGGGTGACGACGCCGTCGATCTTAGGAAGAAAGGTTTCGGTGAAGAGCGCGATGCGCAACGGGCGGGCGGCGTTCCGGGTTTCCAGGTTGAGCGCGGAGAAATCGTTCTCGTTCAAAGGATGACTCGAGTCGTATGAATTCAGGCTCGGCGATCTTGGGCTGCAACCAACCTGGCCTAATCTCCGTTCAGGCTGGTGGCCAGGCTGGCGAACTCGGGACGCAGATCTGCGGTGTGGCGGTCGTATTCACCCCGCGCCGCGAAAATCTTGCGCAATAGGGAACGGACCGGGTCGCGGGACAAGAAGACCACCGTCCCGACAATCGGGCGCAGCCACAGAGGTGTTCCCCGGCCGCCGTCCAGATAGAACGACAGCGGATGCCAGCTATAACCATCCACGTCGGCCCAAATCCGATCGGTAAAACGACGCCGGCCGTAGGGGAAGTGCGGGTAGTGTCGCAGCACGTCTCCGGCAGTCGCCAGCTCGCGGAAGCGCACCGGCTCTTCGTAAGCGGGTGTGACCAGCGCGGTAAACGGGCGTCCGTTGCGCACGTCGTCCACAAACTCGCCCCAGGTTTCAGCTTGGGACAGATTCAGCATGGTGTTGGGCCGGCAGCCGTGGCGATCACCGCCACAAATGATGGGCAGGTCCCACCCTTCGGCCAACGGTGGAACTCTCTGGTTCTCGTTCCATGGGCGCATGCCATTAATTTCGACCGCATGGATCCAAGACCGGCACATCTCGAGGAACTGCTGCAAGGTGGCCCAGTGTTGCGTGGCACCCACTTTCACGAAGTTGCAGCAGGGATGGTTCAGGATGATCAGGGTATCGTGATGGCCATCCAGCAACTGGAACAGGTCGCAGAGGCGCTCTTCCTGTGGATCGGCGGTGTAGCGCGCAAGGTCGTCCATGATCTCGACCGCACGCGCGGGCTCCAGATGATGAATGCCGATATGAAAACAATTGCCGCGGAAGGGAATGCTCCACTCCACCGAGATGGGAATCAGCTTGCCATTGGCTTTGGGCTGGAGCCCCAGCGGGCCGGCGATGGTGTCGTGGTCGGTGATCGAAACAAAGGACCTGAGCCCCAGCTTGTCTTCGATCTGCCGGGTCTCCGACTCAAGAACCATGGCGGGCGACATCGGGGGTGTCCAATAAGCTTTGCTGAAATCGATGGTCTTTCCCCCGGAGTTCTCGCGGTACTTCTGCATCTCCTTGTGGAAGAGCGGTCCCACCACAGGAATGCTGTGGTAGTCGATGTACTGGGGTAGAAAGGCCAGGTTCTCTTTGGAGTGCTGCGTGTGGCTATGCAGAGAGAACGCCGAGCGGAATCCGGGTAGCGAGCGAAGTTCGCCTGTCTGTCGGTGAATCTGCGTCTGATTCAAGTCAGCACCGTTGGAACTGCGTTGTGTTGAATCCTGCACTTCATCGGGGCAGGCACGGCTTTCCGTTCGTGCTTCTGGTTTGAAGCTGCGCCTCACCCGCTACTCTATATGTACATTCTGCCGTGCGTGGATTATATCCAAAATCAAAGAGTTGTTAATTTTGACGTGCCGAACCTTCATTTTCACGTTTGGGATGGCATCTTCAACAACTTTACAAACTCATGAACTGCAAGGCGCGGCGGGCCTTCTGGTCAAACCCTGCTGTTTGCATCCAAGTACGCAAGCAATGCCTCGCAAACCTTGCGAGCAGGGTCCACAGGTCGTTGGGAGCGTCGCAACTGCGATGCCACGCATCCATAGTGATCGATAGCTTCCACCAAGGAGTGACATGAAAGTTGCATTTCTGGGACTGGGCAACATGGGACTACACATGGCGCGGCACCTGTTGAAGGCGGGCCACGAAGTCACGGCATGGAACCGCACGGCCTCCAAGGCAGAACAACTGCGCTCCGACGGAGCCAGGGTTGCGGCCTCACCCGCAGCGGCGGCGCGCGCGGCGGAGATTGCCATCACCATGCAGGCCGATGACCGCGCCCTGGAGTCTACCGTCTTCGGTCCGGATGGGCTGATTGAGGCATTGCCGCAAAACGCGGCCCACATTTCTTCCAGCACGATCAGCGTAGCGCTCTCCGAGCGCCTGGCGAAAGAGCACTCGCAGCGCGGCCAGCACTTTCTTGCGGCGCCGGTGTTTGGACGGCCCGAAGCGGCGGAGGCCAGGAAGCTTTTCGTGGTTGCGGCGGGAAAGTCTGAGGTCATTGAACAGTGCCGTCCGGTTCTGGAGGCATTGGGACAGCGGCTCTTCGTGATGGGCGACAAGCCGGAGATGGCTAACGTGGTTAAGCTGAGCGGTAATTTTATGATCAGCACGATCGTCGAGGGCTTGGGCGAAGCCATAGCCCTGACGCGCAAGTATGGCATCGATCCACATCAGTTTGTTGATTTCCTGACCAGCTCTTTGTTCGCCGCTCCGGTGTTCAAGACCTATGGCGGCATCATTGCCGATGAGCGCTATTCGCCGCCGGGATTCAAGCTGCGCCTGGGATTAAAGGATTGCAAGCTCGCCCTGGCGGCGGCGGAATCCGTCGACATGGCACTGCCCTTCGCCAGCGTGGTTCGTGACCACATGCTGACCGCCATCAGCCGTGGTATGGAAGAGCTGGACTGGAGCGCCACGGCCAAGCTGGCAGCGGAAAATGCCGGGCTAACAACGGCATCGAAAAAGCTTTAACATCGTAGTATCATCCGGCGTGATGGCTAGCGATTCTCCCAAAGCCCGGCGACGGCTGGCACTGTTAACGTATGGCCGCATCATGCGCGCGGCGAACACGCTGCGAGGATACGCGGCGCGCCAGCTCGATGGTACAGGTCTGACCCTGACGCAGTTCGCCGTGCTGGAGGCGCTCTATCACCTCGGACCGATGTCGCTGAGCGAGATTGCGCAGAAGATCCTGACGACTGGCGGGAACCTGACGATGGTCGCAGGCAACCTGGAGAAGGAAGAACTAGTCAGCCGCAAAGTGAGTCCGGAGGATGCCCGGGTCTCCATCTTGTCGCTGACCGGCAAAGGGAAGAAGCTGATCGGCGAGATTTTCCCTGCGCACGCGGCCGCGATTACGGATGCTCTGGAAGCGCTCAGCCCCGGCGAGCAGAAGAAGCTGGGAGCGCTTTGCCGGGAAATCAGTGGATAGTGGATGGTGGATAGTGCTGGTGGTTCGTGGATCGTTTGCGGCCTGAAGAATCCCACAAATAACTGGTTCGCACGCGTAACCGGGATATTAGTTCTAGAGACTGCGGCCAAATCTTTGCCGTACGCGACGGGCCAACTGGCGGGCGAACCTCTCAATCGGCCGCCGCCGCCGAAACCCTATTTGATTGAGGGTTGCAATCTGATCCGGTCCGAGTCTCCACCCTGAACCGCCGCAGTCTTCCCGAACATGATCGATCCTATCGGCTTTACACAAAGCAATCACCGCAGGGTGGCGGACACACCAGTTCAGGGCTACCTGGGCTCGTGTCCTTCCTGTGAGGGCCGCGACCGCGCCTAAGAGATCATCGTGATCATAGCCGCGGATGTTTTGTAACCCTCTGGCAAGGGGACTGAAGGCGAGGATGGTGATCTGCCTGGCTTCACAATATTGGAGGAGTCCATCTTCAATGGTCCGCTCCACCAGGCTATACCGCACCTGATTAGAGACGATCTGGTTCTTTGACAAGGTGGCCTGCGCGCGCTCCATCTCCCGTTCCGAAAAGTTACTGACTCCAATGAAGCGAATCTTACCGCTCGCCACCAGCTCCTCCATGGCAGCCATGGTTTCTCCGATGGGCACATGGTAGTTCGGCCAGTGAAGCTGATATAGGTCGATATAGTCGGTGCTCAGTCGCCTCAGGCTCTGCTCTGCCGAGCGGATCACGTCTAGCCGGCGAAAATGGCGGGGTGAGACTTTTGTAGCAAGAAAAACTTTGTGGCGGATTCCCTTAATCGCTCTCCCTACAACCTCTTCACTGCCATAAGACTCGGCAGTGTCGATAAGATTCGCTCCGAGGGCGATCGCCTCCCGCAACGGCTCAATACCACCTTGGTATTGCCACGTTCCAAACCCAATTTCGGAGAGCTGACTCCCAGTGTTGGAGAGTTCTTTGGAAATCAACATGCGCGCATGCCCCGCCGCTATTGCTATGTTAAGGTTCTGTGCACTTGCCGGGCACCAGATTCAAAGGTTTTCAGCTGACGTTCGAACCTCGGGCTAAATCACCACGGTCTCCTGATACTCGCCGTACACCCGGCGCATGGCGTCGGAGATTTCGCCGACGGTGGCGTTGGCCTCGACGGCTTCGACGATCACTGGCATCAGGTTGGCTGTGCCGCGCGCGGTCTCTTCGACTTTCTGAATCGTGGCTTGCCACTTCGCCTGGTCGCGTTTTGCTCGTAGCGCCTTGAGCCGCTCGACCTGCCTGCGCTCCAGCGCTTCGTCGATGCGCTGCAAAGGAATCTCCTTCTCCTCATCGATCTGGAAGGAATTCACGCCGACGACGATAGCCTCGTGGTGATCGACCTTGCGCTGATATTCGTAGGCTGCGTTCTGGATCTCTTGCTGCACGAAGCCGCGCTCGATGGCTTTCAGCATTCCGCCCATGGCGTCGATCTTGTCGAGATAGCCCCGGGCATTGGTTTCGATCTGGTTGGTTAGAGACTCGACGTAATACGAGCCGGCGAGAGGGTCGATGGTCTGCGGCGCACCCGACTCGTAAGCGATGATCTGCTGTGTACGCAGAGCAATGCGCGCGGACTGCTCGGTAGGCAAGGCGAGCGCTTCGTCGAAAGAGTTGGTGTGCAGCGACTGGGTCCCGCCCAGCACGGCGGCCATGGCCTGCAAGGCAGTGCGGACGATGTTGCTTTCCGGCTGCTGCGCGGTTAGCGTGGAGCCCGCGGTCTGGGTATGGAAGCGTAGCATCTGCGAGCGCGGATTCCTGGCCTGGAAGTGATCGCGCATGATGCGCGCCCACATGCGCCGGGCGGCGCGGAATTTCGCGACCTCTTCCAGAAAATTGCTGTGTGCATTGAAGAAGAACGAAAGCCGGGGCGCGAACTTGTCGACATCCAGTCCGGCATTGATGGCAGCTTGCACGTAGGTCACGCCATTAGCCAGTGTGAAGGCGACCTCCTGCACCGCGGTCGATCCCGCTTCGCGCATGTGATAGCCGGAGATGGAAATCGTGTTCCACTCGGGCACGTGCTGGTTGGCGTAGGAAAAGATGTCGGTAATGATGCGCATCGCCTGCGCCGGGGGATAGATGTAGGTGCCGCGCGCGATGTACTCCTTGAGCACATCGTTCTGCACCGTGCCGGAGAGCTTGCGCACATCACGCCCAGTGCGCCGCGCGGTCACGATGTAGAGGGCGAGCAGGATCGACGCCGTGGCGTTAATGGTCATCGAGGTCGAGATCTGCTCCAGGTTGATGCCGTCGAAGAGGCGCATCATGTCCTCGATGGAATCGATGGCCACACCAACCTTGCCGACCTCGCCCATCGCCAGCGGGCTGTCAGAATCGAGCCCGATTTGTGTCGGCAGGTCGAAGGCCACGCTCAGGCCGGTGGTGCCGTTGCTCAGCAGATATTTGTAACGGCGGTTGGACTCGTCGGCGTCGCCCATGCCGGCATACTGGCGCATGGTCCAAAGGCGGCCACGATACATGGTGGCCTGCACACCGCGGGTGTACGGGAACTGTCCCGGGTAGCCGAGGTCGTGGTCGTAGTCCGTGCCTTCCAGGTCGGTCGGGGTATACAGCGGGTTTACGACAATGTGGGACGAGGTTTCCTGGGTTTCCGTCGGCTTGGCTGTGGAAGAAATTTTTGTCTCAGGCATTGGAAGCCCTTTCTTGCAGGTCGAGCACGCCTTTGTGTGTCCGAATCGGCGAGTTTCGCCGAGTCTAAGGTATTATGGCCTCCCTGCCGCCACAGCCGTGTGAGGACGGTCACACATGGGTGGGGTGCCTATCCCTTTCCGCTACTTTGTGGGCGGCTTGCGTGCACGCCAAAACGAATTCACACCAAAGTAGAGGAACAAGAGGGCGAAGGCGCCCGCGACAACGACTTTGCCAACCCCCGCCTGCCCACGACTATAGCGAGAGTACTCGCGAAACGCGGCTCCCGCCCCGACCACTGCTAGGCACAAAAACAGGAACCCGGTCACTTCCAGCCACAAAACGTGCGCCACCCGGCCGGTGCTGCGCGCGGTGACGCCGCCGGCGCGGTAGAAGGCCCGAATCCAGCGATTTTCGCCCGCGCGGCGCCCAGTGATTCGCAACAGGGCGCGGCCGCGAGTGCCAAAATCATGCGTCGTCGTTGGATTTTTCTCGCTTTGCACGGCGTTTTGCGCTAAGCGTATTCTAGCAGCGGTAGGAGAGAGGCCTGTCGCGGCGCATAAGCCTGGTGGCCTGCGAAACCCCGGCCGGAATCACGGCATCGAACCAAATAGCCGGGGCTTGAGATGGCTGTTCGTGCGTGCCGGCCGGCGGATTTGGGTGCAACGTGGACGCAAAACTAAAGAACATGATGAAAGATCTGGGCGAGGCGATCAATCAGTCGATCTCGGATTCGGAGGAGATCGCCGAGGTGATCTCGCGCATCAAGGCCGGTGGCTATGACGTGTTTCTGGTGCTGGAGGCGACGATCGGCTTCAATCAGCGGGACGAAGACGACGAGCCCGCCTCAGCCGGTTACAAGTCGTCGCCACAATTCGAACTTACCGGTCAGGATGCGAAATTCCTCAAGTCACTGCGCATCAGCGTCGACGACAATCATTAACTGCGCATGCTGCGGCTGCACTCCACCCGTGGCAGTTTCTGTCCAGACCGTGCTGCTGCCACCGGGATTTTGTGGTCCATGATTTTAGAATTTTTTCCAAGCCGATTAAGCTTGTAACTCGGACCGATCAATGAGAGATACTCTGGGAGTCCTGCTGGCCGGCGGCGCAGGAGAGCGCCTTTATCCCCTCACCCGTGACCGTGCCAAGCCCGCCGTAACCTTCGGCGGCATATACCGCATCATTGACATCACGCTCTCCAATTGCCTGAATTCAGACCTGCGCAAGGTCTACATCCTCACTCAGTACAAGGCGCTGTCGCTTAACCGCCACATCCGCGAAGGCTGGGGCAGCGTCTACGGGCGCGAGATTGGCGAGTTTATCGAGATTCTGCCGCCCATGAAGCGAGTCAGTGAAAACTGGTACATGGGAACGGCGGACGCGGTCTACCAGAACATTTATTCCATCGGCTCCGAACAGCCCAAATACGTGCTCATCCTGTCAGGCGACCACATCTACAAAATGAATTACGGCCTGATGGCGCGCCAGCATCGCGACTCCGGCGCCGACGTAACCATCGCGACGATTCTGATTGATCCTTCGGAGACCCGGCACTTCGGGGTGGTGGAGATCGACCGCGACGGCCGCGTGGTCGGCTTTCAGGAGAAGCCTACCGAGACCGAGCTGCGCTCTCCTTACAACCCCAACATGGTTTCGGCGTCGATGGGGATTTATATGTTCAACACCGACGTGCTGATTCCTGTGCTGCTGAAAGACGCTGAAGATGCCACATCGCAACACGACTTCGGGCACAACATCTTGCCGGGGATGCTGGACGACTACAAGGTTTACTCCTTTAACTTCATCGACGAGAACAAGAAAGAGGCGTTGTACTGGCGAGACGTGGGCACCCTGGAGGCGTATTACGAAGCCAACATGGATCTGGTATCGGTAGCGCCGGTGTTCAATCTGTACGACGAGGCGTGGCCCATCCGCACCCACCAGCGGCAATATCCGCCGGCAAAATTTGTGTTCAACGATCCGGGTCGCACCGGGCAGGCACACGACTCGGTGGTGTCGGCGGGATGCATCGTCTCTGGCGGCTCGGTGAGCCGAAGCGTTCTGTCGCCCGACGTGCGTGTGAACTCTTATAGCGAAGTGGACTCCAGCATTCTGTTCTCCCACGTCAATGTGGGACGGCATTGCAAGATTCGCCGGGCCATCATCGACCGCGATGTGCACATTCCGGAAGGGACGGTCGTCGGCTTCGATACCGAGGCGGACCGGCAGAAGTATCACGTCACCGAAAGCGGTATCACCGTGGTGACCCGCGACTATTCGCTGTTCGAGAATCCGGTGACGGTGGATTACTTCGACCCGGAGTAGCTGAGGTTGCCTGCCCAGGCCCGACACCATCCCCTGCATGGGAGCAAACGGCCAGCGGGCGTGGCCAATCAGGTATAATCGTTAAGTAAATTTCAAGAGATCTTGGGGCTGCTTGTTGACCGTTTCCCACGGCCAAGGGCCGTTCGGGAGTGCTCCCGCCAGACTCGTAATTTCGGAGCCCAATCCATGGCACAAGTTTGTGAAGTTTGCGGCAAGAAGCCGCGTTCGGGAAATAAAGTGAGCCACGCGCACAACGTCACCAAACGGCGCTGGAACATCAACCTGCGTCCGGTGCACGCCAAGACGGCGCAGGGCAACAAGCGCATGCGCGTCTGTACCGGATGCCTGCGCAGTGGCAAAGTCGTCAAGGCGTAAGCCACTTCTCCTTATGACCATCCAGAATGGCGTCTCTTGTTGAGGATGATGCACTCACATCGTGGTCTTCATGTAGACGCCATCTACTAATTGTGTAGTAGTTGGTATTCCTCCCTCGCTCGATCATCCGATCACCTTTTCATTGACAAAGCAGTAGCAAGCCGACTAGTGTTGCGTACCTTTTGCTTAATCCTTGGAGGTACGAATGGGAACTCTTTATGCAGGCGTATGGCGACACGGCTCCGATCCTTACTACTTATGGGGCGGTGTCGACTGGAACAGCTTCAATACCAAGTGGCATCAACTGAGCCAGCAGAACCTTCGCTTAATCGACCTGAAGGTTTACCCGGGCAACGGTCCGACCAAGTTTTCCGGCGTGTGGCGCGGCGGCAGTGATGCTCACTACCTGTGGGTCGGCGTCGACTGGAACAACTTCAAGGCCAAGTGGGAAGAGCTCTCGGCCAAGAACCTGCGGCTGGTCGACCTGGAGATCTACCAGGAAGGCGGTCACACCAAGTATGCCGGCGTGTGGAGGGCCGGTAGCGATGCTCACTACCTGTGGGTCGGCGTTGACTGGAACAGCTTCAAGGCCAAGTGGGAAGAGCTCGCCGCAAAGCATCTGCGGCTGACTAACATCCAGGTGTACCGCGAGGGCAACGCGCTGAAGTATGCCGGCGTGTGGCGCGCGGGCAGCGACGCTCACTACCTGTGGGTCGGAGTCGACTGGAATAGCTTCCACTCCAAGTGGCAGGAGTTGAGCGCCCAGAACCTGCGGCTGGTGGACATCGATATCTACGAGGACGGTGGGCAGACCAAATATGCCGGCGTGTGGCGTGCGGGCAGTGATGCTCATTACTTGTGGGTGGGCGTCGATTGGGAGAGCCTGACTGCCAAGTGGTATGAATTGGGCCAGAAAGATCTGCGGCTGACCAACCTCGAAGTGTATCCGGGCTCGTGCAGCGACAGTTGCCTGAACCAGGTGCTGATGCGGAATGATCCCTCCACGCCGTATGTCGATACCTACAACTACGGCATCACCGCCACAGCCACCCACTGTAAGGGACCGGGAGCTTGTCCGGCGCCGAAACCGGGCGATATGGTCTATTACCGCTGGCCTTGCATCACCTTCGACGGCAGCGCTCATTACGTAAGGCTCTCGGCAGTGGCGTATACTGCCGATCCACTGTTCAAGCTGCCGTTCAACGACAAAGCGGTCAAGCAGCATGGACCGTGGTTGTACAGTCCGGGAAGCTGGCATCACGCCATCGACTTCAGCCGCGATGATGCCAAGTCCTTCCCGGTGCGCGCAGCAGCGGCCGGAAAAGTCGTTCACATTGGCTGGGATTCCTGGTCGGGCAATACCATGGTCATCAGCCACGATTCGGGCGGGGTGACGGACGCGTTTCGCACCATCTACATGCACCTGCGAAACGGCCCGACCAATGATGCCGACAACAGCTGGAACATCACGGTGCCGACCCTGGGAGATCCAATTCTTAAACAGTTCAAGAACTATTTGAAGAACACCGGATGCCCGCAGGGAGGACCGTATAACCCTAACGCAGACTACTGGGGAACGGACGCCGACAAGATCGACATGAGCCTGCTGGGAAAGCATGTCAATCAGGGGGACGTGATCGCCCACGCCGGCTGCACCGGCCCGGGCGGCTGCGGTTGCACCAACGCGGACGATCCCGACTGGATCTGGGGCGGCGGCGTGAATACCCACCTGCATATCTTCTTTGCCCGCCGCGATCCCACGGACAATGAGTGGTACTTCATCGATCCCTATGGGATTTACTCCTCGGGAGGCTGTTATCCCGGCTTCAATCAGGCGATCAACTCGCCTTGTGCCCGCTATCCGGTGATGTGGACGGGCCACAAAGCGCAGTATCCCTGATCGCCAGACACCCCACGCCTGTAGCGGGCGTGGGGTGCTTCCATACGCCAGTTAGATTTAAGACAGGCGACGATGATATTGTGTTCGCTTCTCAGCGGAGTGACCCATGATCTCGCGCCGGACGTTCGTTGCCATGACCGGTGGCATGATGCTGATGCCGCGCGTGCTTTGGTCTGCTCAATTCGGCCGCTGAGGTCCACACGATGCTTGACCATATCCTTCTCGGTTGCCGCGATCTCGATCAGGGCATTGCCTTGGTCGAGCAGCGCACTGGCGTGCGACCTGCAATCGGAGGCGTGCACCCGGGGCGCGGCACGCGCAACGCTTTGCTGTCCCTCGGCAAGCTGCACTATCTGGAGGTGATCGCGCCTGATCCGGCACAGGCAAGTCTGGCCGCGGCGCCACCATCGCTGCTGTATACGCTACGGCACATGGATGCTCCGCACATCGTTACCTGGGCGGCACATACCAACGATATCGAGGCGCTGGCGGAGAAGCTGCGCAAAGCCGGTATTGCGTTTGAGGGACCAAATGCGGGCTCACGCAAGCGGCCCGACGGAAAAATGCTGCATTGGCAGACGCTCAATTTGAACGAGAACCGCGAGGGTCTGCTTCCCTTCTTCATCCAGTGGGGATCCGGCTCCATTCATCCTTCGGTCGATGCACCTTCCGGCTGCCAGTTGGAGAGCTTCCGCGCAGCGAGTCCGGATCCGCATGACCTATCAGCCACGTTTCAAAAGCTTGGAATCGAAGTGCAGGTCGAGCAGGGAGCGAAACCTGCATTGCACGCGCAAATCGCTGGGCCTCGCGGCAAACTCGCGCTAAGCTCGTAGGCCGTATTTTTCCGTTTAGGCGGCCGACTCCGAGGACGCTTCACGAGACGACAGTTGATTCACCCGAATCTTTCCCCCAACCCATGCCGCAGGCAGAGCGAGAACCACCAACGCAATCGGATACCAGTGCGGGCCGTACTGCGGTCCTTTGTTCCAGGTGAACACCACTCCGATCAGGCTCACGATGAAGTCGATAACGCCCAACAGCATGGCGTGCAGCATCGCGCGATCTGGCGCCAGCCATGCCGCTATGTAGCTGGCGACAAGGCCATAAATGGTGCGGTATACCGTAGCCACAAGCAAGGGACCGTTGGCCGCCCGGTGCCCGGGCGGCGGCAGGAAGCCCATCGCAGCCATCACCGCATCGGTGCCGACGGAAAGAATAATTCCCGTGATCAAGCCCGCGAAGATGGCTGCGATGCTGCGCAGCATCCGGCGTGGTGGGCTGGCTTCGCTCATGATGTGTTGCTCCTGTGCCAGACTTTGTAGGGCCCCCAAACTAGTACGACCTGGGCTGATTAGAGCGGCGTCCGTCCGCTAGCTCAGGCTGGCTGTAGTGAGAAACGTTTCGGTTGAGGCTGAATGCGCCACCAGCCTTCCGTTCAGCAATTGTTCGAAGAAACGATCTACAGCGTCGAGAATCTCGCCCTCGGTCTTCGCCTCATACACCGACTTGCGAAGGTGCGCGCCGTGCGCCACGCCATGCGTGAACCACGAGGCGAACTGCTTCATCTTGCCCGCGGCTCCGGGCATGTGCTCCTCGACCAGCATGCGGAAGTAGGTACGAATCATTTCGTAACGATCGGCTTCGGTTGGCAGATCGTATCGGCCCGTCTCCGTGTATTGTTCGATCTGGCGGAAGATCCAGGGATTCGACGCAGCGCTGCGGCCGATCATGACGGCGTCGCATCCGGTCTGCGCCACCATGGCAGCAGCGTCTTCCGGTGAGCGCACGTCGCCATTGCCGATCACCGGGATGGAGACGGCGCCTTTCAGAGCCGCAATCCACTCCCAGCGCGCCTGTCCGCTGTAACCCTGTTCGCGGGTGCGAGCGTGAAGAGCGACGGCAGCGAGCCCGCACTCCTGGGCCAGCTTGGCGAGCTGCACGTGCACGATTTCTTTGTCGTTCCAGCCGGCACGGAATTTCACCGTGAACGGAATTTTGACGGCGGAGCGCACCGATTCAAAGATCGCCTTGATCAGCGGCAGGTCGCGCAACAGGCCCGAGCCTCCGTTGCACTTCACGACCTTCTTCGCCGGACAGCCGAGGTTCAGGTCGACCAGGTCGAAGCCCAGGTCTTCGACCACCCGGGCTGCGTCGGCCAAGGTCACGGGATCGCTGCCAAACAGTTGCGCCGAAATCGGGTGCTCGTTGCCGTAAAACGTCAGGTACTGCTTGGCCTTCTTGTCCTTGTGGCGGACGATGCCGTCGGCTGAGGTAAATTCGGTCATCATCAGGCCGCACCCGCCCAGGTTGCGGATAAAGCGGCGAAAGACCGTGTCCGTTACGCCTGCCATGGGGGCAAGCACCGTAGCAGGACGAATTTCGACTCCGCCGAGGGACACGACGGCAGACACACGGGCACCGGCGGGGGCAATGCGTTCGGCCGGATTGTCGAAAAACTTGTGCACGCTACGATTCTAACCGGATTTTGCCGAACTATTATCTGGGCGCCAACGTCATTATGAGCAGGCGAGGCGGCACGCCCGGCGAATTCGGCCGGCATTCGTCATACCCCAGAGTCGGCATTGACTGCCGTGACTCCCAGTCCCTACCATTTCGACGAGGCGTAATATCTAGAGCTGAATGATCGATACCACCATCTCGCACTACCGCATTGTGGAGTTGCTTGGCGGTGGAGGCATGGGCGTGGTCTACAAGGCTGAGGACCTTGAACTAGGCCGCTATGTCGCGCTCAAATTCCTGCCCGATGAGCTTCTGCAACAGGCGCGCTCGCTGGAGCGCTTTCGTCTGGAAGCGCGGGCAGCGTCGGCCCTGAATCACCCGAATATCTGCACCATTTACGAGATCGGCGAAGACAATGGCCGCCCCTTCATCGCGATGGAGTACCTCGAAGGGGCATCGCTGAAGCATTACATTGAAGGCCAGCCGATGCCGGTGGACCGCATCATTAGCATCGCGCTGGATGTCACCGAGGCGCTCGACGCGGCGCACAGCGCAGGCATCGTGCATCGCGACATCAAACCGGCGAACATCTTTATCACCAAGCGCGGACATGCGAAGATCCTCGACTTCGGCCTGGCGAAGCTCATGCCCGGCCATCCCATCTTTGCCGACCGGGCGACCATGATGTCTGGAGAGGTGGTGAATCGGCTGACCGACCCTGGCCGCCTGCTGGGCACGGTGGCATATATGTCGCCGGAGCAGGCGCGCGGGCGGGACCTGGACGCTCGCACCGACCTGTTCTCGTTTGGCGTGGCGCTGTACGAAATGACAACCGGCATCCTGCCATTTCGTGGATCGTCGGCCGACGTCTTCGAGGCGCTGCTGCGTCGCGCGCCCGTCTCTGTGCTGCGCCTGAATCCCGACGTGCCGGAAGCGTTGGAAGACATCATCAATAAGTGCCTGGAGAAAGAGCCCGAACTTCGCTACCAGCATGCCTCCGATCTCTACGCCGATCTGAAGCGGCTGAAGCGCACCACCGAATCGCAGCAGTCCATGGTGATTCCGCCCGCGGCCGCGGAAGCCGAGCGCGCTACCGAAGAGCGGGCGCGCAAGTACTCCTTGCATGGCCAGAAGCTCCAGACCCAGCAGACGGTCTCGATCGATACGCCCTTGCCTCGT
The DNA here is from genome assembly GCA_963747055.1 of uncultured Acidobacteriaceae bacterium. GTDB lineage: Bacteria > Acidobacteriota > Terriglobia > Terriglobales > Acidobacteriaceae > CAVVDY01. The sequence continues at coordinate 94,839 of CAVVDY010000016.1, read as the reverse complement.
CGAAGGCTGCCCTGGAAGCTTCCTCTGGCTGTGCTGGTTCTGTTGGCTGTCGTCGGCGGTGCGGTGTGGTTCTGGCAGGCCCGCCATGCGTCCCATTTCAAGGGAAGCGACACGGTTGTGCTGGCGGATTTCACTAACACCACGGGCGAGAGTGTGTTCGACTCCACACTCAAACAGGCGTTGGCGATTCAATTGGAGCAATCACCCTATCTCAATGTGCTTTCGGAACAAAAGGTGCGCTCCACACTGAAATTGATGGACCGCCCGCTCGACACGCGCCTGACCAATGAGGTTGCACGGGAAATCTGCCTGCGCAGCAACAGCAAGGCATTGATGAGCGGCTCCATCCAAAGTGTCGGAAACCATTATCTGATCGGTCTGCGCGCCACCGACTGCCAGACCGGAGATACACTGGCCAGCGCCGAGGCAGAAGCCGACAATCGCGAAGCCGTGCTTGGCCGCCTGGGCAAGGCCGGGGATGAAGTCCGCGAGAAACTGGGTGAGTCGCTGGCGTCGATCCAGGGGCACAGCAAGCCCATCGATCAGGCAACGACATCGTCGCTGGAAGCCCTGCAGGCCTATACCCAGGGGCGCCAGATGCAATGGAGCAGCGGGGACGCGGCTTCCATCCCATTTCACAAGCGGGCCATTGAGCTCGATCCCAACTTCGCGCGAGCTTACGCCGCCCTGGGAATGGCTGACTTCAATCTGGGAAACACCAGTGCCGCCATGGAGAACTTCTCCAAGGCATTTGAGCTGCGCGATCGAGTCAGCGAACGTGAACGCTTTTACATTGAAGCAAGCTATTACAGCTTTGCGACCGGCGAGTTGCTGAAGGCTGACGACGTCTACCGGCAGTGGATAGCCGCCTACCCTGACGACTTCGCCCCCTACGCGAATCTTCCATTGAATCAAGTCTCGCTGGCGCAGTATGAGGACGCCTTGGATACTGCCCGTCAGGCGGCCCGGCTGGGCCCGGAGGCGGCCACCGGCGATCAGCAAATGATGGCCGCTTACCTGTCCCTGGGGCGCTTCGACGAGGCGAAGGCCATTTACGACCGGGCGATCACGGAGTTTCCTGAGGTCGACTTTCTGCATGAGCAGCGTTATCTGTTGGCGTTCCTGCAGCGCGACCCGGCAGTCATGCAACAACAGGTGGACTGGGCCAGGGGCCGCCGTGCTCCCATGTTTACGCTGTGGGCCGAGTTGGATACGACTGCTTACTACGGACAGTTGGAGGCAGCGCGCAAATTGGCCAGCAGCATCGAGCAGCAAGCGGCCGCGATCGACAACAACGACAAGGCAGCCCAAACCCGGGCGCTCATGGCGATCTATGAAGCGGAGTTTGGGGACTTTGACGCCGCCAAGTTCCAGGCCGTGCAGGCGTTGCACATGGCGGAGAGCCGCGATGTGATGATCCTGGCCGCGATGGCGCTGGCACGGGCGGGCGACATAGCCCAGGCACAGCACTATGCCGACAAGCTCAACCAGCAATTTCCGCTTGACACCATTATTCAGACGTATTGGCTGCCCACCATCCGGGCCGCCATCGCTTTACAGCGCGACAATGCCACGCAAGCCATTGCCGCCCTTGAACCCGCTATTCAATATGAGTTGGGCAATCAGGGATATGTGTTTCTGGCTCCGGTTTACATTCGCGGCATCGCTTACCTAAAAGCCCATCAGGGTGAGCAGGCGGCGACGGAATTCAGCAAGTTTGCCAAGTATCCGGGCATGGCCAAAAACTGTCCGCTGGGAGCCCTGGCCGTATTGCAACTGGCGCGTGCTCAGGTTTTGAGCGGAGAAACGAAGGCAGCTCGCAAGACTTATCAGGACTTTCTCGCCTTGTGGAATAACGCCGACCCCGACGTCCCTATCCTGCAGGAAGCGCGCAAGGAATACCAGAAGCTGCCGTAGGGGCTTGCCCTACCCGGTAGATCGCGAACTGGTGGGTGCGATGCAGCTCGCGCAGCCACCCCTTCGCCCGGAAAATTTCCTCGTGAACCAGATTGTGATTGATGACGTAGGCCTCGCGCGGCAGCGCTTCGATGCTCTTCCGCAGATTTTCCAGGACGGTCCTCAGCACATAATCCGGGAAGGGATTAAACAGGTAGAGCACTAGGCGTGCGTCAGGAAACTCGAACTCCCTTGCATCGCAGCAGATTGCTTCAATGTTGAAGCATCTCTGGCTCGGTGACTGATAGCCGGCGATGTTCTTTTCGGCAGCTTGGTGCAACTCTTCGAGCAACTCGACCCCGACGATCTCCCGGAACGGGTAATCCGATGCCATTAACAATGCCCGCCCTTTCCCGGAGCCGAGGTCGAGGAAGACGAAACCGTCAGCCGGAACGGGTAAGGCACTAAGCATCTCGTGGAACAGGTCTGGCTCGGTAGCATGGTACTGCGCGCCGGAGAGCAGCTCGCGAAAACGGGTGCGCAGCGACAGGATCGCCCAGGAAGTGTCGACGTTGTGTTCGAAGTCGTAGTCAATGTCTCCGTAGCGCAAGCGGCGGCGTTGTGGGGTGAGGTCGAGCAGCAAATTGAGCGTGGCGCCGCTGTAGTGGCGAAGAGCGCCGAGGATGCCGCGATGGCGGACGACGTCTGCAAACCAGGAAAGCGGCTTGTTACGGGCTGAGGGTGGAGTGGAATGCGGCATGTGGAGCGGCGGCCGGCCCTGCCGGCACGCCGCATCCCTACAGCTTAATTCAGGTCGAAGAACAGGAACTCAGCTTCGCCGTCGCTGGGGTTGGCGATCTTCACCGCGGATTCGTCGCTGACGGCAACGCCGTCGCCTGTGGCGACCTTAGTTCCATTCAGGACAAGTTCACCCTTAATGAGTTGCAGCCAGGCGTGCCTGCCGGGTGCGAGATCGTGCTCCAGCAACTTGCCGGCTTCGAGCACGGAGGCATAGACGCTCGCGTCCTGATTGATCCGCGTCGAGTCGTCGCGCCCATCGTGCGAGGCGATCAGGCGAAGCTGATTGAGCTTCTCCTCGCGCTTGAATGTGCGGTCTTCGTAACTCGGCTTCAGCCCACGCGCCGCGGGCATGATCCAGATCTGCAACAGGTGCACTGGTGCGTCCGAGTTGTTGTACTCGCTATGCACCACGCCGGTCCCTGCCGACATGCGCTGAACATCGTCAGTGCGGATGGTGGCTTCACGGCCAGTGCTGTCGCGATGGCTCAACGCGCCGGCGACGATGTAGGTGATGATCTCCATGTCGTTATGAGGATGCGAGCCAAAGCCTTGCCCGGCGGCGATCCAGTCTTCATTGATCACGCGCAGGTCGCGAAATCCCATGTGCTTGCGATCGAAATAGTTGGCGAACGAGAAGCTGTAGTGGGTGTCGAGCCACCCGTAATTGCCATGTCCGCGCTCCGCTGAGGGCCGTAGTGTGATCATCGGTTCCTTCCTCCAGTTCGTTAGTATAGATGCTTTAACGTTGAAGGAAGTTGCAGCCGGTGATCAACGAGGTGCCGAGTTCTCCAAACGGTGCAGCAAATTGTCGATTTTGGCCTCCAGGATGTGGCGTATAGAGAGGATTCCCAGCACCTTGCCCTGCTCATCCACTACCGGCATATGGCGGTAGTGCCGCTCCAGCATGACCTGCAGTGCTTCGGCGGGAGTGGTTTCCTCGGTAGCCATCTCGACCATAGGACTCATCAGTTCGCGCACCGGCGTCTGGTGAGGATCGCGGCCGCTGAGGGCGAACTTTTCCAGCACGTCGCGCTCGGTGAACATCCCGGCGACGACGCCGTCATCGTCGACTACGGCCACTGCTCCTACCTCATTGTCGATCATCAACTGGACAGCTTGCGCCACGGTGGCCAGGACCGGGACCGTCGAGACCCGCCGCCCACATATCTTCAATACGCTTGTCATCATTTTTTGCTTTCCTAAAGGAAATGGATGAACTGCGACTGTATGATTTGCCCGGCCTTGAGTCAAGCCGACCTCACGGGGCGCGGGAAGCTTTTCCGGAACTGCAGTGCCCTCGCCTTGCGATTGTGCGGCATCGGATAACGTCCGGCAATCCGAGGCGCCGCCAGGATCGTATGTAACGCAGATAGCGAAAACACCAAAAATGCGGTAGGATTCCGCGGCTTTCAGGTGGTATCGAAAGAAGGAGACCATGACGCCACGACGGATCTTTCTCACCGGAGGCACTGGTTTCATCGGGGGCGCCATCGCCACCGAATTGCTGCGGCGCGGGCATCACGTGCTCGCGTTGGCGAGGCCCAGATCTGAGACCAGACTCCCGGTGGGCTGCGAGGTCGTGCACGGCGACGCCCTCGACGCCCGCACCTACGCCTCGCAGATCGCCCCCGCCGACACCTTCATCCATCTCATTGGCGTATCCCATCCCGGCCCCAGTAAAGGCGCTGAATTCCGGGCGATAGACTTGCAGTCTATCCGGCAGGCGGTGCCCGCGGCCGCGCAGGCAGGTGTTAGTCACTTTATCTACCTGAGCGTCGCCCGGCCGGCACCAATCATGCGCGAATATCAAGCCGTACGAGCGGAGGGTGAGCGCCTGATCACGGAGGCCGGCCTCAATGCGACGTTCGTGCGACCGTGGTACGTCTTGGGACCCGGCCGCCGCTGGCCGCTGATGCTGGTTCCGATGTATGCCATCGCCCGCCTGATTCCAGCTACGCGAGATGGGGCTGTGCGGCTGGCGCTGGTCACCCTGGACCAGATAGTGCAAAGCCTCGCGTGGGCAGTTGAGAATCCTGCCGATGGCGTGTGCATCCTCGAGCCGCAGGACATCCGCCGGGGAGGTAACTCCCACCGCGTCATCGACCGGCGCCAGGGTTGAGGGAAGTGCGCCCGCCGCGAGCTTACACAGGAACTCACACACGAGCACGAAATAGGAGAGTGATAAAGGCGGAAGGAACTCTGCTCGTACCGTCGAGACAGCGATTCCCCTTTATTTGAGGATCGCTCGGAAAATGCAATTGGCTGGCTTTACACGGTTGTTGTCCGGAGAGCCGCTCAGGCGGCATTACCGTTTCGGTAGGGGTTACCCACATACACAAAAGGATATTTTTTTAGTGCATCGAAATTCTTGGCTTCAGCTTCCTCTTCGACTTTCGACATCAGCCGCGCAACTTCGTCCTTGGGCATGCCCTTTGTGGCTTGCCAGAACTTGTGCGGGAAAAACCATACCCGTTCACGCTGAATCGTTTCGGTCGCATTATCACTGTCGCTGTCTGCCTGCATTGATCTCCTCCCACATTGTCAGACTAGGCATTTTTACTGCTGCCCAACTTCAAATTGTGGAGTGAAGGTTGTGTCGTTCGATGTACCTATTATGAACGCTCGGTGAGACGAAGTAAACGGGAAAGCCGCGGCTCGTTATCAAATCACCTTCGCCGATAGGATGCACGAGTCGTACCAATCGATTCAGCCTCGCAACTCCCACAAAATAGGGCGCAAACCCGGACAGTCAATTTTGGTTTTTGGGGCGGCGATGTGACACAGCATCTATGCACAACCAGGCTCCCGCCGGATTTCCACAAGCCGGTATTTCGGCGCGTCGGCGGCGCGCCCCGCCATTTATGGAGCGCCGTCTTGTATCCCACAAAGTGGGATAAAGAAAAGAGGCATCTTTTCTGGCCAAGGAAGGAGCCGTTCCTGCAATAGTGGTGCCTCGGAATAAGTAGCAAAGTTTCGAAACTATCTTAATAGGAAGCGCGGCCTGCCGAGAGCGCCATCGCGCCCGGCTTCTGCGTGGCGTGTCCGTCCGCAGCCCTCGATGGATTCCACCCAGGATGAGGAGAATGATTGCCGGCGCACGAGCCTCAGGGTCCTCCCGAAACAGTGTGCGTTAAGCAAACGTCACACATCTCAACTGTCCCTCTACATGGCGCTTGAGCTGCCCCGCCAGGCTTATGTGGGTTTTGCGGAGCACCGGTAGCGGGTGAAACGCGACGGCATCGACCACGATAATCAACTTGATACCGAGACTTGGTGTCGGCCTCATGTGCGAGTCGGTTGACGGTCCGGCTCGGCCTGAGCCCCTCCGACTTCGGGGCCGCAAATCCAAGAGTGCCACGGCCCAAAGCACAGCAGAATTGCGAGAATGGCGCCGCCCGCCGGAATGCGCCTACAGGGTGAGCCTTGAACCGGACATGGTCATCCTAACGGGTAGGGGGCTGTGCCGACCAGGGTTCAGGAATTTTGGAACATTTTCCTCGCAATTTCGTCTATTTGACAGACGGGCAGGGGTCTCTTTGTCTCGCGGGCCTGCTACGAGCCTCGGGAAACTGACATGGCAAAACGATGGGGACGCGTTTGGGCGGTAGGGTTTGTTCTCTGGACCCTGTTGGCCTTTCTGAGTGCTGCCGCGGCGCACGTGTATATGGCGTCGACGAACGAACCCATCTCCTGGGGGCAGCTGCTGGCGTGGAATCTCACGGTCGCCGTGGTGTGGTCGCTCCTTACACCGCTGGCGTACGAGCTAGGCCGGCGGTTCACCTTCGACCGCAATAGCTGGAAGCGGTCGTTACCGGTTCACCTGGTGGCGGGTATCGTGCTGACCTGTCTGGGGGCGGCAGTTGTGGCTGATCTGGAGCCGGTGGTGACCTGGACGAAACAGCCGTACGTTCCCTTCCACGCCCACATGATTTCCCGCGCCCTTCTGGACTTGCAGCGCTACTGGTATATCGTGCTGATTACGCAGGGCATCGCGTATTACGGAAAGTACCGTGAGCGCGAGCTGCTGTCGTCGCAACTGGAAGCCCAATTGGCCAACGCGCAGCTGGATGTGCTGAAAAGCCAGCTCGAACCGCACTTCCTGTTCAACACGCTGAACTCGATCGCCGCGCTGGCGCGCAATGACGGTCCGGCGGCCGAGCACATGACCTTACAACTGGCGGATCTGTTGCGCGCTTCTCTTGACGCCGCCGGGATACATGAAGTCACCTTGCAACGGGAACTGCTCTTTCTGCAGAAGTACATCGACATTCAGCAGACGCGCTTTCAGGACAGGCTCACCGTCGAGACCGACGTCGATCCCGTGGTCCTTTCCGCGCTCGTGCCCAATCTGATCCTGCAGCCACTGGTAGAGAACGCCATACGCCACGGTATTGCGCCGCGACGTACTCCGGGCCTGATCCGCCTTTCGGTATGGCGCGACCCGGACGATTTGTGGATCGAAGTGCGCGACAACGGCGTAGGCCTGCCGCGCGGACGCGGCAATGCCGCTGTCGAAGGCGTAGGCCTGCGGAACACGCGCGCCCGCCTGACCCAACTTTATAACGATGATCACATGCTGATCTTGGACGATGCGCCGGGCGGGGGCTGCTGCACCCGCATCCGGCTGCCGTATCGCGAGCACCCACGAACGGAGGTAGTGGCAAATGTCGATTCGAGTCTTGTTGAGCGATGACGAAGCGCTGGCGCGCGAACGTTTGCGCAGTCTGTTAGAGGAGGAGCCGGACCTGGAGATCGTTGCGGAATGCGGCGACGGCAAGAGCGCCATCGCCACCATCCAGCGCGAGCGGCCCGACCTGGTCTTCCTCGACATCCAGATGCCGGAAGTGGACGGCTTCGGGGTGGTGCAGGAGCTGCGCGACGTCATGCCGCTGACCATCTTCGTCACCGCCTACGATCGTTATGCGATGAAGGCCTTCGAAGTCCATGCTCTCGATTATCTGCTCAAACCGGTGGGTAAGGAGCGTCTGGCAGAAGCCGTGGCGCGGGCCCGCCGCCAGCTGCAGCATCCTCCGGACGGCAGCTTCCAGCGTCGTGTGCTGGAGATGCTGGCCGACATGGAGGCGCGGCAACAGACACCCGAGCGCATCGTCATCAAAGCGGACGGTGAGATTGTCTGCCTGAAACCGAACGAGATCGACTGGGCCGAATCGGCCGGCAACTACGTGTGCCTGCACGTAGGGGGCGCAACCCACATCCTGCGCGAAACCATCACCGCCCTGGAGTCACGGCTTGGGCCGCGTCAATTCATGAGGGTGCATCGCTCCACGCTGGTGAACGTCGACCGCATCAAAACCCTGAAGCCGTCACTGTATGGGGATTATTCGATCCTGCTGCGTGACGGGACAAAGCTCACCTTAAGCCGTGGCTTCCGCGAGAGCGTGCTGAAGCGCCTAGGGACGGCTTGACCGAGAGATGAAACCGCCACCGACAGCTGTAAGTCACGCAGCCGACGATACTTTGAGCCTTCAGTAAGGTCCGGCGATCAACCCGCCTCCGGTCGGGCGGGGTTTCCCGGCCCCCCCTCAGGGAGTTGCTTTGACGCCGCGTTCGCCGGTGATATGCTTATCCCTGCTTATCCCCTCGGTCGGTTCAACCTACATTGAGGAAAGGTAGATACCTATGCTACGCACCAAACTAGCAGTACGTTGTCTGCTCATCACACTTGTTCTGTCTGTCGTGGCCATCCCCATGTCGGCTGCGGACAAGACGAAGGACGAAGAAACCATACGCAATGCTGCAACCGTCTTGCGGGCCATGCTTTCCAGCGACAGTGTTCCGGCCAGTGTGCTGGCTAAGGCGGATTGTGTGATGGTTCTCCCCAACGTTAAGAAATTCGCGATCGGTATTGGCGGAACGGGTGGACGCGGCCCAATGTCGTGCCGCGAGGGCAGTGATTACTCCGGAAAGTGGTCGCCGCCTGCCATGTACAACATCGGTGGCGCCAGTGCCGGCTTCCAGGTCGGGGGCAAGTCCAGCGATATCGTGATTGCCATCATGGCGCCCACTGCGGTGGACAAGGTACTGAACAGCAAAGTAAAGGTGGGTAGCGATGTGAGTGCCGCGGCGGGCCCGGGTGCTTCAGCCGGCTCACTTAGCAACTCGGCCGACATGCTCACCTATTCCCGCTCTTCGGGACTCTTTGCCGGAGTTTCGCTCGACGGCGCATCGCTGGAGCCAGCCCCTGAAGTCAACCAGCGTTTGTACGGAAAACAGGTCAGCGCCAAGGAAATCGTGTCGGGCGGTGTGCAGGCTACGCCGGCTGGACAGTCCCTGATTTCTCTGCTCGACAGCAAAGCCGGGAAACATATGAAGTAAGCGGCTGTTTACCCCTACGCCCAGGGCTGGACAAGCTGCAGAACCTCAGGTCGGAGGGTCAGGCGCGCGACAGGTACGCCCCCTCCGACGTATCCACGCGGATCACCTCGCCCTCGTTGATAAAGGGCGGAACCTGCACCACCAATCCGGTCTCGGTGGTAGCTGGTTTGGTAACGCTGCTCGCCGTGGCCGATTTCAATCCCGGTTCGGTCTGGATGATCTTCAACTCGACAGTCTGCGGCAGCTCCACTCCCACCGCCTTGCCGTCGAAGAATTCGACCTTGATCTGCAGATTAGCCGTCAGATAGTCCACGGCATCGCCTAGCACGTCCTTGCCCAGGTAGAGCTGCTCGTAGTTCTCGGTGTTCATAAAAACGAAGGTCTCGCCGTCCTGGTACAGGTACTCCATCTGGACTTCATCGACCGTAATCCGTTCGATGGCATCGCTGGAACGAAAACGATGCTCAAACATGGCGCCGGTCCGCAGGTTGCGCAGCTTGGCCTGGATGAATGCGCGAAGATTGCCGGGGGTGCGGTGCTCCACACTGAACACCGAGTGCAAATCGTTGTTGTGCTTGATCACCATGCCGGGACGCAGTTGTGTTGCGGAAATCGCCATTGAGTGCTCCTTGTATGAAAGGGGGAGCCGCACGGAACTGCAGGGCAGCTCGAAGGGTCAAAACTTGATTTTACATGGCGAATCGGGAGTTTGGAAAACGACGGCCGCGCGGCGCGCCATCACTTGCGGCAATTGCGACATCCAACCTGTAAGAGGTTTATGATTTGTTTGTATTTTCAGACAGAGTCCACAGGAAGGAGTTCCTTATGAGCGACCCTGCAACCTACGAAGAATACAACCCCTCGGATCGCAGCAGCGTAACCTTGGGCTTAGCGCTGCTGTGCCTCGGCCTGGCAGCTGGAGCGATCACTGCGCTCCTGCTGGCGCCGAAAACCGGCAAGCAGTTGCGGCGCCAAATTCGCCGCAAATACGAAGATGCTCGCGATGTAATGGACGACTGGAGTGACCAGGCCGGCGACTGGGTGGAGCGCGGCTCTGACTGGGCCGAGAAGGCTTCAGATTGGGCCGGCAAAGCGAAGGGCCGGGTCGAAGAACCGGTGCGCAAGGCATTCCGGCGGTAGGCTTCCAAAAAAGAGCGCGACAGGCATCATTCACCTGTCGCGTATGTTTCATGCCCTCTGAAGCTGCCGGAGGGCCAGCAGGAGGAGACGAGCCACCGTGTCGCTGCTCACATTCGGAAGTTGCGGAAACTCGTTAAGACAGAATGATACTAACCAGATGTTAAGTCCTCGTCAATTACACATAAGTGCCCGCCCTGACGACACGATTGGCGAAGGGCTCAAAATTCCGCCCTCATTCTACCGTCATTCTCTTCTGAGACCGCATTCTCTTCTGAGACCGCGCATAGAGTCAGATTGCGCCTACTGAAAAACCTCGCCGCGACCTGAGCGCTCCTGCAATCCACACAAAAACACAAAAGGCGAAGTGCGGAGCACTTCGCCTCTGGTGTAAAGGTCGTTGCAGTTACCGTCGATTACAGGGACATGCGACGGCGGATGACGCCGGCAAGGCCCAGAACGCCGGAGCCCAGCATGATCAGGCTGGACGGCTCGGGAACGGCAGTGTATCACGCCGCTGGAGAACGTCGTTGAACACGCCCTGGCTGTTGGCGTTGACGAAGTTCGCGCCGAAGAACGCGCTGTCGAAGAACTGCTGGTCGCTGATCTGGGTGCCTACGCTATTCAGACCATCGGTGTTGCTGTTGAACGAACGGTTGGCGTTGTTCGGATCATTCGGAACAACCGCGAACCAGTAGGTGCCGGATGGCAGCGCAACGTTCAGGCCGCTAACCGCGTTGGTGTACTCGGTGAAGCCGAAGTCACTGCGGCCAGTCGCAACGTTGGAGGTAGCACCGGTACCCGAAGCGATCAGGGTGCCGCCGTTACCTTCGGAAACGCCAGAGCGGATTTCCCAGTAGGCGGTGGTCGGGTTCAGGCCGCTCAGGTTGTTGGTGAACAGGCCGCTGACCGTGACGCCGTCGGTGACGAAGTTCTGAAAGGTTGCAGCGCCGTAGGGGCTGCCGCCGGCGATGGCGTCGGTCTCGTTCGCCAAACCGTTCTCATTCGGATCATTCAGATCGAGATCGCCGCCGTAGAAGTAAAGTTGGTCGGCAAACGCGCTGATCGTGAAGAACAGCACCGTGAACAGGGACAGCAGAGCAAGTTTCTTCATGTAGTTTCCTCCTTGGAATTGTTGACTGCCACCGTAACACGGCAGGCAGTCCTCCTGACAAAGTTCGCAACTTTCCCGGAACGCACCGGGGAGACAAGACTATCGCCGCCGCCAACGGGCGTCAATAGCCCATAGGTGTCGTAGACGTCATTGCAAACGTGAACGTCAGTCGAATTTTATCAGTCAGTTATCAGTTGGCACTTCTAACTGACTGTTATTCCAAGGAGGAAGGACGAAGTGCAAGCACTTCGTCCTTGCCCAGACTAACTACAGCAGACGGCGGCGGATGACGCCGGCAAGGCCCAGAACGCCGGAGCCCAGCATGATCAGGCTGGACGGCTCGGGAACGGCAGTGTACACGCCGCTGGAGAACGTGTTGAACACGCCCTGGCTGTTGGCGTTGACGAAGTTCGCGCCGAAGAACGCGCTGTCGAAGAACTGCTGGCCGCTGATCTGGGTGCCTACGCTATTCAGACCATCGGTGTTGCTGTTGAACGAACGGTTGGCGTTGTTCGGATCATTCGGAACAACCGCGAACCAGTAGGTGCCGGATGGCAGCGCAACGTTCAGGCCGCTAACCGCGTTGGTGTACTCGATGAAGCCGAAGTCACTGCGGCCAGTCGCAACGTTGGAGGTAGCACCGGTACCCGAAGCGATCAGGGTGCCGCCATTGCCTTGCGACACGCCAGAGCGGATTTCCCAATAGGCGGTGCTCGGGTTCAGGCCGCTCAGGTTGTTGGTGAACAGGCCGCTGACCATAACGCCGCCGGTGACGAAGTTCTGAAAGGTTGCAGCGCCGTAGGGGCTGCCGCCGGCGATGGCGTCGGTCTCATTCGCCAAACCGTTCTGATTCGGATCATTGAGATCGAGATCGCCGCCGTAGAAGTAAAGTTGGTCGGCAAACGCGCTGACTGTGAAGAACAGCAGCGTGAACAGGGACAGCAGAGCAAGTTTCTTCATTGAGTTTCCTCCTAAGTTTTGGTACCAAAACCACTCCGCCGGGAAGCGGAGCGTTCCCTAACTACGCACCACAAATCTCCCCAAACCCACCGGGGACTGCAAGATTAGAATGACTGAAAACAGAAGTCAATAGCACAATAGTGGCGCTACTTGCCAAAAAGAACTTCAAAGACTTAATTATGTACGTCATGCCGACATATAATAATTAAATAGTATCTAACTAGTAGTTAAATCACTATTTTACATTCGGCTTACCACTATACTTGCGGCCTTCACCCTTCCGATAGCCGCACGAGAATCCTGGGTCTTTGCTGGGTTTTCGTTAGTAATTGATAGACTCTGCCACTGAGCGGATTGCTCAATCGCTCCAAGCGCGGTGGGGACAGGAAGCACGCGACAAAGCTGCGGATTCTCTCGGCGGAACCAATTCCTGGCCGCGTTGACTCTTGGGCATGGAATGAACGTGCGAGCTCTTCGTTCAGCCCAGCGGGATGTTTCTGTGGTTGGCCGGATCCAGCGGGTCACTGCATGGTTCGGTGCCTGGCTCCAGCCGCTTCCCGGTGCATTGCTCCGCCCTGCATGCACCCGTAGAAATCCCTGGCCGCTCCGGAAAAGTTGCGAACTTTTGTCAACAGGACTGCTTTCGTCCTGGGGAACGGCCTTTTGACTTCCAAGGAGCAATCTCCCGAATGCACCGGAATAGCAAGATTAGAGCAACGAAAACTTGAAGTCAATTAAAAAATAGTCCTGCTACTACAAAATGACGGAAATGTACACGTTCACGTTAAGCAGGCCTTAATAACCTGCTGCTTGGTTCTTGAGCGAAACCGCTAGACCTGCTGCCGCCCCTCTTCCTGAAGTACCACCTTCACATCCATCTTTCGCTTGCCACGGAAGACGGTGACCGTCACGGTGTCGCCGGCGTGATGCTTATTCATGATGTTGGCCAAGTCCTGCTGCTCGGCCACGGTTTCGCCGTCGATGGCGACGATCAAGTCGCCGCCAACGATTATCGGAATATTCCCGATGTAGGCCCGCTGATTGCCGCCGCGCAGGCCGGCACGGTCCGCCGCGCCTCCCGGCTGAATCTGCATGATCAGGATTCCATAGTCGGATGGCAGGCCCATCTCCGCTGCCAGCTCCGGGCCGATGGCGAGAGGACTAATACCCAGGGAAGGCCGCCGCACTCTTCCGTAGGTGACGAGATCATTGATGACGGCTTTGGCGGTGTTGATGGGAATGGCGAAGCCGATGCCTGCGCTCTGGTTCGAGCCTCCGGTGGCGATCATGCTGGTGATGCCGATGACCTGCCCGCGCGAGTTCAGCAGCGGTCCGCCGGAGTTGCCGGGGTTGATGGCGGCATCGGTCTGAATCGCTTCGTCAATGAAGGCGCCTTCGGGACTGCGAATCGGACGCAGAGAGCTGATAATGCCGCGCGTCATCGTACCGTTGAGGCCAAACGGATTGCCGATGGCATAGACCTTTTGTCCAACCACCAGGCCGTTCGAGTCGCCGAATGTCGCGGGAACCAGCTCCGGAGCCTTGATCTGAATCACCGCCAGATCGTGCGAGCGGTCGCGGCCGATCACCTCGGCCGGATACTTCTTCTTGTTATGCAGTGTTACCTGGACCTTCCGCGCGCCAGCGATCACGTGATAGTTGGTAAGGATGTGGCCTTCCTTATCGATGATGAAGCCCGATCCCTGGCCTTCCTGCGGTATCGGGCCCCAGAAGAAGTCCATGCTCACCGCGGTGGACGTGATGTTCACCACCGACGGGATGCCCTTCTTGTACACATCGATGTTGATCTGTTCTTCGGGGTCAAAGGGAGGCGGGCTCGCCGCTTCGGTGAGTTCCACCTTGTTGGGCTTCGCGAGCCAGTCGGGAATGGAGGAGGAAGAACTGTGGTGGGTCGTATAGAAGTAGAACCCTGCCGCCAGCAGCAGGCCAAGAATCACGGGACGAGCGATTTTCATGATGATCTGGTACACCAGCACTACATTTATGTAAGTTGGACGAAGGTCCTGCTTTAAGTGTAGCGGATACCTGCTGGACGGACGGGACGCGACAAATGGCGACCGGCCGTGTCTGAAATCTGCAGATTTCAAACGCTCCCCCTATCGTTGCTTGCCGAAGACCCCAACTGAGGAGCGTATACTTCTCGATTTGGCTGCACGGCATCAGGGTGCGGTGCGTATATCTCGAAAAGGATGCTTCTGCCCGCAATGTTGCGCTTGAAATTCGCTCATCTCCCCATTCTGCTTCTGGCATTAGCTCTCCCATCACTGGCGCAATCGCCCATCAACACCAGCGCCCTGGGTGAGATGCACTGGCGCGGCATCGGCCCTCTGCGCGCCGGGCGAACCCGCGCGGCGGTTGGCGTTCCCAGCCAGCCCAACGTCTTCTACATCGGGGCCGTCAACGGCGGGGTGTGGAAGACGACCGACTTCGGGCGTACCTGGGAACCGATCTTCGACCATGAGCCCACGGGCTCGATCGGTTACATCGTTGTCTCGCCTTCCGATCCCAACATCATCTATGTCGGCAGCGGCGAAGGACTGCACCGCCCCGATCTGTCGGTGGGCGACGGCATCTACAAATCGACGGATGCCGGCAAGAGCTGGACGCACCTCGGCCTGCGCGACGGCCAGCAGATTTCCCAGATGGCTATCGACCCGCACGATCCCAACCGCCTCTTCGTCGCAGTAGCCGGCCATCCCTATGGACCCAATAAGGAGCGCGGAGTCTACCGCTCGACCGATGGCGGTCAGACCTTCCAGCCGGTGTTGCAGAAGGGCGAGAACGTTGGCGCTGCCGGAGTAGTGCTCGATCCCCAGGACCCCAACGTCGTCTATGCCACATTGTGGGAGGCTCGTGAAGGGCCATGGGAAAACGCCGAATGGAACGGCCCCAACGGCGGCATCTTCAAATCCACCGATGGCGGCCAGAACTGGCAGAAACTCAGCGGGGGCCTGCCCAGCGGCATCGTGCAGGCCTACGTGGCCATTTCGGCAAGCAATCCGCAGCGGCTGTTTGCCTCTGTTGCAACCGGCGAGAAAGTTGACCTCTACCGCTCCGATGACGCCGGTGCGACCTGGGTGATCGCGACCAACGATCCGCGTCCGCGCGGGCGTATCGGCGGTGGCGACTTGCCCATGCCGGCCATCGATCCCAAGAACCCTGACGTCATGTATATGACGTCGACCGTGACCTGGAAGTCGACCGATGCCGGCAAGACGTGGACCGGATTTCGCGGCGCGCCCGGCGGCGACGATTACCAGAACATCTGGATCAATCCCAACGATCCGAAGATCATTCTGCTGGCCAGCGATCAGGGCGCGATCATCACCGTCAACGGCGGCGAGTCGTGGAGCTCCTGGTACAACCAGTCCACCGCGCAGATGTACCACGTCAGCGCCGACAACTCCTTCCCCTATCGCGTGTGCAGCGGGCAGCAGGAGAGCGGCTCAGCCTGCGTTCGCAGCCGTGGCAATGATGGCGAGATCACCTTCCGCGACTGGCATCCGGTCGCCGCTGAAGAATATGGATACGTGACTGCCGATCCCCTCGACCCCGACATTGTTTATGGCGGCAAGCTGACGCGATATAACCGTCACACGGCAACAGCGCAGAACGTGGCGCCGGTCGTGGGCCGCCCGCCAGACTATCGCGTCGTGCGTACTGAGCCGGTGGTGTTCTCGCCGGTCGATCCCCATCTTTTATTCTTCGCCGCCAACACGCTTGTGGACCACGCGAGACGGCGGGCAGACATGGAAGCAGATCAGCCCTGACCTCACGCGCAAGACGTGGGAGGTACCCGCATCGGTCGGCATCTTCAAGTCGGAGAAGTCGGCGGAGCCCTCACAGCGCGGGGTGATTTACGCCGTGGCTCCGTCGCCGAAGAACGTCAACATCATCTGGGCAGGCACCGACGACGGGCTGATCTGGCTTACCACCGACGGCGGCGCCCACTGGAACAACGTCACGCCGCCTGAGCTGAGCGCCTGGCAGAAGGTGTCCATCATCGACGCCAGCCATTTCGATCCCCAGACCGCCTATGCGGCGATCAATACCCTGCGGCTCGACGATCTGCATCCTTATATCTACCGCACGCGCGACGGTGGCAAGACCTGGACGAAGATCACTAACGGCATCCCTGACGACGAAAACGTCAACGTGGTTCGCGAGGACACGCATCGCAAGGGCCTACTCTTTGCCGGGACCGAGCGCGCCGTCTACGTTTCCTTTGATGACGGCGACCACTGGCAATCGCTGCGTCTCAACATGCCCGCGACTTCGGTGCGAGATCTCGCCATCAAAGATGACGACCTGCTCGCCGGCACCCACGGCCGCGGCTTCTGGATTCTCGACGACATCACGCCGCTGCGCCAGCTGGACGACAAGGTCACTTCGGCCAACGCTTACCTCTTTGCCCCGCAGACGGCAATGCGCATTCGCTGGGACACCAATACCGATACGCCGCTGCCGCCCGACGTTCCCTCGGAGAAGAATCCTCCCGACGGCGCCATCATCGACTATTACCTGAAGGCCGACGCGTCGGCTCCGGTAACGCTGGAGATCCTCGACAGCTCCGGCAAGCTGGTTCGCAAGTACGCGAGCAACGATCCGGTGCCCCCTCCCAACCCCGAGCTGCCTATTCCGACCTACTGGCTCCGCCCGCCGCAGGTGCTTTCCGGCAAGGCCGGCTTACACCGCTTCCTCTGGGATGTGCATCTGGCGCCGGTGCCGGGCGCGGCGCCGATGTACCCGATCGCAGCCGTCTACAAAAACACTGCTCCCATGCCGACTTCACCGTGGGTAATGCCCGGCAAGTACACCGTTGTCCTCACCGTCGATGGCCAGCGTTACACCCGCGATCTGACGCTGGTGATGGATCCGCGCGTCAAGACCTCGACCGCCGACCTGCAGAAGCAATTCGATCTTTCTCATCAGCTTTATGAGCAATTGCTGCAATTGCAGCCCGCGGTCGACGAAGCAACCAAGCTGCGCGAGCAACTGAAGACACAGGCGGAAAAAGCGAAAGGAACGCCCGAGGAAGCGAAGATTGAGGCTCTCAGCCAGAAGTTGAACACGTTGCTGGGAAGTGGAGGATTCTTCCGTCGCGGCCCGCAAACGGAGACGCTGAACGGTGTTCACGGTTCGATCTTCTTCCTGCATGCTGACGATGCAGGAGACTGACGCCGCTCCTACACCGGTGCAGGCGAATGCTATTCCAGCATTGGAGAAGTCGGCACAAGCCGTGTTGCAACGCTGGAAGGAGTTTCAGGCGAATGACGTTTCCAAGCTGAAGTCGCAACTGGGAATTCGCGAGTTTCCAGCCGTTGCGCCCGGGGCGCTACCTCACGTCAGTGGATGGAATCGCGACGAAGAATAGAAAAACGTGCACACTCGAATGTTGACTCGGTTGTGCGTTTGGCTGTTCGCCACACTACCCTACGCTGCAGGCCAGGCACAAGAGTTTCCCGTAATGGGAGCCCATGTGCCTACATACATCGCGCGTGCACGCAATGCGACGAGTCAATGCGAGAAGGGGACGAAACGCCATGATTCATGCGCAACTGTGACTATCCAAGGACATCGCGTCGCCGTCGGGTGGAACCAGCAGACCAAAGCCATCAACTATCTGTTCACCGATGACAAGCGCTTGATCGGCGACAGTGAACTCGAGGTCGGCGGCTCGTGTCGGGTAGCGGCGGTTCATTTGACGCGATATGGGCAGTGGTTTGTGGCAGAAGAGTGGAAGGACAGATTCAGCAAGTGGTCTGGCGACGCAATTTGGCATGCGGTGTTGCGAGTGAGCACTGCGAATCCCGAATACGCTACGATTATTGGTTTCGTGCAGAACAGCGACCTTAAGCTGCATTGACGGCTGAAGCGGCGGACAAGCCACCTTGCCAGACCCGACCTCTTTGCTCGGCGAAGTTACCGCTTCGCCAGCAGCGCCTGCGCAATCTCTCGCCACTCATCCTCCAGCGTGCCGTTGCCAACCGGCTTTCCCGCCCGCCGATACCAGTAGCCGGCATTGTCCAGGTCGCCTTCCTTGCGATGCAGATAAGCGTGGACCCAGGCATGGTCGGGCGTCTCGCGCTGCTGCGCGCACTCGTGCGCCTTGGTCCAGTCGCCCTTGGCGTCCCACCACAAGGCGGCCAACACCAGCGGCAAGTCAGACGGTGGCTGGTCTTGCTTCAGCGAACTTTGAAACTGCTCGATATCCATCACCAAAGCTTAGCGCGGCAAAGCGGATTTCTTCGTCACGGTTGCTGTATTCTAAGTTTTTTCCCAGCTCATGAATATCGCCCAAGCCGGCCTGCTCTTCTGCGCTGCCGTGGCCGCCGGAGCCATCAATGCTGCAGCCGGCGGTGGCAGCTTCATCTCGTTTCCTTCGCTGTTGTTTATCGGAATTCCTCCGGTGAACGCCAATGCCACCAACACCGTCTCTCTTTGGCCGGGACAGGTGGCCAGCATCGCGGGCTATCGCCGGCAACTCGCGAAGTTGCCGTGGCGCAGGGTGACACCCTTGCTGATCATGGGCGTCGTGGGCGGCACTCTGGGCGCCTGGGTGTTGCTCAAGACTCCTCAGAAAACCTTCATGAATCTCGTGCCCTGGCTGCTGCTGGTCGCGACATTCATCTTCATGTTCAGCGGCCGTATCACCCGTTGGATTCGCCGGCGCACCGCCGAGCACCACACCACCGAGTTCGCCACCGGCCGGGGCATCTTCATCCAGATCTTCATTGCCTTCTACATCGGATACTTCGGCGCCGGCGCCGGCATTCTCATCCTGGCCATGCTGGCCCTGCTGGGCATGGACGAGATCCACAGCATGAACGCGCTGAAGGCGCTGCTTACCACGGTGTCCAACGGCATGGCCATGCTGCTGTTCATCGTCTCCCATGCCGCCTATTGGCCCGAGGCTATCGTCATGATTGTCGGCTCCAGCATTGGAGGCTACTTCGGCGCCCACTTCGCTCAGAAGACCAGGCCGGAGAATGTGCGGCGGTTTGTGATCGTAATTGGTTTTGTGCTGGCAGCCTACTTCTTCGCCAAGCAGCTACGAGGGTGACGCGCGGTTCAATCGCCAAATTCCAAAGTTGAGATACATCGCATAGGTCACCCACAGCTGATAGGGGACCAGCAGCCAGGCCGCCCACAGTGTCAGTCTGGAAAACACAAAGATGTTAAATGCGATCGCCAGCCAGAGCAGGACGATCTCCATCAACGCCAGCCCCGGCAGCCGCGCGCCAAAGAAGATTCCCGACCACGCCAGATTCAGCGCGAGCTGCGCGAAGAAGATCAGTAGCGCCGCCTGCGCGCCCCAGCCATACTCGCGCCACACCAGCCACGCCGAAACCGCCATCAGGACATAAAGCGTGGTCCAAACGGGACCGAAGACCCAACTCGGCGGCGTGCCCGGCGGCGTGCGCAATGTGGGATACCAGGTGCCCACGCTCTTCCCGGTGACAATGGCCCCCAGCCCGCCGACACCAAGGCAAATGGCGAGGAAGAGGATGAGCGCGAGGCCGGACTTGGTTTGCATGGTCAGCAACTAGCAGTTGGCATTTGGCATTTGGCCGTTAGTGATCTTTCTGACTGCAGTAGATGCAGTACTGGCAAGCAAAGCTCTAAGTACTACGCGCCAAGGGCTAAGTGCCAAGTGCTAGCAGCTAACTGCTTGTTACTTGCAACACAATCTTCCCGTAATTCGCGCGCTGCAACAGCAGACGATGCGCTTCGCTCGCCCGCTCCATCGGAAGCACATGCCCCACCTCGGGATGTAACTCGCCCTTCTCGATCCAGGGTTGCATAGCGCGCAGCGAGTCACTGATGAGCTGATGGTCGCGCGCCAGATAGGTCAGCCACAGCCCATGCGCGCTGAGCCCCCTCGCCATCATTGTGCCAACATCGAACTTCTGGCGCTCGCCGGTCGCCGCGCCATAAATAATGACGCGGCCAAACGGCCGGCAACAGCGCAGGCTCTTCGCGGTATGCTCGCCACCGAGCATCTCGAAGACCGCATCGACACCCTCGCCTTTGGTCAGCTCGCGAATGCGCGGCTCGTAGTCCACCTGCTTGTAATTGATACCGTGATCGAGCCCTAGCTTCTGCGCCCGCGCCAGCTTGTCGTCGGAAGATGACGTGCCATACATCTCGATGCCGAGCTGCTTGCCGATTTCGACCGCCGCCGTACCAACGCCACCAGCCACCGCGTGAATCAGCACCCGTGGCCGATGCCCGTCCGGACGGTGAACCGGTTCTCGGGCGTCGGGCGTCAGTCCGGACTTCCAGTACGCAAGATATGCGGTGAAAAAGTTCACCGGAAACGCTGCTGACTGGACGGAGTTCCAGCCCATCGGCTGCGGCCAGATCATGTTTCTGGGGACGGCGATCTTCTCCGCCGCAGCGCCGTATTGCGCGTAACCCATCACGCGCTCGCCGGTGCCTTCAACAACCCCAGCGAACTCGCGCCCCGAGACATACGGCGGATCAGGCGTGCCCGGATACGAACCCCGCGTCGCATGTGTATCGGCAAAGTTGATGCCCACGGCCTCGACACGAACCAACACCTCGCCGGTCTTGGGCTGGGGCTCAGGCACATCGCGAACTTCCAGAACTTCCGGCCCGCCGATACGGGTGACCATGACAGCCTTCATGCAGCGAGTGTAACGCACCGACCTTCGCTTCGCTGTGATCCCGAGTTGCACATGTGCCTCTGGTCCACCCAAGGAAGTGAGAATCACCACCGAGGCCACCGAGAACACGGAGACATCCGATCTAATGAACTCTGTGTCCTCCGTGTCTCCGTGGTGAGGATTTTAGACAGCGCGACTACGGGGCCGCAATCTGGAAGCGCAGCACCGCCTGTTGAATCTGGTACTGATACTTCGCAGCAGCAAACTGAATCTGCGCCTGTGTCTGCTGCAACTGCGCTTGGCTCAGTTCGACAATGGACGCCAGTCCCAGCTTGTAGCGCGTCTGCGAGAGATCGACAGCCAGGTTCGTCTGATCGACAAACTGCTTGGTCACCGAGATGCGCTGATAGGCGGTCTGCGTATTGAGCCAGGTGGTGCGAACGTCGTTGGCAATGCGGTTCTTCAGGTCGCGCAGCCGCTCCTCATCCGCCTGCGACAGTATCGCCGCCCGCTTCGCCCGTGCCGGATAAAGGAAGCCGTTGAAGATCGGGATATTCACATTGACGCCGATGCCGCCGTACCAGCTATCTAACTGCGGCTGCCCTGTCGGCACCTGTCCTACAACTCCTATGGCACGAATGTCCGGCAATAGCGAGTCGCGCTCGGCCCTTTGAAAGTGCTGCGCCGCCTGAACGGTATAGTTCTGTGCGGCGATCTCCGGCCGATTGCTGAATGCCTGGTCCACCAGCGGCGCTACGGCGTCGGGTGGCGGAGTGAGTTCGGCCGCCGTGTCGACCAACTCGAAGTTCTGCTGCGTCGGATAGCCCAGAACTTCGGAAAGAGTCGACAGCGCGGCCTGATGGAGGTTCTGCGCATCCAGCAGCAGCAGCTTGGCCTGTGCCAGGTTGGCGTTGGCGAAGCTCACGTCGAGCTCTGACTTGAGCTTGTTGTTGAACAGCGTGGTGACCTGGTCGCTCACCACCTGCCGGGCATCGATGGTCTGCTGCGCGACCCTCAGCTCGGCGTTGGCTTGCAGCGCGTTGTAGAACGCCTGATCCACGGCAAGCTTGATCTGCGCTGCCGTTGCCTGGGCGTTCATGTTGGCCGCTTTGGCCTGTAGGGCGGCAGTTGCCACCAGGTTGCTGGTGCGCCCGAAATCCGTGATGAGCTGCGCCAGCGTCACACCGTAGGCAAAGCGCTGATAGAGGACCGGGTTGTTGATGGCGCCGGCAGCAATTCGGCTGCCTTGCCGCGGCTCGACTCCGGTGAGGCTGCCATACGTTGTGGGATAGTAGTTCGACTTGGCCTCGCGTGTGGTCTGCTGCGATGCCAGCGCCAGCAAGCGGTACACCGAGATCTGCGGGTTGTTCTTGAGCGCCAGTGCCTCCGCTTCCTGCACCGTCAGGCGGACCGCAGGCGTGGTTGTCGGAAGCTTGGCGGCGGGCGTTGTCTGCGACGGCGGAGTTGGTTGCCCCGCCTGTGGTGCCTGAGCGGCTCCTGACGGAGGAGTCCGGACCGTCCCATGTTGCGCCGGCATTCCGCCAGGCTCCGTCGTGTTCTGGCTCGGTGGCACCCCTTGCTGCGCCTTCAAGCCCACCGGGATGAGAGTTGCCATCAGTACAAGCAGGAGCGTCTTGCCTCTCACGCTTGCACCTCCGGCTGTTGCTGCTCCTCTTTGCGATGTACCAGCAGATACGCCGCTGGCACCAGGAACACGGTTACGATCACCGAGACCGTGAGCCCGCCGATGATGGCCCGCGCCAGCGGGGCATACTGTTCGCTGCCGGCCTCCAGCGCCAGCGCCATGGGAATCAGTCCCAGAATCGTCGCCAGCGATGTCATCAGGATTGGGCGCAGACGAACCCGGCAAGACAATGCGACCGCTTCTGCAATCGGCATACCCTGCCGACGGTAGATCCGGGCCACGTCAACGATGAGAATGCTGTTCGATACCACGATGCCGGTCATCATGATGACGCCCATCAGCGACATTACATTCAGCGTGGTGCCGGTGAGCAGCAGGAACAGCAGCACGCCAGGAATTCCCGGAGCGATTGCCAGCAGAATAATCAGCGGATCAATGAAGGACGCGAACTGCGCCATCAGGATGAGATAGACGAGTATGATCGACAGCACCAGGCCCACGCCAAAGCTCTTGAACGACCGCCGCATACCTTCCACGGAGCCGCGTACCTTGATGCGCACATTTGCAGGCAGCTTAGTCTGGGCGATGATCTTGTCGACCTGTGAGGCCACCCCGCCCAGGTCTTCGCTGGACGGTGCAACGTAGAGATCAATGACCCGCTGCAGTTGATAATGGTCCACCTCGGTGGGTGAGTTGATCCTCGTGATCTTGGTAACCGCACCAAGGTCCGTAGTTTCGTCTCCACCCGGCGAACGCAACGGAATGCTGTCCAAGTCTGACAACGATTTTACCTGCGCGTCCGGGTACTGCACCGTGAGCATGTAATCGTTGCCCGTCCTGGGATCGACCCAGTAGCTGGGAGCAATCATTTGGTTCGAAGTAAGCGCAGTAATCACATTGGACACGACTTCTTTGGACGACAGCCCAAGGCGCGCCGCCATCTCGCGATCGATGTCGAGACGCAGCGCGGGATAATCCAGGTCCTGCGGAATCAGCACATCGCTCACGCCCGACAAGCGCCGGATCTTGCGCTGCAACTCCTGGGCGATGGCGTAAGCCTCGTCCTGATTGCTGCCGGTCACCTGGATGTCAATCGGAGCCGGCAAACCGAGATTCACCACCGCGTCCACCAGTCCCCCGGACTGGAAATAACTGCTCAGCTCGGGCAGGTCTTCCGAGATCTTCCTGCGAACCCGATCCATGTAGGCATAGCTGCCAATCCGATGCCCCTCCTTCAGGCTCACTTGCACCGTGGCCGTATGCTGGCCTGAGTTGCTGGTGTAAATCGAAGAGAAGCCCGGCGTGACGCCGATATTCGACAGGATCAATCCCAGATCGTGAGGAGAGACCACGTCGCGGATATCGGCTTCCACCCGGCGAACGTAGGCGTCGGTTAACTCCAGCCGGGTGCCGGCCGGGGCCTTCAGGTTGATCATGAACTGTCCGGGATCGGTGCGCGGGAAGAACGAGACACCCAGCAAAGGGTAGAGAGCAAGGCTGAATACGCAAATGCCGAGGATGCCCAACACAGTCGCCGCCGGGCGCAGCAATGTCTTGCCGACCGCCACGTCGTAGTGCACCAGCATCTGGTCGTACTTGCGGTTGAACCAGGTGACAAACTGCCCGAATCTTGAATGTGTGCCGTGATGCGCCACCGAGCCATGCCCCTTGAGAAAGCGGGCGCAGAACAGCGGCACAACCGTCATCGCCACCAGGTACGAGGCAAACAGCGAAAACACCACCGAGAGGGCAAGCGCGGTGAACAGGAAGCGGCTTACGCCATAGAGAAAGACCACCGGGAAGAACACGATCGCCGTGGTGAAGGTTGCGGCCAGGACCGGCAGCCCCATTTCGCGGCCACCTTTCTCGGCCGCTTCTTCGGGCGATTCGCCTTCCTCCAAATGGCGGAAGATGTTCTCCAGCACCACTACCGAGTTGTCGATCAGTCGGGAAAACACCAGCGCCAGACCGCCCAGCACCATAGTGTTGATGGTGCCGCCCGTCATGCTGATGAGCATGAACGCCGCCAGCGCAGAAAGCGGTATGGAGAGCAAGACGGCGATGGTCGAGCGCACGCTGCCTAGAAAAATCAGGATCATCACCGCCGTGAGCACCAAGTCCGATCAGCCCTTCGTTGCCCAGGTTCCGGATGGCGGTTTTCACGTAGATCGACTGGTCGAAGACCACTTTGTGGCACCAGCGATTTGGGTACATCCACCAAATTCCCCAGCGCCTTCTTGATCCCGTTGACGATTTCTATGGTGTTGCTGTCGCCACCCTGTTTCAAAACCGGCAGATAGACCGATTTCTGCCCATCCACGCGCACGATGCTGGTCTGGATCTGCTGCGCGTCCATCGCGTGGCCTACGTCACCAACCAGTACCGATGCGTTGCCGACGGTTTTCAGCGGCACGCGATTGATGTCTGCCGTGGTGTCGAGCTGGCTGTTGGTATAGAGGTTGTAATCTTTGGGGCCAATCTTCACATCGCCCGCCGGCAGAATCAGATTCGACGAGTTGACCGCCCGCACCACGTCCATCACGCTCAGTTGATTGGCTTGCAGCTTGACCGGGTCAACGTAGACCTGGATCTGGCGATACTTGCCGCCGAATGGCTGCGGCACCGAGGCGCCGGGCACGTTCGCCACCTGGTTGCGCACGTTGTACTGCCCCAGGTCGCGCAACTGCGTTTCGTTCAGGCCCTGGCCTTTGAGTGTGATCAGGCACACCGGCAAACTGGAAGCGTCAAACTTCAACACCACGGGTGGCAGCGTCCCCGGAGGCAACTTCCGCAGGTCGGCCATGGCCAGGTTCGAAATCTCGCTGACCGCAGCGTCCGGGTCCATGCCGGGCTGGAAATAGATCTTGATCAGGCTGACGCCGGGCAGCGAACGCGACTCGATATGATCGATTCCGCTACCCAGCGTGAAGAAGCGCTCGAAACGTCCCGTGATGTCGGTTTCAATTTCTTCCGGTGGCATGCCGTTATAAAACGTGGCCACCACCACAACCGGGATATTGATATTGGGAAAGAGGTCCACCGGCATGCGTGCCACCGTCACCACGCCAACCACTGCGATGATGAGGCACAACATGATGATGAAGTACGGGTAGCGAAGCGCGAAGCCCGACATTACTCGCTGCCTCCGGCTTCGCTGGAAACGGTCAGCTTTGCCAGCTTCGGCTCGACAATCTGGCCTGCCTGGTAAGAACCAAAGTTGCCCACGACGACGCGGTCGCCCGCTTGCAGTCCGGCCAGTACTTCGACACGCGTCGGGTCTTGCAGCCCGATCTTGATCTGCCGCGGCTGCACCCGGTTGTGCTGGTCGAGAACCAGCACCGACGATTGCCCATTGGCTTGCTGTACCGCCTGGACCGGGACCGTCAGCGCATCAGGATGGTTCTGCACCTGCAGCGTGACGTCGGCGTACATGCCGGGTTGAAGTTTGTACTTTTCATTCGGCACGTCGATTTCGACCTGCATGGTGCGTGTCGTGCGGTCGAGGGAATCGGTAAAACGCGTAACTTTACCGGTGAAGTGCTCGCCTGTGGCATGTACCACAACGTCGGCCTGCTGCCCGACGTGTACGGATGACACCAGAGACTCGGGCACCGGAATACGCAGCCGCAGAATGTCAATCTCCGCCAGCTTCACCACCGGCTGCGAATTGCTGGCTGAAGTCCCTGCCTGAACCAGCGACCCAGTATCCGCATAGCGCCACGTCACTACGCCGTCGAAGGGAGCGGTAATGCGTGTGTAGTCGGACATGGCCGAGACCTGGCTGTTGGTCGCCTGCGATATTTCAAGTTGCTGCTGCGCTGCCGCCAGCGCTGACTTGGCCGAGTCCACCTGCGCTTCTGACGCCTGGTCCTTCGATTGTGCGTCATCCAATTCCTGTTGCGCGATCAAGCCGGGACGGGCCTTGGAGGCCTGCTCCAGACGCTGCCAATTGGCGTGCAGGGCCACGTGCTGGGCCTCATCGCGCGCCACTTCGTTCTTCGCGCGAATCACTTCCTGCTGACTGTGTCGAACCCCTGCGCCGGCGCCCTGCAACTGCGCTACCAGCTCAGGAACTTCGAGCACGGCAAGTACCTCGCCAGTCTTGACGTGGTCACCGATGTCGACGTTGATCCGGCGAATGTAGCCGGCCACTTTGGCATGAACTTCGATCTCCTGGTAGGGATCAAACTCCCCGGCGACGGTGTAGGTATTTTGAATGGGCGCGCGCGTGGCTACGGCAAAGGCCGCAGGAAGGACGTCCCGTCCATTGTGCGTATGCGCCGGCGCGCCGGCCCGCACGTGCTTGACCACGATGAACGCAATGACGAGACAAAACAGAACAGCGCCGAACACAAGAAGCTTGTGGTTGCGACGTACTTGCATGAGTTTTCTTCCTTGCAGAAGGCCAGCCCGCTCGCGGGATTGGCCGGAGGCTAAGGGCCGTACACAACAGACCCTTGGTTAAGACAACGGAATCTTAGTTCTGAGGAAGCGAAATGCTTAGCTGCGGGGAGGAGGGCGCAAATGACGGTGCACGTTGAACAGGTTGAGTGGCGATGGTACCGGCCGACGAAGGCGTTCCTGGTAACGACGGAACAACAATGACGAGGAGCCCACCAGCAGCGCAACCCAGGCCACAAACCACAATGCTACGCTATCTGACAATGGGGTACCCAGCTCCGCCTGGTCGCCGTTCACCCAGAGTTTTGAGGAAGTCGAGGTATCGAGATGCCCGGGAGGATAGTACGCTGCAATCTTCGCGTGAAATGCAAAGCTGAACACAAGCACGCAGCTAAACACCAGCAGAAATCGCCAGGTAGGCGAGTCCAGATGCTCGCGTGCGGCTTTCAAGAGCGTCCTCAAGGTTTTCATTATATCCGGGAATCGCCAGAACAACTGAAGTTTAGACGTGACATCGCTCGCCGGGTTAGGTCTTCGCCGAGATATGACCGCGACAACCGTTCACAGAAATGTAATATCGAAAGGTACCGCCTCGTCATGGCAAAACCAGTCAAAGCAACTTTCCCGATTTCGGACAGCTCCACTCGCGGCGCAAGCCAATCGCTTGCGCTCGCATCTCGGCAGTCTTCATCGCCCGTGGGGGGCGTTCTGCGCTCAGCAGCGCTGTCTGATCTGCCCTGGTTACGCCACGGTTTCAGCACCCGCCCAGGCGGCGTCTCCAGCTGCTATGGTGGCCAGTCTCTCAACCTCGGAATGACCAGGGACGATACCGAAAGCAATGTGCTGCGGAATCGGGCACAGTTTGTCGAATCTTTGGGAGCGACGGACGCAAGCGGCAAACCATGGCCGCTGGTGCAGGTCCGGCAGATCCATTCTGGCATTGTGCGGCTTATCGATGCCGTACCGTCCGCGCCTCTGACCGGCGACGGCCTGATCACTCGCACCCCTGGTCTGCTGCTGGCAATCAAGACTGCCGACTGCGTTCCGGTGCTGGTGGCGGATATTAGGTACAGAACCGTCGGCGCCTTCCATGCCGGCTGGCGTGGAACTGTGGCGCGCATCGTCGAGAAGGGTGTCGGAGAGATGCGCCGCCATTTCGGTAGCGATCCCGGCGAGCTTCGTGCCGTCATCGGGCCATGCATTCGCCGTTGCTGCTACATTGTGGGAGATGAGGTGCATGCCGAATTCGAATCCCAGTTTGCTTATGCAGATGAACTATTTCACGAAGTCTTCGACTCCAATTCCCTGCATGTGCGATATCCGCTGCTCTTCCTGAACCAGCGTGCACCGGGACACGGTGACGCCGCCTCAACACTCCACCTCGATCTGGTGGAAGCCAATCGCCGCCAATTGCAGGATTCTGGCCTGGCAGCAAAACACATCGAAGTACTGGAGGGTTGTACCGCCTGCGATACCGCGCGATTTTTCTCGCATCGCGCCGAGTTTGGCAAGACCGGCCGCATGATGGCGGCGATCGGCATTTCTGCGCGCCGTGCATAGTTGGTCCACGGCACTCGCGCCATGACCTTCAAATCCGGCAAACTTGTGCGCAGCAAAAAAGGAGCGAGCAGAAACTCGCTCTTCTCCGTTTTGTCCCGTTTGGTTAGCGGTGGGAGGAAAGCCCTGCCCCCTGGTTCAGCAAGCCGAAGACGGCAACGCCCGTCTGCGTCGAGATGTAGACCTTTCCGTTGGCAATCATGGGAGTCACGAACTTGTTTCCCGTGCCAAGCTGGTCGCGGTCCGGGTTCTGATTGCTGTCGTAGAGTTCGTGGGTCAGGTCGAGCGCCTCGTAGGCATACAACACCGAGTTATCAGAACCTCGCCCGTTTTGCACCGCCCACACGATGGCATTGGTTGAGACATTCGAGGAAATGCTCGGTGTAGTCCCGGGATACGTGAACGTGATGTCGGTCTGGCTTTCCGCCGGCTGCAGCTTTCCCAGCACGAAAGGAAACGCGCGAATGGGGGCGTACAAGGCGCCGTAGTAGACCGTGTTGTTGAAGAAAGCCGGCATTCCGAAATTGCCCGTCGGCATGGCTTTGGCAAAATCCTGATAGATGTTGTCGTTGTTGAGCGGATTCCACTTGCCCATGTTCTGACGGTTGGCAACGTAGATATGTCCGTCTTTTCCGGCGCCAATTACCAGTCGGGCCGGGGCCGTTCCGTGACCGCTGGGTACGTCGACCAGCATCGGCGCGCTGGATCCAATGTCTGAGTCGTCGTCACTTTGCTGCACTGTGTTGTACATGGCAAAGTAGTCGGCTACCTTCATGGGGAACGCGCCCGACCCGGCAATCTTCACAATCGTGTTGCCGAAATCCCCGTATTGCGGAAAGCCCTGTACGTTAAGCACCGTATCGAAGGTGCCATTGCCGTTGAGAAGGTAGAGGTAGCCGTCGCTATCGGCAGCAATACCGCCACCCGACTGCCAGATTGCTCCCGAATCGCCGTTAGGCGTCAGATTGAGGACCGCAAGCTGCCGCAGATTGGTTGCGCTGTATTGCATCACCCAGCCGGTGTACGGCCGTTCGTCGCACAGCGACGTGAAACCGAAGAAGATGCTTCCCTTCGACTCGACTAGCGCTGCCCGCACAAAGTACTTTCCCGGATCAAAGGCCACTTGGCCGTTGTAGCTGTTGTCGCCCGTGCCGGGATAGCTGGCGATGATCTCGGTTGGCCCGCCGAACAGCTCCTGCCCATTGCTCAAGTCCAGCGCATGCAGACGGTGGTGATAGCGTGGAAGCACGCCTCCATACGAGGCGGCGACAAAGTAGATCGCCCCATGCGGCCCAGCGCTGAGGTCGATCACCGGAGTTCCAACAATGCCTGGATTTCCCGCGTTGGGACAGGTACCGGCAAAGGGCGCGGTCCTCTCCAATGCCTTCAGCACATTGCGCTGCCACAACAAGTCCCCGCTGTCGGCGTCAAAGGCGTAGACATTGTTGCTGTCATCCTCAACATAAACAACGTTGTGTACCTGTCCATTGATCATGAGGCCGGAGACGTATAGAGGTTGGGTCCTGACTCGATCACTGGTCGTCAGGAAACCAACCTTGCCGAAGCTATTCGCATTCACGTTGGCCGGTGTCAGCGTGGTCTCAAGCGCGTTCAAGCCGGTCCGTTGGTTGTCGTTGTGGTAGGTAAGCACGTTCACCGGTGTCGGCGGAACGTTATGGTTTTGCGCTGAAGCTGCGCTCGAGGCCAGGCACAGAAGAAGCACGCTCGCCAGTGCCGTCGCAAGTCGGGACATACAAACACCTCGTACTGGGGTCTAACGCAGAAAACAGGAGCATGCTCTTGCCATCGGTTGCCAGTCATACAACCTGGCAACTCAACTGAAAATCAACGCCGCTCTTTGCTGATTGCGCCTGACTGTTGGTGGCCCGCGGAACGGGGAGACTGGCTCAGCAATCCATAAACGGCAACGCCGGTCTGGGTTGCCACATACACCCTCCCGTGGGCAATCATGGGCGTGACGAACTTATTTCCCTCACCGGGTAGCTGGTCGCGTGCCGCAAAGCGATTGCTGTTATACAGCTCATGGCCCACATCGGCTGCAGGGTAGGCGTGCAGGACCGAATGGGCCCCCATTCGCCCGTTTTCCACGGCCCACACGACACCGTTGTTCAACTGGTTAGAAGAAATACTCGGCACAGTTCCCGGATAGGTAAACGTGGTCGGGGTCCGACGGCCCGCCGGCTGAAGCACACCGTTCCTGACAGGAAATGCCCTGATCGGAGCGTACAAGGCTCCGTAGTAAACCACGTTGTTGAAGAAAGCCGGCGCACCGAACTGCCCTGTCGGCAGTGCGTTCTTAAAATCCTGATAGATGTTGTTATTGTTCAGAGGATTCCACTTGCCCATGTTGTTGCGGTTGGCCACATAGATGTGCCCATCTTTGCCTGCCCCGAGTACCAGATGGGCGGTGCCGCCGCCGCTGGGCACATCAATCACCATGGCCGCGCCGGATCCAAGATCGGCGTCCTGGTCGCTCTCTTCCACAGTGTCATACATGGCAAAGTAATCGGCCACCGATATGGGAGCCTGCGCGGAAATCTTCAAGAACGCATTGCCGAAATCCCCCAGGCTGGGGAAGCCTTGCGCATTCAAGGTGGTGTCGAAGGTTCCGTTGGCGTCCAGAATATATAGATAGCCATCGCTGTCGGCGGCAAAGCCGCCGCCGCCCGCCCCCCAGAATGCTCCCGAGTTACCGTTGGGTGTCACATTGAGGACCGACTGCTGTTGCAGGGTGGATGCACTGTATTGCAGCAGCCACCCCGTATAGGGCCGCTCATCGCAAAGCGAGGTGAATCCGAAGTAGATGCTGCCATTCTCCTCCAACAGCGCTGCCCGCACAAAGTACTGCGAAGGATCGAATACCACCATCCCATTGAAGCTGTTGTCACCTGTCCCCGGATAGGTGGCCGTAATCTCCGTTGGCCCGCCAAAAAGTTCGGCACCGGTGGTCAAGTCCAAGGCGTGCAGCCGCTGGTGATAGGTTCGGAGGGTCGTGTTATAGGATGCCGCTACAAAGTAGATGGCCCCGTGCGGCCCGGCGTTCAGGTCGATCACCGGAGTCCCCACAATGCCAGAATTGGCGGCGTCGGGACAGGTGCCGTAAAAAGGCGCAGGGGTCTCACCGCTATTCAGGGCCTGCACTTGCCACAGCAAGGCACCGCTATCCGCATCGAAAGCGTAGGCATAGTCGCTATCATCCTCGACATAGACCACATTGTGCACACCGGCGTTAATCGCGAGGTTCGACGCATAGAGAGGCTCGACCCTGACTCTGTCGTGGGTAGCGAGGAAGTTCACCTTGCCGAAGATGGCTGGGGCTACATTCGACGGTCTCAGCGTGGTCTCCAGGGGATTCAACCCGGTCCGCTGATTGTCGTTGTGATACGTGAGCACGTTTACAGCCTGTGCCGGGGTCT
The DNA here is from genome assembly GCA_963747055.1 of uncultured Acidobacteriaceae bacterium. Lineage (GTDB taxonomy): Bacteria > Acidobacteriota > Terriglobia > Terriglobales > Acidobacteriaceae > CAVVDY01. Next base: position 62,904 of record CAVVDY010000016.1, on the reverse strand, counting down.
GGTCTTGCGCGAAAGTCGCCTGCGAAAACAGGCACGTAAGAAGCACACTTGCAAGGACGGTCGCAAGTCGGGACATATGAACACCTCGGAGCGGGTCTATTGGCCAGTCTGGAGCGCAGGCAACTTGTTTTCGTATCTTCATGTCCCACTCGATACCTTGTCAAGGCCGAACGATCAGTATCGGGATTTGTTAACTGAAAATTTGCTCGAAGAGCTGATCTCGGCAGATAACCTGAAGCATTTACTGGACTTGCATGTCGCAACTCGGGATGATTGCGATATTCAACGGGCGTTCGCGATTACCTAAGTTTGGGCGATGGCTCGTTGACATTAGCCTGCTCTGCCTTAGGTCGGATGTTCATCTGGGACGGCGACGATTCCGAGGCCCGCCACAAACGTCCATTGCTTCCGCTGGTCTGACTAACGCCCAGTTTGGCCTGCACGCGATAGCCGGAAGTGTATACTGGCAGCGCTCCTGGGTACAGCTAACCGGTTGGTTCTGAGGCAGGTTACCGAATCCGCCGGCATCGCGGCCAGCCTGCATGACGACTCCTGCACAGGCTGGTAGTGCTCGCTTCGTTCGAATATTCTTCGGACTTGCGACTATGCCGGGTCGAAATGTTTGCAATGGGCGGGCTGTTTTTTATGATCGCCACGCGGGCAGTAACTTCGTAGAAGTGACTTTGCTTGAGGAGACGCTGTGATGCCGAATCTCCACCGTGCACTTCCTATCTTTCTTAGCATCAGCGTGACGTTTAGTGTCGTCGGTCTCGACGCCTGCAAGAAAAAGGAGCAGGCGAAGACGCCGGAGGCACAGGCCGAGTCCGCGCCGACCGCTACTTACGCGGTCCCTACCGCCGAGCAGCTCTATCAGCTCGTCGCTCCCATTGCGCTGTTTCCCGACAATCTGGTGGCGCAGGTGCTCGCCGCCTCGACCTATCCCGACCAGGTATCGGCGGCCTACAACTGGCTGCAACAGAATTCGAGCCTGAAGGGAGAGCAGCTCCTCCAGGCAGTCAACCAGCAGCCTTGGGATGCCAGCGTCAAGGGGCTCACCCAGTTTTCGGACGTGCTGAGTCAGATGGCAACGAATCTCTCCTGGACCTCTGCTTTGGGTGACGCGTACTTCAATGAGCCGCAGAGCGTGATGAACGCCGTGCAGGTCATGCGGCAACGTGCCTATCAGGCGGGCAACCTGAAGACCAATCAGCAGCAGAAGGTGACAGTGGAGAACCAGGCCCCGGGCGCGACCGCACCGGCTCCTGCGTCCTCGGGCGAGGCGCAAACCACCATCGTGCAGCCGCCGGCACAAACCATCATCATTCAGCCGGCACAGCCTGAGGTCGTCTATGTGCCCACCTACAATCCCACGGTTGTGTATGGGGCGCCGGTGGCGGTGTATCCCGGTTACACAACCGGGCAAATGGTGGCCACGAGCCTGATCTCTTTCGGAGTGGGCGTCGCGGTCGGCGCTGCCATCAGCGGTGGCGGGGGTTGCTGCGGCTGGGGCTGGAATTCCTGGGGTTGCGGCTGGCATAGCTCCAGCGTGACCTACAACCGCAACGTCTATGTCTCCAACTCCAACACCTTCGTCAATCGCAATAACTACTACAACCGCAACGTGAACAACGCCAATATCAACCGCGCCAACATCAACAACGCGAACATCAATCGCGCGAATGTAAATAACTACCGTGCAAACAATTTGAATACCAACGCGCGCAACGCCAACTTCACCGAGCCCAAGTTCAATCAGAAGTACGACCAGCCGCAGTTCCGCAATCAAGCTGCGCAACAGCAGATGAATCGTGCCGAGGGCGGCAACCAGTCCCGCCTCAATCAGCAGGGTGCGGCCAATCAGTCGCGGCTGAATCAGCAGGCCGGCACCAACCGGCAGCAAGCACAGAATCGGCAACCCAACTTCAACCAGCAGCCACAGCGCGATCAGGCGCGCGGATACGGACAGCAGCCCAGCCGCGGGACCAACACTGGCGCCTTCAGTGGTTATAGCCCGGGCGGCAATGCCCGCACTAACAGCGCACGCGGCCAGCAAAGTCTCGAAGGCCGCCAGAACTTCAGCGGTGGCGGCGCACGGGCCGGCGGCAGCGCTCCTCGAGCAGAAGGGCGCGGCGGCGGACGGCGGCGCTAGAGCGTCGATCGGAATTCATGCAGATGGATAGAACAGGTTCAGAGCGGGAGATAACGCACATGGAATTGCCAACGCACTCATACGGTCCGCTTCCTTCGCGCGCGCGCTGGATCGCTGCCGGGCTGGTTCTCTGTTTTTCTGTGCTCGGCTACGCCCAGCAGAGCAACGAAAAGACGTTTGCCTCACCAGGCGCTGCGGTGCTTGCCCTCTACGATGCGGCCAAGGCGGACAACACGCAAGCCATGGACGCCATCTTCGGCTCCAATGCCAAGGCCATCCTGAACACTGGCGACCCGGTGGCCGACAAGAACATGGTGTCCAACTTCGTACGCCGCTACGATGAGATGCATCGCGTGGTGATCGAGCCCGACGGCACGGCGACCCTCTACGTTGGCGCCGACAATTGGCCCGCTCCCATTCCGATTGTGAAGAACAGCAGCGGCGCCTGGTACTTCGACACCGAAGCCGGCAAGAAGGAGATCCTCTATCGCCGCGTCGGCACCAACGAGAACGACGCCATCGACACTCTGCAGACGCTGGTCGAGGCGCAACGCGAGTATGAATCAAGTTCACACGATGGCGACAAGACCAACCATTACGCGCTGAAGTTCATCAGCACCGCAGGCAAGCAGGATGGCCTCTACTGGAAGACCGACCAAAGCCAGCCTCCTAGCCCCATTGGTCCCCAGATCGCCGACGCTGCCAGCCAGGGATACGAGATGCAGCAGGGCAAGGCGACGCCCTTCCATGGCTACTACTTCCGCATACTCACTAAGCAGGGCCCTGAGGCCAAGGGGGGCGCGCGCGACTACATGGTGAATGGCCAACTCACCCACGGCTTCGCCTTCGTCGCTTACCCTGCCGAATACCGCAACTCAGGAGTGATGAGCTTCATCGTCAATCAGGATGGTGTGGTCTACGAGAAGGACCTCGGGCCGGACACTGAGAAACTGGGCGCTGATATGGCCCAGTACAACCCCGACAAGAGCTGGGCGCGCGTGGAGTAGGCCAGCGACCGCCCGGCCCTAAGCGCAGTGTCCCTGGTGTACGTCGTTCTACATTGCCTTTGTGAGCCTCGGGTATAAAGCATGCGCCCCGCCTGATCTGTAACCTGTCAGGTCTCTACCTAATTCCGGCCCTGCGCGGAAGAGCTGGATAACCGTACCTATAGAAACTCCGGACCCGCTTCAGGGGGCGGCACTACCCACTCACGTCTCAGGCCGTTCCGCTTTAGGGGCAGCACAACGCGAAGCCTACGCCGTTCCCGAAATCTCTCATGAACGGCAAGCGGTTATCACCCGGCACGCCAATCCCGAGTTACTTGCGGGTTTGCCGTGCCGGCTTCGAAGACCGCTTGTTGCGCGAGTGTGAGGACATTCGTCCCAATCGGGTTGCCAGCCCCCCCACTCACATAGTCTGCGCCGCACCCGTTGATCGCGTGCCTCAAGTGATTAAGTACATCCTCGCACGTCGCCCCGGTTGGAGACTCATCAAGCGGTAAGACCCGGAAGCGCAAATCCATCACCACTGAACCCCGGGGTAGAGACTTGGAATCCTGTAGGCACGGTAAAATCTCGCGTCATCTGATTCCATTCTCCAGACTTGCCTCGGATGGGACTCATGGGTGACTTCGACCACCCTTGAATGACCGCCTTGGACAGTAGAGGAATCGATCTCCAGGTTCCCGTTGGGCAACATGACGATGCTGCCACCCCAGAGGGAATACGGTAGCTTGTCCTGCCATGTGATATTGGCAGTAAGGTTTGATTCGTCCAGATCAAGGATCACGCCCCGGCTGTAGCAGGATTTCGTGACATCATGCGTGTGATCACAGCTTTCACCGTTGTCTCCAGTTGGGCGTTGATTTCCGTTGTCGAACACCGCCAGGGTCATCTTCGAACCGTTGATGTCCAGCACGTTCGGGTAGTGCTGGTTGTAAAACCATTCAGTTGGATCGTTCGGCGTAAGCGTGAAATCTCCCTCCGGCCCCAGCCGCCACAGCACATCTCCGCTGCCAACACCATTGAGATACTCAAGCTTCATGACCCACCTCTGGTGACGGGACGACAGCAGCAAATTGCCGTCAGGCAGGTAAACCAGTGCGTTACAGTGGGTCCAATCCGGCCACTGGTAAGGATGTCTGTTGATGTCAAGATGATCGAATGCCCGCCAGACCCATTTGACAGCATTGTTCTGGTCTACGTCTATGACGTCGTCAGCCTCGACATTCGTGCAGCCGGGACTTCCCGGCAGATTGCAGAATTCTTTAAACTCGTGCACCAGCACAACCAGGTGCCCGTTGTCGAGCCTGAGCATGTCATGATGAAAGCCTTCGACTTGAAAATCGTAGCCGGCAGCCGTCAAGCCATCATTCAACTCCTTGTGTGTCAACTCCCTGATGACATTCCCTTCCAGGTCAACCTCCCTCACGTACCCATAGTCCTGCACCAGGAAATGGCCATTGGGAAGCTGGCGAATGGGAAAGCTAAGGTCGGGAACGTTGGGATCGTAGTAGTACCAGATAATGGAGCCGTCACCATCAACAACCACGGCCCCGATGCCTTTGTTGGCATTTAAATCGGAAACTAGGTCCACCCCTTCACCGGCCGGGTGGGGCTGCAGCACCACGGGGTGAGGATAGGTCACGTTCGGCATCGACCCGGTCGTAAATACTTGATCCGTGTCGTACCACGTCTGGCCCTGACCATCGATGCGAGCACGCATGTGGTAAGTAGTATTGGCCCGCATGCCGGCAACAACCGTAGTTGCCATTTGATTCTGACTAACCTGCTGCGACGAAGTACTGCGACCGTAAGAGAGAGTTCGCCCAAACTCAACCCTGAGTTGGCCCGACATCGGGGCGTTCACTGTGTATTCCGCCACCAGCGGGTGTTTTGTCCCTGTAACAGACCCGGCCCATGCGACCGAACTAGCTGCCAACAGAGCCAATAGAACGAGAGTCGAGAATGAACGGGCGCGCCTATTCATGTGCTTCAGAGCTCCTTTCTGCAAGTGCACGGCTGTACACGGTTGACCCGCAGGGAAATGTGTCGTGAGGAAGTAGCGAAGGGACGAGCACAGTACAACCACGGCGGCGGAGGAACGCATGCGACCACCTTCTGGGGCCCTCGAGAATATGGGCACCAACTTTATGTTGCAGCGCAGGCTCTGTCAAGGCGGATGCACCGTTTTCATAAGTTTCGATTTATCAAACTGCAATTTTCTAGGAAAGGCCACTCTGGTTTCCGCAGAAATTGCCGATTCCTGACATTCGTAAAGCAGGCGTTTTGATTGGCAATTACCTAGGGCCTACCCTTCGGACCGTTGTTGCTTCTTTCGACGCCACAATAATAAATTTCTGCTTCATAAAATTGGACAAGATCCCACACGGTTGAACCTTGGTGAGGATTCATCTGATTTCAACGATCGCCTGGCGAAGGTGTCTACGCACTTTTGGCGAAGAGCTGTAGCCGCAATACTGCCCCAGCGCAAAAGCCAGGCAGCGAATGATTAAACTTTCGGGGATTCAAGAAGGCTCCGGAACAAGATATTGGACGAGGAATCATACTTCGGAGCAGCATTCGTGGCGCAACCGGGATGATGCTCCAGACCCGAGTGTCCGCGAGTTCGGCGTGCCGCGAGCCCGAGGGTTGCAACAATTCGTAGCCCAAAACGGAAGTCCTGGGTAAGCCTCCCTTTTTTGATTTCTCGAGCCCCTTCCGGGGCGGCACCCGCTTTTACGCTTGGGCCGCCTGTGCCAGCCCCTTCAGAGTTTCGCCAGTCGCCGCCGGTTTGAGCTGCCCGGTGAAGACGATCCACGCGCTTAGGGCGCCCAGCGGGATCCAACCGAGGAGCCCTAGAACGGAGACATACAGGAAACTTGCGCCGCCGCCGCCAAACAAAAGCAGAAACAGGTTTCCGCCAACCCCATTGGTCGCAGCGTGGGCGAGGCTGGATGACCAGATACTTCCGGTCTTCTGTACCAGCCATCCGAAAAGAATGGAGAGAAAAATTGTGCTGACGGGGAAGATGACCAGGGCGCCGAGAATCGGATGATCAGGGAAGTTATAGCCTCGCAGGTTCAGCGGCAAGTGCCAGAGTCCCCAGATGACGCCCGTACCCACTGCGCTCAGTACCGGCTTATTCGGAAATAGTCGCAGCTGCAAATAGCCGCGCCAGCCGAACTCCTCGCCGAACAAGATTGGAGACAGGAGGATCGCTGCCACAAGGAAGATGCCGAGCAATGGCATCAGGCTGTGGGGTGCCCAGGCAGGGACTGGCTTCCCTAGCGAAGCCATGTACTTGGATCCTCGCTCCAGGGAAAAGTCCGCCTGCCCCGCGCCGAAGATAGGCGCCAAGATCACGACGCAGGCCATGACAGCGATCGGCAAAAGCCATGCCACCAGGTAATATGGCCATTTGCGCAGATGAAGCCGAAGTCCTGCATCAGCAAATCCTTCCCGCGTGACCCACTTGCGCACCACAAAGCAGGCGATCGCCGGCGCAAACCCGGTCGGCAGGGCATACATGTCCAACGGCGACCGCACTGAAACGCCCGCTCGGATCACCACCTCCCAAGCTGCCTATGCCAGCCCAAATGCAATCAGCAGAAACGCGACAATACCTTTTCGATGTGAATTCATCATCGCCCCTCGGAGAGAAGTTTGTACTTGGGGCCCCCTCTTTCAGTGGTTTGGGGATGCAACAACCACGCCACACTAGAACCGGTTGTGAGCGGGGCTTACTTGTAACGGAATGTGATTTACACTCTTCGCGCTCTACTGGCCGCCCGCCGTGAAGCTCCCGGTGCAGTCCCAGTCGGAGCTGCCGTCAGCGTTGAGCGTACCTGCGCACGTTCCCTCGCCCTTCGCCGCTTTATATTTTCCCGTGCCGCTGGTGATCTTCCACTTGTTCGAGCCGGTCTTCTTCGCCTGATTCGCAACCCCTGAATAGCTGTAATACGTCTTGTCGCCGTCTTCCATGGTGACGACGAAGGTGCCGTGGTTCCTCAGCGAAGTTTTTACGGTATCGATCGCCTCGGTATAGGTGCCGCTCTTCTCGCCCGTCTTACTGGAAGTCGCGCTGCAAGTCCCTTGCGCGGCTCCATAGCTGTGTCCCGACATGTCGGGCACCTGATAAGCCTGCTCGGAAGTAGCCTTCGCGCAATGCCATTTCGTTTCCAGGCTGTTCTGCGCGATCGCCACCGAAGTCAACCCCACCATACAGACCGCAACAACTGTCAGCTTGTTCATAGTCGTTTCCCTTCCTATGTGGATTGGCGGGCTGAAACTGTATAACGAAAACCGGGTGCTGTCACTGGATTTGAACAAAAACCGTCTATTGGGGGTTGGCCGCCCTTCGTCTGTGCGGGGTTTAGTTTAAGTTTTCAGTTGACAGACCGAAATCGCCACAACAGCGCGCCTGCGGGCAAATTCGCGTAGTCCTATCATCGGCGACGGAATTCTCAAGCCAAAATTAAAAGCCCCATCCAAGCCGGCATCAGGCCTGGATGGGGGCATCCGTCGTGCCTACTCTTGAGGAGAGATTAGTTCAGCACATGGATGTTCTTCTTCTCGCACATCTCCTTCAGCACCTTCGGCCAGACTGTGACACTAACTTCGCCAAGGTGCGCCTTGCGCAGCAGCATCATCAGGGTGCGTGACTGTCCGATGCCACCGCCAACGCTCAGCGGAATCTCGTGATTGATGATTGCCTTGTGATACGGATACTTCAGGAAATCAAGCTGGTGCGTCAGCTCAAGCTGCTTTTTGAGTGACTCGGCATTCACGCGAATGCCCATCGACGACAGCTCATGCCGCCGCTTGGTCACCGGGTTCCACACCAGGATGTCGCCGTTCAGCCCGTGCAACTGGTGCCCGTTCTTGGCAACCGTCGGCGTGACCCAGTCGTCATAGTCGGCCGCGCGCAGCTCATGCGGATAGCCGTCCTTCAGCATCCAGCCGATACCGATGATGAACACCGCCGGATACTTCTGCAGGATCGCCGTCTCCCGCTGCTTGCGTGGCAGGTCGGGATACATGTCGAGAATCTCTTCCGCGTGCAGGAAGGTAAGCTGCTCCGGCAGGTTCGGGTACTTCGGGTTCTTGAGCTGCGGGAACAGTTCCTGCGCGTAGCGCTCCGCGCCGACCATCACCTTCCAGATCTTGGAGACGATCGCCTTCAGGAAATCAAGGTTGCGCTGTTCCGGCGTGATCACGCGCTCCCAATCCCACTGATCGACGTACGCGCTGTGGTCGTGATCGAGGAAGTAGTCTTTGCGCACGGCGCGCATGTCGGTGCACAGGCCCTCGCCGGGCTGCATGCCGAACTGCTTCAGCGCCATCCTCTTCCACTTGGTGGCGGCCTGCACCACCTGGGCATTGATGGGGTGCTTGTCGTGATCGTTCGAGATGTGGAACTGAATGGGGGTCCGCGAGCCGTCGCGATCGAGCAGGTCGTTGACTCCGCTCTCTTCATCCACGATCAGCGGCACTTCGACCATGATTAGGTTGAGTTCTTTGCAGAGGTTGTCTTCGATGTACCGCTTCACCTCGAAGATCGCCTTCTGCGTCTCCTTGGGTGACAGCAGAGAGCTGTAATCCTCGGGCAATACCTTCTCAAGTTCCAGATAATCGCCAATGCCGGGGCCAGCCAGGTCCGCTTTCTTGTCAGCCATGCTGTTCTCCTTACTTAAGACTTTTGCGTGCGACGTGCGCGGCCAGCCAGGTAAGGCTGTCTGCCGCATGTCCTGTTGGTGCGTTTCAGAAGCTTGTTCTGTGCCTCTGCGCCGCGCGGGGCAATCCACGTCGCCACACTAAGGAGAACACTGCGCCGACCGCACCGCAGTGCCCGCCATCACGTCAGGGTGTGAAGTAAGGACGAGGAGCGACGGATCAGACCGATGGCGAAACGCGACTCGATGTGGATTGAAATATTCGGCTTGGAAGGCACGAAATAAACAATTCCAACCCGGCGCGGAAGCGCTGGGATAGCGGCCTCCTTTATGACTCCCGAGCCCCTTCAGGGGCGGCACACACCCCGATGCCGGCGACTTTCGAAATCGGGTGGTGTCCCTATGGGGGCAGGATCATCACAATTTCAGCCTCATTCCAAAACTCACAAACAATTCCAGCCCAGCGCGGAAGCGCTGGGATAGCGGCCTTTTTTATGACTCCCGAGCCCCTTCAGGGGCGGCACAGGGGTTAGCCCCGGCAGCCTTCATCATCGCGCAAAGCTCCTCCTCGAACGAATACCGTGCATGATGTTCCGCTTGATGCGAGATGTATCGCACCACTCTGCCGGCCTGCGACGGACTGACGCTGAAGGCCGAATATCCTTCCTGCCAGCTAAATAGTCGCACTGACTCGCGCAGCCAGCGGCTGGAGTTGCATTTCAGTGTGCGGACCGCATCAGCCAAGGCCACTTCCGGAGGAAGCTCAATAAGAGTGTGGACGTGATTTTGTATTCCGCCCACCGCCAACACCCGCATCCCATGATTGCGCGCAATACCGGCGATGTATGCCCAGGTCGTGTCTAAGGACGCTCTCGGAATAGAATTCCGGCGCTCCTTGGTACTGAAGACGATGTGAAAGATCGACCGGCAGAGGCTGTGCGACATGACACAAGGCTAGCGATCCTGACTCTGGCGATTCTGTGATTCAGCGCACCATCGTTTGTGCCGCCCCTGAAGGGGCTTTCGGCTCACAAACAAAGCCGTAACCCAGCCCTTCCGGGCTGGGCTCGAATTGTCCACCTTGCGCTTGCCACGAAACAACGTCCCACAACTCTACAAACAATTCCAGCCCGGCGCGGCAGCGCTGGGATAGCGGCCTCCTTTATGACTCCCGAGCCCCTTCAGGGGCGGCACCTAACACCACTCGTTCGGTGCGAGAACAATTCCAGCCCAGCCACTTCGTTGTCCTACGATGCGAGGCTTGCTGCAATCCGTCACGCCTCGCGGATGCTATATTGTCTGTTCCCCGAATACTCGCCGCCCTTGCGTGCGCGCGGAGAGAAATTCAAGGAGACCCAATGTCATTTCGCAATCCTAGCCAGAGCTTCAGACTGGCACTGGTAGCCGCCTTGGCGGTGCTGGCCCTCTTCATGGTTCGCACCCCTCAGATCAGCGCCGCCCAGGAGACGAAAGGCGCCTCCGCGCAGCCGGCAGGCAAGGCCGGAGACATTGCCCGCGGCGCATACATCGTCAACGATGTAGCCATGTGCGCCACCTGCCATACGCCGCGCCTGCCGAACGGCCAATATGATCGCAGCCGCTGGCTGCAGGGTGGCCCGGTCATCTACTGGCCGGCTCAGCCCGATCCGAACTGGCCGCAGCTTGAGCCCCGTATCGGAGGCACCCTGCCCGCCAGTCCTGAGCAGGTCGTGACCTTGCTGACAACGGCGGTCTGGATCGACGGCAAAGAACTGCGCGACCCCATGCCCAAGTTTCACATGAATCGTGCCGATGCCGAGGCCGTCGTCGCCTACCTGCAGTCCCTTCCGTCAAGCAAGTGAGGCCGAACCGGGAAGACTCTGGAATCTGAAAATTGGGGGGGCCGGGGCTATTCGATTCAACCCACGACCGCAGAATCCCCCGCGCTTTCGCCCGCCCCGAATTTCCCTCCCGCCATTCCATCTTCTACACTGGATGCGCTTCGCCGAAACCGCATCCTATGTAATAGAACTACGGAAGCGAATACCGATTACGGAGCGGAACCTATCGCTATGCAAAATACGCCGGCTGCCACCGCCGAGGACCTCGGCCTGATCACCAGCTACGACCTTCACCTGTTCAACGAAGGCAACCACACTCGTCTATACGAGAAGTTCGGTTCCCACCTCACCGAAATCAATGGCCAGCAAGGCACGTATTTCGCAGTGTGGGCGCCCGACGCCCTGCGTATCTCCGTGGTGGGCGACTTCAACAGCTGGAATCCCGATGCTACGCCGATGTATCCCAAAGGCGGCTCCGGTGTCTGGGACTGCTTTGTTCCCGAGCTGGGCAAAGGCGCCATCTACAAGTACTTCGTCCGTTCGCGCTATCACGGCTACGCGGTCGCCAAGGCCGATCCCTACGCGTTCCATTGCGAGGTCCCGCCCAAAACCGCGTCTATCGTCTGGGACACCTGGTACGAGTGGCAGGATTCCGACTGGATGAATACGCGCCAGTTAAAGAATGCCTTCGACGCGCCCATCTCCATCTACGAAGTTCATCTTGGCTCATGGATGCGCGTGCCGGAAGAGGGCAATCGCTCGTTGAGTTATCGCGAGCTGGCGGACAAGCTGACCGAGTATGTGAAGCAGCTTGGCTTCACCCACGTCGAGTTCCTGCCCGTCATGGAACATCCCTTCTTCGGCTCCTGGGGATACCAGGTCACGGGCTATTACGCTCCCAGCAGCCGCTTCGGCACGCCGCAGGACTTCATGTACCTGGTCGATCACCTGCACCAGAACGGCATTGGCGTCATCCTCGACTGGGTTCCCTCGCACTTTCCCAACGACGAGCACGGCCTGGCGTACTTTGACGGCACTCACCTATATGAGCACGCCGATCCGCGCCGCGGCTTTCACCCTGACTGGAAGTCGTCTATCTTCAACTATGGGCGCAATGAGGTTCGCGCCTTCCTCATCAGTAACGCCATGTACTGGCTCGACCGCTACCACGTCGATGGCCTGCGCATGGATGCCATCGCGTCCATGCTCTACCTCGACTACTCGCGCAAGCAGGGCGAATGGATTCCCAACCAGTTTGGCGGCCGCGAAAACCTTGAGGCCGTCGCCTTCCTCAAGCAGGTCAATCAGGAGGCGTACACCGAGTTCCCCGCCATTCAGACCATTGCGGAAGAGTCAACCGCGTGGCCCATGGTGTCGCGCCCTCCGTATATCGGCGGGCTGGGCTTCGGCATGAAGTGGGACATGGGCTGGATGCACGACAGCTTGCAGTACTTCAGCAAGAATCCTATTCACCGCAAGTATCACCACAACAAGCTGACGTTTCGCGGGCTCTACATGTTCAACGAGAACTTCGTGCTCCCGCTGTCGCACGATGAGGTGGTGCATGGCAAGAATTCGCTGATCTACAAAATGGCGGGCGACGAATGGCAGCGCTTCGCCAACCTGCGCCTGCTCTACGGCTACATGTTTACCCAGGCAGGAAAGAAGCTGCTGTTCATGGGCGGCGAGTTTGCCCAGACCAGCGAGTGGAACCACGACAGCAGCCTGCAATGGGACCTGTTGCAATGGGCGCCGCATCAGGGCATGCAACGCTGGGTCAGCGACCTGAATCGCTTCTATCGCGAGGAGCCCGCACTTTACGAACTCGATTTCAGTCCCGATGGCTGGCAATGGATCGACGCTGACGACTCCGACAACAGCGTGCTGACCTACATGCGCTATGGGCTCGACCGCGAAGCTCCGGTGCTGATCGCTTGCAACTTTACTCCCGTGCCGCGGCCCGGCTATCGCGTGGGCGTGCCCCTGGCAGGACACTGGCGCGAGATGCTCAACAGCAATGCGGCCATCTATGGCGGCACCGACGACGGCAATTACGGCGGAGTGACCTCCGAGCCTGTCGAATACCACGGCCATCCGCAATCGGTGTTGTTGAACCTGCCTCCCTTGGCGGCGGTGATTCTTAAGCGATAGACCTCTTTAGTCGCGGGTGAGTGCGGAAACCGCTGATGACTTCATGAACGACGGGATCCGTGTTCATCCGTGCAGATCCGTGGTTGACGCCTCTTCCGCACCATCCGCGAAATCCGCGGTTGCTCTTCCCCACGCAAATCTGTGCTAATCCGTGTTCATCCGTGGTTCAATGCTTTTGTGGACTCCTCCCGCATCGCCGAATTGTTGAAGTCCTACATTGTGGGACTCGATCTTCCGCCCGGCATCTATGACCAGCTCGGAGCCTACCTGGCCCTGCTTCTACGCTGGAATGCCAGAACCAACCTCACCGCTATCCGCGATCCCGAGCAGATCGTGGCCCGCCACTTCGGCGAGTCTCTGTTTGCCGCCGGCGTGCTCTTCGGAGCTGCCCCACTCATGCCTGCGGATGCCCCATCCATGCCGGGTCTTGGCTTGGGTGGGAACGAAGGATCTGCTTTCGGTTTGTCCTCCCGGGTGGCCCCCAAGGGTAGTCGAGGGGAGGTCGAAGGAGCATCTACTTCTAACAACCGACAACTGACAACTGACCACTCTCCGACAACCCTTGCGGATCTCGGCTCGGGAGCCGGCTTCCCCGGAGTGCCCATCAAGCTGGCCTTTCCCCAACTGCACGTCACGCTGATCGAGTCGCAGAACAAGAAGGCGACGTTTCTCAAAGAAGTGGTTCGGGCCCTTCGCCTGGACGACATCGAGGTCTACAACGGACGCGCCGAACAATGGAACAGGACGGCAGACATTGTCAGCATGCGTGCGGCGGAGCGCTTCGAGACGGTATTGCCCGTGGCAGCGGAGTTGGTAGCGCCGGGAGGAAGGCTGTGCCTGTTGATCGGAGAACCTAAAAGTGGGAAGTTGCGCGATTTTTCCGCAGAATTTGAGTGGCAAGTGGGAAAACTAATGCCGCACACGGCAATTTCTGAGGTTCTAGTGGGAATCAAATCGAGATGAGCGCTCAGGAATCCACGGGAGAATGCAGTGTTCCACGTGGAACAGGATCGGCGGAAACACTCGCGTCGTATGCGCAGCATAGCTTAGCCGAGACTTTCAACGGGGGATAGTGCAGAAGAGGCCGAGTCCAGGCACGGCACGTGTTGCTTTGTTCGACCTTCGCACCCCGGGCGCGACAGCGCTCACCTCGTCGTTTCAGCGGCGGGATGACTTGCTTCTGATGACCGAGGCACGTAAGGGAAGGTTCTTCTCGCCTTTGGTGTCCCCTCGTCGAACACCTGGACCTTTCTCCTTCTAATCCGCGCACTCCGCGGCAGTCCGCGGTTGTTCTTTGTCCGTTGTTCCACGTGGAACACGATCTCCCGGGAATATTACCCACAGCCAGGTTACCTTGAAGACACCGCCGATTCAGCCTCTTCCGCCCTCGCCTTCCAGAATTACACAGCTTTTCCTCCGAAATGTTAGTTCCCTGATTCCGACGCCATTGCTGACGGGCCTTCCCGGTTCTAAGCTGCTAAACGGAGCTTCCAAGCAGTGTCACGAGCCATCGCGGTCGCCAATCAGAAGGGCGGGGTCGGCAAAACCACCACCGCCATCAATCTGGCTGCCTCCTTTGCCCAGCATGGCGCGGCGACTTTGCTGGTGGACTGCGATCCCCAATCGAATGCCTCAAGCGGCGTCGGCTTCGGCCGTGACCCCGAGCGGCTCAGCACTTATCAGGTCATCATGGGCGATGCGACCGCCGAAGAGGCCCTCAAGCCCACCGACCTGCCTAATCTGAGCCTGCTTCCAGCGCACAAAAACCTGATTGGCGCCAACATTGAGCTCGTCACCCTGGAACGTCGCGAGCACCGCCTGCGCCAGGCGCTCGAGCCCATGCGCCAGCGCTTTCAGTTCATCGTCCTCGACTGCCCACCGGCGCTGGATCTGCTCACGCTCAACGCGCTGGTCGCTGCCGACACCGTCCTCATCCCGATGCAGGCCGAGTATTTCGCACTCGAAGGCGTCACCGAACTGCTTGATACCATTGACCGCATCCGCGTTGAGCTGAATCCCGGCCTGTCGGTGGAGGGCGTGGTCCTCACCATGTTTGACGAGCGCACCAATCTTGCTCAGTCCGTTGCCGGGGAGTTGCGCGGCTTCTTCGGCGAGCTCATGTGCCAGACAGCGATCCCTCGCAACGTCCGTCTGGCGGAGGCACCCAGCCACGGTCAGCCGGCCCTGGTCTACGATCCGCGCTCCCGCGGCGCCGAGGCCTATCTTCAACTGGCAGAAGAGATTATGCGGCGGGTGAGCAAGGCTCAAGCTCAGGCTGCAGCGGTTCCATCGGAGGCGGCATCGTGAGAAACGCTCTCCGCTCTTCGCTATTCGCCTTGCGCCAGAAGGGGAGCGATAGGAATGGCGAAAGGCGAAGCGCGAATGGCGAAAGGCGGCTTTTCCATGACTGAGAAACGCAAAGTATTAGGACGCGGATTGGACACGCTGCTGCCCTCCCGCAGCGCTACCCAGCCTCCACCGGCCCATGCTGCCGCCGCGACCGCCGTGCCGGCGCACGGGCAGGGCGAAACCGTCCACCAGATCCCGGTTGAGCTCATCGACCGCAATCCCTATCAAACTCGCCGCCACCTCGATGAAGTCGCGCTCGCCGAACTGGCCGCCTCAATCAAGGTGTCCGGCGTCGTACAACCCATCACGGTGCGTCCCGAGGCCAATGGCCGCTTTCAGTTGATTGCCGGCGAACGCCGCTGGATAGCCTCGCAAGTAGCTGAAAACAAAACTGTTCCAGCCATCGTCCGGCATGTTTCCAACGAGCAGGCGATGGAGATGACCATCATCGAGAACCTGCAGCGTGAGGACCTGAACCCGATGGAGCAGGCGCGGGCCTTTGAGCGGCTTGGCCGCGACTTCGGACTGACCCAGGAGCAGATCGCGCAACGAACAGGAAAAGACCGTTCATCCGTCTCCAACTTCTTGAGACTGCTTAAGTTACCTGCTGACGTACAGGCCATGGTTGAGCAGGGACAACTCAGCTTAGGTCATGCCAAGGCACTCATGGCTCTCGATTCGCCTGGAATGATCCAGTTGATGGCGCTCCGCACGGTGCATCTTTCGCTCTCCGTCCGCCAGACGGAGAAGCTAGTTACTGATATGATTCGCCCCCCTGAAAAGGCCCCAAAAGAGCGTCAAATCGACCCAAATGTGAAGGAATTGGAGCGTCAGATACGGGCTGTGCTCGGTTTAGACGTCACCATCCAGGACCGCGGCGGCAAGGGCAAGATCGTCATTCAGTACGCCAGCCTGGAGGACTTCGACCGCATCACCGACTGGTTCGTGGACTCCGGGCGGTAAGAATTCACCACGGAGACACCGAGATCACGGAGAGGATTGGGGTCAAAGCCGCCTTTCTGACTTCTGAAGCCTTTGTGTCTCTGTGGTTAATGGGTTTTCAAATCAACCCCGCTTGCCCGCTCAAACCTCGTGAAATCCTTCCAAGCCCGCAGGGCGTGCGATGACACCCTGGCCTGTAGCGAAGCGGAAGGCTGGGTAAGTTGCCAGGTAACCACGAGCTCCAGAGATTCCGCGCGAACGTCTTTGACCTCAATCCCCTCCGTGCTCTCCGTGCCTCCGTGGTGAGCTTTCTTGGTGTCATCTCTGCGGAGTGCTGTGCTTCTGCTGCTCCTGGAGCTGCATCCGCAGATCGCGTATCAACACCGTCCACAGGCGCACATTGGTGTTCAGCAGGATGGACATGTTGGTGTCACGAATGAAGCTGACCTGTGCGGCCATGTTGTTGACCAGGCTCTCCATCTGGTCCAGGTCGAGCTTCATTTGCTGTTCGGGATCGGGGCGCTGCACAGGGGCCGCGTTCGTCTCGCCCACAGAACTCTGCGTGGACGCGGGCTGCTGCCCGTTTGGATCAGCGCTTTGCCCATAGGCCATGGCGCAGACCATCACCATCACGACGAGAACCTTCGCTCCCTTGAACACGATCACCTCCCGGAAGGACGTTAGCCTGTCCGCTTCAGTATGATGGAAAACTTGCTGGCTAACACAAGGAGTTGACCTTGCACCGACTGATGCTGGGCGATTGCGAACTCATGATTCTCTCAGACGGCACCTATCAGCTCGACGGCGGCGCCATGTTCGGCGTGGTGCCCAAGGTGCTTTGGGAGAAGCGCATCAAGGCCGACGAGCGCAATATGCTGACGCTCGGCCTGAACTCGCTGCTGATTCGGAATGGCGAGCGCACGGTGCTGGTTGAGACAGGCATCGGACCGAAGCTGAACGAGAAGTCGCGCGAGATCCACAAGAACCAGGCTGCGCTAATGGAGAGTTTCGAGCGCGCCGGTGTCTCACCCGACGAAATCGACATCGTCGTCAACACTCATCTACACTTCGACCACTGCGGATGGAACACCTTCTATGACAAAGACGGAAAGCCGCAGCCAACCTTTCCGAACGCGACGTATTATGCGCAGCAGGGCGAGCTCGATCACGCGCACGAACAGCACGAGCGCGATCGTGTGAGTTACCTTACGGACAACTACGATCCCCTGGTGCGCAGCGGACAGATGCGCTTGCTGAGTGGCAACGCCGAGATCGCGCCGGGCATCTCGGTTGAAGTCTATCCGGGACACACGCGCGATCTACAGGCAGTGACGGTGCGCGCCGGCGAGCATGTCGTGTGCTACATCAGCGACCTGATCCCGACGTCGTATCATCTCGATCCCACGTGGGTCATGGGTTACGATCTTTATCCACTGGACTCGATCAACAACCGGCACCGCTTCTACAAGAAGGCGATTCCGGAGAGATGGCTGGTGGTCTTCACTCACGACCCCGAAGTTCCGTGGGCTTACGTGGAGATCGGCGAAAAGGGCAAGCCGGTGGCGCGGCCGGTTATCCACTGATTTTTCCTGAAGGGGCTAGCCACACCGCAGTTGCTGTCCTACAATGTAGCACCGTGTCTTGAGAACTGCCGAGGAGCGCCTATGGGAAAGAAGGACAAGAAAAAAGACAAGAAAAAGCATCGGCAGGTGGAAACAGAAGTCTCTTCCACGGCGAACAAGAAATCCGGCGCGCTCAATCTGCGAACCATTGAGATCCCTCCGCCGCCCAAGCCGCTCAAGCCGGCCGACATTCGCGCCCTTCGCGCCAGCATGAATGCCAGCCAGGCGCTGTTTGCGCGCCTGCTCAACGTCAGCTCCAATGCGGTGGAGAGTTGGGAACAGGGAATCCGCGAGCCGCGTCAGGCCACACTCAAGTTGCTGCACATCGCAAAGAAGACTCCCGGCGCCTTGCTGGACTGAACCCAGGTTTAACCGCGGATTACGCGGACCACGCGGATTAGCAACCACAGACCCCCACGGATGAACACGGATCGAACTTGGTCTTTCAGCTCTTCGATCCGTGAGCGTTCATTGTGAAAATCCCGGGATCTCTTACTCCTGGTCCGTATCCGCGTTTTCCGCAGTTCGTGCTTTTCTTATCCAAGGTGATCCGTGGAAATCCGTGGTGCGCTTTCTTCTCACTGGTTCGCCAGGCTCACGGCAATGTCTCCAGCGATCGGCAACATGAAGCGCTCGCCCTGGTAGGCCTTGATCATGCAGACGATCCACAGCACGAACGCCAGAATGCCGATGCAACTAATCAGCAATAGCCCGATGCCGAACCCTCCCCAGTGACCGCCGAAGAAGAAGCCCACGCCAAAGATCATGCCGAGAACGATGCGTATGAGGTGCAGGCCGCCGAAGGTGACGATGGACTGCGCCGCGTGAAAGCGAACGTAAGGCCGCTTATCGATCAGAAAGAAGATGATGCCTGTAATCCAGCCGAGCACGTAGCATAGGGTGGCGGCCACGTTCTCCGACATTCCGCTGGTCGCAGCCTGAGGATAGTTCTGTGCCGGTGCAGGAGGAGGCGCCCCCACTCCGGCCGGCTGGGGCTGGCCGCAATTCTGGCAGAACTGGGCGTCCGGGGGAACTTCAGCGCCGCATTTTGTGCAGTGGGGCATCGCAAACCTCCTGAGCTATGTTTTTCTGCCCCGAATGCTACCACCTAAACCGGCAGTCGAGTAGTGAAACACGATATGCCTCTGCGGCCAGCCAAGAATTTCGATACGCTTCGGGCGCCGTCGGCATCTCACGTTTTATGGCAGGCACACTCCACATTTTCAAGCGCAACGACAGTCCTCTGGAATTCCAGGCCAACTACAATTTGGGCGCGACATCGTGGGTACAAGTGTTTGACCCTGTCGGGCTGGACCACTTTCTACAAATCGGCTCCGGTCTGACGGCCAACAGCATTGACGCGATCCTTGCGGACCTGCGAGCCAACGGCCACACCAGCGAGGCCCCGGTCAACATCCCGGAGTCGCACCTGGCAGAGATGGGATTCGCCGAATCGCCCAGCGACGATTGAAGTGGTCAGTGGCTAGTTGTCGGTGGTCAGTTGTCAGTTCATGGAACTACGGGCCTTCCATGCTCGCTGTAGGTTGTACGCTTCGCGAGGGCTGGGTTCGGCTATCATGCCTGAAGTCGGCAGGCTGTAGAGCCGACCGTCGAGCCACCGTTTTTCGGCGCTCTGACAACTGACAACCAACCGCTGGCCATTCATGAAAGCTCTTCTACCCGTCGCAGTCTTCCTGCTCATGGTGTCGATCGGCATGAGCCTGCGGATTCCCGACCTCATAGCCCATTGGAAGCGGCTGAGCGGGTGGCGCTGGCTGCGCCTGCTGGTGGCGACCTTCCTCATTCCTCCTGCCATCGTGTTGTTGATGTTTCGATGGATGCCCCTCGATTTTGGCGAGGCAGTCGGCCTGTTCATGCTTGGGGTGGTTCCGGGAGCGCCGCTGACCTCGCGCAATGCGGCCAAGAAGGGCTTCGACATGCAGTTGGCGGCCAGCTACCAGGTGTGGGGAGCGTTGCTGGTGCCGGTGATGCTTCCCCTGGTCGTGTACTCCTCGGCCCAGTTGTACGACCGCCATGTCTGGATTCCGCCGGTGTTGCTGTTCAAGAACATCGCCGAGAAACAGTTTCTGCCGCTACTGATCGGCCTGGCGCTGGTGTACTTCCTGCCCAGGTTTGCCACTCGCATTCAACCGGCGATTACGATTAGCGGAAATGTTCTGCTGGTGGTGATGATCGCGGCGGTATTGTGGGCGATGCGCGCGGCGTTGGCGGCGATCACGCCATGGGTCATCGTCGCGGCCGTGATACTGGCTGCGTGTTCCATGCTGGCCATCCCTTTGCTATTGCAAGCCGATCCGGAAACCAATAAAACGCTTGCGCTATGCAACGCCAACCGGCACGTGGGGCTGGCGCTGCTACTGGCGGGACAATACCTGCATTCCCGGAATGCCATTCCGGCCATTGCATGCTATGCGCTGGTGGCTCCGGTCATCATGCTGGCCTTTGCGAAGATCGCGCGCCGACGCACGGCATTGGCCGCATCCGCATAGAGCCTGTTCCTCGCTCGTGGCACAATCGATCTATGTTCTCGCGCAAGATCGCCGTGGAGTATGAAGAGGACGGCCAGCGCCGGCCGTGTCCGCAGAAATGGCTGGACAGCTTTGCCATGCGCAACTTCACCAACGACCAGGTCTTCGACGACACGCTTCCCACCGGCGACGGACAGTTAGAGATTGGGACGCGCGTGCCTCTCGATAAGCTGCGCACGGCTATGGAAGACTGGTTCCGGCGCAAGAGCTATCTGCCGAGCGGAGCAAAGCTGGTGGTCGAGGAGCGATAGTTATTCATGCTCTTTTTGCTGCCAGCGCCGCGACTCATTCTCCGAGTACGGATGTGACGCTTTGATCTGCGCGGGCGGTATTTCAACCATCACGGTTCAACTCGGCGTCAGCGTTCTGCGCATCGGTTACAGCAGTCAAAGGGTAAGGGGAATTAACGTCAATGGTCGGTGTGGGATGGCGGATCAGGAATCGGCCAGACCTCCGAAACGCACCAGGCGACAACGTAACCGATGATGCAGCCGAAGAGCACCTCCGCCACCCGCCCCACGCCGGCTTGTAGGCCGGGAAGTCTCGCGTGGTGCTCCAGGCCGGCGGCGATGGTAAACGCCGCCGTGATGGGAGCCTGTCGCCACATCGTGGGGATCCGCACCACATAGGATGAAACTAATACTGTCACGGCCATTCCCACGGGAAGGGTGATAAGCCGGCTTCCCCCAACGGCAATGAACAGCAAGCCAATGGCGCAACCGACAAGGGTGTTCACCATGCGTGACCGGAAAAAGAGCTTCGCCTGCTTCATCAGCGGGTCGCTGGTAGCAATCATCGAACTGATCGCCCAAATCGGATTGCTCTTGGCGAGCTCGTGAACACAAATCCAAAGCAGCGCGGTTGCAATGAAGACGCTCACGGCATAGTGAATCCCATGCACGTCGCCCTGGATGAAGCGATTGACTGCTTTCATCATGGTCCGTCGATGAGCGTATCATGATGTTCACTCCGGCCAGCCATAAGAGTGGGGCCTTCGCTTCCGTTAAATCAAAAGCGGCGTTGCACGATCATTCATGCGACTTGGGCGAATTGTCTAGGCCCGGCGAGGGAAAACTTCGCAGCTGCGGTACCCCTCCCTGGCGTCGCTGGGGACACCATAACTGCCAGGGTACGCCAGGCGCAGTCTTGCGCTGGGCTAGACTATAGCCTCCGCTTTGCGGAGACACAGGCTCGTATACAGTCGCATCATGGTTGTCCGCATCGTCTTTCTCGTCATCGCGCTTGCACTGATCGCCGGTACCGTCTGGGCCTATCACCACGACCAGAAGCTCGACCGCAATTCGGCCCTGGTCAACCTGGGTGATCCCAACGAGATGGTGCGCGAGCTGATGGGCGAGCCGTCCAGCGAAGGCGACTGCGGCTCAGTAACGCTGGCACCACGGTCCTGCACCACCGAATACGTCTATCGCTATTACTATTCAATCTTCCGCCCGAAATATGAGGTCGTCTGGTTCGACCATAGCGGCAAGGTCATCGGGGAGCAGCATGTGCAGCGGCCGTTCTAGAGAATCGGCACGTCAGGCGCGGCTTCGCGCGGCAGGTCGCCGGTAAGGCGGGGATCGTCGGTGATCTCGATGGCGCGTTTGTATGGTAGGAAGCCGGCCTTGCGGTAGAACTCCAGGGCGCGTGGATGGTCGAGAGTGCAGGTGTGCAGCCAGATGCGCTGCGGCCGGTGCTCCCATGCGGTCTTCAATCCATATTCCAGCAAAGCACGTCCGGCACCTTTACCGATGAGCCCCGGCAAGATGCCGAAGAATGATAGCTCAATGTCGGGCATGGCTCGGCGATCGAATTCCAGCAGACCGGAATCTACCCCATTGTGGGATAAAGCGAAAATATCCACTGCCGGATGGTGCATGATCTTCCGCAGCTGGTCGTCGCTGATGCGCAGGCGGCTGAACCACAGCCAGGGCTGCCCAATTTGGCGGTAAAGGCGGCGGTACCAGTCGAGGTCAGGCTGCTCGACCCGTCGGATAGGGAAGTCTGACATTGTGGCAAATGCGAGCGCTGGCGGCGTGCGCATTTCCAGATACGTGACCACGGCGGCAAGTTTGCCGGGCGGAAGGTCGGTGTAGCCGTCGTTCATTCTGTTGCCTTTGGATGCCGCTCCTTCGGGGCGCCATCTATCGCTTCCAGCGGGCTTCGGTGTAGTTCACTGCTTCCTGCACATTGAGCTCGCGGGTGCTAACGCCGGTGCGTACGTACAGCTTGGGCATTTCACCGGAGCGCAGGTACACCGGGCGATGCGCGGGCGAAGCGATCACCCGGCAAACGTCCTTCTGCGCGACGGATTGAAACATGATCTGCACACTCTGGCAGGCATCGCCACCGAGTTGCGTGGCTACAGCGGTCATGACCGCCTGCTCGAATCCGTCGCGGTCTTGTTTCTTCAGCGTCTTGTAATCATTCTCCAGGCCAACAATCGAGCCATCATCGGCGACGCCAATCAGCAGCGTGCCGCCATTGCCGTTCATGTAGCCCGCAAGTGTTTTGAGGACGACGCCTTCCAGCGCGCGGTTGACCTTGCTCTCTTTCAGGTCCCAGCGAAACGTCGACTTGAACTCCAGGTTGGAGCTCTCGCCTTGGGCAATCAGGGTCCGCAGGTCGCCTTCCAGGGCGCTGCTCAGGCGGGCGATCTCGCGTTGGCGGTCGGCGAGCGACGAGAACACTCCCGCGGCCAGCAGGCTGAGCACCATGCCCGCCAAGCCATAGACGGCGGTCTTTCTTGGCCGGTCGCCGTGTATGGCACTAGAGACCTGGGCTGTGGCAAATCCGATGCCGGTGGTATAGCCGGGGCTGCCGTACTCCTTGAAGTAGACGAACTCGTTCAGGGGGAAAAGAAGAAACACTCCGGCGGCCAGGCCCAGCAGGGCGGCGATCAGCAGGAATCGGATTCGCAATCGTAGTTGCCAGGACAGGCGCAAGAGGTTCTCCGCAGCAGACTCGGCTTCTATGGTGAGGGTGGGATGAGGAGAACGTCAACCGGAAGGGACTCCGCTTTTCGCTCTTGCCTCTTGGCTTTCATACCAACGACGCCATCCTTCACTAGTCCATGCTTGCCCTTCCTACGGGATTCTCGAGAAGGACCGGCTCGCAATCAAGAGCTTGATCGTGGTGTCAGCGACAGTAGGCCCTTCGCTACGCTCAGGGTGACACCTGGAAGGACATCTATGGCGAAGGGCGAAGGGCGGAAGGCGGAAGGCGAACAGCCAAAAGAGAACGGCGATTACCGCTCTGTGGCTTGGGTCAACGATGAGACGCGCATTCTGCTTCGCCGCCGTATTACCATGAAGTTTCGCCATGCCACTCGGCCCACCATCCCGCGCGCTTTTTCGTGAAGGGACCTCCACCGGCAAAGAGCCAAAGGAGCGCTCTGTGCCACAGCGGATTGCCGCGCTGGCCGAGTCGCGCTGTGTACATCAGGCGTTCGCCTGGTTCCGCTCGCATAGCCGCGAACTGGAAGACCGGCAACTGGAAGTCACGGCCATTCCCGCCCCGTGTTTTGGCGAGGCTGCGCGCAGCGCATGGCTGCAAGCGCGCTTAGAAGAAATGGGACTGGCGGAGGTGCACCAGGACGAACTGGGCAACGTTTTTGGAATGCGCCCGGGCACCGAGAGTGAGTCGCCCTGCGTTGCACTAAGCGCCCATCTGGACACCGTCTTTCCCGCCGGAACCGAGATCAATGCACGCCGCGAAGGAGACAAGCTGTATGGCCCGGGGATCTCTGATAACGGCTCGGGGATCGTCGCCCTGCTGGCCATTGCCGGTGCACTGCGCGACGCGTCGATCGCGAATGTCGCGCCTATCTTGTTTATAGGCAGTGTGGGCGAAGAGGGCGAAGGCAACCTGCGCGGCATGCGGCATATCTTCCAGCAGCGGCGCTGGCTGGATTCGATTGGCACGCTTATTGCCGTCGATGGCGCGGGGAGCGACACCATCATCGCCGAAGGGCTGGGCAGCCGCCGCTATGAAGTCACCGTGCGCGGCCCGGGCGGTCATTCCTGGAGTGACTTCGGCGTGGCGAATCCAATTGTCGCCCTGGCGCGGGTGATCGAGCGCTTCGCGCGCACGCCGGTACCGCCCGCGCCGAAGACTACCTACAACGTGGGAACGATCCAGGGAGGCACGTCGGTCAATTCGATTCCGCAGGTGGCGATGATGCGAGTCGATACGCGGTCAGCGTCGGTCGAGGAGCTGGACAAGTTGGAGCGTGCGCTGCGGGATGCGCTGGATCATGTCATGTCGGCGACGTCTGGGCGCAATCGCAAGGAGAACCTCACCAACGAGGTGAAGATCATCGGGGACCGGCCGGCAGCGGACCTGCCGCTGGATTCGCGGCTGCTGGAGACGATTCGCGCGGTCGATGCCCAGCTCAGCAACGTGGCCAAGATTCAGCGCGCGTCGACGGACGCAAACATTCCTCTGTCGCTGGGACGCGAGGCGGTCGCGATCGGCGCTGGCGGCAGCGGCGGCGGCGCCCATACCATCAACGAGTGGTACGATCCCACGGGGCGCGACCTGGGGCTGAAACGGATTCTGCTGCTGACGCTGGCGCTGAGCGGGGTGGCGGAGGCGCAAGAGTAATCCGTCGTCCCCCGAGGGGCTCGATTTTCGAGCGCACTTCATCCAGCATTCACCTGCTGGGCTAGACTATAGCCTCCGTTTCGCGGAGTCTCCGATATGATCCCGATTGGTCTGTTCGCTCTGTTGCTTCCTTTGAACCTGATGGCATTGAACGCCAACCCTGGTCCACCCGACGTGATCTTCGTGAACGGGGACATCTACACCCAGGCGACGCCGGCGCGCGTGCAGGCGTTGGCGGTACGCGATGGTCGCATAGTTGCTATAGGAACGAACGATCACATCCGCAAGCTCAAGGGGAGCCACACCCAGGTGGTCGATCTTGGCGGGCACTTCGTGATGCCGGGATTCAATGATGCGCATTGTCATCTGCAGTCGGGCGGCTTCGAAGAGATGAATGTTAATCTGGTGGGCGCAAAGTCGCTGGCAGAGATGCAGCAGCGCATTGCGGCACGCGCGAAGACCTCCGCGCCGGGCGACTGGATTATCGGCGACGGATGGGACCACACACTGTGGCCGGGCCAGAAGCTGCCGACGCGGCAGGAGATCGACTCCGTAACTGAGGGGCATCCGGCGATCTTCGTGCGCGTGGACGGGCACATTGCGGTAGCCAACTCAGCAGCGTTGCAGGCTGCCGGCATCACCGCCAAGACCACACCTCCGGAGGGAGGTGCTATCGATCATGACGCGCAAGGGCAGCCGACAGGAATCGTTCGCGAGTCGGCGCAAGGGTTGATCTTTTCCAAAGTGCCTCGGCCAACAACTGCGCAGCGCCGCCATGCAGCCGAGCTGGCGCTGGCCAATGCTGCGCGCTCGGGTGTCACCTCGGCGCAGGACAACTCCGACTGGGAGCAGTTTCTGGTCTACGAAGAGCTGGAGCGTGCGGGCAAGCTGACGCTGCGCATCAGTGAATGGCTGCGCTTCAAAGATTCGGTGGAAGTGCTGAAGGAGCATCGTGCGCACCATCCTGCCGACGATCCCATGCTGCACACCACGATGCTGAAGGGATTCATGGACGGCTCGCTGGGCTCGCGCACCGCAGCGTTGCTGGCACCGTACTCCGACGATCCCGGCAACTCGGGCCTGCCGCAGTACACGCAGGCGGAGTTGAATCCGATGGCAGTCGAGCGGGCGGCGGCGGGATTTCAAATGGGCTTCCACGCTATTGGAGACCGCGCGGCGCAGATGGCGCTCGACGCGTTTGCCGCTGCCGAGACCAACCTGCGCGAAAAGAAGCTGCCCGGCGGGAACGACCCTCAAACGCAGCGGCTGCGCATTGAGCACGACCAGGTCATCGCGCCTGATCAGTTTGCACAGTTTCGCAAGCTGGGCGTGATTGCGTCGGTGCAGCCCAACCATCTGCTGACCGACATGAACTGGGCGGAAGCGCGCATCGGGCCGGTGCGGGCGAAGACGTCGTATCCCTGGAAGGAGTTTCTCGACAATGGCGTACGGCTGGCGTTCGGCACTGACTATCCGGTCGAACCGATCACACCGTTTCGTGGAGTCTACGCCGCAGTGACGCGCGAGAATGAAGCCGGAACCAAATCGTACTTCCCTGAGCAAAAAGTAACGATCGAGGAGGCGCTAGCGGCATACACCACCGGCTCCGCCTACGCCGAGTTCATGGACAAGGAGAAGGGCACGCTGGCTCCGGGGATGCTGGCCGACTTCGTGGTGCTCGACCGCGACCTGCTGAAGGTCGCACCGCCGGAGATCCTGAAGACCAAAGTTCTGCGAACGGTGGTGGGCGGGAAGACGGTGTACGAGGCGCAATAGGTCTGGCTTCCCACGCTTTCCCAACAGAAGGGAAAGGATGGGGCACCTTCCTGCTCAGCAGACTAGTGCAGCTTGGGATTACGCCAAACCTGCGTTCCATCGTGATCGGTCAGCGACTCCAGGCAGGGTGCGCCTGGTTGGAAGTTGAATCGGACCGGTTTTTCATTTTCAAGCTTCCATCCGCCGGCTGAAAACTGGCGGAGCAGCTCGCCTTCAATCCAGCGCGAATGCGTTCCGACGATGATCCACTGGACCCGCTCCGTCAACAGGTTCATAGAGCTTTGACAGACCGCAGCTTCTTCTCCCTGAATATCGATATGCACCAGGTTCCAGCGGGGGCGGCGCGACAACAGCTGCGCCAAGGGCACCACCTCGACTTCTATCGTGGAGGCAAACTCGCGGCCGAGATAGTCGCGCACTTTGCCGTCGGAGCCGGGAGAGTCTTTTTCGTTGTCTCTAATCGGACGAGAGCCCCAGTCGTTTCGGGACTGCACTTTTGGCCACCGCGCCTTTCCTGCATTGACACCCACGGCGGCCTGCAGGAGGGTATGTTCCAAAGGGTTGAAGCCGTTGTCCCTGAGATGCTGCTTGAGGAACTCGTAATGTCCAGGATCGCCTTCTACGGCGAGGATATTGATATTTTTTATGCCCGCATTGCGTGCCGCAACGGCTCCTCCGACGCACCACGGGCCCCATCCGGCACCTAACTCCATGACTGCGTACTCATCGCCAGCGGATCGAACGCTCTTCAGAAGGCCAGCCCATTCAATGGCATCGGCGTGATAGTCCGTCGGTATCGGGGGAGGAATGACGGTTCCGTCCAAATGTTGGACCCCATCCCACAAAGACGCCGTACGGGTCACGACCCCCAATTGATCAGAAATGAATCCTTTGCGAGGCAGGACCTGGCGATTGAAGCCGTCGCGAATGATTGCAAGGTCCGCTGGGGTGCACCCTGTGTATACGTCGTACTGAGAAATCTGATCGCGCTGAATAATGCCGTTCTGGTCAAGAAACCTGCGTAATGCCGGTTCGAATTCCGGGCTGCCGAGAAACACGGTCCGCAGCTCTTCTACGCTGCGCGTCTGTTTGAGAAAGTGGTCGATCACCCTTTCGTTTTCGGGCTCGCGTTCCAGAAAAAGCCGGTAGGCTGCGGTGATTAGCTCGCGGTTCATTGTAAGAACTGATCGATTTGGCGGCCTTGGGTAGGCTTTGGTGCGCGCTGGGGGCCGGTATCGACCCGATTGCCGCTCTCCATGGACCGCCCGATTGTTTTACACGACAAGTGGATCAATTGTCGACAGCGTGGACTGCGCATCGTGGTGGGCGGGAAAAAGGTGTACGAAGCGCAGTAAAGCTCAACCACGGATTCACACCGATAAGCAGAGATCAAGATGCAACCGCGGATGATCGCGTAGGGCGCGGATTACCTAGTGCAAAGTAGCCGCCCGGTTTGAGCCAGTAGTGACGGTGAGTGGGTTCACCGCCTTCCGATCTGTGTTTATCCGTGGGACCCGTGGTTCCAGACTTCCGCGTCCTCCGCGATGTCTCCGCGGTCGAAAGCCGTGCTGTGTTCCTCCGCGGCAATCCGCGGTTCAAAGATGTCAGATTCGTCCCTCCACTCTGCGTTTGAGAACACGGCTGGGTTACCTGCGCCTGTCAACCCGCGTCTAATCGGGGAAGCTTGGATTCCTGGGAACCCGCCTGCCTCGCTTGAGGGAATGCTCAAAAAGGTCGGCCCTGTCGGAGAACGGTATAATTTTCATTTAGCTTCTTTTGTTTGGCTTCAAGGAAGCCGGAGGACAGTAGATGGATTTGCACGGGACGGGTTTCGGGCAGCAGAAGAAGTCGAGCCGCTTCGCCTCAACCCTGGTAATTTTGGCGACCCTATCGTTGGGCATTCTTATCGGCACCGTGGTATCGGCGGGGGTCAAGGGCAAAGAAGAAAACTCGAGCGCCGACGCAACCCCGTTAACGCTTCCGTCGCCGCAGCAGCTATCGTCACAGTTTTCGCAGATCTCGCGCCAGCTTGAGCCGGCGGTGGTGAACATCCGCACCGAGTCGACCATCAAGAACCCGCATCGGCGCGGACGCGCCACGCCTGGCTCCCCGAACGACAATGGCGGCGGCGATCAGGACAATCCCTTCCAGGACTTCTTTGACCGCTTCTTTGGCGGACAGGGCGGTGGACAATTTCCCGGTGGACCGGATGGCGGTGACCTGCACGAGCGCTCGCTGGGCTCGGGCGTGATCGTGGACCCCAAGGGCTACATCGTCACCAACCGGCATGTAGTCGACGGGGCAGACCGCATCCGGGTGAAGCTGATGAACGATCCCGACACCGTCACCTATGACGCCACGGTCGTGGGCACGGATCTGGAAACCGATCTCGCGGTAATCAAGATCGATCCCAAGGGCAAGACGCTAACGGCAGCCAAGATGGGCAACTCCGACAGCATGCAGGTCGGCGACTGGGTGCTGGCCATCGGCAGCCCGTTCGGCCTGGAAGAGACGGTCACGGCGGGTATTGTGTCGGCCCGCGGCCGCAACATCGTACCGCAACGGCAGTTCCAGTCGTTCATCCAGACCGACGCGGCCATCAACCCGGGTAACTCCGGCGGCCCGCTGGTGAACATGAACGGCGAGGTCATCGGCATCAACACCGCCATCTTCACCAGTGGCGGGGGATATCAGGGCGTTGGCTTTGCCATGCCCTCCAACACGGTGGTTGGGGTTTACAACCAGCTCATCGGGCCGGAGCACAAGGTCTCACGCGGCTCGATCGGGGTGCAGTTTAACGCCGTTCCCAATCCGGCAGTGGCGCGCGTCTACGGCGTCAGCAGCGGCGTAACCATTGCCGACATCACGCCTAACGGTCCGGCTGAGAAGGCGGGCCTGAAGGTGGGCGACACCATTACCGCGGTCAACGGCAAGTCGGTCAAGAGCGGCGACGAGCTGGTGTCGGAGATCTCCGGGCTCAAGCCGGGAACCGTGGCGAAGATCGGCTATGTGCGCAACGGCAAGTCGGAGACAGCCACGGTGACCATCGCGGACCGCTCCAAGCTGTTTGCCAGCCGCCTGGGTGAACAAGAGGGCAGTGGCGAGCAGGAGCAGCCGCAGGAGAGCAAGTTCGGGGTCACGGTCCGCAACATCACTCCCGAGCTGGCCGACCGCCTGCAGTTGCCCAATAGCAAGGGCGTGATCGTGCAGGAGGTCAAGCCGGACGGCTTCGGTGACGGCATCGGCATGAGCCGGGGCGACGTGATTCTGGAGATCAATAAACAGGCGGTAAACAGCGAAGACGACTTCCGGCGCATTGAGGGCCAGATGAAGAGCGGTCAGGATGTGGTCTTCCTGGTGCGCCCCCGCGGTACCGGACCGCAGGGCGGAACCGTCTTCATGGGCGGAACTCTGCCATAACCGGCGATTCTGCAAGCATTTAGTTGGTTAACATTCGGTAAATACAAATCGCGGCCCACGGCATGGAGCTGAGCGTATGATGTCGTGGGCTGCTAGTTTTTGCGGGAAGAAAAGTTTCATTTTGTTCTTCCCAGGGATTCCGGCGGTATTTACAATGACGCCTTCGTTCCGGAATTCATACTTTATCTAAGGGCGGATCGCGAATGAGCCTTCATAAACTCGGTATTAAAGCGACATTCCTGTGCCTGCTCCTACTGAGCGTTTCAGCTTTTGCGGGGACAAAGTCCAAGCACTCATCCAGCTCTCATTCTTCTTCATCGCATCACTCCAGCACGTATCACAAGACATCGGCCCACAGCAGCAGCAAGTACCATCACAGTACAAAAAAGAGGAGGGTATCGGCGCGCTCGCATGGGCAGCGGACCATCGGCGAAGAGCGCACCCGGGAGATCCAGGAGGCGCTGATCCGCGAGCACTACCTGAGCGGCGATCCCTCCGGGGTGTGGGACGCGCAGAGCAAGGAAGCCATGACGCGCTACCAGGAAGCCAACGGCTGGCAGACCAAGGTCACGCCCGACTCGCGGGCGCTGATCAAGCTGGGACTGGGCCCCGACCATAAGAACCTGCTGAACCCCGACACCGCCGACATCGCGTCGCCGCATGAGCTAGGCTTGACGCATGACACGCTGCCGGGCGGGGCATCGCGCCAGTAAGTAGGCGTCCATTCCAGCAATTAGGCGCTGACTCCCGCGGCCTTTTCATGTTCAATTTCGGTACCGCTGTGGGCCTGGACGACGTTTTTCCCGGCATCATTGGCTTGGTTTCGTTGTAATATCTTCCCGAAAACCCCACAGACGTACAGATTCCTTGATTCCGTCCCAGCGCGGTAGGAGGCCCTTCGTGACGAGAATTCTCTTCGCTCTGCTCTTGGCGGCGTTGTCTATGCCAAGCTTTGCTCAGACTGCAACTGCATCCCCGGCGGCGCCGGCTGTCTCGGCTGCGACAACCGCCACTTCGGCTCCCTCGGGCCGCAAGAAGCGCGTAGCCGTCTTCCCGTTCGACTACGGCACGGTGCAAACGTATTCTGCCGCTGCGTTCGGCAGCAATGTTGACGTCGGCAGGGGTATTGCCGACCTGACCGTCAAGTACCTGGTGCAGGATGGCACCTACTCGGTCATCGACCGCGCGGCGATGGACAAGATCCTGGCCGAGCAAAACTTCTCCAACAGCGACCGCGCCAATCCGACTTCGGCGGCCAAGCTGGGCAAGCTGCTGGGCGTGGACGCCATCATCGTAGGCAGCGTCACCCAGTTCGGCAATGACAACAAGAACACGAATGTTGGCGGTGGCGGCGGCGGTTGGGGAGGATACGGCCTAGGCGGCTTCCATCACAAGAAGAGCACGGCGGTCGTGGCCGTTGACTCCCGCATCATCAACATCGATACCGCTGAAATCATGGCCGTGGCGGAAGGAAAGGGCGAGTCCTCGCGCGAAAGCACCTCGCTGCTGGGCGGCGGAGGCAACTGGCATGGCTGGGGCACTGGGGCGGTCGACTTCGGCAGCAGTGACTTCCAGCAGACCATCCTCGGCGAGGCGGTGAACAACGCAGTGAAGCAGATGAGCGGCGAGCTGATCGCTGACGCCCCCAAGATCGAGACCCGCACCGTGATGGTTGAGGGCCTGGTGGCTGGAGTGGACAGCGGCCAAGTCATCCTGAACGTCGGCACCAAGGCCGGCCTGAAGAAGGGCGACAAGATGAACATCGAGCGCGTCACCCGCGAGATCAAGGACCC
Organism: uncultured Acidobacteriaceae bacterium; assembly: GCA_963747055.1. Lineage (GTDB taxonomy): Bacteria > Acidobacteriota > Terriglobia > Terriglobales > Acidobacteriaceae > CAVVDY01. Next base: position 31,055 of record CAVVDY010000016.1, on the reverse strand, counting down.
GGAAACCGGCAAGGTGATCCGCCGCATGACCGCGCAGGTGGGAGTGATCACGCTGACGGATGTGGATGACAAGTCGGCCATCGGGACCCCGGTGTCGGGCTCGGGGTTTAAGGTCGGGGATGAGGCGAAGACGGTAACACAGTAGGGAAGGTGAGAACTGAAATACGAATGGGAAGGGGTGGGCGGGAGCTCGCCCCTTTTTCATCGGGCTCTGCTATGCCATAGGATAGTGCCAAATAAAAATAGCACTATTTCCCTATATCTGCTTTCATTCTTTCTTGACATAGGTGCCAGGTACGTACATCCTTGGTGCCGCTTCTAATCTGTAAGATCTTGCGTAGGTCCATCCTTCCTACAACAAAAGCTCAGTTTGCTGCCTAACAGGAGGGCGCCCATGAGATTCAAGTTGCAAAGCCTCTGGCTGGAAATGCTGCTGGTGCTGTTTCCCTTGGCTCTGCCGGCGCAGCAATTTGCCTATGTGGCCAATGACACCGGCAATAACGTCTCAGTGATCGACACCACCAGCAATGCGGTGGTTGACACGATACCCGTAGGACACGGTCCCGATAGCTTGGCCATCACCCCGGATGGAACGCGGGCCTATGTGACGACTCCTCTCTCCAGCTCCATCTCGGTTATCGACACTTCCACGAACATGGTGGTTGACACGATAACAGGCGTGGGAAGTATTGATATAGCCATTACTCCCAACGGAATGCGCGCCTACACGGCGAACATAGTGGACGGCACCGTGTTGGTGATCGACACCTCGACAAACACGGTGATTGACACGATAGGAGCGGGAGGGCCGCCCAAAAGTGTGGCCATTAGTCCGGACGGAACGCGCGCCTATGTGGCGAATAACGGCGGCGTCGGCACCGTTTCGGTAATCGACACCGCCAGCAACCTGGTGGTTGACACGATAGAAGTAGGAAGCTACCCCAATGTCGTAGCTATTTCTCCGGATGGCACCCGAGCGTACGTCACGAATGGCGGCGACGATGACAATACCGTCTCAGTGATTGATACCGCTAGCGATACGGTGGTTGCCACGATACCCGTGGGACGCGAGCCCTATGGCGTGGCCATCACTCCCGACGGTACGCGGGCGTATGTGGTGAATCTTGTTGGCGACTCCGTTTCAGTAATCGACACGTCCACGAACACTGTAGTTGCCACTGTACCAATGGGAGGTAACCCCCTCGGCGTGGCCATCACCCCGGACGGAACGCGGGCCTATGTGACGAACCAGGCGTCCAACTCCGTTTCGGTGATCGACACCTCCTCGAATACTGTCGTTGCCACTGTACCAGTGGGAAACGATCCCGTCGACGTGGCGATTACCCCACTGGTGACTTTCTCGGCCTTCACCGCCAAGCTGGACATTTTCTCTGCCAGGCACTTCTTGCCAGCAGGATTCGACCTGCTGGCGAATTTCGACCTCGGTGCGGGCGGGACGATTGATCCTGTGACCGAGCCGGTGACCCTGCAAGTGGGGACCTACCAGGTGACCGTGCCGCCGGGATCGTTCCATAAGGGCCTACTCCGGGGCTTTACCTACTACGGGACGATCGATGGCGTGTGCCTTCTGGTTCGTATTGCGCCGACGGGCGGAGAAACTTATCGGATGGGAGTGCTGGGGTTAGGGACTGACCTCACCGGGTTGAATAACCCGGTGAAGATCAGCCTGAAGATCGGGAACGATGGCGGCACTACCTCTGTGATCGCGAACTTTCGGTAGAGGTACGCGCCGGGGGGACGGGCTCCGTCGCATTCGCTTCGGTAGAATGGGCACCCAAACGATTGGAGCGTGCGTGACATCTCAGAGTGATAGTGTCCGGGAGCCCATCGCCTTCGCCGGCACCAGCGATTTGTCGGGGCATTTCCGAGGCAAAGGGTTTCCGCTTGCCGATCTGGAAAATCGTCTGCAAAACGGAATAGGACTGGCGCCAAGCAACATCATGCTGTCGGCCTTTGGCCCAATCCACACTACGCCGTTCGGAACCGCCGGCCAGCTCGTGCTGCTGCCCGACCCGAGCAGCAGGGTTTCGGTCCAGCTGGACGACGGCGGGACCCAACTGAACTTCTATCTTGCCGACATCATTACGCTGGAGAGGAAGCCCTGGGAATGCTGTCCGCGGGACTTTCTGCGGCGCGGGCTGGCGGCACTGGAGGCAGAAACCGGGCTGCGCGTTTGTGCCGCATTCGAGCAGGAGTTCATTTATACCGGCGTCGAACCAGCACCGGGGTTGTCGTACTCGTTTGCCGCGTTCCGTCGAGCCGGCGAGCTTGGTTCGACAATCCTGGGAGCGCTGCGCCAGACGGGCATTGTGCCCGACTCCTTTCTCGCAGAGTACGGACCGAGCCAATATGAGCTAACGGCAGGGCCGGGCATCGGCCTCAAGGCGGCGGACGAGGCTATCGCGGTTCGCGAGGTGGTTCGGTTTGTCGCTGAGCATCTGGGGCACAGAGCGATTCTGGCGCCGATGCTCGAACCGGATGGGGTTGGAAATGGTACGCATATCCACCTAAGTCTGCTCGATGCGAATGGCGCTCCAGCACTGCATGATCCGTCAGGGACTTTCGGACTGTCGCCGGTAGGAAGGAGTTTCGTCGCCGGGATTGCCTACCATTTGCCGGCGCTGGCTGCGATCACCGCGCCATCCGTCGCATCGTATTTTCGGCTCCGCCCCAATAAATGGGCGCCGACCTGCGCGAACGTTGCGCTGGAAGATCGCGGAGCGGCAATCCGCATCTGTTCTGGATTTTCCGTTGATCCGGAAATCCGGGCGCGTCAGCTCAATGTGGAGTTCCGTGTCGCCGACGCGGCCGCCAGCCCTTATCTCGCGCTGGGCGCGGTGGTGCATGCCGGCCTGGATGGGATTCGGCGCGGACTAGCTTTGCCGGAGAATACGGATGGCGGCGGTCAAGCACTGCCGACAGACTTGAGTACTTCGCTCGATCTGCTCGAGAGGTCACCCGATGTTCGTAGGTGGTTGGGTGAGCTGCTGACTGATGCCTATGTGCAGCTCAAGCGAGCGGAGATTCGCTCACTGGAGACGCTCAGCCCAGAGGAGATCTGCCGGCGATATGTTGAGGTCTATTAGGATTCGGTGGGTGGTCTCGCGCGGCCATCAACGGAACCGATGAGGCCGCACGACCGGTTCATTCTCGGGAGGGGCCCATGACATCTGAACTCAGCCGTGATGTTCCCGTGGTCGCGGCGCAAACTGCGCTGCTCGTGGTGGACGTCCAGAACTACAATTGCCGCGAAGACGGCGGCAGATATCGCGATCTGCCCGTGGCCGAACGCGAGCAGCAATATGGGTATTTCTTCCGCGAGCTGCATCAACGGGCCCTCCCCAACATGGTGCGCTTGCGCGACGCGTGCCGCGCGGCCGGTATCGAAGTGCTGTTCACCGTGATCGAGAGCCTGACTCTCGATGGACGCGACCGCAGCCTGGATTACAAGATCACAGGCTTTCACGTGCCGCGCGGTTCCTGGGACGCGCGTGTCGTCTCCGAGCTTCAGCCTGCCGCGGATGAGATGGTGTTCCCCAAAACATCGTCATCCGTATTTATCTCGACCAACATCGATTATGTGCTGCGCAATCTGGGCGTACGCTACCTGATTGTGGCTGGTTGTCTGACGGACCAGTGCATCGACTCAACCATCCGCGATGGATGCGATCTGGGATACCTGGTGACCGCGGTTACCGACGCTTGCCTCAGCCTCAGTGAGGAACGCCATGCCTCCGCCTTGCGCAACAATTCCGGCTATTGCCGACAGCGCACGACCGCACAGATGATTGCCGAGCTCACTGTCGGGCCAGCATCCTGATACCAAATTGTTGTGGTGGCGGTGCCTGAGGCGTAGCCAGCCTCGCGAGAGGCGGGCTACGCCAGGTTTGCTACTGCATGCCTAGTGCCTTGCCCTGCAACCAGGAAGTTTGAAGCTGCCCACCCGCGTCTGCCATCCAGCTGTGCTCGACTGCTGACCGGCAAGCGTGTAGTACTCGTTGACATACCAGAACGTACAGTCATCGCGGGGATCGATATTCATGGACGTGTAATCCCCCCAACGTGAGTTAGTTGTTCTCTGTACGCCAGAGCCGTCAATCACCACAGCTTCGCCCAGCGTCATCACACCGGGCGCGTCGCCGGCGAGACGTCCGGTATAACGGATCCCCGGATAGACGCTAATGCCGTCGACAACGCTGTAGCCAAGCGCCATGTTGCCGACTGCGTCCATGGCAATACTGCCCATCCAGCGATGGACACCGTCCTCGGGAGCGTAAGTACCTTGCTGAACGATCGAGTATTGGCCGTTGATGCGCCGAATCTCATACCACCGGGAACCGGCGATGGAAGGACGGGCCTCGACCGACTGGTTGGTAACCATGGCCTCGTAGGTGCCGAAGTTGCGGTACGCCAGGCGATACGTAGGCCTCTGCCGGTACGACAGAATGTCAAGGAACTGATTCGGGTCGTTGATGCCCGGCTGCGGCAGGCAATCGCGAGAGGTTGGCGCACAGGGATAGATGGAATCGAAGGGCGCCACCGGTAGCTGGGCGGCCAGCGCGATTGAGGCCACCGGGTTAGCTTGCCAATGGATAGACAGCTCCCAGATGTTCAAGGCGTCGAAGCTGGCGCCGTAATCGGCATTATCATCCTGCGTCCCGATGACGGGGATGGGCGCGTCCTCCTTCGGCAGACGGGTCCCATCAACATCAGCGGGGAGCAGCCCATCGCCGATCAAGTTTAGCGGCACCACCGCGGAGTCCAGGAAGAATTGCACGGCACGAGCCTTGGGATTGCCCGCGATCATCTTGTTCTTCTCCAGTGCATAGACGCTGATGCCGTACTCGTCGATGGGGCCGAAGTCACGCGAGGTCAGGACATACGACTTCTTCCATACGGAATACTTGGGATAGTCCGGAAAATACTCGCCTGCAGTAAATGCGTACCGGTAATACGATCCCGTAGGATCTCCGGTGGTTGAGATTGCCACGCAGTTCCAATAGATAGGTCCCGCGCTGGTGAACTGACTCAAGAGCCAGCGGTCTTCCAGTTGGTCATAAAGCACGACCGGATCGCCGGCATTGCTGGCGCAGTCGGTAATCGGAAAATTGGCCCACAGGGACCCGAGCTTCGCCGGCCCTGCGAGTTTGTTGCCCTGCTTGTCGTAGACGGCGAATACCAGGTTGATCATTTCCACGTAATGATTCGGTCCCACGTCACCGACTGGATCAGGCGGATTGACCCGGCCTCCGAAGAGGTCGAAGTTGTCCTGATTAGACAGTCCTTCGAAGGTCAGCAGGGGAGGCGGGATCGGCGCCGTCAGCCCCTGGATTCGTGTTCCGTAACCGCTCTGCAGCGCCCCATCTGGAGAGTATCCCCAGTCCGCTGAAGCTATCGGCCCGCCTTCCGGTCGTACCTCAATTGGTTCCTGACCAGGTGCCAGCGGTATGGTTCCACCTTGTCCGATGTTCGCCAGGATTCGCAAAGGAAGCGATACGTCAAAGGCGACTGCTTGTGAGAACTTAGGTGTTAAGGCAGTGGGTCTTGCGCCGCTCTGAGCCACACCGCTGAGCGCTGCGACTAGGACGACCACGAGAACCAGCAACGGTAATTTCATCGCGAGAGGTCTATTCATAAGCCACCTTACTTCTTGTCCGGACAGTTGAGGCCCGGGCGGGTTGGAAATGTGGTGTTCGACCCTATTCCAGGCGCCATCGTCAGCTAGGTTCTTGACGGTTCTCTCGCGCCGACTAGCGCAATTGAGTTCAGCAGGAGCGAGTGGCGGGACTAACTGGAATCCACGACGCCCAAATAGGAAAGGTCAGAGAGGACGTACAGATTAACAACGGCAGGTACAAAGCAATTTTAGAAGGTTAGGCGTGGTTGGTTTCGCAGCTCGAGTACGGTTCGCTCTGTCCGCGGAAGGCAACGTCGGCAGAGAGACCGACGTACTGGCCAAGACGGGAGCTTCCAAGGCTCCGGATAGACGAACAATTCCCTGTGCATCATCTGTCGGATCTGGGGTAATGAGGACGACCGCGACTGCCATTACCAGCAGTAACAGGGTCAGCTTCGCGGCCAACTTAACCAATTTCACTACGCCCTCAATTCCAGGCGTCCACAGGGCCTGAGGAAACCCGCAATCAAAGCCACTGCTCAGACTGAAAGTGACCAACATTATTCACGTCTCTATACGCCGGGTCAATTGGAATCCGCATTTTCTAGCTACGGGCGTTTCGATTCAGGAACATCCACGAAGCGCTGGTGTCACGAATCGTCCAAAATTAAGAGCAGAGGCAAGTCCTGAGGCCTTCATGTATGTCAACGGCGTGGATGCTGGGGCTTTGAATTGTCGAGATAGCCGAATCGATCGGGTGATCGTGAACCATCCGTAACCGGCTTAACCGTAGACTGCGACCATAATTTGCTACCTCGCGGTGCCCCGCTCGACCATCGGCTGGAGGTTGAGCGGGGCCTTTTGTTGCTAAGGTAACTTTCTTCCTCCGGTAGGGCGTTCACCCGATGGCCAACTGCTCGGCATCGACCTACCTTTATTGCTGCGAATGAACCCGGCTTGGGGGGTGTGCCCGGTCGATCTGGATGGAGGGCCGGATGAGTATTTGAGCGGGCCACCTGCGCGCCGAAATGTCCAAATCGTGACGTCCAGCTTTGTGCGGGCAGCAAAGCTGCACTCGCCGTGACATCTACGGACAAAAGGACGCTACTTCGCAAAGGAGGACACGATGAAACCCTCAAGGGCCCTTCTGGTAGCAGCCATCGTCGCAACAACCGTGGTCTCGGTTGCGCTGTTATTGCTGGCCGGTTGTGGTAGTAGCGGCGCGGATGCGAACACAATGACGAACCAATCGGGCAGCGGCGGAATGGCAGAGGTTAATCTGAGCGTGAGCGATCCTCCGACCTGTCGCGGCTCGTCGCACGGCCCCTTTCTTCATGTCTACGTGACCATCACGGATGTACAGATCAACGCCAGCGGCAGCGCGGGCGACAATGATGCCGGCTGGATCGATCTCACTCCCACGCTGAAGCAGGCGCCGAAGCAGGTTGACCTGCTGGCCACGGCGAGCAATCAATGCTTCCTGGCCAACCTGGCCTCCACCGCACTGCAGGCGGGAAGCTATCAGCAGATACGCATCATTCTCGCCGACAACAGCGCTCCACCGACGAGCAACAGTTGCAACACCCGGCCGGCCAGCGCCAACTGTGTCGTGCTTGCCGCCGACGGCAAGCCTTATGAGCTGAATCTCTCCAGCGAATCCAAGACGGGCATCAAGATTCCGTCCGGTCAGATCGCCGGCGGCCAGTTCACCATCGCGCAAGGGCAGAACAAGGACTTGAACATCGACTTTGACGCCTGTGCCTCGATCATCACCCAAGGGAACGGAAAATTCCGGTTGAAGCCGGTGCTCCATGCCGGGGAAGTTTCGCTGAACAGTTCCGCCATCTCGGGCAAACTGGTGGACGCGGCAACCGGCCAGGTCATTCCGGGGGAGCAGGCGATTGTTGCCCTGGAGCAGCCCTCCGGCGGGGTCGATCGCGTGATCATGCAGACCACCCCGGACGCAAGCGGCAATTTCGCCTTCTGCCCGGTCCCTCTCGGCACCTATGACGTGGTGGCAGTCGCGGTAAGCGGGTCGGGAGTTTCCTACGCGGCCACCATCACCACAAGCGTGGCCCCCGGCGACGCGCTGGGTAACATTCCGATGAACGCCGTGACGGGAGTCAACACCAGTGAAGGCTCAATCATCGGCCTGGTGACGACTGCAGGAGCCGACGGGCCGACCACAGCGGATATTGTCTTGTCTGCGCTGCAAACGGTGTCGAACATACAAGTCACGATTCCGGCAGCCTCGTTGTCGACGACCGTCGTCCTGACTACCGTCGGCGGGTCTTCATGTCCAGCAGGCGCCGATTGCGTCAATTACACCCTAGAGTTGCCCGGGGTGAATCCGACGATCGGCGTGTTTGATCCGAACGGAACGAACTATGCAGTAGGTGCCGTTGGACCTGCCCGGTATGTGGTCCAAGGATATGCTTTCGTGCCCGGCTCGGCGGGGCTAGCCGATTGTTCACCGACCGTCCTCAGCACCGATCCACTGACGGTGACGCCAGGAAACACCACCAATGCCCCCGCATTGAGCTTCACCGGATGCCAGTGATGCAGGTGTTAATTCATGGGGACGGCTGTCCAAAAGGGGCGAGGGCACCGCCCCTGACAGACCAATTTGGGTGTACCACCTTTCCTCTCCGCTGAAAAAGGGTGGGGGCCGATTGCGTCCAGCAAAACGGAGCTGCTGAAACGGAATCGTTCTCCCGCCCTTTTTTGGTTCTTGACTCTGACCGTGGTGCAGGCGCTCCTTTTATCACAAATTGGGCACAAGTCCGCAATTTGTGGATGGGCGGCATAATCAATCAACCCTCTGCCACCTGGCCGTCTAAGAGCCGGCCGACAACTTGCCCAAGCGCTGCGCCAGCCCTTTAATGTGGGCCATGCCGGATGTTACAAGCCGCGCCCCCAGCAACGAAAGATAGTTCACAGTGGCATGCTGTTGTCCTACCTGCCAAAGAAAGATGGCATCGCCAATAGGGTCGATCGACGCACCCCGCTGCGGGTCGCCGAAAGGCCAGACGATGTGCCCGGTGAGTGGATGGTCGGTGCCGACGGTTGCGTACTCGTTGCCCACGACCTTGATTCCGAAATCGACGATGGCCTTGAGGTCATCCGGGCATGAATAGTAGCCCTGGTAGTAGGTCTTGATGGTGGCCAAGGTGGTCCAGGCGTCGGGCACGACGTCAAGGGTATCGTAGACGCGATAGGCCATGCTGTCGACGCCGAACAGGCCATCGAAGTACGACTGGAACGTGGCGTCTCCCGGACTGGGAGCGGCGAAGGTATAGACCTTGACGTTGGCGGAGTTAGCGAACTGGGAGGCGACGAGGGGAGCAATCGCGCTGGCGAGACATCCGCCCAAGCTGTGTCCGGTGACGTAGAGCCCGGCATCCTGGGGAAGACTCCCAACAAACGGCAGAAAATTCAGGCTCTGAAGTGTCTGTACGCCGATCAGTGTGCCGGCGGCGACCTTGCCCGCGTTGGGGGCGGGATAGGGAACCAGAGGAAGCACTGAGGCGAAGTCTTCAATCCAGTTCAGCACGAAGGACCAGTCGGTGCCTCGCACCGCCACCGCGTACTGCTTTAGCGAGGGGTTGCCGGCGATGTAGAGCAGGTTGGCGCGGTCGGAACTCAGGGCCGGACCCCAGGCGACTTGCCATCCCGGAAGGCCGGTGCGAAGAGCGCTATCGATGTCGCTCTTAATGCGGGTCTCCTGCTGCTCGATGGTTTCGCCCGAGAGGGCGGTTTCGTCGGTGTAGGCAAGCGCGGAAAGCTGCATCAGCAACTGGGCTTCAGCGTCGGAATAGCCGGGCGATAGCGTGGGCATGGACAGCTCCTTTAGGGCATTTTGGTGCGAACTGCGCCAGCGAGACTGGTTATGAAATGAAGGTTCGAGGCGCTCTTTTCCAACGACTGGAAATTCTGTACCGCTTCGCGGCACAAAGCAAGCAGAGATGAACCACGGTACTGTCGGGAAGCGGTGCCGCACCCGAAATGATCACGCGCGTTGGTGTTGGCAATCACAGGAAGGCACAGGCGAGGGGGTACAATACTACCGCAGTAGTAGATGGAGGACATCACTATGTTCAGAAGGTTCGCGACACTCTCCCCTTTGGCGATTCTCTTTGTGTTTGTGGCTTTGATGGCGTGGCCGACACCGGCGACAGCGCAAGCTACCAGCGACACGGCTCCCACTACAAAGACCGTGACGGGTTGTCTGCAGAAGGGCGTAGAACCGAACGGCGGCTTCTACCTGATTACGGCGAAAAACAAGCATCTGGAGTTGTACGACAACGGAACCGTTTCTCTGGCCGATCACGTCGGGCATATGGTGGCGGTAACAGGCAGCACTCCGCACCGTACGGCAGAACAGGAGAAAACCACCCAGCCTTACGAGAAGCAGGAGACCGGCACCAGGAAGCATGCTGACTTTGAGGTATCGAGCCTGAAGATGATCAGCGAGACGTGCAGCAAGTAGGGTTGGGAGTCAACGAGGAGAGGCCGTCGGCCATCTCATTATCGAATCCGCCAGGTAAGAGTTGCTTTCCCTCCGGAGCTAAAGCCCGCATTCCTGGCGGTGAACGGCACGGCTGAAACCGTGCCGCTTCAAACAATCGATCAATGATTTGGGCTTCTGGTGTAGTTCGAATCGGACCGATCAAGGGCGGCTTCGTCGACTCAAGCAAGGGTCGCGATGGCGGTCTGCACCATTTGCCGGAGGACAACCGCCGCTCCGCACTGGAGCGAAACTGCCTTGAGATCGAACACGTGATCGCGAATGAACTTGCCGCGGGTGTAGTGATTGGAGAAGCTCCAGAGATAGGGCGAGTTCACGGGCGGTTTCACCAGGTGATACCCGTAGCCGTTGTAGCCTTCGAGCCGATAGAGGGTTGCCGGGAGGCTCCAGTCAGATAGGTTTGCCATTCGCTGGAAACGCAGAGCGTCGGTGGCGCTTTGCTCCCAGCTGAAAGGGGGATGCCCGTCGACTGGGCGTCCTACGGGAACGTTCACCGTGCGCGCGGTGAGCGGATCGCCGTTGTGCAGATGACAAGTGAAGTTGAGGGATGCTTCCATGTGATGCACCAGGGCGACGAAATACCAGGGGACCTGCAGAGGGCCGGCGACCGATTCGTAGCGCGCCTGGTTGGGCAGGATTTGCCCGATGATTTGGCCCACGTCGTCGACGCGGCCGGGATTGGTTATGCAACTGTCGAACAGACTTTGATATTGCTGACGTAGATCATCAGTCAACGGGAAACCCATCATCCACTTCCGCGTGCAACGCCTGCCTACCCAAGAGACTCTAATCCTATTCAATACAGGCTGCAATTGCGCGTTTTTGTAAAGCGTGGGGGTAGGATTGACTTGAGGGAACGTCCGATGGAACACAACCTAGAACAGACCATCGCACTATTGGCACGCACTCCTGCGACGCTTGACTCGCTGCTGCGGGATCTGCCGGAGGCCTGGACCTCGGCCAATGAAGGCGAGAAAACATTCAGCCCGTTCGACGTGGTCGGCCACCTCATTCACGGTGAACGAACCGACTGGATGCCGCGGGCGAAGATGATTCTCGAGTTCGGGGAGAGCCGCGCCTTCGAGCCATTTGACCGCTTCGCACAAGCACGTGAGAGCGAAGGCAAGTCGCTGCCGCAGTTGCTGGACGCATTCGCACACCTGCGCGCCGAGAATCTTGTGCAACTGCGAGCGCTGAACTTGACGCCGCAGGACCTGGCGCGCCGTGGACGGCATCCTCGGCTGGGTTCGGTGACACTGTCACAACTGCTGGCAACCTGGGCCGCACACGACATGACGCATCTGCACCAAATCTCGCGCACCCTGGCACACCAGTACAGAGATGCGGTTGGACCGTGGACTGTGTTCCTGGGTGTGCTGCAGTGTTCCGGACACAGCGCGGGTTAAACCCGCAACCGGTGTGCTTGCGATCCGGTCGCTAACCGTCGAGATGCCGGCTTCTTTTGCAGCGCTGGTCGAAACCGACGCATCTTTTATAATGTGCTTACCCGGCGATGGAGTTCGCCCTAAGCGCCCGCCTTTGGGCTGATGACTCCTACAACTTTGCGTGGGAGATCTCTGTGCCCGAAAAGCTGCTCTTTATCTCTGCGGGTGCTGTGCTCGGTGCGTGTGCCCGTTATCTGTTGAGCAATCTCGTTGCAAGACAAGCCTTTAGTGCCTTTCCCTATGGGACGTTGTTGGTCAATGCAACCGGCAGCCTGCTGTTGGGCTTCTTCCTGATACTGGCGACCGAGCGGATATTCATCAGCGACGGTTGGCGGCTTCTGTTTGCCGTGGGATTCTGCGGCTCCTACACCACGTTCTCCAGCTACGCCTTCGAGTCGTTCGCCCTGATGGAGCAGGGGCAATGGCTGCAGGTTGGATTGAATGTGGTTGGCAGCAACGTGATTTGCCTGGGATTTGTCGCCGCTGGTGCTGCGCTGGCGAGGTGGATATAAAATGACACCCGCCATGGCAGTTCAGGTAACTATGTATCTCTGCGAAGGTGATGCCTGGCATCACCAGCCTCTGCACCTTGAAGTGCTCAAGTACCTGCGCCAGGAAAATGTAGCCGGCGCCGTCGCTTTCCACTCGCTGGCCGGCTTCCAGGGACGCAACCGACTGAGCACCGCTCACCTGGTGGAAGCGGGAGGGAACCTCCCAATCGTGGTCACGTTCGTAGACACCGACGAGCATGTGGAGCGTGTGCTTCCCAAGCTGCGCGAGATGGCGGCGCATCGGCTGATCGTTCGCGAGAACGTGAAGATCGAACAAGGCAGCCTCGACTAGCTGAACTAGAATTGAGCGGTGCTGATTCAGCGCATCGAGTTCTCGCCCGAACGGGACTCCGAGCTGTTTGCCGCGGCTCCGGCTAGCCCGGCGGTGTTCGTGTTGCGAGGCGTAGACGCCGGAAGCGAGCCGTACGTCAGCAAGACCTCGAACTTGCGCCGCCGGCTGCAACGCCTGCTGGGGGTGAGTGAGGGCCGGAAGCTCAACCTGCGTGGCCGGGTGCGCTTCGTCGAATGGACTCCCACTGGGTCGGACTTCGAGGCTTCCTTCCTCCTGTACAAGACGCTACGGCAGGAATTCGCCAAGACATACGAAAAGCGTTTGCGGCTGCGATTTGCGCCGCTGGTGAAGCTGATTCTCAGCAACCCATACCCGCGAGCGACGGTGACCACGCGCATCTCCAGCTTGAAGGGCAACGCGGAGTATTATGGGCCCTTTGTGTCGCGCGTGGCGGCCGAGAAGTTTGCCAACGACTCGCTGGATCTGTTCAAGATGCGCCGCTGCATCGAGGACCTGAATCCCGATCCGGCATTTCCCGGCTGTATTTATTCGGAGATGAAGATGTGCCTGGCACCCTGTTTCAAGGGTTGCACCGACGAGGAGTATGCAGCCGAGGTCGAGCGGGTGCAGCAGTACTTGCAGAGCGGAGGCCAGTCGCTGGTGCATGAGATCGCACGGATGCGGGATGAGGCGTCGGCGAACCTGGACTTCGAAGGCGCGGCGGGGTTGCACACGCGGCTGGAGAAGATAAAAGCGGCTACGGCGCAACTGTCGGAGATCGTGCGTCGGCTCGACGACCTGAATGGAGTGATCATCCAGCCATCGGCCGAAACGGAGTCGGTCGCGTTGTTCAAGATCGAGGCGGGAATGATCTGCGAGCCTGTGTCCCTCAATGTGGGAGCCCGGGCCGAGGCTGATCATTTGCGGGCGAAACCGCTGTCGATGGAGGCGCGCATCCTCGACAGGCTCGCCAGTGTACAGGATTGCAAGCCTCGCAGCGGGCTGGAGTGGATGGAGCATATCGCCATGCTCAAGCGCTGGTACTACCGCTCGGCGAAAACCGGTGAGATCTTTCTGGCGGCTGCCGATGGCGAGCTGCCGATGCGGCGCGTGGTGCGAGGCGTCTCGCGCGTCTTCCGCGGGGAAAAGGCGGCAGGCGACCTGAGCGAAACGGCCGGGGATTACTGGCGGTTTCGCGCGGGTGAGGCGGGGGTCAAGTAGGGAGAACCACGGATTCACACGGATGAACACGGATCGAAGTAGGTTCTCAGGGGTTTTCGCGCTGCAGGGTTCTTCGCCCGCCATAATTCTTGTCACTATCCTGATGCAGTCATTCACATTTGACCACTGCCATCCCCATGGATCCGCGGCAGGCCTTTCAAATGATTGTCCAGTCGCATCCGCCTGAACTGTGGACGATTGCCAAAGTTGAGCAGCAGTCCAACTTCAAATCGTGTCGCCTTCAGGTAATTCAGTAGCTGCGCTTCATGAGCAGCGTCGAGCACCCGAGCAACTTTCAGCTCCACGATCACAGCGTTTTCGACCACGAGATCGGTCCTGAAGAGCCCGACACTCTGTTCCCGGAAGTAAACTTGCACGGCTTTCTCTTGTTCTGTGGCCAGTCCTTTCGAGCGCAGCACGAGTGCCAGCGCTTGGCGGTACACGGACTCGAGAAAGCCTTGTCCCAGTTCGTTATAGACCTCGTAGAAGGAACCGATGATCTTGTCGGTGAGCTGCGAATGCTTGAGACTTCCAGCCGTCTTAATGTCCTTAATTTCATCCGTGCTCATCGGTGTTGATCCGTGGTTCGAGAAGTTCTTCCTCTTTTGCGGTCGACCACGCGCACGCCGGCGCGCCAGTGTTCGTCGAGTTGCACCAGTTGCCAGTCGATCTCGGGCGAGAGGTACTTCAGCAGAACGCTGGTGGCGGGGTGGGTGCGCAGGACGGGAGTGACCAGATAGAGCAGAGGCGGATCAGGAGAGAGTTCCCTGCCGGGAAAGTAGCCATTGCGCACGAAGCCGCCATTCTGCTGGTGCCAGCGGACACGCGCCCAGTAATCGAGACCTTGCAGCGCCAGATGAATATCGTCGTCGGCCTTTAGTTCGAGAATCGCAAGCCGGCCATTCATGGTGGAGGTCAATACATCGAGCATGGCGCGGTCGGAGGCGGTAAAGGCAGGCACCTGGGAGTAGACGTGCCGGCCATCGAGGCGTTCGTCGATGGAGCGCACATCGTGCGTGATCAGCGATTCCAGCCAGCGCTCGGGGCAGACACGATAGAGCGGATCAGCACGCGATCCGGCGGGATGGCGGCTGGCAGTGATTCGCTGCGTGAAGTTGGCAAAGAGGTCTTCTGTCGATTCATCCAGGGTGTACTCCGCCGGGCCCATGCCAAAGACAATCGTTTCGACATTGCGAAATGATCCCGCTGCCGGCCCCAGCCGCGCCCGCGCGAATTCCAGGCCGTACAGGCGAAACACGATTTCCGTCGGCGAATCAATCGCCACGTCAGCATCAGGAATATAGGCATGGATGCGAGCGATCGATGTGGCGAAAGCGTTCGCGCGCTGATTGGGGATCGACTGCGCGTACCAGGTGGGTAGCCAGATTGCCGTGATCGCGATAGTCGAGTTCCTCGCAGCTCTCGGCGCGCTCTGCGAGCTGAAAGATTTGCCACTTGGCAGCGTTCTGATCAAGGTGCGCCATCCGCTGGCTGACAATCTCGCCCCGGCCATGTGGCACGAATAGTTTGAGTCCCTCAACGTGGCACCGGCCTGCGAGTTGCTGGCGCTCATGGTCCAGCCAGAGGATGCCGAAGGTCAGCGCGGCATCGACGGAGGCCTGCGTTTCCTCCCCGCTGACGCCCAGCACGGCAGACGCCGACTGTCCCACCCGCAGCACCGCGCGGGTATACACCGGACTGATCGAATGCTGAAGGTCAGGCTTGCTGCTGATCGACTCGATCTTTGCGCCGGGATATTCGCGCTCCAGCAGACGAACCAGCAGCTTCTGATATTCCACCCGAGCGGCGCGTTGTGACGCTGCACTGCGATGTCCGGCGTCGGCGCATATCTCCAACGTCTCAGGCTTTGACTGCCCAAAGCGTAATGCGGACAGACGAAGAACCCGCGGCCGTGCTTCAAGGTCCAACACCCGCCGCACGATGTTGCGCTCCTCCGACCACACGTGCAGGACACACTTGCCTTCGCCCGAGACGGAGTAGCGGGCGCTGCTGAAATCGAACAGGAGGTTGCCGTTTTCGATGAGAACGGCGTGAGGCGCTTCCAGTAGAAAGCTCTCCAGGGTCCGGGCCAGCGCTTCGGCGGTGAGGGAGGAGGTGAGCATGACACACCTCAGCCAAGCCTAGCGAAAGCCCCTGGTTGCCGCTGCAATGGGCCGCACAGGCGTGTGTGATAATCGAACATGCTGCGTGCAACGCGGGGAAGACAGGCTTTGACCGCGGATTTCCCGGATGAGCGCCGATCGGAAAGAATGAAATCAGTGAAGACTGGTAGCCCGATTGCTTTCGCGTCGGCGGCATCGCCTGAGACATCCAATTAAGGGTGACCATGGATAAGAAGTTCTTTTTCGATCGCTACGGACTGGCGCAGGCCGATGTGGAACGTTATCTGGCGACTGCGCTCTCGGCCGGCGGCGACTACGCCGACCTTTACTTCGAATATCAGACCTCGACCTCGGTTTCGCTTGACGAAAGCATGGTGAAGTCGGCCACACAGGGCATTTCTGTAGGCTGCGGGGTGCGGGTGCTTGCCGGCGACCGCACCGGCTATGCGTACACCGACGACCTTTCGTCGGAGCGCATCCGGCATGCGGCGCGCACCGCGGCGCTGATTGCCAGCGGTCCGGCGAAGCAGCCGGTCGTGGGCCTGACGGACAAGCCTTCGCACAACCTATATCCGGTGCCGCTGCCTTCCGTGGAAGCCGAAGTCCTGGCAAAAGTCGACCTGGTGCAGCGTGCCGACAAGGCGGCCCGGGCCTACGATTCGCGCATTCACGAAGTGCGGGTGAGTTATTCGGACGAGTTGCGGCGCATTCTGGTCATTGGCTCGGACGGCAGCTTCGCCGAAGATTCGCAGCCACTGGCGCGCATGAATGTTTTCTGCATCGCGAAGTCGGAGCAGGGCTCGGCGCGCGGCACAGCCGGCGGCGGCGGGCGCGTAGGTATCGAATTTTTCCAGACCGAAAAAACGCCGGAACACTTTGCCGCTGAAGCGGCACGCCAGGCGGTCATCCAACTCGACGCGCGGAACGCGCCGGCAGGCGAGATGCCGGTTGTGCTCGGTCCGGGCTGGCCGGGAATCCTGCTGCATGAGGCGATCGGCCACGGCCTGGAAGCCGACTTCAATCGCAAGAAGACTTCCGCCTTCTCGGACATGATGGGACGCCGGGTCGCCAGCGACAAATGCACCGTGATCGACAACGGCACTATGCCCGGACGACGCGGCTCGCTGAATGTGGACGATGAGGGCAATCGCACTGACAGCACGGTGCTGATCGAGAAGGGGATCCTGAAGGGCTACCTGACCGACAAGCTGTCGTCCCGATTGATGAGCCTGCCCAACACTGGCAACGGGCGGCGTGAGAGTTACCAGCACATTCCCATGCCGCGCATGACGAACACGTACATGCTCGCGGGCCAGGATTCGCCTGAGGACATCCTTCGATCGGTGAAGTACGGTGTCTACGCGGTGAACTTCGGGGGCGGGCAAGTCGACATTACCAACGGCAAATTCGTGTTTTCCGCCTCCGAGGCGTATCTGATCGAGGACGGGAAGGTCACCTCGCCGCTCAAGAATGCGACTCTGATCGGCAACGGGCCCGACGTGCTGACCAAGGTATCCATGGTTGGCAGCGACCTTCAGCTCGATGAGGGGGTCGGCACCTGCGGCAAGGAAGGGCAGTCCGTCCCGGTGGGAGTGGGTATTCCTACCTTGAAGATCGACCGTCTTACGGTCGGCGGAACCGGGGCTTGAGGGACCATTTCGTCCTACAGAGTAATCCACAGACCGGGTGGCGATTCACGATTTAGCAACATTTGCGTGAGTTGTTGATTCACTGAGGCTTACTGTGGGATGTGGCTCCAAGATACGGTGGCGCCAGGCGATTTCCACAAAGCTTCCACAGCGCGGGATGGGCGGCTGGCTGGGGAAGGCTCCGACATTGTAGGGCTACAGCGAGCGGCTTGCACCCCACAATGTCAGACGTTACGAGACATACGAGAAAGGCTTTTTGGTAATGGGTATACCTGTTCAGGAGCAAACGACGACCGGCGCACCAGCAGCGGTCGACCTTCGCGAAGTTGCGCTGGATGCCGTCCGCATGGCGTCGCAGCTTGGGGCCAGCGCGGCAGAAGCTGTCGCCACGGATGGCAGCGAGTTCTCGACGACGGTTCGGCTGGGAAAAGTCGAAACTCTCAAGGAAGCCGGCTCGAAGGCTGTCGGCATTCGTGTCTTTATGGGACAGAGTTCAGCGAGCACCTATTCCAGCGACCTGACTGCTGAAGGCGTCCGCACCATGGTTGAGTCCGCGGTTTCGCTGGCGCGCATCACCAGCGCAGACCCGCTGGCGGGATTGCCCGATCCCGCGGAGTTAGGCAGGATCGAGGGCGATCTGGGCTTGTACCACAATGACGTATATTCGCTATCGACCGAGGACCGGATCGATTACGCGCGCCGCGCGGAAAAGGCAGCGATGACGGCTGATGCGCGGATCACGAACTCCGAGGGCGGCACGTTTGATGCCGCTGTGGGATATAAGGTGCTGGCGAATTCGCTGGGTTTCGTCGGAGACAATCGGCGCTCCTACTGTGCGGTCGTTGCCATACCCATCGCACAAGTCGAGGGCTCGGCCATGCAGCGCGACTATTGGTACTCGGTGTCGCATTCGCTGAAGAAGCTGGAGTCGCCGGAAGAAGTGGGCGCCATCGCCGCGAAGCGCACCCTGCGCCGCCTGGGAGCGCGCAAGGTGAAAACCGCGAAGGTGCCGATCGTCTTTGAGAACACGGTTTCGGCGGCGCTGCTGGGCCACATCTTCGAGGCGGTGAACGGCGACTCGGTGTATCGGGGGGCTTCGTTTCTGACGGGCAAGCTGAACGACAAGATTGCAGGCGAGAATGTCACCATCGTGGACGACGGCACGCTTCCGGGACTGTTCGGTACCAGCCCGTTCGATAGCGAAGGGGTTGTCAGCCGCAGAACCACGGTGATTGAAAACGGTGTCCTGCAGTCCTACCTGCTGAACACCTACACGGCAAAGAAGCTGGGGCTGAAGACGACCGGCAATGCGGCCCGAGGGCTGGCAGGCACGCCGGGCATCGGTCCCGGGAACTTCTTCCTGCAGCCGGGAACAAAGAGCCTGCAGGAGATCATCGGCGATATCAAAGAGGGCCTGTTGGTCACGGAGTTCCTCGGCCATGGTGTCAACCTGGTCACCGGCGACTTCTCCCGCGGCGCGAGTGGGGTATGGATCCAGAATGGCGAGCTGACGTTTCCAGTGGAGGAGATCACCGTCGCCGGAAACCTCAAAGACATGCTGTTCAACATCAGCGAAATTGGCAGCGACCTGGAATTTCGCAGCGCCATCGCCTGTCCCACACTGCGGATTGACGGAATGACGGTGGCGGGGGAGTAGTTGCGAAAGATTTGAACCACGGATTTACACGGATAATCACGGATCAGATTGGGGTTCTTGAGAACTCACCAGAGATCCGTGTTCATCGGTGACAATCCGTGGTTACTTCTTTTTGTGGCGTAGGCGGAAGCGCCGACCACGGACTCACATGTATGAGCCCGGATCAGATCAGCATTCCTGACGACTTACCAGAAATCCGTGTTCATCCGCGACAATCCGTGGTTAGTCTTTGTGCGTGTTAGCGGCGACGGCTGACGGCCGGGGCGGGAGGACCGCCGCTGTAATCTTTGGGATAAACCACGACGTATCTCTGCAGCGCCTCTCCGGCGCTTTCGGTGCGCAAGTCAGAGTAGTCGCGCAAAGCGATGTGCACGATGCGACGCTCGCGGGATGGCATAGGCGCGAAGGCATAGGGCATGCCGGTGCGGCGGACCTGGGCGGCGGCAACCTCGGATGCCATGCGCAGCTCTTTCTTGCGACTGGAGCGGAAGTTCTGGCAGTCGAAGAGAACCAAATCATGCTCCTCGGTCGACAGACGGAGCATCTCCAGGGCAACATGCTCGAAGGCGCGCAGCAGTTCGGCGCTGCGCTCGAGCAACAACGGACTGTCAGCACCGGCAAGATCCACCAGTATGGCTGGGGTTTCCCAATCGTGGTCGTCGGCGGCAGGCGGGTCGACGATGATCTTGTACTTCAGGCGGAAATCGCCATATTCGATGATTCCGTTCAGCAGTTCACTGATCTTGCGAGCGGCGGCGACTTTGTCCTGAATTGGCATGTTGTCAGCTACTTGTCCTTCTTGCGTGCACGCTTTTCCATTTCCGCGCGCATCTCTTTTCCCAGCCCGGTGCGGTTCATGATCGCCTGCTGAATGATGGCGATGACGTTACCCATCACCCAGTAAAGGCTTAGCCCGGAAGGTAGCGACCAGCTAAAAAACCCGAGCATGGCGGGCATCATGAAGGTCATCATGCGCTGCTGTGCCGGGTCCATGCCCGCGCTGGGCGTCAGCTTCTGCATGTAGAAGGTGCTCAACACAATGAGCACCGGCAAAACATACAACTTGTCGGGCGAGGACAAGTCGTGAATCCACATGAATTGAGCCTGCCGCAACTCGATAGCGTTGCCCAGCATGGAGTAGAAAGCCCAGAGGAACGGCAACTGGATCAACAGCGGCAGGCAGCCCCCGGCCGGGTTTGCGCCCTCTTTTTTGTAGAGCGCGGAGATTTCGGCGTTCATCTCCTGCCGGCGCGGATCGCGCATGGGGAGTTTCTTGTATCGCTCCTGGATTGCCTTCATCTGCGGCTGCAGCTTTTGCATTTTGAGCGCCGACTTCTGGGCGGTGATGCGCAGCGGCAGCAGGGCGATGTTGATGATGATGGTGAGGATGATGATCGACCAGCCCCAGTTTTGGATCCAGTGGTTGTAGGTCCATTTCAGCCACTGGAAGAGCGGGCGGGCGAAGAAGCTGAAGTAGCCGAAGTCGACGACGTGGCGCAGGTCGGGGCCTCCGGCCTTGCCATCGGCCAGTCGGGCCTGAACCGACTCAAGCACGTCGACGGCCTTCGGTCCGACAAACAGGCGTTCGCTGGTGACGCCGGTCGAATTGCCGACCGCCGCACCGAGCACTTGATAGGTGTCCGTCTTGTTCGGGTCCGGGTGGTCGGGGTCTTTGGGGACGGTGATCTCGTGGTGCAGGGTGACCAGCGCGGCCTCGCGGGGCAGATTGGGCAGGAAGATCGCGGCGAAGTACTGGTCCTGTACGCCGGCCCAGCTCAGCGGCCCGCGCAGCGTATTACCGCCGCTGACCTTCTTAGCCTCCAGACGTTTGACTTTGCCTTCCGACTCATACTCAACGCGGGCAGAAGCGTAATTAGGACCGGTAACCTGATCGCCGAAGGCAGCCGGCCAAGCCGGGTAGGCTTCGACGCTCTTACCGTCCTGGGTGACAGCGACGTCGACCTGGAGAACGTAGCTCTCGTCGAAATGAAAGCTCTTGCGAACCGTGAGGCCGCCGTCGGAGTACTCGTAGGTCAGCTCGCCCGGGGCGGTAATTGTGCCCTTGGCGCTGGGGAGGTAAAGCGCGGAGTTCAGTTGGTCGCGCAGCTTGTCGTCATAGGTGTACAGGCCGAGCGGCAGGCCATACTGTGTCGCTGCCGAGTTGACCAGGTCGAGGGGCTGTCCCTTTTCGTCCTTGTACTTTTTCAGCACCCACGACTTGGCCTGTGCGCCTTTATTGGTGAAGACAATGCGGTACAGATTGTTCTCCACCACCGTCTCGACTTCGCCATTGGCGGTTTTGTGTTCGGTGACTGTCGGCTTTGCTGCCGCCTTGCCTTTTGCAGGCGTCGGCGCTTGCTTGGTCTCGGTTGCGGGCGCTGCTGCGGGCTTCTCTTCAGCAGGCGGAGTGGTCTGCGAGGCCGCGGACTGCTCGGACGGCTTGGGCGGAGTCTTGGGCTCCTTCTTGATGAGCAGGAACTGGCCGAGGAGGATCAAGCCAAAGACGACGACCAGAATCAGCGTCATCCGGCTTGATCCGCCGGGCTCCTGTTGTGGGTTGCGGTACTCGGGCAAGTTGGTCCGTTCTCTTAGGGGCGGGTTAAGGTGCGGCTGGATGGTGACCGACCGCGGAAATCAAAGCACCGTCCCGTTTTATCGTTGTGCTTCACCCGCAAGCGGGCAATGATCTTCGACGCAGGCACCTGCGTGTGACTGGCTGCGCCACCAAACCCTCTGTGGAACCGGATCGTAACCGGCCCGCGCCAACGGATGGCATCGCAGCAGCCGTCCCAGGGCCAGCAGTACCCCCGCCAGCGCCCCATGCCGCTCGATAGCTTCCATGGCGTACTCGGAGCAGGTGGGAACGAAGCGGCAGGCATTGGGCAGCGCTGGCGATACCCATCGCTTGTAGGCGGACAACACCGATTGCAAGGCCCGCTTCACTGTTCCTGAACCTTTGCTTCGCGCGCCCGCTGCATGGCGAGCCGCAGACCCCGCTGCACTTCGGCACGCAATTCGCCGAAGGGCACCTGCAAAACTGATTTCCGGGGATTGAACACCACGTCCACCGGACCGCTGTCGGCTGGCCAGGCCAAGCGCACCGCCTCGCGCATTCTGCGCCGGATTCGGTTCCGCTCGACAGAGCCGCCCATGATCTTCCCCACGGTGAAACCCACCCTCAGCGAACCGGACCCACCCTCAAGGCCGGCGCTGCGGCGCAGGAAGAAGACTGTCATGTTCCCGGTAAACTGGCGGCGTCCCTGCTGATACACCTGTTGGAAGTCAGCGTGACGTAACAGGCGCTTCGTTTTCGGGAATTTTCCACCGGCCTCGGTCAATTCAACGTTCGCCGTCTGAGGAGCACCGGGAAGATCCTCAGCGTATGCGACTCCTGCTGTGCTGTTTTCTGCGACGAGGCAGAATCCGCGCGGATTACTCGCGGTAACCGGCTTTCACCGCAATGCGTTTGCGTCCTTTAGCACGCCGCCGGGACAACACCGCGCGGCCGCTCTTGGTCTTCATACGCGAACGAAATCCGTGCGTCTTAGAGCGGTGACGACGATTGGGTTGGAATGTGCGCTTCGGCATTCGTAACTGCGCTCCTCACTAAGGCGAAAATGTTCTAGGGGCAAACCAAGAGTATACCGGGGCAGGCGGGAAGGTGGCAACCTGCTGCGCCACTTAAAGCACACCACGCAGGCACCGAGGACACGGAGAGGTTGGAGATCGGGTGAAGGCACTCGTTCCCTGTCGGAGGAGACTCCAAGAAAACGCGGATGCTCTTAATAAAGCCTCCGGCTTGATCGCTATTCATCCGCTTCGCTTAGCTGCGAGGCACGTTACGGATAATATTGCGGGTAACCCTGAGCGGTGACCTGCACTGTGAGTGCGGCAATCGCAGCATGCTGAAAAAAAAAATTTGCACAGTAACTTTCCCGAAATCAATCATTCGCTCGCGCAATGCATTCGCATTGGTGCACACCCCTATTGCAGACTTTTTTTTTCGTGCTAGTATCCCATGCAGCCACAGACAATCGACAGCGCGAAACAACGTGCTGGTTGCAAATCAGGCAGCCCTGCTTGGTGGCGGATCTTTTTATTTGGCCTGAGTTGTGTGACGGACTACGCACTGTGGCATCGTGTTCGGCCCTGTTCCCACTGAACTTTACTTTAACTTCGATCGGTCAGAGGCTGTGAGCCTCTCTTTTTGCTGCTATGGCTTCTATCGGAACGCTGACTCCCAATCCGTGGGTGCGTGTGCTCGACGCACTGGAAAAGAAAGTTAACCGCAGCTCTTACGAAACCTGGCTCAAGCCCACCCGTTTCAGCCATTCGCAGGGCTCCGTCCTGTTCGTGCGCGTGCCTAACCCCGACTTCTGTCACAACATCGGGGACAGGTACAGCGACCTGATCAATGAGGCGATCGACGATCTGGGGCTGGAATTCCAGGACGTCGAGTTCGTCACCGATCAGGCAAAACAGAACGCGGCGCAGAAGGCCGGCAGCGAAGACGCCCACGACGAGAACGGGCCCGAGGTTCCAGCGCCAGGGATTGTCCGGCAACAACGTTTCGATTGGGATGGAGCGGCACAATTGAATCCCAAATATACGTTCGACGGATTTGTCATCGGCGCAGGCAACCAGTTTGCTCACGCGGCCGCGCGCGCCGTGGCGGAACGGCCTTCGAAAGCCTACAACCCGCTGTTCCTGTACGGGGGAGTGGGGATGGGCAAAACCCACCTGATGCAGGCGATCGGGCACGATGTCAAGCGGCGCCAGCCGGAGTTGGCCATCTGCTATGTATCCAGCGAGAAGTTCACCAACGACATGATCAACGCGCTGCGCTACAACCGGATGACCAGCTTCCGAGAAAAGTACCGCAACATCGACGTTCTGCTGATCGACGACATCCAGTTCCTGGTTCACAAGGAGCGCACCCAGGAGGAGTTCTTTCACACCTTCAATGCGCTGCATGAGTCGCTGCGGCAGATCGTGATCGCCAGCGACCGACCTCCCAAGGAGCTGGCGGAGATCGAGGACCGGCTGCGCAGCCGATTTGAGTGGGGGCTGATTGCCGACATTCAGCCGCCCGACTTGGAGACCAAGGTCGCCATCCTGCAGAAAAAAGCCGAAACCGAACACGTTCATCTGCCGACGGACGTTGCGCTGTATATCGCGTCTAATATGCGCAGCAACGTGCGCGAACTGGAGGGCGCGCTGATTCGCCTGACCGCCTACTTCTCGCTCACCGGCGGCGAGTTGAACCTGCAGACGGCGCAGGAAGTGCTCAAGAACGTCATCGACTCGCAAGCAAAGAAGATTACGATCGACTCAATTCAGAAGATGGTATCCGAGCAATTCGGTCTGCGGCCGGCGGAAATCAAAGCCAAGAACAATTCGCGCGTGATCGTCTACCCGCGGCAGATCGCCATGTTCCTGGCCAAGCACCTGACCGACGCTTCCCTGCCGGAGATTGGACGCCAGTTTGGCGGCAAGCACCACACCACGGTGCTGCACTCGGTCGAGAAGATCGAAGAAGCGCGCAAGACCGACAAAGATTTGAACAGGCTGCTGAACAAACTCACCGAGGCTTTGGGTGCATGAAACCGCGCGCTAGCGCGGTTTTTCAGTTTAGGGCGAACTTTTCCTTCCTGCCTGCTGTGGACAGTTTGTGAATCGCTTGGAAGATCCCGGCTGAATCTCGAATTCGGCAGTGTCTGGCACAAGAGCGGCAGAACGAAGAGGCGGCTTATCCGCAGGCTTGAGCCGCGGAGACCGTGTATGGATGCGGTTTGGCTTCTGTTTTCCACTTTTCCGGTGTGTCTACGGTTACTACTGTTTTATTAGATTCTTATTTGATATAAGGAAAAGCGTAGTCGCGGGCTGAAACGCGAGTTGAACGGTGCAACGCCGTTGCAGAACCCACTCGCGGAGAGCAACGACTTCCCAAAGGGGAGAATGATGGCTGCCGAAGCTACAGGAGCGGTTCAGGGAACGGCGATGGAAATCAGCGTAAGCAAATTTGAGTTGCTGAAAGAACTGACGGCCACGCAGGGAGTGGTCGAGCGCAAAACCACGATTCCCATCCTGTCGAACTTTCTGTTCGAAGCCGCTGATAACCGGCTGAGCATCACCGCCACCGATCTCGACCTGAGCCTGCGCACCTCGTGCGCCGCCAAGGTGAAGAAGGAAGGCGCCTGCACCATTCCTGCGCGCAAGCTCTACGATTACGTCAAACTGTTGCCAGACGGCGATATCTCGATCAAGCTGCTGGAGAACCACTGGGTCAACATCCGTTCCGGCCGCTCGAACACCAAGATGGTCGGCATGGCGCGGGCGAATTTTCCGGGACTGCCGGCGTTCCCGGCGTCGGGTGTGCTGAAGGTTCCGGCACAGACGCTGCGCAGCATGATTGGCCGGACGATCTTCGCCATCTCGAACGAAGAATCACGTTACACGCTGAACGGCGGCCTGATGGTGCTGAAGGCGGAATCGATCACCATGGTGGCGACGGATGGCCATCGCCTGGCGCACATCGAGAAGACGGGCGAGCAGTTTGACGTCACGGGCGAGAACAAGACACTCATCCCCAAGAAGGCCATGAGCGAACTGTATTCGCTGCTGCAAAACAGCGAAGTGGACTTCATCGACTTTGCCAAGGACGAGTCGACACTGTTCTTCCGCATCGGCGAGCGGCTGCTAACCTCGCGCCAGTTGACCGGGCAGTTCCCCAACTACGAAGCCGTACTGCCGCGCGAGAACACGAAGTCGGTCATCGTACACGGGGATGAGTTGAACACGGCGCTGCAACGGGTGGCGCAGTTCGCTGATGAGCGCTCGCGCGCGATCCGGCTGAAGCTGGACAAGAACGAGATTAAGATTTCGTCGTCCTCGACCGATGCCGGAGAGTCGGAAGACTCAATCGAAACCGCCTACACCGCTGATCCCATGACCATCGGCTTCAACTCGGAGTACCTGATCGACTTCCTGAAGGCCTCAAGCGCGGGCGATGTGCGGCTGGAGTTCAAGGACGCCCAGTCCGCCGGCCAGATGCGCCCCGAGGAGGGCGACGACGGCTTCAAGTACCGCTACGTCGTGATGCCGATGAGGATCTGAGAAGGAAGGATCCAGCCCCGGTCCCCCAGCTACCTGCTTGAGTCTAGGCCTGAAGCAGATCCTTCGCTTCGCTCATGATGACAAGCAGAAGTGATCTAACTGACTGCTGATAGCTGAGAGCTGAGAGCTCCTTACCCGTTCGGCCGGACGTACTTCGTCTTGCTGTTGGTCTTCAGCTTGAAGTACTCGCCGTTGATCTTCTTGTTGAGCTGGATGTCGCTGTAGTTGGCCAGGCGGTAATCGCCGGAGGGCTCCTGGAACC
This sequence comes from uncultured Acidobacteriaceae bacterium, assembly GCA_963747055.1. Taxonomy (GTDB): domain Bacteria; phylum Acidobacteriota; class Terriglobia; order Terriglobales; family Acidobacteriaceae; genus CAVVDY01. The sequence continues at coordinate 4,573 of CAVVDY010000016.1, read as the reverse complement.
TCTGCTGGAGGCTCACGCCGCGGGTGGGATCGATCCACAGCGTGATGGTGGAGAACATGTTGCGGACCTTCTGCGACTTGGGCGTCAGCTCCAGCTTGCCGGTGTTCACGCCCTGGACTTCTTCCATTCCGTCGAACTTCACATCGAAGGACTTCTCCAAGTCCTTGCCGCTGCCGCCGAAGCCGAGCACGAGAAAGGTCTCGAAGTCGGCCTTGTTCTTGCCCGCGTCATACTCGGTCACCTGATCGACCTTGGGGACATAGACCTTCACGATGCCGCCGGTGAAGAGCACGTACTTCCGGTCGGGTGAAGTGATGTCGGCGGCCATCTGCACGTCGTCGCCCTGGCGGCGGAAGTACATCATGCCCTTCTGCAGATCGTGCTCGTCAACGACTTTCTGATACTGGTCCCAGACAAAATCGGTTTGGGCCGAGCGGAAGTTGGCCGCAGCGCGGTCCATCGAGCTCAGAATGGCATCCAGATTCTGTGCTTGCGCTGCCGACGTCAGCAGCAGTCCAACAACGGCGATAGCGAGTTTGTGCTTCATTCGCATTACTTGAGAAGTTAACACGGCCGTGCGGTCCAGGTTGCACTCGGGTAAAAAATGGCAGCGATCAGCGATGGGCCCAAACCTGGTAGGCGACAATTTTCTTCTTGCCGTCGCGCACCGGCTGATAGCGGTCGATGGTCAGCTCTCCGGAGATGGGTTCCAGCACGCGCAACAGCGATTGCCGGATCTCCTGGTCGCTTCCTGTCTGCACCGCGTCCGCGTCCACTTTGTACACGAACCCTCTGCCTTGCGGCCTGACGACCACTTCGGTTTGATGCGGCGAGCGCACGGCCGGCTTGTCGCCGAAATTGACCGCCAGCGGCGCCAGAAAGATGAAGGCCAGGATCAGCGTGACCATGATGTCGTAGCGCACGCTGCCGCGGGGAGAGGTCCACCACAGGTAGCCGCCGAGGGTTTGGGAGAGCTTGCTCATGTTTGCATCAAGTGTAGAGAGCGGCGGTTAGCAGCGCAAGGAAAGGCGCTGTTCGCCATTCGCTTGTGGCTGTTCGCCAGAATAATCCGGGCTTCAACCCTAAGCATTGCCGTCTGGCGAAAGGCGAAGAGCCAAAAGCCAATGGCCAAGAGCCCGCTAGGTCCGCAGTTCCACCACCGTGGCCCCAGCGCCTCCTTCGTTTTGCGGGGGCTCGGAGACCGCGGCAACGTGGGGATGCTGTTGCAGGAACTGGCGGATCGCCTTGCGCAGGATGCCCATGCCGCTGCCGTGCACGACGCGCACGCGGATGGCGCCGGCAAGAAATGCGCGATCGACGAACTTTTCCACTGCGCTGGTGGCATCGTCCACGTTTTGCCCAATGACGTTGATCTCGGTCGGTACACTCTCGTCCTCGTGCGCGAGCGCCACATTGATGCCCCTCGCACGGGCCGCCGATACCGGATCGGCGCCGACCCGCACCACGACGTCGGCTATGTCATCGCGCGCAACTTTCATCTTCATCGGACCGACCGCTACTTCGAAGGAGTCGTCGTCGAAATGGCGCGTCACCTTGCCGTCACGCCCCAGCGACTTGAGCCGCACGGTGTCGCCGACTGAGACCTGTTGCACCACATGGGGAGCGGCATGACGGTCACCGGCATCGGAGCCGGTGGTGTGAGCGACGACCGTCGAATCGAACTGCTCGCGGAACTCACGCCGCATTTTGGCGATGCGGCGCTCGGCGTCCTTCGACAGCTTCAATGCCTGGGCACGGTCCTGCACGGCGTTCACCGTCTCCCGCGCACGATATTCGAAGTCGCGCAGGACGCTCTCCAGCTTTTTCTCAAGCTCGCGGACCTTCTCGCGCTGTTCCTTCTTGCCTTCGGCGGTAAGGTGATGGCGCTCGCGGGCCAGCTCCTGCTCGCGATTGCGAAGCTCGACGCGTTCATGGTCGATCTCGCGCAGGTCGGAGTGCAGCTGGTCGAGAAAGCGCGCCACATCCTGCGCCTGCGAGGTGAGCCGCTGACGCGCACCGGCGACGATTTTGTCCTGCAGGCCGATCTTCTGGGCGATGTTAATGCCCGCCGACGCGCCCGGCACGCCCATACGCAGCTCGTAGGTTGGGGCCAGAGTGCGCTCGTCAAAGCCGACCGCAGCATTCAGGACGCCCGGAGTGTTCGCGGCGTAGACCTTCAGCGCAGTGTGGTGAGTCGAGACGATGCTCAGGCATCCGCGGCCACGGAAGTAATCGGCAATGGCGACTGCCAGGGCGGCGCCTTCTTCCGGATCGGTGGCTGAGCCCAGCTCATCGAGCAGCACCAGCGAGTGCGCCGTCGTTTGCTGCGAGATGCGATTGATGTTGGTAACGTGCGCTGAGAACGTCGACAGGTTCTGCTCAATCGACTGGTAGTCGCCGATGTCGGCAAAGACGCCGTCAAGGATCGGCAGCTCCGCGCGCTCGGCGGGTACGGGCACGCCGGCCTGGGCCATCAAGGCCAGCAATCCGATGGTCTTCAAGGCGACGGTCTTGCCGCCGGTGTTCGGGCCGCTGATAACGACCTGGCGATGCTGGCCATCGATCTCGACGGTTATGGGCACCACGGCGCCACCCTTGGGCTTGAGGGTCCGCTCCAGCAGCGGATGGCGGGCCTTGAGGAGGATGAGCGAATCGCGCTCGTCGGCTGCTTCCGCCTGGTCCGGTGCTTCCAGAAAGCTCACGGCAACGCAGTCATACTCCTGCGCGAAGCGCGCCTTGGCAAACTGGAGTTCCAGTTCGCTCATGATGTCCACCGCAGCCGCGAGCGAGTCAGCATACTCGCCGATGCGGCGAGTCATCTCGAGCAGAATGCGGTGGATCTCGGCCACCTCTTCTTCGTTGAGCCGCACCAGCTCGTTGTTCTGCTCAATGGTCTCCAGCGGCTCCATGAAGACAGTCTGCCCGCTGGAGGAGGCCCCGTGCGCCACACCCTGCACGCGCCGGCGCTGCTCGGTCTTTACCGGGATGACGAAGCGGTCGCCGCGAATGGTGACCAGCTCATCCTGCACCGCACCGCCTTCGGAAAGACGGCGTAGATAAGAGCGCAGCGACTCCTGAATGGAGCGCTTCTGTTTTTCGATTTCACGCCGGATGCGGGCAAGTTCAGGAGAAGCGCGGTCGTCGAGTGTGCCGTCGGGCAGAATCTTGTTGCCAAAGTAACGGAGCAGCGGAGCGAAGTCGACCAGCTCCTGCGAGAGCGCGGTCACTTCGTGCCAATTGTCTTTGATGTGCACCGTGGGATGCAAGGCGATCTCGCGCCACTCGGCCGCGCGGTCGGCGAGCAAAAGGACCTCGCGAACCTCGGACAGTTCCAACACCGCGCCACCGATGCGCGACTTGTCGATCAGCAGGCCCGGATCGAGCAGCCCGTGAAAGTCGAAGCTGCCGCCGGTGCGCAGGTATCCGCTTAGCTCCTGGGTGAGCCGCTGCTGCCGCTCGATCCAAGCGCGCTCCTGTGCCGGAGCGAGCGCCAGTACGCGCTCGCGTCCCAGCGGCGATGCGGTGTAGCCCGCGAGCATCTGGCGAAACTCATCGAACTCCAGCACGCGTTCGCTGGTGTGCGGCAGAGGTGAAGGTGAGAGCATGGACCTATTCATCGTAATCGAGAAGAAAGCTGCCAGCCACCAGCTATTAGCTATCAGCGTTCAGTCCAGCAACCGCGGATTGACGCGGACAAACGCGGAAAGGCAGAAAAGAGAGCCACCGATCGGAGTGCAGCCTTGGAGAGAGTTCCAGTTGCGTTTCGAGGTGGCGGCTGACAAGTGAAACCGCCGGCTTCTTGTTGTAACCGTGCTTTCACGCCCGGGGTGCAGACTACCCACGGGGCTGGCTGTGCGGATACACTGTTCCCCGAGCAAAAACTACATCTCGTCATCGTCATACAAGGGGAGCGCATGTCTCATCAATTGTCCGACGCATTGGTCTTCTTTGGCGCCACAGGAGACCTCGCCTACAAGAAGATCTTCCCGTCGCTGCACAACATGGTGAGGCGGAACGCCCTGGACGTGCCCGTGATTGGCGTGGCGAAGTCAGGCTGGACGGTCGAGCAGCTCCACGACCGCGCCAGAGACAGCATCATGAAGGCCGGCGGTGCGGTGGACGATGACGCCTTCAAGAAGCTGTGCGAACTGCTGCAATACATCGACGGCGACTACAAGGACGAGAAGACCTACCAGGCGATTCGCACCAAGTTGGGCGATGCCCAACTGCCCACCCACTATCTGGCGATTCCGCCGAGCATGTTTCCCGTGGTGGTGCAGGGGCTGGGGAAGTCCGGGGCTGCCAAGAATGCCCGGGTCATTGTCGAAAAGCCGTTTGGGCGCGACCTGATCACCGCACGCAAGCTCAACGAGACGCTCCACCAGGTCTTTCCGGAAGACTGCATCTACCGCATTGATCACTATCTGGGAAAAGAGGCGGTGGAAAACCTGCTGATCTTCCGCTTTGCCAATAGCTTTCTCGAGCCGATCTGGAACCGCAACTACGTGCACAGCGTGCAGATCACCATGGCGGAGTCGTTTGGTGTCGAGGGGCGCGGCAAATTTTACGAGGA